>WRLH01000032.1 GCA_009777715.1 Lachnospiraceae bacterium
CTTGGTTACGTTATCATCATTGTAATCATTGTAATAAAGAATCGCTGCCGGGTCGGCTGCCCTTGCAAAGACAAAGGCATCATATAGATAATCCGCGCCGCTTTCGCCAGCCGCCCTGTTTGCGCCGTTCTCATATGAACGGTACCACATTGAGCTGGTGCGGAGGTTACTGCGCCAATCGCCGTTAAAGACTCCGCCGTCATTAAATACTTCATTAGCGACGTCCCATGCCAGAAGATCTCCGGCAAACTCCCCGGCAATCGCATTAATAAACATTTCAAGGTTTGCTTTTGCTTGGGCCCTTGTCAACGGATCACCGCCGGACGAATTAAGCCATGTCGGCGACTGCTGATGCCATACGAGCGTATGCCCGATGGCGTTAATGCTTTCACCATTTGCCCAGTCAACCAACTCCCTTGATCTGGTAAAATTGGGCGGCACGGTTGGGCCAGTCATGCCATATGAATCCGGCTTCATGCTGTTCTCGGCTGTGACCGCATTATAATGGTGGACAAACATTGCTTTCGTGTCAGGGTCCATTGAAAATTGGTGGTTCGGGTCCATGATATTGCCAAACAGGAAGTAGCTTGCGTATGTCTGATAAAGTGACGGAAGGGTAAGATCCCATTCCGGCATTTCGCCCAGTTCCTGCGAAATCGTAATATCATCAATATACCAATAATCAGGATAATTATCATCTGAAGAAGCATTAAGGCGGAAAGCAATACTGTCAAGCGGGGCGGTCAAGACCGGGGTCTTAAATGATATCTCGACCCATGTGTCAGTTGCAATATTCCCGGCATTTGCGTCAGAGGGGAAAATGCTTGGGCCGCTGTTCGTATTATTAATGAATATCTGCGGGCCGCGAATCGTTTTCGCTCCTGCTGCCTGAGAAGGAACATAGAAATTGGCAGTAATCGTATAGGACGCTCCCGCCGGAAGATTTAGCTCGGTATCACCCGGCCCGGCGTATGCGGAGACTTGCCCCACGCGGACCCAATGCTGGTAGCTGCCCAGAGCCGCGGCTGTCCGCTCTACCTTTAAGGCAAAATCGTCATGTTGGCCGAATTGAGTATCAATACTAATTTCAACCGCATTGCCATTGGCCCTAAAGCGGTCTTCCCAGTCCGGCTCTGTCCCGTCAAAAGTAATCTCAATGTCAGCCATTGCCGATTCAAGCTTTTTGTGGAGCAGGACTAACTTCTCTTCCGCTTGGATGCCAAGGCGGTCAATTGAAAACGTGATATTGCCGGGAACGCCAATCGTGCCATCTAACGGAACTTCCCAGACTTTGTTGTCGCTTCCGGCGACTACGACCGGGTCATCGATTGAAAGGCCAGGATTTCCTGAGCCGGGCACAAAGTCAATCTCGCTGACAGTAAGGGCCGTCACCGGATCGGTAAAAGTGAGGGTAATCTTCGTTGATGAAACCATCCCGGCCGTGCCATCAGCCGCGGCACTATAGTTGATGGATTTGCGCTCAACCAAGGTAATGTCATCGAAGTAGTAGTAGTTTTCCTGTTGAGGTGCATCGTCAAGGAACGATACTCCAACCAAAATATCAATCTCGCCAGCTAATGCGTTCATGGCTGGTAAAATATTAAACTCTATTGCAGTCCAGGATTCTACTATATTGCCATTTCTCCTGCCCAGGCGGCGGTCTACGTTGTCAGAAGCTCCTATCCATTGATTGAATGCGTAACCTCTCGTATCGCCGATGAAGTCAATATCTTTGCCGTAAACTGCTGTGTCCGCTTTAACGCGGTAAGTAATCTTTTCGAAATCACCAAGCGTTTTCCCGGCCGGGATCGTGACTGGGATGACTACGCCAGCGTTATTGCCGTGGTTGGGCTGGAAGCGCAGGACTTGGTTCCCGGCATCGACATAAATATCTGCCAGTCCCGACCCGATATTCCTAAAAGGAGCAGCAATATCGCCAACGCTTAGGTCTTCAAAGTCAATGACGATGTCCCCGCTAGGAGCGCCGGACGGGTCGCAAACATCACAACTGCCATCACAGTCAAGGGCAACAAGGACGGCCTTATTGAATGTGACGGTTTGGATGTCGGAGTATTCTGATGAGTTATTGTTGGTGGCAAACTTGACTCTGCCATTCGCGCCGACGAAATTGGGCTGTCCGAGGGTCGGAAGCAAGCTTATCTCGGCACTTTCGCGGTCAATCCCATACCGGGGGCTGATGGCATTGATGGCAGGGCTTGCGACGCCATTGGCAAAAATCTCAAGCTGCAGCCGATTAGGAACAGATCCGGCTCCGCTGACCGGGTCTCCGGCAACAACAGTTGTGATATCATAACTGAATGTCTTGTAGTCCTGTAAGACTGTGCCGTTCGGGACGTTAAGCTGTAGGACCGTCGCCCAAGAGTTCCACGCGTTCCCCGGATTCGGGTTGGTGATGGTCCTTTCGGCTAAGCCAGCCAGCAGGTCAACACAATCTACGTTGGGGTCATATTCATAACAGCATTTGCCCGGCTCCTCATTGGCAACGTCACAAGGGGAGCAAGTGCAAGGGTTACACAATCCGTTGCAACAAGCATCAAGCAGCCACAAGCCGATATTATCGACCCGGATTGCCTCTTTATTGTTCATATAATCGCCAAGGACCAGAAGGAAAATCTCGCCGGTTAAATCAGCGGTGGTCGTGTTCGTTGTGATTGTCCCCTCTGTGTCCAGCCAAGCTGAAGTAACTTCCGGATAGTTGATATTACCTATAGTAAGTATCTGGTTAGCGGCATTAGGCGGGACAACTGCGCTAGCCGCCGCAAATACTTTGAAATTCTTTCCGTCTAATCTGGTTGCAGAATCTGATTTGAGGCTAACTGTAATCTTTGAATAATCAGATAGTTTCGTTGCTCCCAAATCAACCGGGATGACTGCTCCGGATTCATTCTCTTTATCTGGGTCGATCCTTAAGACCTTGTTGCCGTCATCTTCAATGACTGTTGCGGTTGCCGGTCCGACTACTGCGAATGTATCACCAACGCTTTTATCTTCAAAGGTGATTAAGATATCCGCAAGATCGCCCGACAATGGCATGAAGCCAATGCCGCCAAAAGCGGCGACGAAACCAACCCCATCTAAGGATAGGCAATCATCGCAAGGTTCTTCTTCCGTGCAATCAGGATCTTGGCATTCATCGTCTGAAAGATTGCCCGGCTCATCACCTAAACCATTGCCTAGGTCATCGTCCGAAACATTGGTTGGGTCATTAAGTAAATCGCCGTCCTGATTCAAGTCTTCTAAGCCATTTGATTCGGGGTCGCCCTCCGGCTCACCCTCATCATCCCCATCAAGAATGATGATTTCCCCTTCCTGTGCATATGCACCAAGTACCCCCCCCCCTAGAAAACTAAGGGTTGGCGTGGAAAACAAAAACAACGCTAATAAAAGCGCAATCGTTCTCCTCAACATTGCTGTTTTTTTAGAGCTTCCCATTAATGATACCTCCTTCATAATCGTTTATAAATTCAGCCTAAGATACAGTTCAGATATTTGTCCTAATTGTACAGGAAAATGCTCCAAAAAGCAATATTGCTATCCATATTGCGCAAAAATTCGCAATAAGATAGCAATAATTAGAAATGAGGGTTGTGAGTCAGGCTACGGCTAGTACTTTGTATTCGGTTACGATTACTTCACTAGATAGTTCTTTGGCCTTATTCACAATTTCCTCTAAATTGGAAACAATATTATCGAGATAAAATTTTGCCCCACATTGGTCGCACTCAACACAAGGAACATTTTTTACTACGATAATACTATTGGCCAGCGTAACTACATGGGTCATTGTACTTTGCTTCTGGGTTTCGCATTTGCAATATAAGCAACGCATTACTTTATCTCCTTTCTGGTTTTTAGGTCATCTTCAAATCTAATCGCGTCTGGTTCATATGCCGTTATTACAAAAATATATTCTCTGTCACTGCCGATGACCACATGAATCACCCGCAAATTGATAGCGTGGCCATATATAAGACAGCTAGGATAGGGAAAGTCGTCAGGATAATTTTCTATTATCTTGCCTTCATAAATACAGGACATAACATCATTTTTAGTTAATCCTCTTTCCATCATACGTGTAATAGCATGAGGTGTCCATATGATGTTATTTTTCTTACAGCATTCCCTTATTTTGTCTAATAACATTATCTTCACTTTCGATTATTATATCCTGCTCCCTACTCCACCGAGATAATATAGTAATAAATCGGCTGGCCGCCATACTGGAGCTCGATGTCGTGCTGGGCAAACTCTTTTTGGATGCTTTCCTTTAGGGCTTTTGCTTCCTCTTCTTTTATGTCCTCACCATAATAAATGCTGATTAATTCATTGTCAGCGTTCGCCATTGAAGCAACCATCTGATAAGCAACCTCTTTGACATCAGTGCCAACCGAGCTGATCCCGTCGTCATTTATGCCCATAAAATCACCCTGTTTGATGGCGATATCATCTATCATCGTGTCCCGCACCGCATAAGTGACCTGGCCCGTTTTGACGCTAGCTAGCTCTTCGCTCATATTGGCCGTGTTTTCTTCGATATCCAGGTCGGGGACAAAATTGATAATCGCCGTAATCCCTTGCGGGACTGTCGTGGTCGGAAGCACGATTACTTTTTTGTCCTTGGCTAAAGTTGCCGCTTGGTTGGCCGCCAGAATGATATTCTTGTTGTTCGGGAAAATGTAAATATTGTCGGCATTTACCTCATTAATCGCATTTAGCATATCTTCGGTGCTAGGATTCATCGTCTGCCCGCCCTCGATTAAATAATCAACGCCAAGGCTTTTAAAAATTTCATTGATTCCTGCTCCGGCCGAAACCGCGATAAAGCCAACGTCCTTGCGCGGCTGTTCGGCTTTTTTTGCTTCTTTAAATAATGTTTCTTGATGCTCAAGGCGCAGATTGTCAATTTTGATATCGGAAAGCGCCCCGTATTTTAGGGCCCTTTGAATCGCCAGGCCGGGGTCATTGGTATGGACATGGACTTTGACCAAGTCGCCGTCGGCAACAACAACAATCGAATCGCCGATTGATTCAAGGAAAGCTTTTAAATCAAGCTCGTGCTTTATGTTAAAGTTCTTCGTCAGCATAATGATGAGCTCGGTGCAATATCCAAACTCTATCTCCATGTCGGCTTTGACATCAAGCTTTGGTTTTAGTCCGGACGGTTTCGCGCTGATTGTTAAATCAAGCTCTTTGCCAAGGAAAATGTCATAAGCTCCTTTTAAAATCTCCATCAGCCCTTGGCCGCCCGAATCAACCACCCCGGCTTGCTTTAAAACCGGAAGCAGGTCGGGCGTTTTAAGCAAAACTTCGTCCGAATGCTTAATCACTTCGCCAATGAAATAAGCCATGTCGCTAACCCCTTCATTCACGAGGGCCCGCCCTTTTTCCGCGCCGCCCCTTGCAACGGTTAGAATCGTGCCTTCTTTTGGCTTCATGACCGCTTTATAAGCTGTTTCAACCGCTTTTTCCATTGCGTCAGCCAAAATGGGGATTGTCACTTCTTCATAGTCACGGATGACATTTGTAAAACCCCTTAACAGCTGCGACAAGATTACTCCTGAATTGCCCCTTGCTCCCCTAAGAGAACCTGAGGATATTGCTTTACAGACTGATTTCATGTCGGCGTTTGCTAAGGCAGTTACTTCCCCGGCGGCTGACATAATCGTCAGCGTCATGTTCGTCCCGGTATCACCGTCCGGCACGGGAAAAACGTTTAGTTCATTTATCCATTCCTTGCTTACTTCAAGCTTTTTGGCCCCAGCAATAAACATCTTAGAAAGCAGGGCGGCATTAATTTTTGTGTTTGCCACTTAACTTTCCTCCTTAATCAATCACTCGAACACCTTCAACGAAGATGTTTATTTTTTCAACGTTAAGCCCGGTAAATTCTTCAACCCGGTATTTGACATTGCTGGCCAGATTCTCGGAAACCGTAAGAATGCTGACTCCATATGAAACAATGACATGGAAATCGAGGATTAATTTATTATTATTATTGATTCTGACATGGATTCCCCGGGAAATGCTGTCCATTTTCAAAAGTTTTACAATGCCGTCTTTGACATTTATCCCCGCCATTCCGACGATGCCAAAACATTCATTTGCAACTGATCCGGCATACTGGGCGATTACTTCATTGTCGATTTGGATATTGCCCATATGTGTGTTCATCGAAGAAGCCTTCATAATACCTCCTTTAAAATCATTCTGTTTTGCTTCCTTATTATAACCGCAATATGGAGAAAATGAAATAAGAAATTTTAAATTTTATAAAAATATAATTTATGGGATAATTCTATGGGGTAATTCTATGGGATAATTCTATGGGGTAATTCTATGGGGTAATTCTATGGGGTAATTCTATGGGGTAATTATAAGAATAATTCTAAGAATTATTCTTTGATAATTTTGGGGATAGTTTTGGGGGGATATTTTGAAGATGATTTTGGAGGATAGTTTGGGAGATGGTTTTTGGAGATGGTTTTTGGAGATGGTTTTTGGAGATGGTTTTTGGAGATGGTTTTTGGAGATGGTTTTTGGAGATGGTTTTTGGAAATAGTTTGGGGGATAGTTTAGGGGGATAGTTTAGTGGGAAAAATTTTTTTCATGAAAATAAAATTTTTGCTTGCATTCTAATTTGGTTTCTGCTATCATATTACTGTTGTGTTTTTATTACTACTTACGGAGGTTAATTATTATGGCTAAATGTGATATCTGTGGCAAGGGCGCTCATTTCGGGAATAACGTCAGCCATTCAAATATTAAGACAAAGAGGATTTGGAAGTCCAATGTCAAAAGGGTTAAATGCCTTGTTAAGGGTGCTTCCAAAAGAAAGCACGTTTGCACGTCCTGTCTTAGGTCGGGCCTTGTTGAGCGGGCTTAGTTGTTCGTTTTGATATAATCGCTTGTGATTCTTTTAAGGGACTGCCGCTTGGCAGTCCCTTTTTTTATCGCGGTTACGAAAGTGTTTATCGCGGTACGAAAGTGTTTTTCGCGGTACGAAAGTGTTTTTCGCGGTACGAAAGTGTTTTTCGCGGTACGAAAGTGTTTTTCGCGGTACGAAAGTGTTTTTCGCGGTACGAAAGTGTTTTTCGCGGTACGAGAGTTTCTCCGCGTTTACGAGAGCTGCCGATTCAACGCCCGACCCGCTTTCGCTCCGAGAGAAGCGTTGCGTTACATAAATTCGCAAAATACGCGAATTAAGTAACGACGCTTCTCAAGGGTCGTTCTTTTGAATCGCACTCTCGTTTTCGCGGTTATAGTAAAATAATTAGGATTGGCTTGCTCTTAAGCGGTTTACAGTAGAATAATTAGAATTGGCAATTCTCGAACGCGGTTTGCTTCATCTACGCTTGCCGCTCATAACTATATTTATTGCGCATTTTCTCATAATACTTGTTAATGACAAGCACCATCTCATGATCCCCGGCGATATTGTCCGGGTGGAACATCTTGATCAAATCTTTGTAGCGTTTCTTGAGCGATAATGGGCTACTGACCCCACGGAACAAATATTCAACCGTATCATAACGCCCATAGCTTGATTCGCGGGCATAAGCTTCTTTTTCAGCAATGAAATGAACCTTGTCTTTTTCAAATTTGCGCTTGTCCATGTCAAGCTGGCTAAAGCCGCTTTTTAGTATTTCCATTTTTTTATCAAAAAAAGCCATGTCCTCTTTAAGCCGCTTCTTTTCGCGAGCCAGCTTTTGATTTAGATCTTTCATTTCATCTTGGAACTGCTTACGCTCGACGCTAAACTTCTTTTCCATCTGATTAAGCTTGTCCTGGGCCGCGGTGATCCGGTTATTCTCATCAAATAACCAAGCCTTAAGTTCATTAAGCTCCTCAAAAGAGTCCTGTTCCAAGGCTTCCTTACGGCTTAGCAGATCTTTTACAGAAACCTCTTCGCTTGGCTTGTCTAATTTTAATGTATCCATGAAAACCTCGTTCTTTAACCTCGTAATTAATTCTTCTGGAGCTAATCAACCCTCGGCTGCGTATTATGTCCTGCAAAAATAAAGGTGATAGCCGATTAGCAAAAGTAACGCGATGATAATCAAGGCAACAAAGCGATTGACCAAAAAAAACATCAGCAACATCCCAATCGCAATCCAAAACGCAATAAATCCAATTACTCTTTGCGCGTTACGCAAATACCACATAATGAACCCACGCCATTTTTATTCCTTATATCTTATGCTGGGCCCCTATATTTATTGCCAATGCTATTCTTTTGCGTCAGGAAAGGCGATTTCAATTGCTTCATCATCGGCAATGATGTCCTTGTCCTTTGGTTTCGTGAACTTGTCCACCAAATCAGGAATCATGTCAAGGATTTTCGTCAGCGAATCCTGGTTGCGGATATTAACCAGCTTGGTTGTGCCGTCTTTGATGACCAAAACCGCGCTGGGGGTCAGCTTGCCGCTAAATGCCCCTGCCCCGCCGTTTTTTTTGTCCCCGGCACTTGCCCCGGCAGCGACACCAAAAGTCATATCCATAAACGGCAGGATAATCGTATCGCCGATCTGCGTCGGCTCGCCGACAATCGTTTTTGCGGAAAGAACAGAGTTCATGCCTTTCATCAATGAGTCAATTACTCCGGTCAAATTATGGTCTGCCACTTTTATTCCTCCTCTAGTTCGTTGGTTTATTTTTAAACATTTTGAGCAGTTTGCGGATATTCCGGTCGCTGTACACTTTCCAAGCTGACCATAGGACTACCCAAGAAGCAATCCGCCCGCTGATGAAAAAATCGCCGTTAATAACCTCGCGGTCAAAATCTGGTTTGATAGATATATTTTGGCCAATAAATGGGTACAAAATACTGTAAAGCTCCAAAATTTTCGCCGTTGCCGCCGGATCACCGCGCCCAATCAGCAGATTTACGCGGATTTTCCTAGGTTTTATGCTTTTCAAAATCCGCTTAAGCTGGCCAGTGCAAAGGGAAAACGCCTTTTTTAGTTCGTCCGATTTCAGTATTTCAAGATAATAATTAAGGTCGTTAACAAAATCAGAAACTTTCTGCCGGGTGTCTTTTATTTTAGCATAAAAATTTCTGGCTGTGTAGATGATATTTTCATAAAACTGCTTTATTTTTTTAAGGAATGCTATGAAGCTTGGTTTTTCCTCTTCCGGCTCGTCTGCCGGGGCCGGGGCCTTTACTTCATTTACTGCCTTTAATTCATTTGCTTTATTTACTTCAATTGCTTCAGTTGTTTCATTTGCTTCAGTTACTTCATTTTTTTCTTCCTTAGCAGGTCTTTTATCTGTTGCCGATTTTTTTCCCGCCTTTTTTTTCTTCTTGGGTCTTTTGCTGTCAAAAATCGTAAAAAAAAGAAATTTAACTCTAATCGACTGCTTGTCCGGGTAGCTATACGAAACACTGACTAAGCGTAGAAGCCAGCTAATCCGGATTTTGGCATAGGTAAGCGGGCTTTCGATTCCGGCATATTCGCCGCGCAAGGAATATCTTAGCGGGACAAATAAAACCAGCATTAAAAGCAGAATCAAAATTCCGCAAATTGCAAATAAAATAATGCCCGCAACCTTTAATATCGTAATCATTTTAGCCCTTTTTGTTTAATAAATAATCCTTTAATTTGGCCGTCCCTGTTTTTTCATAACATTCCCCGGCAATTTTTTCTATAATATTCTCCGCTTCTTCCCTGCCTTTTGCAATGCCGATAATATAAGGCGGGCAAAGCTTTCTTAATAATTTTTGTTTTAGCAGCGCAGCATGGTAAAACTCCAGCTGGTCAGGCCCATCAGCAAGAGCAACAATATAAATGCCAATCAGCCCGGCATTAATTTTTAGTTTTATTTTGACCGCTTTCGGGTTTTTTATTGATGCTCCGACGTATAAATGCTTATAAAATTTCACGCCTTGATTTGCCTTTCTTCTATTATTAATCTGTACTATATCATGAATCCACACGCACGAGCCAAGTAAATCAATTCAAGTCGATACGTCAGTATCGACATTATATCATGATTTCTACGAAATCATGCCCCTCCGGGGGATGCGCACTAAAACTGCGCTGATATAATGTCTTAGCGACATTATATCATAGCACAGACGAAAGCAAAATTCAAATTTTCTAATTTTCTAAATTTGTTTACTGGGAGTGGTGGGGTGTGCTATAATGTCGATATGAAAAATATTGCCACAATGGCACTAAAGCCGGGAATGATTATTGCCAATGATGTTTTTAACTACCAAAACGAGCTAATCGTCTCCGCCGGAACTAGTGCCGACATGAATACGTTAAGGAAGCTTAATCTTTATCAAATCATGGCCGTAAAAGTCATGGAAGAAATTGATTTTGCGACGACTTATTATGAGAAAACTAGGCTTAGCCAAGGCTTTATTGATTTTAATGAAGCCTATCACCGCGTCATGCCGATTTATAAGCAAAAAATGATAAATTTTGTCAAAAATAACGTGCCGATATCCATAATGGGGTTAATGCAGATTTATCAAGACATCGTTGGCAAAGTCGAAAACAAAAATCGCATTCTTGATTATCTGTACAATATGCAGCCAAGCGAAGACGACTTAACCCACGCCCATTGCCTTAACTCGGCCCTGATTGCCGGGGTTTTTTCCCACTGGCTGGGAATGGACGCGGCCGAAACAGATACCCTTGTCCAATGCGGGTTTTTATATGATATCGGCAAGTTAAAGCTTCCTTATTCATTGATATGGAAACCGGACAAATTAACCGATGTTGAGTTCATGAAAATAAAAACCCATACGATGATTGGTTTTGATATGCTAAAAGACCTAAATCTTAGCGACCATATCATTAAGGCTACCCTCCAGCACCATGAACGCTGTGACGGAAGCGGTTATCCCTCGAAATTTAAAGGCGGGCAAATCAGCACATACGCCAAGCTAATTGCCGTCATTGACGCTTATGACGCGATGACATCTGCCCGGATTTACCGTGAGTCAAAGCACCCTTTCCAAGTCATCAAAAGCTTTGAGGAGATGGGCTTTTACAAATTTGACGAGGAAATCATCCGTCCCATTTGCATGAATATTGCCCTAAATATGGTCGGAAACCATGTCCTTTTAAGCAACGGGCAGGACTGCGAAATCATCACCATCAAAGAAAATCCTATCTCCCGCCCAATCGTAAAGAATCCTGATGGCTTGTTCCTTGATTTGAGCATTAATGAGCATTTGGAAATCCAAAGCATTAGTTGAGCGTTAAACCTCGCCAGCATTACTTTAACTCATTCACATATATCCCCAGCCTGTTACCTGCGACATTCCGTTAGCATTAGAAATAAAATTCGCTTTATTGGTTTGATTTTCATAATATCCTCGCTTGTACAATTTATCCCGGTATTAGGCATAGCAAATTGGAAACTTGCCATGCCCTACCGGAAAATAATATGTTTATCTGTTATGCCGCCATTTTAATTTAAAAAAAAATTAACTAATTTCTGCTTACTACACTTGTTGAGACGTTGTTCTTCCTATTGGCTCCAGTACTGTGAAAGCCGCCGTACTGTGGCGTTTCTGGCGGCGATGGCGTTGCGCAAGTGCAAGAGGTACAAGCACAATTAGGATAAATACAGGCGCTACTGAACGCAAAAGCCTCAATCGTATCCAACCGGGATTTTTGTTTTTTAAATTTCATATTGTCTCCTTTCGCTAATAAAACTATGCTGCTTTACATATGTTACACTATCTGAAATGCTTTGGCGGCATGAACAGAACTTTTTAATCTTGCTCTGACCCATAAATCCCAACCCGGTTTTCTATTATGTCCGCAACAGCGTCAGCTGATTTTTGCCCGCTCAAATAACCGCCTATTTCCTCCATGATGATGCTATAAATAGCATTATTGGGGCGGCTTAGTTTCTCTGTCGCTTTAATCGCTGACATTACCTTGTCAAGATCTGCTTGGCTATAACCCAAATCCATCGTCCGGATATTTCCGGTCGTTGTTGTGCCGGGATCATTCATAATTCGATAAACTTCCTTTGCCATCTCATCAAGCGAGGCCAAATTCGTTGGAAGATTCATTCTATTATTACATCTGGCATTTTCCATCAAGTATTTCAAAAATTCCCATGCCCCATCGGGATTCTCTGCCCGCGCTGCAATGCTGAAATACTGTCCTGGCAAGAAATACAATCCATTGCCATCGTTTGACGGGAAGCCTTTTATGGTTATCTCTTCCCCAAAATAAAGACGTTCATAGTCAAATATATCAGTAAAGCTAGATATAGAGGCTACATACATTATTGGATCCCCGTCCTTAATGCCCTCTAAGAGCCTCATGAGCTCTGCCTCTTGAAGCTGGGCTGCCGGAAACCTGTCAGCGATTGATAAGATTTTTTCTAGCTCATCGCGGTCAAAAAGAACCTCATCGGTCAGGGGATTTGCGAACAGGTCGGAAACCATCCGGCCAATGAACCATTCTTTTGTCCACCCATAAAATATATGTGCTGAATCAGGCTTTGTCGCGATAAACTCTGCAAACTCGTCTAGCGTCCAGCCGATTTCTTTTCCCACGTCGGCCGTCTTGGCTTGGATTGCAAAAAGCCCAAACATAGGGAAGAGTTCGTATAACTTGCCATTGCGGTCAAGGGTAGTAAAAAGGGCTGGCAGATAATCGTCCCGGTTAAAGCCTGGGTCATTATCAATAAACTCATTCAAATCAGCAAAAAGCCCTTTCTTGACATAACTGTTTGATGAAATTTGATCATTAAGCACAATTATGTCGGGAATATTCCCGCTGATAAGGTCCAAGTCAAACTGGTTAAAGCCCTCGCGGTCCCATTTATACGAAGTCACCTCAACATAATAGTGGCGGTTATCACGGTTAAAAGCAGCAATTGCAGGCCCTAGCCAAGTGTCATAATACTCCATCAGCGAAAGGGTCACGGCCTCTTTTTCGATTAACTCTTCTTCCTCTTCCTCGGTGAAGACGGCAGGGACAAACCTGGTCAGGCGGTTAACCGCCCCGGTTTGTGACCATTCAGCGATGGCAATCGTGTCATCATAAAGGACCGCTATTTCGGCCAGGTTATTGACATTGATTCCATGTTTCAGGCTGTCAAAAATAAGCCTTTGGTTTCCTGTCCCCAAATCATAATCATAAAAGCCGCTAGGCAAGCCAAAGAGGATCTCTGCTTCCTTTCCGGCCGCAAAAAAGTGGTCAGCATTTGCAATTGGGATATGGCTTTCTTCTATGTCATCCGTTTCCGTGTCCGGTATCTGGATAAGGGCCGAAAATTCATTGCCATAAATAATTGATGATACGGCTGCCCGCCCATCTTTTAAACGGAATAATGAGCGGAAATATGCTGAATCACGCGGGTTTTCAGGATTTTCACCTGCGGCATTTAGTTCCATGACTAGATTTCCTGCTTTGTCAAGCACGTATGCGGCCTCTGCTGACATTAAGTAAAAATAATCGCCATCAAAAATGAAGCTCCTAAAGTACGTAACTTCCTCATTTTTGCCGAACTGTCCCGTATCGGCTTCAATCCGCTCAAGCTCTGTCCCGTCCCTTTGGAAATGCACAAATTCCAGCTTATCCGGCACTTTGCCGTCACTTGATTCAATTTCCTCAAACTCAAGCGACATCGCCCAAAAGCTTCTGTCCGCCAGCAAGTCAAACGCCGCAAAAGTTTCTTCTCCTGAAAGGATTATTCTCCTTAATTCATTTCCGTCCGGATCGAGGACAAGGACCCTCTGCCCTTCAAACAAAAATATCTCCCTCGCCAAGAACCTGACGGCAAAGGGTGCAAAATCACTGGGAACGGTGATTTCTTCTGCTTTGTAAAGTTGCTCTTTTGCCTCCAGGATATTGGGCGCAGTCGCCAAAGCCCGGTTGCTGTCCGTTTCTGTTTCTGCTTTAGCGCAGCCGGAAAGAACTAGAGCCATAAGCAGGATTAAGCCTGTGTATGCAATATTTTTCATCGCTTTCATATAATGACCATGCCTTTCTATCTTGCCGAAGACACAGCGATTTAAACTGCTGTGTCTTTGGTAAAAATAGTATTAATGCTCGATTAGTAAAGCTTCACAAAGACAATTTGCTCCATCAGTTATAACATCAAAGAGGGGGATTTCTGAATCCTTTCTTTGCTTAGCAATTTGCTCTTGCACTTCACTAAGATTGGTGTGGACATAAGAAACTTTCTTTGTTTGCAGGACCTCGGCAGAATCGACAACAACATTGCTCACATGAACGGCATTAATATAACTTCCTAAGCGGCAAAACAAATTTTTGCTGATTTCCGTCAGAAATTCCCCCTCTGCCAAACCTTTGGGAATACAGCACACAAAATAATCTGGGGCAGTAGCTTGGCATAACATATGGCTCTGAATGCCAAACCCATGCGGAGCGATATTATTATAACGCATTACTGAATCAGGGGCTTCAATAAGGATAATATCCGGGATTTCTGCTTGCTCCAAATCCATTATGTATGAATTAAGCAGTTCAATTTTCTCCGCTTCCGTAATGCCATGACGGGCCATAATATGATTAAAACAGTGGTACTCTTTGCCCAGCATCTTGATATGGCAATGCTTTGAGATAACTGCTGGCCTTAAGCCCTGCTTTCTTAGGCAGCTGGCCATCGCAAGCAGCACCTCATATGTGTCATTGGCGGCAACCAGTCCCCCGACAAGAATAACCGCTGTCTTTAGTAGCCCATATTTCCCTGCATTGCTACCAGCCTCGGTTGATTGTTTATCCTCTGTTATAATGACAATGCCATCCGGATATAAATCAGTCAGCCTTAACAGCTCTCTGGGAACATTTTCTTCGCAGTTGTCAAAGTAAACAACTTTTTTCCCGGCTAAGAGGGTGGTTTCAGTAATTTTTGCTAACCATTCATTATCAATAATTTTGAGCGGAACTCGCGTAAGAAATAAAACCGCCCATGATGGGTCATATGGTTCAAATTTATCTTGGACTAAAAGCCCAAGATGGGGATGGTTTAAGGCATAGGCGGCATCCTTTCCGCCCAGCCCAAGGCCGGGGAGTGAGAAAAGCCGCGTAATCGTGTATTTCTCCTGCATTTTTTCGAAATGCCTTACGAGTGGGAGCATTTCGGCACAATAAGGATATAAAGCAATCGATATTTTCATCACAAATCCTCCTTGCAAAGCTGTTTAGCATAAAACTGTGGTATTTCACTTATTAAAAGATAGGTTTCCAATTTCTGATATGCTTCATCTTTTGCTTCTTTGCAAAAAGACAACTTGCATTGCCCTGATAACTCCCCAAATTGATTATCGGCTTTTTTGGCACACATATTGCAGTAGCGGAAGCACCAGCAGTTTTTACATTCCTTTTCTGTCAATGACCCAATATTAAGAATATTTTTCGCATTCTTAAGATTGAATCCATCATCTAATGAACCAATGCACATCGCAATTGATTTTTCACTGACCCGCTCACAAGGAAAAAATAATCCGTCAACATTGATGAAAAGCCGCATTTGCCCGGGAATACATGGCCCAGACGGCACGTCAGTCTCACGCAGGAAGGCACCGCTTGCGATCCTGGGATACTCTTCTAATGCCTGGGCAATGCCTTTTTCAGCAATCGGCGAAACAAGCTCCTTTGGGTATCTGCCATAATGTGAAAGCAGGGCCAGAAAAAAATTGTATTCAATTTTCCACACATAATCGCTGGAAAAAGAAACATTTTCATGGCCAAGCTCACGTTCCAGCAGAGTCGGCGAAATATATAATTTCTGAAACTCCGAACCGCTAATGCAAATCTCATTAATACAGTCAAAGTCATTGCCTGGGTCCATGACCATGCTAATTTGCAGCTTTTCGGCATAATCTGGAGCAATTTCTTTGACCCGGTTAACACGCTCCGCAACAGTATCAAAAGTTCCTGTGCCGTCAGCAAAAACCCGGTTAAGGTCATTTATCTCTTTAGGCCCGTCAAGGCTTATCATCAAAGTGACATTCTCATCTTTTAGATACATAATCATCTCATCATTAAGGACTGTCCCATTTGTGGTCATATTAAATGAAATTTCTTTGCCCAAGAAACTTTCTTTGCTATAAGCGATGATTTTTTTCAGCAATGGAAATTCTAATAATGGTTCACCGCCATAAAAACCAATATTGACATTCGGGCTATCAACTGAATGTTCCCTTAGGAAATCAATTGCTTTTTTGGCCGTTTCCCATGACATACTTTTCGCTGAATGGCTGCGCTGGCTTAAGCTATGCACCTCTGAATATATACAGTATTTGCACCGCAAATTGCAGTCTTGCGTCAGCTGGAGGGTTATCTTGGCAATTTTACGCTCAAGGAAAGTGTTTAGGCAATCAGTATAGGCGTGGCGTATTTCCCTGACGGCACTCTCTGGATTTAGATAGCCATGCGTCATTAATTCCTTTAATTCAGACGGAACTTTAAAATCTGTTTCCCTGCCAGCCTGTAAACTATTCAGGTAGCTAAACGATTCTTCACTTATCGGCAACATCTCATCTTTATTCGCGTCAAAAACATATTTTCCATTCGGCGTTTGGAATAGGGCAATCATTGGATTCATCTTTTGCAATCTCCTTTAGATAAATTATAGCAATACTATAATGAAAATAAAAGCAAATCACGGTGTGCAATAACGTGAAATTTCGAAGATTTTATTAATTTTCTTTTCTTTTTAATAATTTTTCAAAAAATTTAAAGAAAATTTTACAAAAATTAGCATTTTTTAGTTGACAGCTCTTTTATTTATTGTTAAACTATATTCACAACACTAAAGAAAGGGTAATTTTAAATGCGTCTTTTGATGGTTGATGATGAGTTTAAATATCGCTGTGATTTTGAGAATTACATATCTAATTTAATGCCTACTCTGGATTATCCAATCGATTTTTATTTGGCTGAGGGGGAATCAGAGGCATTAATTTTGGTGCAAAACTTTGATTTTGATTCCATTATCCTCGAACTGGAACTAAATAATAGTGATGGGGACGGCATTAGTTTCCTCAAAAAAATGAAAGCATTAAATTTACCCAAAAAACCATACGTCATAATCGTCACCTTTAATAGCTCCCACTTATCAAAAGAAATTGCCCGTGATAACGGTGCTGATTATTTTATCTGGAAGATGAAAAAGGATTTTTCTCCAAAGCTGGTCATTGACCATGTTTTAGATTATTTCCAACTCAAATCTAAAGATATGCCAAACGAGGCTTTCCCCGGAGAAGCTTCCTTAGAGCAAAAAATCCTTGCCCTCATCAATAAAAATGGATTTACTGATGATATGTCGGGCAAACAGTATGTTATTGATGCCATCATAATCGCTACGCAACTAAATAAACCAAAACTCAATTTACATAACGATATTTTCCCGGCCATTGCCCGCAAATACAATAAATCAATCAGCAGCATAAACCGCGCCATCGAAAACGCGATCAGCAAAGCATGGTGTATTACGGATGAGAAAATTATTGCTGAATGCTATCCGCTATCTGTCAATGGGGAAAAAGGAGTACCCACCAACAAAGAGTTCATCTTTTATTATATGCGCCAATTCAAAGAAAATTAAATAACACGTGTTATTATTCCAAAGCTTTATTCAATCTCAAGCACTGCCCCCCGGCTTGCACTCGTTACCATCTTGCGGAAACGGCCAAGATAGCCTGTCGTTACTTCGGGTTCGCGTGGGGTAAAGTTGCTTAAACGCTTCTTAAGCTCTTCATCACTAAGTAAGACATCAAGGCGGTTGTCCGGAATATTTATTTTGATGATGTCGCCCTCGTTAATTAAGGCAATCGGGCCGCCAACTGCTGCTTCCGGGGCAACATGGCCGATTGACGCGCCGCGTGACGCGCCGGAAAAGCGTCCATCGGTAATCAGTGCAACGCATGAACCAAGGCCCATTCCGGCGATGGCCGAGGTCGGGCTTAACATTTCACGCATTCCCGGCCCGCCTTTCGGGCCTTCATAGCGGATTACAACGACATCACCCGGCTTTATTTTTTGATTTTTAATCGCTGTGATTGCTTCTTCTTCACAGTCAAAAACCCGCGCCGGGCCTTCATGAACCATCATTTCTTCTACAACCGCGGATTGTTTTACCACGCTGCCTTCGGGGGCAAGGTTTCCATATAAGACGGCAATGCCTCCGGTCGCCGAATATGGCTTGTCGGCTGACCTGATGATATCTGGGTTTTTGTTGACTGCGTCTTTAATGTTTTCATAAACAGTCTTTCCGCTGGCTGTAATAAGGTCAGTATGCAAAAGATTAAGCGAATCAAGTTCTTTCATGACCGCGTAAACGCCGCCAGCTTCATTTAGTTCTTCGATATGGGACGGCCCGGCCGGGTCTAAATGGCATAGGTTGGGGGTTTTTTTTGAAAGATCGTTGGCAATTTTCAGATCAAGGGCAATCCCGGCATCATGGGCGATGGCCGGAAGATGAAGCATTGAGTTGGTTGAACAGCCTAATGCCATGTCAACCGTCAGGGCATTCATGAACGCTTTTTCCGTCATAATGTCACGCGGTTTTATGTTGCGTTCCACCAATTCCATTATTTTCATTCCTGTTTGTTTTGCCAGCCGAATCCGCTCGGAAAAAACTGCCGGAATCGTGCCGTTTCCTTTCATTGCCATCCCTAAAGCTTCGGTCAGGCAGTTCATTGAATTGGCGGTAAACATTCCCGCGCATGAGCCGCAAGTCGGGCAAGCCTTATCTTCCATTTCGGCCAGCTCCGGGGCTGTCATTTTGCCAACCGCAACTTGGCCGACTGCTTCAAACATATTGGAGAGGCTTTTTTTGCTGCCTTTAAAAAGGCCGGAAAGCATCGGGCCGCCGGAGACAAAAATCGTAGGGATATTTATCCTTGCTGCCGCCATTAACAGGCCGGGGACATTTTTGTCACAATTAGGAATCATGACAAGGCCGTCAAAACCGTGGGCTAGTGCCATGCACTCTGTTGAATCGGCAATCAAATCTCTGGACGCCAGCGAATATTTCATTCCGATATGGCCCATCGCAAGGCCGTCACAAACCGCAATCGCCGGGAACATAAGGGGCGTTCCGCCCGCCATTGCGATGCCTTGTTTGACCGCGTCACAGATTTTGTCAAGGTTAATATGCCCCGGTACAATTTCATTATAGGAGCTGACAACGCCGATCAAGGGGCGTTTTAGTTCTTCCTCGGTTAAGCCAGCGGCTTTTAATAGGCTTCGGTGGGGTGCTTGCGAAATGCCTGTTTTGATTTTATCACTTTTCATATCTATGCTCCTCTCAAAAGGTTTAAAGAATGAAATTCTTTAAGCTTTGTTTTCTCGATTAGGTTATTGCGGTGAAAGCTGCAATCTCATTTTTCACAGTATACCATTTATCAGGCTCGGCGGAAAGAGGGAATTTTGAGATCGATTCAACGTCCGGCGTGCTTTCGCGGCTTTCGTCATTGCGGCCTCCGAGTCGCAATCTTGTAACTTCGCGCGTTTGAGAGAAAAGAGACTCCGCGCGTTTGAGAGCTGTCGATTCACCGCCCGACGCGCTTTCGCTCCGAGAGAAATGTTGCGTTACGTAAATTCGCAAAAGACGCGAATTAAGTAACGACATTTCTCAAGGGTCGGTCTTATGAATCGCACTCTCTATCGCGCGATGAAGAGTTTGGCAAGAGTCTGGCTCACTATCTCGGCTTGTCATTGTGTTGATTAGCGTCATTGCGGCCGCCGAATCATGTCATTGCGGACTTGCTCCGCAATCTTGTAAACCGCCTGGGATTGCGGGTTGAACCCGCAATGACATTTAAAGGTATGTCCATGAGCAAAAATTTTCCGCGTCCTGCCCTTTGAGGCAAGAAATCATAAAATGCGCAATGACGTGGCTAAGCACACAATGTCATGGGTAATCAAGCGTCATCGTGCGATAGAGAGTGCGATTCATAAGACCGACCCTTGAGAGACGTCGGCACTTAGGCGGCGTATTGTGACGCCTTAGTGGCCGCTACGTCTCTCTCGGAGCGAGAGCGTGTCGGGCGGTGAATCGGCAGCTCTCAAACGCGCGGAGGCAAAATGCGCGGAGAGATTGCGGCTCAAGTCCGCAATGACAGACGAGGATTGCGGAGCAAGTCCGCAATGATAAGCGGGGATTGCGGCTCGGTGGCCGCAATGACGCAGGGCTAAGAATGCGCGGAGAGGTTGCGGCTCAAGTCCGCAATGACAGGGCTAAGAACGCGCGGAGGCAAAACGCGCGGAAATTCTCTAAAATCTTGCTTTCAGCTTTGCAAAAATTGCTAACTTTCCCTTGCCAGTCCCTATTAAATATGCTATAATATCCATAATTATTGCCATCAATCGCTTAACCGGATTGCTCCGGTTTGTTTGCGGTCTTTAAATGGCTTAATTATTTTATTTTCCGGGAGGTCAAATATGAAAAAAGGGCGTAGAATCTTAGCGTTGTTATTGGCTTTTGTGATGATGGCCAGCCAAATTCCAACCGCAGCCGCGACTGAAAATCAATTGGATATAGGCATCGAAACTGAAAACCTAACCACCACGGGTGAATCCAACACCACAGGTGAAACAAGCACCGAGGGAGAAAATGGGGAAACTGGTGATGATGAAACCGGAACTGGCCCTTCGGAAAACGGCGAGACCGGAACTGGCCCATCAGGTGATGGCGAAACCGATGGCGAAATCCTAGATGATGATGACCTTTTAGATGATGAAGAAGGCGATGACGAAGACAACCTCCTGATTATGCCGCTTAATATGATGAGGGCTTTTTCGGGTGATGAATATACATATACGATTGATGTGTTTAGCGAGGGTGCTGCCACGCCTGCCATGCCAGCACTAATCATCTTAGACTCCCTTGGTGATGAAATTACCCCCATCATCACCGATGAAGTTATTAGCCGTTTCCGACGTATCAGCTTTGAAAGTGACTCGGATAAAGTGACCGTTGTCATCCAAGCTTATGGTAATGAAAACTTGGGTGCATTCAGCTCCAATAATGATAAACGCATTGCCTTGACTGCCGAACACAACCATGCCTATGTCCAACGCTATATGCCTGTTACATTCTATATTTCAGCTGACCCGGTTTCCCGGCAAGTAACCGCCACCGCAATTAAATACTCCCCGAATGGCTTTAACTTTTGGGGCTGGGCCAATGACGCTGACTTCCCTTCTTATTCTGCCTTTGGCGGAACTACGGATGACGTAACTGATGACCTAATTCCCCATGGGATATCAACCACCAATGCCCAACAAACAACTTATCCTCTTGCAACACTTGCCAACGAAGCTACTATCTATTTTAAAGTCCGCATGGAGCCCGATAATAATTGGGGTACTAACCAATGGCGAACGCTCTTTGGCACTGGCGATAATGACCAAAATATTTCCGGCGACAAATTCGCCCAATTCACCATGCCCCCCATCCCTGACCCAGACCCCGAAGTCCCGGCTGGTTTCTACCGCTATAATATCAATTATTTCCGCTTTAACCGCGACTCCGCTGGCTGGAATCTGTGGTACTGGGGCGTTGACGGCCAAGCGGCCAATTCGCCGAACTTCCCGGCGGCCGCGGCTTCCGGCTGGTCAAGCATTAGCTTTGACACCGAAGAAGCCGAGCTTAATTTTAACCTCAAAAAAGGCAATAACTGGGAAGAACGCGACAATCTCATCTCGCGGACGATTGTGACCGACCCGGTGACAAGGACTGCCACCGTCTGGCTGATTGAAGATCGCGACCAGATTATTTATGGTGTAGATCCGGAGCTTATGAATGGCGGCTTGTTCAAACAGCATATCCGCCGGGCATGGTCAGACACAACAAACACCGTCACCGCGAGGATATCCAATATCCCCCCGGCCGGGAGCAGTATTGATGTCACTTCCACCCAAGCCCTAATCGACAATTTCCGCCTTTATGATGCAACGTTTGAGATAAATGTCCCCCTTCTTTCGGCCAGTTTTACGGCTGACCGGATTACTCTCACAGCGAATACCAACTTAAATCCCCAGCATCATTACATCGTCCATTATAATACCACTGGTACAGCTCCGGATAATGAAACGGTTTTTGCTGAAAAGGTCATGATGCGCCGGATGCTTGACGATTTCGCCTACACTGGCGAGCTTGGCATGAAATATACCCCGCAAAGGACGGATTTTAGGCTTTGGGCCCCGACCGCAAATGAAGTCGCACTCTATATCTATAATGATTTGACGATTAATGATTTTAAAGAGCTAAACCTTATCGGCGGCCTTGGCACGAATGTAACGAAGATAAAAGAAGAAAAATATGAAAATCCGGACGCCAAATTCCTTATGTCACGTAATGACACAAATGGCTTATGGTCATATGGAACTAATGTTGACATCCTAAACGGCACTTATAATGATAATGTCTTTACTCCCGGCACATCAAGCGGTTATAAATATTACATTTACCGGATTACCTATCCTGACGGCACGGCTGATTATGCCCCCGACCCATATGCCATTGGCGCAAGCCCCAACGGCTGGCTGTCGGCGATTCTTGACCTTGATTCCCCGGCTGCGCTTCCTAATGACGGAAGCGGGAAACCAACGAACTTACATACCGCCCACCATGAATCCGCCACCGATGCGGTGCTTTATGAGCTTCATATCCGCGACTTTTCAATGCACCCGACCTCCGGCATTTCGAAGAATCACAAAGGAAAATACCTTGCCTTTACCGAAAAAGGTACCTCTGTCCAACAGACCAGCGGTGTCGGCGCTTTGATGACTGGGGTCTATGACATAAACGGCAATGCTGTCCCCATCCCCGATGGGCCGTCAACCGGGATTGACCACTTAATTGAGCTTGGTGTTACCCATGTCCATCTTTTGCCGACTTTTGATTATGGTTCGGTTGATGAACTAAGGCCCAACAATTTTGCCGACAACCGGGCTTTTAACTGGGGTTATGACCCCCAAAACTACAATGTCCCTGAGGGGAATTATGCAACAGATGTCTTTGACCCCTATGCCCGCGTCCGCGAGTTCCGCCAAATGGTTAATGCCCTGCATGAAGCCGGATTAAAGGTCGTCATGGACGTGGTCTACAACCATACTTATTCGACTAATGACGGCCCATTCCAGCGGGCTGTGCCGGGATATTATTACCGGACCGGGCTTGAGACCGGGCTTTATACTGATGGTGCTGGCTGCGGCAATGAAGTAGCTGATGAGCGGGCAATGGTGCAGAAGTTCATCGTTGACAGCGTCCTGCATTGGCAAAAAGAATATGGCATTGACGGCTTCCGTTTTGACCTGATGGGGCTTCATGTCCAAAGCACAATGATTGCCGTCACCAATGCCCTTAGGGCAAATGACCCCCAAGTTGTTGTCTACGGCGAACCTTGGCCGGGTTATGCTTGGGAAGCGGATCACGTCATTCCGGCTGCCAGCAAGCCCGAAATCTACCGCGGAGCGCAAAAAGATAATGGCTGGGCTTTCTTTAATGACCATTTCCGCGGCCCGCTGAAAGGCTCTCCCGATCACAATGACCGCGATGGGAGCGGCAACCCAACTGACGCCAACAAAGGCTTTATCACCGGAATCACGGCCAATGCCGGGTTGATTCTGCATGGGGCCCGCGGCTGGCAACACCCAAACAATGGGGCTTCGAACATTATTGCCAATGCTTCCGAAACGGTTAACTATATCACCGCCCACGACAATTTGAACCTGTGGGACAAAATCAGCATTTCATTCTGGACCAACGGCCATCCTGACCTGATGATCTGGGATGAGCATAAACCCAGCCCGATCCCGACCAACCCGCCGCGCCGTCCTGCGCCTGGCTTTACCAGCGTCAATGCCATTACTGACCGCGATACCGGAACTGGCAGGAACGATGCCGGGGTGACGATATCCACCAAAGCCCAGCTGCTTAGCGCCGGGATTATCCTGACCAGCCAAGGCGTGCCTTTCTTCCAGGCCGGTGATGAGTTCCTCCGCAGTAAGCAGGGCCACAAAAACAGTTATAACGCCAGCGACCTTATTAATGTCATCAACTGGCAGGATAAAGCTGATTATGGCTTGGTTTTTGACTATTACCAAGGCTTAATTGAGCTAAGGAAAAGCCACCCGGCTTTCCGGATGGATGATTTAGATGATATTAATACCTATTGGCAAGAAATCGGCTTTACGACCCCAGCCGATGCCGAGGCCAAAAAAGCTAACTTTGTTAATTCCGGGTCATCAAACCTTGCTGTCCCCGGAGTGGTTGCTTTCAAAATCGATGGCGGCGCGATTGGTGACACATGGGAAAATATCTATGTCGTTTATAATGGCAATGAAGACCATGATGCCAATGTCAACCTCGGCCATACCGATACATTGACCAGAGTAGTCAATCACGAAGCGGTTAATCTGGACATCGGCCTTGGAACGGTTGCGGCCGGAGCTTGGCCAACCGTCCCCGCCCGCTCAATTGCAGTTTTTACTGATGCCGAACTTCTGCCGTTTACCAGTGATTACAATATTATTTTTGAATTGGCTTCTGGTCTTACATATCATGACTCCGATATCCATGTCTGGCAAGCCGGGGGAAGTGATTTACTTAATTCACCTTTCAAATTCGACTGGACTGGAGATGAAGGCCTTGCCATCGCCCCGATTATGCCGGGCCAACTGGGCCGGGAATTTGGCTTCATTGTCCGCCCGACAGGAGCTTGGGTGCCTGACCGCGTCAATAATAGCTTCAATGGTTTTGGTCCTGATATCGCAAATATTGACCGTTTTATCACCACCCATGCCCAAGAGCCAAATACCAAAATCCGCTTAACCCCCAACCAGCGAGGCTTCCGCACCTATGCCGAGGCTGTCACGCACATTGGGGTAAATGCTGATTTTGGGCAAGAAATATTCTTTCGCTGGCGCGACCAAGAGCGGTTTGTGGCCGGAATCCCCCAAAATACCTCACCAGTCACTTTGCCCAGGGCCCGCTTTCGTGTTAATGGCGGAGTTTATGACGGAACTTGGTCTCCCGTTTTTGCGCTTAACTATAACAGCACGGAAGATATGTATTCAATCAATATCGGAGGCACAGGCTTAAACCTAAGCCCCGGCGATATTGTCCGCTACCAGTTCTCCTTTGACGGCGGAAGCACTTGGGTAGAGGACGAATATAATTTAGTAAACGGTGAGTCCCAGCTTCTTGTCCCCGAAATCAAGCTTGGTTTTGCCCATGATGAATTTAGCTTAAGGCAGCTTAATGTCCTTGTTGTTTCCGGCCTCGAAAACGTCCATGCCGTCCATGCTGACCTAAGGGCTTTTGGCTTAAGCGAGACTGAGGATATCCCGATGCTGACCCCGGGGCGTTTCTCAAAGGTCGTTGAGCCAGCCGCTTCGCTGGGGACTAAGAATGTCCCGGTGACGGTTGTCTTTGATGATGGTTCGTCCGCTTCTAAGACTGTCAGCACAGAAGTGGTTGCCAATACGGCGGACGATTTTGATTGGGACGAAGCCATTATTTATTTTATGGTGACAGACCGTTTTGCCAAACTGGACGGCAACGGTAATGTCGTCACCCCCAACCCCAACCTGATTAACACAAGGCCCGAAGATCCCCCGCTTTCTTCCGGGGCTTCCGGGGACGGCGTCCAGCTTGGCGCATATGCCGGGGGCGACTTTAAGGGGCTTACGAAAAGCCTTGATTACTTAAAAGAACTGGGCGTAAATACGATTTGGATTACGCCGATTGTTGAAAATATCCCCCACAATATCCGGGACGGAAACCCGGACATTGAGTCCTCGTACCATGGTTATTGGGCGAAAAACTTTGAAAACCTTGACGCAAGGCTGGGGAGCGACACGGATTTTGCGGAACTGATTGCCGGAATCCACAACCGCGGCATGAAGCTTATGCTAGATATCGTGCTTAACCATGCCGGGTATGACATGGCTTTAATGAATGGCGAAGCCACCGAACCCCATTTCTTCCTGCCGGACGGCACTTCGATGTTCCGCCCGATTGTTGAGCTTGACAATGGGACAAATGACCCCTTAACCGGATCACTTAACGGGCTTCCGGATTTCCGGACCGAAGATCTTTTCGTCCGTGACCTGCTAGTCAAATGGCAGCTAAAATGGGCTGAAGAATACGGAATTGATTATTTCCGCGTTGATACAGTCAAGCACGTTGAAAACGATGCTTGGAAAGCCCTAAAATCCGGCCTGATAGAAAATAACGCTGATTTCAAAATGATTGGCGAATTGTGGGTTAATAATCCTTATGCTTCGAATTTAGGCGGTTATCTTGATACCCAATCGATGGATTCGCTGCTTGATTTTGATTTTAAATTTATTGCAAGTGGCTTTGTCCAAGACTTAAATCTGGAAATTGTCGCCAACCGCCTTAAAGACCGCGAAACGATGATGAAAGCCAATCCGCTGTTAAGCTACGGCCAATTCCTGTCAAGCCATGACGAGGACAATTTTGGCACAATGGTGCCCGGAATAATGAGTGATAAGATTGCCCAAATGCAAGCCGCAGCCAGTTTACAGCTGACTGCGCTTGGCCAGCCGGTTATTTATTACGGCGAAGATGTTGGCCAATATGCCTATAATAGCTCTGGCCCATACGGCGGCACAACATCGTGGTACCACCCGAACCGCTATAGCTTTGACTGGGATAATACCTTTAATCCCGCTAGTCCGGTTAACGAGCCGGGCAACGCCATCAACCAGCATTACCGGGCCATCACCAAAACCCGCGCCATGTTTTCAAAGACATATTCCAAAGGCAACCGGGAATATTATGCCACCGGAAACGGTAACGTCCTTGCCTTTTCGACTACCTACGGAACGGAAACAGTCCTGACCTTTATTAACAGAAGTTCAACGGCCCAAAACGCAACCCTTACTGTGACGCCTTTCACCGAGGGGACGAAGCTGCTTGATTATTATGCGATGATTAAAAGCGGTGACCGGGGTGATGAAATTAACGCCGGAACTAACGGCGGCATTACTGTTTCTGTCCCGGCAATGGCTGACGGGGCAACCGTTGTCCTGGCTGTTTCCAACGCTGATACGCCCATGACAAGCGATTTAGTTTTTACGATACCGACCGGGCATATCTATAACGGAAGCGAACAGGGAATCGGCAGCGTATCGTCCGCTCCCGGTATCACCGGGCTGGGGCTTATTACGGTCAAATACAATAATAGCGCCGCCGTCCCCAAAAATGCCGGAACATATATTGTCACGGCGGATATCGCCGCCGGGGATGACTATAGTGCCGTTAACGGCCTAACCCTTGGCACTTATGAGATTGGCAAGAAAACCCTTACCGTGGCAGCCGATCCGATCGAAAAGTACTTCGGCCAGTTTGACCCAACGCTTACATTTACTTATAGCGGGAATATCGCAAGCGAAATCCCTGGCTTCTCTGGCGGTCTTATGCGCGACGCAGGTGAAACTGTGGATTCTTACGACATCTTCGCTGGCACTCTGACCCTGCAAAACCGCGCTGGCGATGCAGGTTTTGATAACTTCCTTTATGCCAATTATGAGTTTGCCTTTACCCCCAGCGTCTTAACGATTAAGGAGTATGACCCGCAGGCTGTTGCTACTTTAAGCGGCGCAACCGGAAATGACGGCTGGTTCGGGCTTAATGACTTAGTGACCCTTAATGCCCCGGCTGGTTTCGAAATTACCGCAACTTACGCGCCGGGGAGCTGGTCTTTCTGGTCTTCTTCGATTACCCTTGATAATAGTAGCGAGGGCGAGGACAAAGAAGCCGTTTATTACCTAAGAAGCACGACTCCTGATGATACGCTTAATGCTGTCTCAACCCCAAAAACGATTACTTACAATGTTGACCTGGCCCCGCCGTTAGGGGAAATACAGATTAAAACCCGGATTTTTAACAGCTTTATGAATGCCCTTACTTTTGGCTATTTCTTCAAAAATACCCAAAGCGTGGCAATAGACGCAAGCGATTTACGATCGGGAGTTGAGTCAATTTCATATCTTGTCACCGAGACAAAATATAATGAAGACGGCGTAAAGGCTCTTTTGCCTACAGCATGGACTGCTTATAATAATAGCAGCAAACCGTCCTTGGAAAAAGGCTTTATGGGTTATGTCTATGCCCGGATAGCTGACAAGGCGGGTAACCTGACTTTCATCTCATCGGAGAATGTTGTCATCTTTGAGGACAGCTCCGGAGATTCGCTCGAAATCAACGCGACAAGAATAAGCAATGAAATGAGTTTAACGCTTAACCTAAACGGAAATACGATCAAAAATATTAATGACGGGACGGCTGATTTGGCCTTAGGGACGGATTATACCGTTTCAGTCGCCGCCGATGTTGCCACCGTCACTTTTACCAAGCCTTATCTTAATGGCCTCCCAGTCGGAGAAAACATCCTTACTGTTTCCTTTAACCCTCAAGGCCGGACTGAAACAGGCGATACCGGAAGTGACACTCCTGTCAGTTTGGAGATTACGATCAATATCAGCCGGGCCGAACAGACGACTCCTTTCGTTATCACCAATCCCGGCACGAAGATCTACGGCGATTCCTCATTCACGCTGGCAGCCAGCGGCGGAAACGGAACAGGCGGTATTGCCTATGCCCAGCTTACCAATTCCCTGCCTCTTTCCGAGCAGGCCGGGACAGTTTACGCTAGCGGCCTTGTTAACATCACCGGGGCCGGAACAATCCATGTCAGGGCATCCAAAGCCGCCGATGATGATTACAATGCTGCCTTTGCTGACCTTATTATTACTGTTCGTCCGAAAAGCGTAACCAGCTATGCTTCCGATGTCACCTACGGCGGCAAGACTTATGACGGAACAACACTCGTTACTGGCCTTTCCATTGCCTCTCCGACCGGAATCTTAGGCGGTGATGATGTAATGATTGATTATGATAACGCCGAATTTGATAATCCCAATGTCGGACTTCAGAGCGTTTTTGTGACCGGGCTTAAGCTGCTTGGCAATGATGCCGGAAAATACATCTTAACTAACAACAGTCTGGAGGTCTATGGTACTCCTATTAACAAAGCCAATCTTACGCTTACTGCCCATGACAAGGTTGTTTTAGTCGGCGAGGCAGAGCCGAATTATACCTATTCCTTAAGCGGCCTTGTTGGCACTGATACTGACGCGGGCTTTGCAATCCCCCCGTCATTTACCCTTGACCGGCCTTTTACCAGCACGGTGGCTGATGAATTTGACATTATTCCCAGCGGGGCTGTTTCCGCTAATTATAATTTCAATTATGTTAATGGCAAATTGACGGTGACTGATTTAATCCCTGTTGATATTACCGGGCTTTTTGCCGCTGATAAAACCTATGACGGAACAGCTTCTTCGCTCTTAACCGGAACGCCGGGCTTATCCGGGGTTATCCCCGGCGATGAGGTCTCGTTAAGCGGAACGGCTGTTGGTGCTTTTACTGACGCAAATGCCGGGAACGGCAAGCTGGTCACCGTGACCGGGCTTTACCTATCCGGTGCTGACGCTTCCAAATATTACCTTGTCGCGCCTGTCCTTTCAGCGGACATCATTCCTGCTCCTCTTTCTGTGATCGGCTTTGATATTTTCAAGTATTATGATGGCACAAATATTGTCACCGGGCTTGGCGCGATTGGTTTTTCAGGCCTTGTCGGCAGCGAAGCTGCGTCTATTACGGCCGGAAGCGTCACCGCTTTCTATGATGATGAAAATGCCGGGGACAATAAGCCGATTACTTTTAACCATCATTTTGGGATGTCCGGGGGGACGGCCAACCCAGCCAATTATACGATTAGCCCGCCCAGCGGGATTTTCGGTTCGATTGCCCGGGCGGCCCAAACCCAGCCAGCCGCGCCAACCTTAGCGTTAAAAACCGCCAATGAAATCACCCTTAATGTGATCACAGGGGCCGAGTACCGCTTAAGCGGCGGAACATGGCAGGATTCACCGACTTTTGGCGGCCTTAATCCAAATACCGATTATACGTTCTTTGCCCGGCTTAAGGAAAATGCCAATCTTTTTGCTTCGCCGGAAAGTGCTGAAAGCGCGGCTTTTACAACTGATGACGGCAAATATCCGCAAGCTGCCCCCGGCACGTTTAGCCTTTCATACTCCGTTTATGTAAATAATACTTCATATACGGTCACGATTCCGGCAACTGCCGGGGCTGAATATAGCTTTGACGGCATTACTTTTGATGATGGCAATACTATCTCCGGCATTTTGCCCGGAGCAACCGTCACCGGATATAAGCGAATGAAAGAAACGCTGACCCATAACCAAAGCCAAGCCACCAGTGCCAGCCTTACTTTACCCGGCTTCCCGGCTGCTTCGCCGGGCAGCGGCCAGGGCGGCGGCAGCGGCAGTACTCCGGCAGCGTCTCCGGCGGCCAGTGCGTCAGCCAGTGCTTCACCGTCTCCTATTCCGGCTGAATCCGCACCAACACCTGGCGTTTCACCAACCCAGCCCGGACGGATTAGCGGCGGAAACAATGTCACAACGGATGCTCCCGCTCCGACCATTCCGGCGAACCGCGGGGCGGTTGCGGTTGAGTTCAGCAACCTAAATGGGAACGTCGTATTGGATTTGAATATGGAAATCGTTGCAGAAATTATTTCTAGCGTCAATGATAACATTGCCCATTTTGACCTTTCTAACGTTAGCGGAACATCGACGGTTACTTTGCCGGGTGATTCGGTGAAAGCTTTAAACGAAGCCGAGCTTTCTGTAGAGCTTTCATTGCCGCAAGGGACTATGTTCCTTGATTCCGGAGCTTTTAGTTCCGTGGTAAGGCAAGCAAACGGCGAGAACATAACCTTGATGATAATCAGGCGTGAGTTAGCGGAACTGACCGCCAGCCAAAGGGAGAATTTGGGAAGCAATGATTTGGTCTTTAATATCACGCTTTCCGGGCAGTCGCGTGGAATTACTGATTTTGACGGCGAGTTTATCCTTGTGACAATTCCTTTTGACGGTGTGCCTCCGGTTACTGTCTGGTATCTAAGGGATGATGGCGAGTTAGAAGCGATGGATTGCAGTTATGATGAAGAAAAGAAAGAAGTAAGCTTTATGACCAGCCACTTATCTTATTATGTCATTAGCTCTAGTGAACTGGCTTTAAATGAACCCAGCGACATTAGCGGGGCTGATTCTAGCACAGTTTTACCTGACACAAGCAGAAGTGATTCAAGTGATTTAGTTTTAAGCACCGCCGGAGGTTTTAAAGGCTGGCTTTGGGTTGGCTTGGGTGTGGCGGCGGTTTTGGTTGCTGGGGGGGTTATGGTGTGGAGGAAGCGCAGGGATAGTGGAGCGTAGGGCGAGACCTGTCATTGCGGGGGCCGAGGCCTGTCATTGCGGCCTCCGAGCCGCAATCCTGTAATTCCGCGCGTTTGAGAGCTGTCGATTCACCGCCCGACCCGCTTTCGCTCCGAGAGATACTCCGCGCGGTTGAGAGCTGCCGATTCACCGCCCGACACGCTCTCGCTCCGAGAGATACTCCGCGCGGTTGAGAGCTGCCGATTCACCGCCCGACCCGCTTTCGCTCCGAGAGAAATGTTTTGACATTATCTCAAGGGTCGGTCTTATGAATCGCACTCTCTATCGCACGATTATGGGCTTGACTGTGTCATTGCGGACTTGTTCCGCAATCTTGTAAAACCGCCTGGGATTGCGGATTGAACCCGCAATGACATTTAAGTGTATGTACATGAGCAAAAATTTTCCACGTCTTGCCCTTTGAGACAAGAAATCAAAAAATGCACAATTGAGTATGCAACAGAGTATATCATTCCAATAAGAATGCTAACATACCAGAGGTGTGTTAGCATTCTTGCCAGCGTTGCCGCCGGGCAACGCTTTTTTTATGACCGAAAATTGGGCATTTTGGTCTTTGATTTCGTAGTATCACGGGTAGGCGTGGGAATTTATTTGCTCATGTACTGCATACGCAAAGGCGGCTTTTGTGGTATTAGTTAGTTAAAACACGCCACAAAACCAAAACTAAACCAACAGAAAATAAAACTGAAAAAATTGTCTTGTTATGTTTAGCCAACCATGCAGGGAGGAATATATCAAATCCAATAGCGTGATTATCTGTATATCTATAACCTAATAAAGTTAATGGACATTTCCATTTGCAAATCAACAAAATGGTACATTCAATAAAAACCAATCCTATGCAAAAGAAAACTA
>WRLH01000033.1 GCA_009777715.1 Lachnospiraceae bacterium
GCCCGCCCGGTAAAGCCCGTTTTTCCGGACATCGCCCCCTCCATCATCGAAAGGAACGCATTGCGGTTAGTAAGAGAAAAATTGCGGCCGCCTGTTTCGTATTCCATAACATCTGTTATTTTATAATTGCCAAACTGGTAATTTTGCGTCCCGGTAATTTTTAGGAACGCTTCTTTTTGGGGTGACTCCAAAATGCAATAAGACATTATTAGCGCAAGTTCCCTGGCCGTTGTTGAATGGAAGCGGCTTTTATCCTCTGATTCGGCATCAAGGCCGCTGGGAGTAATAAAATAAGAATCAAGGCAGCCAATTTCCTTGGCCTTATCGTTCATCATTTTGGCGAAATTCTCAACACTTCCGCCGATATGCTCGGCAACCGCAACCGCCGTATCATTATGGGACTCAAGCATTAAAGAATATAAAAGATCCTCAAGGCGGTAAAATTCGCCCTCACGCATATTAAGTTTTACTTGCGGCATTCTGGCGGCATAAGCCGAAACTTCGGCGTAATCGCTCAAATTGCCGTTTTCCAGCGCAAGAATGCAAGTTAAGATTTTGGTTGTGCTGGCCATGGCTAAGACTTCACTGGGATTTTTCCCGTAAAGGACCCGGCCGGAGCTTGCATCCATCAAAACGGCGGCCTCGGCGTAAAGTTCTATCTGGGGCTGGTTTTCTTCCGCCAGCAGGTTAAGGGGATTTAATGAGAAAAAAATAAGAGAAAATAAAATAAAAATTATTTTTTTTAGCATGATAAGCCTTTTGATAACGCTTTTTATTTCGTTATTTTAAATATATGTAAGGCTTTTTTGCTTTATGAGTGGTGCATTTTTCTAATCTTCGGCTTTTTTGTCCCTTAACATCAGCTCTTTTACTGCCGAAGCCGGATTTTTCCCGGAAAATAAAACTGCGTTAACCTGCTCAATGATGGGCGTGGTGATATTATGCTTGTGGGCAAGGCTAAGCCCGGCTTTGGCGGAATAAACCCCCTCAACCACCATCTTAACCTCTTCCATAGCTTCCGTCATTGATTTGCCCTGCCCGATTAAAATCCCGGCGCGGCGGTTACGAGAGTGGGCGGAAGCACAAGTAACAATCAGGTCGCCGATTCCGCTTAAGCCGTAAAAAGTCTCGGCCTTACAGCCAAGCGCAACACCAAGGCGGGCAATTTCAGCGATTCCGCGGGTTATCAAGGCCGCCTTAGAATTGTCGCCGTACCCAAGCCCGTCAGCTATCCCGGCGGCAAGGGCAACCACATTCTTTAAGGCCGCGCCAAGTTCAATCCCCATCACATCATCATTTTTGTAGACACGGAATACTTCGCTCATGAAAATATTTTGCAAATATTCCATCGTTTCATTGCAATTTGCCCCGATGACAATCGTTGTTGGGATTCCGCGCCCGACTTCTTCGGCATGAGACGGCCCAGACAAGACCGACACTTTCGCCTTTGGGATTTCTGCTTCGATTATTTGCGACATCGTTAATAATGTCGCTTCTTCAATCCCTTTTGCGACATTAACAATGATTTGGCCATCCGGGACAAGATTTTTTAGTTTCCGCGCTGTCTCACGGACATAAGGCGAAGCAACCGCAAGAACTAAAAAATCATTTCCGTTGACTGCTTCGGTCAATGAAGTAACCAGCTCCATCTCGGCGGGTATTTTTACCCCTTTAAGGGCTGGGTGTTCGCGGTTATTTTTGAGGATTTCAATTTCACTTTCCAAAGCTGACCAGACCGTGATTTGATTTCCGTTTTTATGAAGCAAAAGCGCCAAGGCGCATCCCCAGCTTCCTGCCCCAATTATTCCGATTTTTGACATTATTTATCCCCGCTCCTTTTCAAAATCAATCCCGAAATTCATTCAACCTTTATTCTTCCTTAAAAGATAAGTCTTCCGCTCAGTCCCTTTAAGCAAGCGGCCAATATTGTCCCGGTGCTTGTAAAAAGCCATAATTAAAAGCAATAGCGTAACAAAATACATCTCATAAAGATATGCCGTTTCCATGCCAAAGAATCCACTTTGCCCCATCAAAATCATCTGGGCAAAAAAACCAAGATAAACAAGGAGTGAACCTAATGAAACATAATGGGTAATAAAGAAATTGCCGAAAAACAAACCAACGCCAACCGGAATGAACCAAGGATTAAAGGCAAACACCAAACCGCCTGTCGCCGCAATGCCCTTGCCCCCTTTAAAGCCAAGGTAAAAAGGGAAATTATGGCCAAGGATTGCCCCGGCTGCCGCATATATTTTCACCAGATAAATAATTTCGGGATGGCTTTGCCCGAAGAGCCACTCACAGACAAAAATCGCCAGCATACATTTAATAATGTCTCCTAACAGGACAATTGCCCCGGCTTTTTTGCCCAAGGTCCTAAGAGCATTGGTTGTTCCGGCATTGCCGCTGCCGTGCTTCCTAATATCAATCCCTTTCATGCGCCCATATATGTAGGCCGTTTGAAATAAACCGAATCCATACCCTATTAGCAGACATAATAGTCTTTCCATTAAAAACCCTCCAAATCCAATCCAATTTACTTACTTTACTTACTTTTCTTTCCGCTCGCGGATAAAAAACTTAAGCGGTGTTCCTTTAAATCCAAATGCTTCGCGGATTTTGTTCTCGATGTATCTGGTATAACTAAAGTGCATCAAATCTTTATAATTGACAAAAATGACAAACGTCGGCGGCTTAACCGAAACCTGCGTAATATAAAAAAGCTTTAGGCGTTTGCCCTTGTCTGACGGCGGCTGCTGATAGGCAACAGCCTCGCTCATTATCTCATTTAAGACCCCGGTCGAAACCCGCATGGCGTGATTTTCGCTGACCACGTCAATCATGCCATAAAGCTTATTCAGCCGCTGCCCGGTTTCTGCCGAAATAAAAATGATTTCCGCATAGGGGACAAAAGACAAAATCTCGCGAATCCGGGACGTATATTTTTTTACGCTTGAATTATCTTTTTCGACCAAATCCCATTTGTTGACGGCGATAATAATTGCTTTGCCGCGTTCATGGGCAATCCCGATGATTTTGGCGTCCTGCTCGGTGACTCCTTCGCTTGCGTCAATAATTAGGACCGCAACGTCAGCCCGCTCAACCGCCGTAACTGCGCGGACTATCATATAGCGTTCAAGTTCTTCTTTGATTTTGTTCTTGCGGCGCAGCCCGGCTGTATCAATAAAAATATAATCTCTTCCGTTAAAACGAACCTCTGTATCGATTGCGTCACGTGTCGTCCCGGCAATTTCTGATACAATCAGGCGATTTTCACCAATTAAGCGGTTAATAATCGATGATTTACCGACATTAGGCTTGCCAATGACGGCTACCCTTATCCGGTCGTCCTCTTCTTCTTCATAAAAAAGATCCGGAAAATGCGAAATCACCGCGTCAAGCATATCACCAAGGCCCAAGCGGTTAGCCGCCGAAATGGGATAAGGCTTATCAACGCCAAGATTGTAAAACTCATATACATCTGCTTCATATTTGGCAAAGCTGTCCACCTTATTAACAACCAGGACAATCGGTTTGGCCGCCCGTCTTAACATATCCGCAACCTTTGCGTCATCATCAACGAGGCCTTGCCTGACATCGGTCATAAAAATGATGACATCAGCGGTATCAATCGCAATTTGCGCTTGCTCGCGCATCTGTGACAAAATGATATCCTTGCTATTTGGTTCAATCCCGCCCGTATCAATCAAAGTAAAAGCGGTGTCAAGCCATGTTACAGAAGCATAAATACGGTCGCGGGTAATCCCCGGCGTGTCCTTGATGATGGCAATCTTCGCTCCGGCAAGGGCGTTAAACAAGGTCGATTTGCCGACATTTGGCCGGCCGACCACCGCCACAATCGGGCGTGACTTTCTTTTACTCATTTGTAACCTTTCCTTCGATGGTGTTATCGCATAGCAGTGCTTCTACAAAAGCATATCCGCTTGATTCTACAATATCTACCGGGACTTGTAAAGCTTTTTTAATTTGGGCCTGCGTAAAATCATCAAGAAAGATATCCCCACTGCTCCTAAGGACATTATCCGGGAGCAATAACCGCTCTCCCAATGGCTTATCCTTTAGCTGGTTAATGATGTCCGCTCCGGTAAGAAGCCCGCTGACCGTAATATTTTCACCAAAAAAATGATTGGTTATCCCATACAGATTAACTGTAAGCTCCGGGAAGTTCCCGGTTAAATTTAAAACCAGCTGCTTAAGATATGGATAAGCAAGTAAACCTGTCGCAACCGAAATCTGACGGTGCTTTGGCGGGCAAACAGCAATCTCGTTAAGGTATTTTTTCGTTTTCCGCCGCTTCTTTTCTTTATTAAGAGCCTCGTTAAATTCGGTGATAAACAAGCGCATCATGCCAACGCCATTTTCAAGCTGCGGGTATTCTTCATATTGGTTTGCAAGCGGCAGCTTCCTTTCCGCCAATGTATACCACTCATCAGAAGCAAAAAAAAGGCGTTTGCCGCGAATCGACCAAGTAAGCTTGTTATACCCTTTAATCATGTCAAGCACCGCTTCTGCCTCTTCCTTGCTAAATTGCTCCAAAGGGTAAAGGCCTTCCCGGTATTTTGAAAGCCCGGCCGGAACAATCGCAACACTAAAAAGCTCCGGCTGGTAAAGCATTAGCTCCCGCAAGGTATTGGCCAGTTCTTTTCCGTCATTAACGCCCCTACATAGGACAATCTGGCCATTCATCATTATTCCGGCCTCCTGAAACCGCCGCATAATGTCCATCAGCTTGCCTGCCCGAAGATTATTAAGCATTTTAACACGAAGCTTAGGGCAAGCGGTATGGATTGAAATATTAATCGGGGTCAGGTTATAACGGATAATCCGGTTAATGTCTGCTTCGGACAAATTTGTCAAGGTAATATAATTCCCTAGCAGGAAAGATAACCTAAAATCATCGTCTTTATAATAAAGGGTTTCCCGCATACCCTTAGGAAGCTGGTCCATAAAGCAAAAAATGCACTTATTCTCGCAAGAGCGTAAATGGTCCATTAAGCCAAGCTCAAATTCAAGGCCAATATCCTCGGCCTCATCTTTGTCGATTTCATAAATAAATTCCTCACCATTTATTTTACGAATCCAGACTTCAATGTATTCATTAAGTGTCATCAGCTGGTAATCAAAAATATCCGCCGGGGCAACATCGTTTATTTTTAGAAGCACGTCTCCGGGGACAATGCCTAGTTGGGCGGCAATGCTGTCTTCGATTACTTCTTTGATTATGTGTTCAGCCATTTTTTCTCCTCGTTACAAATGCGCGTATTGGAATGCGCGTATTGGAATGCGCGTATTGGAATGCGCGTATTGGAATGCGCGTATCGAGAGCTGCTGATTCAACGTCCGACCCGCTTTCGCTCCGAGAGAAACGTTACGTTACATAATGCGGTAAAGTACACCGCATAAGTAACGACGTTTCTCAAGGGTCGGTCTTTTGAATCACACTCTCGATTTCGCGCAAGCTAATTTTTTCATTATCCAGCACTCGCATATAAGCGGAATCTAAATCACCCAGCTCTCGTAAACGCGCAATCTAAAATTAATCACCCAGCTCTCGCATAAGCGCAACTTAAATTACTAATCACCGGGCAAGCTATCCCCTTGACTACTATCGCTAAATAATGATATCATAGAAACGGAAAAAGAAATAGCTAAAAATGGAGCAAAATATGCCAAATTTTGACGATTTGACCGATTCAATCCCTGTCGCCCCCCTAAAACTACTGGTTATGGAATCAGCAAAACAGCTCGGAAACAAGGTAAACCAATACCTTGTCAGCTTCCGTAAGCGAAACAACCACCCTGCCAAAAATGATGAGGCCTTTACTGGTTATGCCGAAAAATCATACCTTTTAGAATCTAACTGCTTACGCTTTGATAATGGCGAGGGCAAGGCCTTAGTTACTGACTCGGTCAGGGGCAAAGACCTTTTTATCCTTGTTGATGTCTGCAATCACAGCATTACCTACCAGATGAACGGTTACACAAACCACAAATCACCTGATGACCACTACCAGGACCTGAAACGCATTATTAGCGCCGTTAACGGAAAAGCACACCGCATTAACGTGATTATGCCTTATTTGTACGAGGGCAGACAACACCGCCGCATGGGCCGCGAATCATTATACTGCGCTTATACCATTCAAGAATTACATGAAATGGGCGTCAAAAACTTCATCACCTTTGATGCCCATGACCCCCGCGTCCAAAACTCAATCCCGCTATGCGGATTTGACAGCTTCACCCCGCCATATCAATTTATCAGCGCATTAATGCGGACTGAACGTGATTTGATTATGGATAAAGACCATTTATTAGTTATCAGCCCTGATGAGGGGGCGATGGACCGGGCGGTATATTGTGCCGATGTCCTTGGCGTTGATGTGGGAATGTTCTATAAACGCCGGGATTTTACGACTATTGTTGATGGCAAAAACCCCATTGTTGCGCATGAGTTCCTTGGTGATGATGTTGACGGAAAGGACGTTCTCATCATTGATGACATGATTTCATCTGGGGGGAGCATTATTGATACTGCCCAGATCCTTAAACGGAAAAATGCCAAAAGAGTTTACATATGCAGTACCTTTGGCTTGTTTACTGACGGCTTGGATATCTTTGACGAAGCTTACGAAAATTGCATCTTTGAAAAAATTGTCACAACCAACTTGACTTACCTAAAACCCGGCCTAAAAGACCGCCCTTATTATGTCGAGGCTGACATGAGCAAATTCCTAGCTTCGATTATTGACTATATGAATCATGATTCATCACTAATGAATGTTTACACCCCAACCGACAAAATTCATGCCATCCTCAAAAAATACAATGCCCGCGAGGAATATGCGGTTGAGTAGTGATGAGGGGGGAAGATGCTATATCAGCAATGGCATGGAGCTGTTTACTGATATTTATGAAATCCGTGTTCAAATCAAGCGTTTTAAGGCTGATCGTATTTCCGCTGATCACCATGCTCTCATCGGGCGTTATCGTTTCATCAGTTTTGGCATAAAGTAAAACCCCTGTGACATCGCCGGAAACCCCTTTGCTATAATTCATGACATAAGCGTAAATCTGATAAAGATGGCCGGAAATATATTTTGCACGCTCATGATGTGTTTTCATGGTTTCGCCGTAATACTTGGTGTCAATGATTATTGTCTTGCCGCCGTTTTGCAAAATAATATCTGATTGCATTGACGGTAAATAGCCGCTCTTTTCCCCGGTAATGTCCCAATTGATATATGAGGCCGATGGCTTAAGCTCCGGGCGATGCCGCTTATAAAACGCGAAGACAAATCTTTGATAAAGATAAAACGTTTCCTCGCCGTTAAGCCACGACGCGAGTTTGTGTTCGCCTGTCTCAGTAGTTAAAAGCAATCCCTCAACCGTAAGACGGCATATTTCAATCAGCATCCGATAAGAGGCGTTGTTGCGATGATATTTTAAGATATCCCAACGAATCTCTAAGGGGCTAATTCTAGAAACATTGTTAAAATATAACAATAATTTTCGAAGCAACTTTTTATTATCGGGCTTAACATTTCCGTGGCGCAAAAGCAAACGCATAACGCTTTTTAAAACTTGATTGTGCGGCGAATTTTCGGTGAACTCGTCAAAATCGCAAACCAATTTCCCTTGAGGGCGCGTTTGCCTCTTGATGGTTTCTGTGATCCGTATCTGCCCCATAAGTCCCGATAATGCTTCTTCTTTTGATAGATAATCCCGGTGCAATCCACGTTTGATTTGCGTTCCTACGCCATGGACGAGAATCGCCGCAAATAAATCATGGATATTTTCAAAATCCTCCGCTTTCACATTATCAAACCCTGTTTCCCGGAGTGTTTGGTAAGCATAAGAAAGCATATAATAAATATTTTTGATTTTATGATTGTCAGCCATCTATCGCGCCTTTTAATTGCCGGGCCCAGTCATCGGCTTTTTTCGGCTCATCAAACCAATATTCTTTAAGCAATGGGATTAACTCATATTCGACCATATCAAAAAGCCAATCATCATCGATAATAATATCTTCATCAGCGCAAAAATAACTATGCCCTATTCTGAAGCCGTCACCCAATGAAGCATCCTTACCAATGTCTTCATTAAGCCGCTGGACGGCTGTGACAAGCGCATCAAATTTATTGTTGGCGATGCCTTTTTGATAGGCTTTAAATCCATCTGACTCAAATGCTGGGGCCATGTCAAAAAACGCAAAGCGGCGGCGCAGGGCATAGTCAATCATCGCAAGGCTTCTGTCTGCTGTATTCATCATGCCGATGATGTGTACGTTCTTTGGAACGGAAAACTGTTCGTCCTTGTATAAAAGGCGAATGGAATCGCCGCGCTTATCGCCCTCAATAAGCATTAGCAGCTCGCCGAAAATTTTACTTAAGTTACCGCGATTGATTTCGTCGATTATAAAAAAGTACGGCACATTTTCATCGTCAATCTCGGCTTCTTTGCAAAACTTATAAAACGGCCCCTCTTCTAATTTGAAGCCATTCCCATCAGGCCGCCAACCCATGATGAAATCCTCATAACTGTAGCTTTGATGAAATTGGACGACTTTTACCCGGCTTTTATCTTCATTTCCCATCATCGAATAACAAAGACGCTTTGCCGCAAATGTCTTGCCGACACCGGGCGCACCTTGCAAGATGATATTTTTCTTACGTAACAACAACCCTTTCAATGTATTATAACGTTTTGACGATATGTAGACATCGTTAAGAAAATCGTCCTCTGTGTATACATTGTTAATTATTGGTTCGCCTTCGTTTTCGATTAGTTCATTTTCATTATGAAATAATGTTCTTAGCTTTTCCACATCAGCAGTATAAGCTGTAATATCCGTTAATGATTTTGATATAGCTTGTCCGGGGTTTTCCCATTCGCCCTTGTGCGTCCAATTTACTGCACGGATATGCTTATATTCGATTCTTGATTCTTCAAACTTATAATCTGATTTAACTATGCCACAGCCCAAAATCAAAGTTGTACCCTTCTTTACGAAAATAACATCACCTTTAGAGATTCCGTACGTAAACTCCCATAAAGCATGGGTAGCATTTTTATGGGAAATATTATCTTGATATAGTTCGTTAAGCGCAGCACCTATCCCAGCTTTTGATTCGAACACAGTCAAATCTCCGACTCCGTCCCAGCCGATGCCCATTATTTCTTTGCAATAAAACTCGTCCCAAAAACGCGCTCGTTCACCGGGGGCATAAAGCCAGTATCGCACAGCTTTTTCTTTGATTTCAAGCCACAGTTCATGAATTGTATCAATATAAAGAATCCATGTATATAAAACTCCATTGTTCAATGGGTTTTTCGCAACAATACCAAGATTCTTCATTTCCTTGAATATATCCGGGGTTTCACTATTGAATAATTTATTAGATATGCTTTTCCTGTAATCATCAGAAATAATAGATATATTTTGGTCAGGATTTTCTATATAGGTAATGGCGTTACGAATATTGCCGGGAAATGTCTCTATACCAGAGCCGTTCTTTAATTCCAATAGCCATCGCACCCATCTGTTTTGCCGAACATTAGCTTTTGCTAAAACGCGCTTATCGTCATATTCGTTGAGCTTATTCTTCATGGCGGCGTTAGTATCAAAATAACTGACGACTTGTCCGATTAGAAGGAGCAACTTGTATTCATCAGAATCTGCGTTATATGAATTGAGCCAATTATAAAAAGAAAAGCTCGGCTTGCTTGTGTGTGCAATCAAGGCGGGCAAATCAATGGTCGAAACATCGAACCGCATAAACTCGTCAAATTTATCCTTTGCCTTTTGGAAATAAAAAACATCAGAGTTTGCAAGCTCTTTTATATGCGGAAGCGCAAAGGCTGCAAGTAACGCATCCTTGTAGTCATTAAAGAAAAAAGACATCATTTATCTCCTCGTTCAATCAGAAAGGTATATCAGCACCCTATGGACGGCATAAGTAATCGCTTTCAATCGTATATTTGTAGCTGGTCAGCTCTTTAAGCCCCATTGGGCCGCGGGCGTGCAGTTTTTGCGTGCTGATTCCGATTTCTGCGCCAAAACCAAACTCAAAACCATCAGTAAAGCGGGTTGAGGTATTGACATAAACGCAAGCGGCATCGACTTCGTTTTTGAAGCGACTGGTCACGGCTTCATCTGTCGCAATGATGGCGTCGGAGTGTTTGGTATTGTACATATTGATATGGCTGATTGCTTCCCCGACATCTTTAACCGTTTTGACCGACAAGATAAAATCAAGGAATTCCTCGGCATAGTCCTCTTCTGTAGCCCTGATGACATCAGTCAGCATTTTTTTGATGTTTTCATCGGCATTATGGAAAGTTTGGACGGCAAGATGTGCCAGCAAGTTCATTGCGACCTCATCACCGCGCAGTTCCACATTAAAAGGCGCTAAGGCTGGAATTAGCTCCTTCATCAGCTGCGCAAAAATATTTTTGTGGACAACTAATGATTCACAAGAATTGCAAACGCCAATCCGTTGGGTTTTGGCATTAACTATAATCGGGACTGCTTTACTTATTTCGGCACTTTCATCAATATAAATATGGCAGTTCCCGGTTCCGGTTTCAATAACAGGGATCGTGCTGTTTTCGACCACCGCTTTAATCAGCCCGCCGCCGCCGCGCGGAATCAAAACATCAACATAGCGGTTAAGCTTCATAAATTCATTGGTCACCGCCCGGTCGGGCGACTCAATCAGCTGGAGGGCATTGGGGTTGTTAATGCAATCAGCCAAAACCCCACGGAGCGAGCTGGTTATTTCTTTATTTGAATTAATCGCATCTTTCCCCCCTTTTAAAATCACCGCATTCCCAGCCTTAAAGCACAACCCAAAGGCATCGGCAGTCACATTCGGGCGCGATTCATAGATAATTCCGATTACGCCAATCGGGACTCTTACTTTTTTTATCTTAAGGCCACTAGGGCGGTCAAAAGACGAAAGCTCCTCACCAACCGGGTCGGGCAGGGCCGCAATTTCCATTAAGCCGTCCGCCATGCTTTTTATCCGCCCTTCGTCCAAACGCAGGCGGTCAACAAGGCCGGGATGCATTCCGTTTTTTTCGGCGGCCGCAATGTCCTTTTCATTTGCTTTCAGGATGGCGGGGCAATCATGGATTAAAGCCCTCGCCGCATTCATTAAGACCTCGCTTTTGTCAGAAAAAGAAAGTTTTTGTAATTGATAGGCTGATTCCTTGGCACGGCGGCCCATTTCATTAAGATTCATTGCTGCTCCTTTCAATGATAACACGTGTTATTTAATTATTCTGGTTTCAGTTACAATCAAGTCGGGACATTTGTCATGGCTTTCACTTGGCAATGATTTTGCGATTTGGCACTCATAAGCTAAAGCAACTGCTTTAATCCCGGGAAAGCGGGTTAAAAAGCGGTCGTAAAAACCTTTTCCATAGCCAAGCCGCCCCCGGTTTTTTGAAAAGGCCACTCCGGGCATGATGATCAGGCAGTTTTTAGCTGGTTTGACAAACATCTCGCCATTATCTTCCGGTTCTTTAATCCCTTTATAGCCTAGCTTTAGCAAAGCCAAGCTTGTAATCTCATAAAACTCAATTTCATTAAAAATCACTTTCGGGCAAAAAACCCGCTTTTTTTGCTGGGCCAAAAGGCCGTCAATCATTTCCGTAGTGCGAACTTCACTCCGGCATTCAACATATGTCAATATCGTATCTGCCTTTTGGAAATCTGGAAGCCCACGCAGTTTTTTAATTACCTTCTGGCTTTTTTCGTTTATTTCTGTAAGGCTTAATGAATCACGATATTTAAGGTACTGGTTTCGCAGTTCTTGCTTTTCATTCATATCCTAGGCCTTATCATTTTTCCTTACAAACAGCCACACGCCCGGAATCAGCACGATCAGCGAAATCAGCTGCGAGACTGAAAGCGGCCCTACCGAACCCCGGTAATCATTTCTAAAAAATTCGATGAAGAAACGCCCAACCGCATAGAGGATAATGTATAAAGCCCCGACCCGGCCGGCTTTCGGCTTCCGCTTTGCATAAAAAAGCAGGGCAAACATAATCGCAAAATTGCCGAGGCTGGATATCAGCTGGGTGGGGATTAACTTTATCCCATTAGGGGCAAAACTAGAGTTTTCAAAAATAATGCCAAAGGCTGAATCCGTTACCCGCCCATAACAGCAGCCGGCAATGACGCAGCCAAGGCGGCCAATTGCCTGGGCGACCGCCATTGAGGGGGCAGCCAAGTCAAAATAGGGCATAAATGGGATTTTCTTAAGCCGCAAATAAGCTATTGCGGTAAGAACGCCGCCAATTAAGCCGCCATAGACGATGAAGCCATTGCTGATCAGGGACTTTAGAAATATTCCATTCCTAATAATATTAGGTAAATCCATCGCGATAAAAAATAGCTTTGAGGTGATAAAGCCGCCAATTACCGAAAGGAAGCCGACATTAAAGATAACATCGGCATCAAGCCCAAACTTCTTTGCGCGGCGGTCTGCCATAAAGAAGCAGACAAAGATGCCAATCCCAATCATGAGGCCATACCCATATAATGTTATTGGGCCGATGCTGAATAATTCATTTTGCATTTCGTTCTCCGTTCTCTGTTCTCGTTCTATACTATCGGCTCAAAATGGATATTATCGACCTCGAAATGAGGCCTTGTTTCCTCGACCCGCAAACTATAAAAACCTTTTTTCAGCCTTGCCTTGCCAATAACTTGTTTGACCCATTTGCCTGTTGTCCCGCGGCAGGAAACAAGCGCGGCTAAGTTATCATTAAAATAAAGCTCCCCGGCAGTCTGGGCGGTGTTGAAATTGTTGGAAACCATATGCGCATGGATCTTATATAGGCCCGGTATCTTAACTTCAAAATATATTGTCTGGCTCATTATGACCGGGACATCATAAGTTATTTTTTCATTTCCATCTTGAAAAAGATCGCTTTCCTTAAGCTCGGCCGTTATTTCGTCCGGAAGCGGCTCTAAATCAATCACCGCCATCAAAACTTCCCTTTTGCGGCCCATTGCTTTTGATTTCATCAAGAAGCTTAAAATATATTTTGCCCGGTCTTGTAATTCACCAACCGTCAAGCTGCCGTTTTCCAGTGATTCAATAAGGTCATCCCCGGCGGAATTGACTTCAGCCCCATAATTATTAACTGGCATATATAAGTCATTTCCAGCCCTCACCATATCGCGAAGCTTGTTTTCTGCTTCTTCCCCGCCCTCGCAAACATCATTCATCGCTGCCCACCAGTCGGTCATGACTATTCCGGCATAACCCCATTCACCGCGTAAAATCGTGGTATTAAGATCATAGCTTGAAGCCGTCCAATGGCCGTTTAGGGGATTGTATGAGGTCATCAGCGAGCGGGCTTTCCCTTCTTTTACCGCGATTTCAAAACCGCGTAAATAAATTTCCCTAAGCGCCCGTTCGGAAACAACAGAATCGGCTTTCCGGCGGTTTATTTCTTGGTTGTTACAGGCAAAATGCTTGATTGTCCCCGGACAGCCGCCGCTTTCAAGGCCAAGAGCCGCTGCTTTAGCCATCTGGCCAGTCAGTAAAGGGTCTTCGGAATAGTATTCAAAATTGCGGCCATTACGCGGATTACGATGCAGGTTCATGCCCGGCCCTAACAAAGTATCAATATCGTAACCATAACATTCGCGGCCCGCATAAGCATAAAGCTCCTTAGTTAATTCATCATTAAAGCTGGCGGCCAATAATGTCCCGATTGGCATCAAAGTGGCAAGATGCCCGCCGTCAAGGCGAATCCCCGATGGCCCGTCTGCGGTACAGGCAAGCGGTATTCCGTACCCAATCAGGCTTTCGCTGACGCTGCCAAAAGCCGATGTCGTTCCTTCCATGACCTCAGGATGCCCAATCCCCTCACCCCTTACCATTGCCGCAAGCTCATGATTATTTAGCTGAGCGATAAAATCATCCAGGCTTGCTTTCCCACTTTTTACGTCTTCCAGTAAAATGCCTTTATTCCCCGTCTGGGTAATTTCCTTTGGCAGATTGGCAAGAATCCGTTCGCTTAAATTGATGGTCCTTTTTGGCACTTTTTCAAAATTAAGTTCATATGTACCATCATTTTTCTTAATTCCCGGTTTCATTCGCTCAAAATCCTTGACTGGGGCGAGGGCTTCAGTTAAACGCTCAACTACCCGGAGTTCCGGAATATTAAGTGATACGATTTTTTGATTGTCCCGGACGCTCGTCCCAGCGTAAATATGGCAGTCTCCTGCTTCAAGGACATAGGCTGATTTATGCCCGGTCACGCCGCTGTCATCATAAGTTTGCATTTTCGAAGCGGCAATTTTAAAAGTTAAATCCTCTTCTTCACCGGGCTTAAGCAAACCCGTTTTCTTGTAAGCCAGCAATTGCCGTAAGGGCTGGCCAAGCTTTCCTTGCGGAGCTTCATAATAAATTTGGACAACTTCCTTTCCGGCATATAAAGAGCCGGTATTTTTCACGTTTATGTTAAAATTTAGCACATCGTCACTTACTTCCGCTGATTTTATCGTGAGGGCAAAATCGGTATAGGATAAGCCAAAACCAAACTCGTATAGCACTTTATCCGGGCAAAAGGTTTCAAAGTAACGGTAACCGACATATATATCTTCAACATAAGCATTGCTTTCCGTGTCGCCATAATAGGGGGACGAGGGGTAATCAGGAATTGAAAGCGCAATTGTGTCAGGCAATTTCCCACTAGGGGTAATATTTCCCAGCAGCAAATCAGCCAACGCACGTCCGCCCTCCTGCCCGCCTTGCCAAGCAAGCAAAACTGACGCGATTTTTTGCCCATATTTTCCCATGAAACCAAAGTCAATAATATTAGATACATTAAGCACAAAGCAAACCTTGGAAAAATGGGCGGTGACCAGATTAATCATTGCTTCTTCTTTTTCGGTCAGTAACAAGCTTCCTTGGACTTCGTGATTGTCGGTTTCTTCCCCGGCTGTCCTGCCAATGATGATGACCGCCTTAGAAGATAAAAGGCTGGCTTCTTTCACAATTTCCTCGGTTAGCGGCATTTCTTCCTGAAACCAAGGTTCACTGGCAAAACTGCCCTCACCTTTATTAAAGGGGTTTTCTTTGACCCATTCCTCATAAATTAAGGCGAGGTTTTCATTAATGCAATTGCTCTTTTCCCGCAATTCCTTAAGGGGGTTGGTCTTGTATGCGGTATTCACCATTCCGCCCGAACCAGTGCCGCAGCTATAATAATCAATTTGGCACCGCCCGAACAGGGAAACTTTTTCATTTCCTAAAATCGGAAGGACTTGATGGTCGTTCTTTAATAATACCGCGCCTTCCGCAGCAGCCTTCGCGGCGATAGGGGGGAAATCTTTTAATGGTGAGCTCATGTTTTTACCCTTTCTAAATGAAATTCCTTATTTCAATGAAATTTTATTTCATGAAATTTACTATTTCAACGAAATTTCCTACTTCAACGAAATTTCCTACTTCAACGAAATTTCCTATTTCAATGAAATCATGTTTCATTGAATATCCGTATTTCAATAAATATCCGTACTCAATTATTATATAGGGAAAACCGGAACTTAACAAGTTTTTTCACAAGTACTTTTTTAGTCTTTCAATATTATGTTCTTCAAAATCCATCAGCTCATTTGCCATCTCGACATAAATACCGCGGGCATTCTCGTTTTGGTTTAAAACCTTGCACATTTCAAGGACGCCCCGGTTGCAGCCGCCAATCACGACTTCGGCAAGATGGCTGGTGCTGGTATTAAGAAAAGTATTCGCCTTAATCTGGCCAGCAGCCATTCTTTCGGATAGCCCGCCCCCATGATAGGTTTCTTCTTTCGCATCAAGCAGTTTGCTTGTCGCTTCATTATAAATTTCTGAATAGCGGACGTTTTGCCTTGCTAACTGCATTGCAAGGTCATCATCATAAATTTTGTCATTGATTACATCGATTGCTTTCATTGCTGTTTTGGTGTTTTTTTGGATTCCTCGTAAAATTTCCGCATCATCTTTACGCATACTTGCTCCTTCCTATAAAAAAACCAGAGTCTTTTCACTCTGGTTTAAGTTTAGCCAAGGATAATTATGCTTATACAAGGTTAAGGAAGAGGATTTAATTTTCCCGCTCGATAAAATCATTCCTGATATAGCCAATTTCGTTATTGTAAATAATTTTTGCCCAGCCGCTTACCGTTTCAACAAAATCAAACCGATCACCCCTGTTGGCTGTCCCGATGATATTTCCGCTTGTGCTTGCCGAAGCGCGGACCCGGACATTGCTGCTTGTGACCCTCACTCTTCCGTCTGTCTCTGCCGATGAAGCTTGCCCGCCAATTTCGCCGATGATTTCTAAAAATTCACTTTTTATATAAGCATCACGGTTATTAAAGCTAATCCTGCTCCAGCCATTTCCCTTTTGCTCCAAAACCGTAAACTCTTCGCCAATGATGGCCCTGCCAAGCCGATCAGCAGTTTCTGAATCGGAACTTCTGATATTAACTACTTCAATTGCCCGCGCCAGCACTGTCACCGGGACTGTCTCTTGGGTATCATTTTCGGTATTGGTGCCGTTTTCATTGTCATCATCCGGATCATTTCTTAATTGGTCGGCGGTTATGTCGGGCTGGACCGATTGTGCCAAAACAATGCCGACATTTTCATCTATTTTTGCCATCATAAAGCCAATAAACTCTTCCAGTTCTTTATCTTCCGCCATCATGTCATTAAATTCAACGTTTACCTTATTATATAAATCAATGACATTATCCCTAAGGAGCAAGGTATGGACATATTCAACCACTTTTTCATCAAGAGCATTTTCATCAAGGTTTTTTCTGATGATTAAATCCCCTTCATCGTTTGGCATGAGATAAAAGCCCTGCATTCCGGGAAGCAAGGCGTCCATTTCATAGAACTTTACTCTTGAGCTAACATAAGCTATATAGGTGTTTTCGGTTAATCCGGGTTTGGTATAAACATCAACGGTATGATAATAATCAATGTATTTTGCCATTTCCTCAATCCGGATCATTTCCAGCTCGCCCAAATCAATGCTAAGCTCGGAAGCCCTTACGCTATCTCCCTCGGCAAGGGCTAGGTAGTATTCCTTTATCAAAGCGTTTACTTCCGGATATTTATTTAGCTCTAGTGGATATTCGGGGATTAAGATGGAGTCGGGCAATTCGATATCATCGGGGACATACTCGCCCTGCGGAATCGCCGCCCCGACTGTCCCGGCCCTGTCTCTTGCGTTGATGGCAATAATGACTGTTACCATTACACAGGCAACCAAAATGACTGGCATGATAATCCGCGTATGCGCAAGAACCAAATCCGCCAGTTTATTCATTATTCTTTTAAAATGATCAGAACCGGACATAAATACTCCATTATTAAAAGGCAAGGAACTAACTTGCCGATACGCTCGGTAGGAATCGAACCTACATCTAAGGCGTCGGAGGCCTTCATTCTATCCATTAGACTACGAGCGCGGATAAAGTTATTACAAAATTGTTACAGATTTATTAAGTTGCCATTATATATTATCATAAGCCAATCATAATGTCAACAGGAAATTCCGCTTTTTAACTCCGCGCGTTAAGAGTGTCAATTCACCGCCCGACCCGCTTTCGCTCCGAGAGAAAGCGTAGTGTTGCAAAAAACTAGCTGCTTCCGCGTATGCGAGAGCTGTCGATTCACCGCCCGACCCGCTTTCGCTCCGAGAGAAACGTTGCGTTACATAACGCGGTAAAGTACACCGCATAAGTAACGACGTTTCTCAAGGGTCGGTCTTATGAATCGCACTCTCGTCTTCGCGACCTACGTCATTGCGGACTTGATCCGCAATCCCAAAAGCCGTAACTGGAATGTACATGAGCAAAAAATTACCACATACTGCCCTTTGAGACAAGAAATCAAAAAATGCTCAATTGAGGGGAAAATAAAAAAAATCGCGAGCAAGATTCCTGCTCATAAAATAGGAATTTGCCGCGATTTATTTTTATGACCGAAAATTGGGCATTTTGATTTTGATTTCGCAATCTCACGGGCATAAGTGGAAATTTATTTGCTCATGTACTGCGCATACAGGACACCATAAGGGATTGCGGCTCGGAGGCCGCAAGAAACCCTACCTCATCAGCTCCCTAAGCGCCACCAACGCCCCCTTAAAATCACAGCTGTCAATTTTATCCGCCAATTCACCTGCGCCAGGAATCCGGCGGACATCATCAAGCAAATCAAGACAAGCAATATTTTTCTGCTCAAGCAAAGGCAATAACTCTGCCAATAAAATCTTGGCTTCCTCTTCCATTAGGGCTGGCTTTTCCCGCACAGCTTCATCTAATAAAGGACGTAACTCCTCCAAAACAAAATTAAGCTTTTCTTTGAGCAAATCAATAGTCTCCGGGGGCGGAAATTCATTATGCTCAAAACATTTTTCTGCCTGTCCGCAAAGGATAGCCAGTTCATTTCTCCCAATCTGCGCCGCATTCCCTTTCAGCGAATGGGCCAAGCGATGGGCAACCTTAAAATTGCTGGCGGAAATGGCTTCTTCCAGCTCGGTAATTTTATCGCTGTTTGCTTTCACAAAATCAAGCAATAATTTTTGCTTTAATTCCTCTTCGTCGATTGCTTTTGGCCCAGCTTCTCCATTGTCCGCAATCGGCGTTAAATATTTCAGCAAAATATGCCATAGCTCCTGCGCGGTGAAAGGCTTGCCAAGATAATCGGGCATCCCGCATTGCTTATATTTTTCTATTTCGCTGGTCATCACGTTAGAAGTAACGGCAATAATCGGCGTGTTTACCCCCAAGGCGATTATTTTTGAGGCGGCTTCAATTCCATCCATGATCGGCATGAACATATCCATCATAATCAAGTCAAACGGCTCTTCGCCACTATTTTGCCGCTCTCTTACCAAATCAACACCGATTTTTCCATTATCTGCCAAAACGGTCTTAAGCCCCAAATTGACAAGATTGTCATGGATGACGTGCTGATTTAGGATATTATCGTCACAAACAAGGATCGTTCCTTCAAAATGCGGCCTTTCAATCGTTTCAAGCTTTAGGCTAGGCGAATCAAAAGCATCATCAATGGTCGCAAAATTTATTGTAAAGCTAAAAATGCTTCCGCTCCCAGGCAAGCTTTCAATCGCAAGCTTTCCGCCCATTAACTCAATGATGTTTTTTGATATCGCAAGGCCCAGCCCGGTTCCGCCATAATTCCTGGTCGTGCTTGAATCAGCTTGGACAAAAGGGGCAAGCACTTTTTTCAGCTGCTCCCCGCTCATCCCGATTCCGCTGTCTTGGACTTCAAAATAGATTGCCACCGTCTCACCCGGCTCTTTAAAGCTGTCCCCCACTACGGCGGCGGATAACTTAACATATCCGGAATCCGTGAATTTGACCGCATTTGATAAAAGATTAAGAAGCACTTGGTATAACCTGACTGGGTCACCAAGCATTTTTTTCCCTCTTACCCGCTCGGCATAAAACTTTAATTCAAGCGATTTACTATGGGCGTTCGGCTGGATTACTGACTGGCAGCGTGAAATGACCTCCTGCAAATCAAAAGGAACATTTTCAAGCTCCATTTTGCCGGATTCGATTTTTGAAATATCCAAAATGTCATTGATGATCCGCAACAGCAATTTCGTGCTTTCAATGATTTTTGCCAAATAGCCGGAAACCTTAGGAGTCGCGTTAAGATTAAGCGCAAGCTCCGCAAAACCCATAATGCTATTCATCGGAGTCCTAATTTCATGGCTCATATTGGCAAGAAAAGCTGACTTGGCATGGCTGGCAAGCAGGGCTTTTTCTTCGGCTTCTTTAAGCTCCTTTGTCCTTTCTGTCACCAGCTCTTCAAGCTGCTTTTCCGTCCGCTGGCTTTTTAAGAGAAAGGCCGACACAAGAAAGAGGATAAAAATTAACATTGCCCCGACCCCGATTATCCATGGGTATTGGGCGGCAAGGCGTGCTTCTGACAATTTTGCCCGGTAATCATAAGTCCGGTAAAGCCATTGCCCGGTAATCGTGTCCGTGCTTATTACTGATAAGGCTTTATCCATGATTGAAGCCAAAATAATTTCGTTTTTATTAAAGCCAAAAATAGAAGTAAGTTCATTATCAAAAACAATATTTGCTTTGTATTCGACTAACTCTTGATAATGGGTCAAGCTAAGAAGCCCAATCGTTGAGTGCATCATCATGTCAATTTCACCGTCGATCAAAGCAACAAACACATCATCGGGATTTGCATATTCGACATAATTATCATGGCTGGGAAACCAGCGTTTAAACATCTGGGAATAAACTGTATTTTGGCTAAAGCCAACCTTAACCGAATGAATATCGCTGATTTTGATGTTGGGAAAATCCTGATGTGATATCAAAATATAATTGGCATTAAGATGCGCTGTTCCTGGCCAGAGGAAATTTCCGCTCCGTTCATCAGTCGGAATGAGTTCGGTAATGATTGCCGCTTCCCCATTTGTAAGCAAATCGAAAAGCTCAAGAAACGGAGTCCCAGGCTCATTAATAATCTTAAAACTAAGGCCAGTAAGCGACTCCACTTCCTTTAGGATATCATGGGCGATTCCATGCCATTCATTGTCACGGTAACTATAGAAGCTGGTCGGATAAACATTATACTCCGCCGCCAAAGGAATCGCCGGATTTTCAATAATAAATTTTTGCTCTTCTTCGGTAAGCTGGCTGTTTAGCTTATGCTTTTGGTAATCCCTCTCCCCTTGCCTGTAAAGCTCATGAAAATGCTTCATCGCGCCATTATCAAGGGCTTTCTGGACAACCGAAATAATTGGCAAAAGGGCAGGGTTTTGGGTCGTTAATGAATTTGATGTATAAAGCAAGGGAAAAAAATCTGACAGCACGATCGGAATTTCACCGTAACCGTCATAATAACTTTCAACCGTGCTTTCAAAAATAATCGCATCCGCTTCGCCATTTAGCAATAAATCATATGCGTGGTCATATTCCTTGGCATAGACTAGCTCAAAATCCTCAATCGCATAATTTAAAACAACATCAATCGTAATTGTCCCCTCAAGCAGGGCATATCTTGGAAGCCTTGTTTCCCTTATTTCTGAAAGCGGAGTGCTGCTTGAAAGGCGGTAATATTTTAACGGGCTAAATGTAAAAGTATCGGTCATGAAATAAATCCTGCGCCGCTCTTCGTTTGACGCTAAGTCACTGGTAAAATCTATTTCGCCGCTTCTAAGCCCATCAAGCAATCCATTCCATGTATAGTGATTGAGGTTAAAAGGAATCCCAAACAATTCACTTAGCCATTCCGAAAGCAAGACGGCAAAACCGCCTATTTCACCGTCAGCTCCGATAAATGCCTCGGTTGTTTCGGTCATGCCGTAAGTAAATGAAAGCCCCTCGCGCTTAAAATTTTCGATTGCATTTTTTTCGGCTTCGGTTATCCCCGGGATATCAAGGTATGTATTAAAAATTAAAGGCTCGGATGCCTTATGCAGATTGGACGTATTGCAAGCGGATAAAAGAAATGCCATTAATAAAACAGCGGCAAAAATAACCCTGCTTAGATAAACCTTTTTCTTGGCTAAACCACAAATCTTATTTTGGTACATGATTTTATCATACGCTATTTAATGCAAAATTTCAAGAAATTTATGGTTTTACCAAATAATCAATTGCGCTTAAGTAACCGTCTAGGCCCTCGCCATATATTTTGTAGTTGCAAGCCGGGGCGGTTACTGATGTTTTGCGGAAATTCTCGCGTTCCATGATGTTGGAAATATGGACCTCGACTTTGGGAATTTCAATTGATTTTAGGGCGTCAAAGATGGCATAACTGTAATGAGCGTAAGCTCCGGGGTTGATGACAATGCCCTCGGTCCCATCGCTATAAGCGTCTTGGATGCGGTCAATAATCGCCCCCTCGTGGTTTGATTGGAAAACCTCGATTTCGGCATTTACTTCCTTGCCTTTTTGCCCAATCAGGCCAAGCAGGTGCTGATAATCATTCGCGCCGTAAATATTTTTTTCACGGATGCCAAGAAAATTTAGATTTGGGCCGTTGATAATAAGGATTTTCATTTTTTACTCGCTTTCTTTTTTCGTTGGGAAAGATTTTATTGCATGGCGGCAAAGTGATACTATTTCTTCTATGCTCTTACCATCTACTTTAATAGTTATATCGGCCGCCATTTCATAAAATGGCTTTCTCATAATTAATAACTCACTTATTTTCTTTTTTGGGTCTGGTGTCGCCAGCAGCGGCCGGGTCATGTCATCTTTTAAGCGGCCAAAAACTGTTTCCGCATTAGCTTCCAAATAAATCACCGTGCCGATTTCTTTAAGCAGCCGCCTGTTTTCTTCCCTTAACGGCAAGCCGCCGCCTGTTGAGATGACAAAGGCCTCTGCCTTGGCATTTGCCTTGGCACTTGCCTTGGCCTCTGCCTTGGCACTTGCCTTGGCATTTGCCTGGGCCTCTTGTGCTTCATTTAATATCTCGCCCAAAACCTTTGTTTCAAGACAGCGGAAGCTTTCCTCGCCCTGCTTAGAAAAAATATCTGCTATCGGCTGCTTCTTAGCGGTTTCGATTTTTTCATCTGTGTCAATCATATCACATTTAAAGCTGGCGGACAAATTTTCCCCGACCGTTGTTTTTCCGCACCCCATAAAACCAATTAAAATGACCGTCTTTTTTAATTCTTGCAATTTTTCCCTCATTGAGCCAGATTATTGACTGCTTCGGTCAATAAATCGTCAACAGCCGCGATGATTTCTTCCGGCACGGTTTCATTACTCCATAACTCATAAGCCAAAATGCCTTGGTAAAGCAACATCTTCTGGCCATTAACTGCTTTTCCCCCGGCTTCCTTTATATATTTCATAAATAAAGTTTCCGCCGGATTATAAATCATGTCAATCCCGGCTTTAATCCGCTCAAAAAAGGCCCGGTTTTTGATTAACGTTTCGTTCTCATTAGGACACATACCAAGGCTGGTGCTTTGGATTGCAATAAAATCAGACTTGGGCAAGCTGCCCACATCTTCTGGCCCGATTCCGCTAAAGCAATCTTTCTTAAAAAGCTGGTTAATTTCGGCGGCAAGGTTTACCGCTTTATCTTTTGAGCGGTTAATGATGAAAACCCGCCTTGCTTCCTGCTCGGCGCAAAGAAAAGCAGCACATCGCCCTGCCCCGCCCGCCCCCAATAAAAGCACGTTAGAATCTTTTATTTTTATCCCCTCACTTTCCATTGCCCTAAGAAGCCCCAAATTGTCCGTATTATGCCCCATGAAACCAAGCTCGCACCGGACAAGCGTATTTACTGCCCCGGTAAGGGCCGCTTTGGGGTCAACTGCCTTTAAGAAAGGGATGACCGCGGTTTTATAAGGAACGGTCACATTTATTCCGGCAATGCCAAGCGCATATGCACCATTAACCGCATTTTCAAGCCCATCCTCATCTTTGACGTGAAAGGCCGCGTAAAAAAGATTATGCCCCATTTTTTCCGCCACCGCATTGTGGATTAGGGGTGACAAAGTATGGGCGACCGGATTGCCGATTAGGCCGCATATTTTTGATTTACCGTTAATTTTCATCGTTTTCCTTAAAAAGCTAATGATTCCTCTTATAAAAATAAAGCAATGGCCGCTCCAAAAACCGCTTAAGGACAATCTGGATTTCCTCTTTTTTTGCCACCGGATCAACCAAATAGCTTAGAATCCCGGCGTTATTTGCACCCCAGATGTCCGTAAATAACTGGTCTCCGACAAAAAACGTGGTATTTGCTTCTGTTCCCATCATTTCCATTGCTTTTAAGTAATTTTCCCGTCTTGGCTTTTTGGCACGGTGGATATATTTTGTCAAAACCGCTTCGGCAAATGGTTTTACGCGCTGCTCATTATTGTTTGAAAGCACCAGCGTCCTAAATCCGATCCCATGGAGCTTTTCAAAAAGCTTAATCGCTTCATCATTAGCCTTAGCCCCATGCCCAACCAAGGTATTGTCAATATCAAATATTACCCCGCGGAAACCTTGCTCCCACAAATCATTATAAGGGATTTTATAAGGTGAGGAAAGATAATTTTTCGGATAAAGGTTTTTTACGATTCGCATAATACTCCTCTAAATATTTGCTAAGGCCTTTTATTTAGGCCATCACTTAATAAGCTAAAGCCCAAAATAATCAAAATCAGGACAATCCCCGGGGCAAGCACCATCACCGGGGAGCGGAACATATAGGACTGCGCTTCTGACAGCATCCGCCCCAAGCTTGGGTCAGGCGGCTGGACGCCAATGCCCAGAAAGCTCATCCCGGCCTCGGCCAGAACTGCATTGTTAAAACCAATCATTACCGCAGGAAGTAAAACCGGAGCGGCATTCGGCAGGATATGGCGGAAAATAATGCGTAAATCCCCAATCCCCGCCAAATGGGCGCTGACAATATAGTCCATTTTTTTGTGCTTTAGAAATTCGCTTCTGACTATGCGGGCAAAGCCGGGAATAAAAGCAATGCCTAAGGCAATGATGACATTATTCCGTCCGCTGCCAAGAATGCTTACGAAAACTAAGGCTAATAAAATGCTGGGAAAGGCAAAAATGGTGTCATTTATCCGCATCAGGATTTCATCAATAATTCCGCCATAATAACCTGTCAACGCCCCGATCAAAACCCCAAAAAAAGTGCCGCACAAAACAGTTAATACCGCAACATATAAAGTATTAAAGCTGCCGACCATGACCCTGCTTAACAAATCGCGGCCGAAATTGTCATTGCCAAAAGGATGGTTAAAAGAAATTCCGGCAAATTTAAGCTCCGCATTCATTATATTAGGGTCATGCGGAGTATAAAAAAAGCCGGTCAGCATAAAAAGGAGCATTATGCCTGTGATTGCCCCCCCGATGATTAGATTGTAATTTTTCGCATTTCCCATAGATTCTTTTGCTTCAGTCAGATTCCACCTGCGCTTAGTTTTACCTGCGCTTTTCCGATATGCTTATCCGTGGGTCAATCAGCCCATAAATAATATCGACAACAATATTTACCGCCAGCACCAAAAAGGCAATCCAAATAATAATCGCCATCACGACCGGATAATCGCGGTTGGCAATTGAGCTAAGCAAAATCCGGCCAAGGCCGGGAATGCCAAAAACTTGCTCAATGATAATGCTGCCAGCCATCATCTCCGCCAAAATCATCCCTTGAAAAGTAATAAAGGGAATCATGGCATTTTTAAGGACATGGCGCGATAAAACCTGCTTATCCGTATTTCCTTTGCTATATGCGGTCCTGATATAATCAAGGTGCATTTCGGAAAGGATTGCGCTTCTTAATATTTTAACAGCCATCGCGGCTTTTGGCAAAGCAAGGGCAAGGGCGGGAAAAATTAAGTACCCAATGAATTTTAACCCATCGGTTTTGTATGAAACAAACCCCCCGGGGGTAAATAAGCGGAAAATCAAGCCAAAAACCAAGGTTAAAATAATTCCGGCAAAAAAGGGGGGGATTGCCATAAAAATTTGGTTAACCACCATAATAAACCGTTCCAGCGGCTGGTTGGCGTTTTTGGCTGAATAAATGCCCAGCGGAACGGAAAGCACAATAATAAAAGCAAAAGCCATCAGCGCAAGAGCCAATGTAATGGGGATTTTGTCGGCAATCATGACGCTGACAGGCATATTATAGCTATAGGAAGAACCAAAGTCACCAGCCATAAAAGCTTGAAACCAGCGTAAATACCGGATTAGAAATGGGGCATCAAGCCCCATTTCTGTCCGGAGGGCAGCTAATCGTTCGGGAGTGGCTTCTGTGCCAAGCATTTTTGTCGCCGGGTCGCCGGCAATTAAGTGGAAAGACAAAAAAACCAAAAACGAAATTGCGACTAAGGTTATCAGCATGGTAACAAGCTTTTGTAAGGCGTAAGACATAGTGGTCCTCGATCCGGTTATCCAGCTATCAATCTACGATATAAAGCTTCGCCATATCCTGAATGTACATTGGGTAAAATTCGTAACCGCCGAATTTTTTGTTTATGGCGACAAAATCCGGCAGATCCTGAATATAAACATTGGCTGCCGTTTCCGTCAGGATACGTAAACACTCTTTATAATAATATGTTTTCATCAGGTCATCGGCACTTGCCAAAGCATTTTCCAGATTCACGTCATATTCCGGATTGGAGTAATTATTAAAATTACGCCGATTCTCTGAGTGGAAGCGGTCAAGCATTGCGCGGGCAGTCAAAGTCGTTGCAACCAAACCAACAACAGTCGTTTCATAGTTGCGGTCTGTATTAACCTCGGAAAGCCAGCTTTCCCACTCGATTAATTCGATATTTGCCGTCACGCCGATTCTTTTAAACTGTTCAACCAAAACCTGGGCCGTATCTACGTGCTGGGCATGGTTTGACGGAACTGTTATCGTAAAAGAAAAGCCATCGGGATATCCGGCATCACTTAATAACTCTTTTGCCTTTTCTACGTCAAAGCTGTAAAAATTATTTAAATCTTCAATAAAATATTTTGTAAAAGCCGGGAACATACTGCTGCCAACCTCTGCCCCCTTGCCGTCAGATACCATCAGCATGATTTCAAACGGATCAACAGCATAACTAAGCGCCTGGCGAACTTCAAGAATATCAAAAGGCGGGGCCGCATGGTTAATATAAAGGGCCTGGACCAAGTTCATCGTTCCCTCAAGAATATTAAAGCTGTCCGAAAGCTCATCAGCCTGGCTTTTGGGAATGCGGGGGACCATGTCAAACGAGCCGCCCTCAAGATCCATCACAATCGTGTCGATATTGGCAATGATTTTGAAGATGACCTTTTCAATATTGGCCTTATCGCCCCAATAATCATTAAACCGGGTCACAATGAAATTCTCTTGCGGCGAACGTGACTCATAAGCATATGGCCCAGTGCCGATTGGGTTTGTTTCGGGGTTGGGATTGGACGCCGGAATAATCGCTGTCGTAAGGACGGCAAGAAATTCGGTGTCGGGCTCAATCAGATGAATCTCGATCGTTTTCTCATCAAGAATCAAGACTTCGCTAATATTGGCAAACGCCGCTACCAGCGGACCGCCGCTGCTTGTATCGGCGCATTTGTCGAGGGAAAACTTCACATCCTCGGCCGATACCGTGCTTCCGTCATGGAATTTTACGTTTTCACGTAAGGCGAACGTGTAGACCAATCCATTTTCCGCGATGGTAAAATCACTAGCTATTGCCGGGATATAGTCGCCGTCGCTGGTGGGCTTCACCAGGCCTTCGAACAGGTTAAAGAGCACCTCTCTTGTTCCTGCCGCCACTGCTTTGTGGGGGTCAAGACTGTCTTCAATATCTTGAGGTAAACCGACGGTTATGACTGAAGATGATACATCACCTTGCTTATCACCTGAGCAGCCGCCCAGTGCAATAGTAAGTGAAATTAACACCATGGCGGAAAAGAATCGTACTGCTTCTTTTCTTTTCATAGGTTGTTAATCCTTTCAGTATAGTTTTTTGCTACGCTTTTTATTTTATACTGGTTTCTTTAGTATTGCAAGTAAAAATTGTGTCAAGCGAAGGCCCTGCGCATATTGCGCGTATCGCCTGGCCCGCGTCCGCGCCTGCGCCGCAATCCCGCCGCAATCTCCTAATTCAGCTCGGCAAGGTAAATCCCCACCCTGTTTTCAATAATGTCGGCAACCGTGTCCGCGGACTTCTGCCCGCCCAAATAGCTGTCCACCTCTTCCTGGATGATATTATCAATCGTGCGGTTCATCCTCACAACCATCCTGGTCGCCTTAATCGCATCCATTACTTTTTTGATGTCAGCTTCGCTGAAACCTGTCTCGCCAGCGTTTAAGGTCTGGTCGCCAATGGTAATTGTCGTCCTATTGTCATTTAAGGATTCTTGCACTTTTTTAGCCATCTCATCAAGGGAAGCCAGGCTCACCGGAAATTTTGAATTCAGATCGCCTTTTACATTGTCCATTGCATATTTGATGAATTCCCATGCCCCCCCAGGGTTTTTTGCCTGTGCTGTGATGCCAAGGAATTCCATCGTCCGGAACTTAAGCCCATTGCCATGGGGCGAGGGCCAGCCCTTAATGGTGGTTTCTTCGCCGAAATAAAATGCTTCGTATGTTTTTGACCGTTGAAATCCATCGAGCTGATCTGCAATCATTAACGGGTCACCTGCTCTTGCCCCGCCAAGAAAATCTGAAAGTGAACCTTGTGGGAGCGTGTCGGGGAACCTTTCCGCAACCGCCAGGATTTTTTTGAACTCACCGCGGTCAAAGCGGGTCTCCCCGGTCAGGGGGTCAACGAACTGGCCGCGGACCATCTTGATGATGAAGTCCCTCTTGGTGTAATAGTCGAGGATATGCTTAGCCCCTGGCCTTGCATCAATGAAAGCGGCGAACTCATCAAGCGTCCAGCCGGTTTCCATCCCGACGTCGGCTTTTTTTGCCGTGATTATGTCAAGGTCAAACAAAGGGAACAGCTCGTACAGCTTGCCATCCAGGCTTAGCGAGTCAAAAAGGCCCGGCAGGTAGTCGCCCTTATTAAAGCCGGGGTCATTTTCGATGAAGCTGTCAAGGCCGGCCAATGCCCCCATGCTTATGTATGTGTCTGACGAAATATACCAGGGCAGCATCGTGATGTCAGGCACGTCGCCTGTCGCAAGGTCGATGTTGAACCGGGTGATTGCTTCATCACGGCCGATGATGTTGTTCATCGAGTAATCCTTTATTTCCACATTGTAATGCTCATTGCCCCGGTTAAAGCCGGCAACCGCCTGGTGGAGCCAGGTCGAATTTGGGACAAAGATTGCCAGGGTGACGGCCTCCTTGCCAGCTTTGGCGGAATAATCAACGGAATGGCTTCCTGCTGCCCCGGCCCCGCCCTCAAGAACTTGGGGGACATATGGGACAAACCGGGACAGGCGGCTGATCCCCCCGGCCGCGCCTTTTTCGCTTAAGGCAATGCTCCCGTCGGACAGGACGGTGACGCCAGCAAGGCTTTCCACCGAAACCCCGTGCCGCAGGTTGTCAAAGACCAGCTCCTGCCCGCCGGATGCCAGGTCATAATCATAAAAGCCGCCGTCGGTGCAAAAAAGGATGCCAGCCTCTTTCCCGGCCGCAAAGATGTTGTCCATGCCCGGCGAATTTATGAGGATCTCTTCCGTTTCTTCCCCGCCCGCGCCGATTAACTGGGCAAGGTATGCCGTCTCGCTCCCATAGACGATTGAAAAGGCGGCGACCCTGCCGTCATCCAGCCGGACCAGGGACCTGAAGATGGCCGGATCCCTTAAGTTCCCCCCGGCGGCCCGCGCCTCTTTTATGACCATCCCTGATCCGTCAACGACATAAAGGGCCTGGTATGACATCAGGTAAAAATGGCCGTCGCCGGCAACCAGCCGGGCAGGGTACAGCTGCACCTCATTCTTCCCGAACTGCCCCCCATCTGCGCTGACCCTTGAAAGCTCGGCCCCATCCCGGGAAACATTCACGAAATTGATTTTGTCCGGGGTTTCCTGGCCCTCCCCAAATGACTGGGACACGCACCAGTAGCTCCGGTCAGCCTGGATGTCCATGGCCTGGAAGTATTCCCCTTCCGGCAGGGCTGTCTCTCTCAGCAGCCGCCCCTCCTGGTCCATCACGGCAATGGACTGCCCGTCAAGCAGGAACACTTCCCGGCCGAGGAAGCTTGCAAAAAAGGGGCTTAAGCCGCCGGGGATCGGGATGTCCTCTTCCATGTAGTAAAGGGCTTCGCTGCCGCTTGCTTCCGTAAGGCCCGCCCCTGTGCCATCGCCCGCGCCAGCACCTGCGCCATCGCCCGCGCCAGCCCCTGTGCCATCGCCCCCGCAGCCGGAAACGGCAACGGCCAGGAAAATGGCCAGTGCAAACAGGATGGCCTTCCCTAAGCTTATGTTTTTTAATGGACATCTTTTGCCAGCGTTTATGTGTCTTTTCATTTTAAACCTCCTGCATTTCATTAATAATCCCCTTTCATTTGATATGGCCAGCATCGGGGCATGGCATTCATCGTGCCATGCCCTTTACTGGCATAGGCTCTAGCTGCTTAGTTTATCTGTGCTGGTTAGATAAACTATTGATACTAAATACTATTATTTTTTGATCTGACTGTGCTATTCTGTGACATAGTCACGCCATATGCTGGATTAAACTCCGGAATTTCCTGATGGCATGTACATGAGCATGAGCATAAAACTGTCGATGTTGTCCCTGTGCTTGCCGCATAAGCTTCTACCGTGCCTGTGCGGCCATTTTTCTTTTTAAATTTCATTTTTCGTCCTCCTATTCTTGGTGTTAACTTATATTATGTTGCTTTTGCAACTAGAGCTTTTTCTTTACTTTTGTGTTCAACGGACATATGTTAATCATTGTTTTCTCCTTGTGCTAATTATTTTGGTTAAGCAAAGCAGCCAAAAGACCATCCGCGCCGTCAGAAACAACATCAAAAACCGGAATTTCTGAATTTGCTTTCTTCATTTCCAGCCGCTTTCTAACCGCGCTTAAATTTCCATGTGCATGGGAAACTTGCTTTGATTGCATTGCATCAACTGAATCAATGATTACATTGCTTATATGGACTGCATCGATGGCTGAGCCAAGGCGATATGACAAGTCAATGCTTATTTCCGCAATGAAATCATCTTCTGCCAAATCAAATGGTATGCAACAGACAAAATAATCTGGCTTAACAGCTTGGCAAAGCATATATGTATAAATACCAAAACCGTGCGGAATGGCACTCCGATACCGCATTACCGAGTCAGGGGCTTCCATCAAGATTATGTCGGGAATTTCCATTTTTTCCCAATTAGCAAGATGTGAATTAATCAGTTCGATTTTCTTCACTTCTGAAATACTATTATTTTTAATGATATGATTAATGCAATGAAATTTCTCCCCCATAACTTTAACACTTAAGCCGCTTGAGGCAATCGTTGCCTTAAACCCTTGATTGCTTAAGCTATCAGCAAGACTAAATAAAACCTCCGTTGAATCTTCGGCGGCAGTTAATCCGCCAATGAGAATGACTGGCACGCCAATGGCCCTATATTTGCTGCCATCAGCAAGTGGATTAAGTGATTGCATATCCTCTGTAATAATTGTCATTTCATTGGGGCGGGATTCAGATAAAAGCCAAAGCGGGTTGGGAACATCATTTTTGCAATTATCAAAGTAAATTACTTTTTTTCCAGCACTAAGAGTGCTTTCCGCAATCCTAATTATTTTATCATTTTCAATAATGTCCGGTTGATTAACCCGGATCAGGAATAAAACATTCCACGATGGCTCATCAGCATCAAACTTATCTTCAACAATATGCCCAATGTTCGGCTGATTGCGTGAATAGGAAGCGTCTTTTCCGCCCAACCCAAGGCCAGGGGGCGAAAACAGCCGCGCAATAAAATATTTATCCTGCATTTTTTCAAAAAACTTAACGGCAGGAAGCAATTCAGAACAATAGGGGTAAATAGCAACAGGTATTCTCATGATGTCTCCTCGTATTATATAGTAGTAGTGTTTATTGTCCCTCTCCAAGGACAGTATGTTATACTCTTACAGACGCTGTGGATCAGTATAGTTCTCCTAACGCTTTGACGTTTTCAGAAAGGCTATGACCGC
>WRLH01000034.1 GCA_009777715.1 Lachnospiraceae bacterium
TAAATAACTGGTGTTATTAAATCAATGTTAATGCCTTTTTAGGTATTGATATAAATAATGAAAAATATATCGGGAGATATATTGACAAATTTCAAATATTGAGTTAGGAGATTTCCCATATGAAAATGCCCCTGACATGGACTGTCGGCCTTAGCGCCTCAAAAGATGTTTCTCCGGAGCGGATGGTTTCCGCCAGCGTCCCAGGGAATGCCGGGCTTGACTGGGCTTTGGCCGCCGGGCTGCCGGATTGGAATTTCGGCACGAATTTTTTGGAGTACCGCTTCATGGAGGATTGCTTCTGGCTTTACGAAGCCCGCATTCCCCTAGTTGAGCTTGGCGAAGATGAAAGGCTTTACTTTGTTGCTTGCGGCATAGATTATGAGTATGTAGTTTTACTAGATGGCGTGAAGCTAGGCCGTCATGAGGGAATGTTCTCGCGGCGGGAGTTTCTTTTAGATGAAGCAGGGGGAAAGCTTTTACAAATCTGGATCTCACCGCCGCCAAAAGACCCCTTGGCCGAAAAAGACAGCCGTGCCGAGGCAGCCCAGTCAGTAAAACCTGCCGTCAGCTATGGCTGGGATTGGCATCCGCGCCTGATACCCTCTGGGATCTGGGAAGAAGCCTATCTTGAAAAACGCCCGGCAGATTATATCAAGGATATCCAGCTTTCTTATACGCTAAATGACGACTTTTCTGAAGCCTGTCTTGATTTAAAGGCTGATATAGCCGGGAGTGGTGTTCTAAGCCTTACGCTAAACGGCCCTGATGGCAAGGCCGTGCTGACAATGGCGGCCGATGAGACCGCGACCTTAAAAAACCCACGATTGTGGTGGTGTGCGGGTTATGGTGAGCCAGCCCTTTACCGCTGGGAGGCCATCCTTTCTTTGGCCGGACAGGAAAAAGACCGGAAAAGCGGGCAGATCGGCTTTCGCCATCTTCGTCTTTCCATGAATGAAGGGGTCTGGGAAGAGGCGGCCAGCTTTCCGCTGGGAAGAAGCCCAGTCCCGATTACGGTTGTCTTAAATGGCATTCCGATTTTTGCAAAGGGTTCTAATTGGGTAAATCCCGAAATTTTTACCGGGACGATTAACCGCGCCACCTATGAGCCGCTGCTTGAGCTGGCGGCCAAGGCGAATTTTAATTTGCTGCGCTGTTGGGGCGGGGCGATTGTGAACAAAGATGATTTTTTTGACCTCTGTGATGAACTGGGGCTTTTAGTCTGGCAGGAATTTCCCTTATCCTGCAACAATTACCGGGGAACACCGGCCTATCTTTTGGTCCTTGAGCAGGAAGCGCGGGCAATTATTGAACGCTTAAAAAACCGGACATCGCTGGCGATCTGGTGCGGCGGCAATGAGCTTTTTAACAGCTGGTCAAGAATGACCGACCAGTCGGCGGCTTTACGGCTTTTAAACAAGCTTTGTTACGAGCTAGACCCTGGCCGTCCATTTCTTGCGACTTCCCCCCTTTGCGGCATGGCCCATGGCAATTACCTCTTCCGCTATCAGGATGGGCGTGAGGTCTATGAAGTCATGCCCGCCGCCCGCCATACTGCATATACTGAATTTGGCGTTCCCTCGATATCGAATCTTTCGTGCTGTCTTATGGCAGCCAATGAGGCGGATATTTTTCCGCTTAAAGAAAACGCCGTTACTATCGCCCACCATGCTTTTGGCGCATGGGAAAACGATGACGGCACATGGGCTTGCCTTTCAGCTTTGAATGACTACTTCGGCGCGGCAGATTCATTAACCGAACTTATCGAATTAAGCCAATGGCTTCAGGGCGAGGGCTACAAATGTATCTTTGAGGAAGCCAGGCGGCAAAAGCCCTACTGCTCAATGGCGCTTAATTGGTGCTTTAATGAAGCCTGGCCAACTTTGGCTGGAAACGCCATTGTCAATTACCCTGCCAGCCCCAAGGCTTCTTTTGCTGACGTCAGGGACGCTTGCCGTCCTGCCCTTATTAGCGCCCGCATTCCCAAATTCGTCTGGCATGGCGGTGAATATTTTTCGGTCGGCTTATGGCTTTTAAATGACGGGCAAGAAGAAATAGCCCCCGGCAGCGCAGCGGTGACGCTCCGATTAGACGGCCAAGCCTATGCCATTATGAAGTGGGACTATGTGGCGGCCAAGCCTAACACCAACATCGAAGGCCCGGAAGTCGGCCTTGCTTTACCTTGCCTTTCTGCCGGGAAGCCCCGCGAGATGGTCTTGGAGTTTGAGGCTGGCGTGATGTCTTCGACATATCGTTTGTTGTACAAATAAAAAGAGCGGAGGATCTCCATGAAACCATTCGGCCATTCTGTTAATGCTTATCTAAAAGAAACATTGCTTCAGCTTTCCTTGATGGGGAGCGTATGGTAATGCTTATCAGCGCAAGCCGTAGAACGGATATCCCATCATATTATTCCGATTGGTTTTTCCGGCGGATAAAAGAGGGTTTTGTTCTGGTACGGAATCCAATGAATTTCCACCAGTTAAGCAGAGTTAGTCTTTCGCCGGATAAAGTAGACGGCATCGTTTTTTGGACAAAAAATCCCAGCCCAATGCTAGATAGGCTAAATGAGCTTAGGGATTATATGTATTATTTTCAATTTACATTAACTCCTTATGCTGCGGATATCGAACCAAATTTGCCAGCAAAAAATGAAAAAATTTTATCTGCTTTTAAGAGATTATCCGATACTATCGGTTCTGACAGGGTGATTTGGAGATATGACCCCATTTTTATTAATGAAAAATATTCGCCAGCATTTCATACCCAAGCTTTTGGGGAAATTGCCCGCGAGCTTAAGGATTATGCCAAGAAAGTCATCATTAGCTTTATCGACAAAGATTATCGCGGCGTTAAGGATAATATCAAAGAATTAGCGATGTCGGATTTTCCGCCAACGCTCCAAATTAAGCTAAGCTACCAGCTTGCAGAAATAGCTAAGGCAGAGGGGCTATTGATTGAGACCTGTGCTGAAGAAATGGACCTTAAAAAGTTCGGCATTGGACAAGCCAGCTGCATAGATGAGAAATTATTTGAAAAACTGCTTGGCTTCCCACTTGATATTAATAAAGACAAAAACCAGCGGCCCCAATGTGGCTGCGCAACTAGCATTGACATAGGAATGTATAATACTTGCTTGACCGGATGCCGCTATTGTTATGCCAATTATAGCCCCGGAGCAGTCAAAGCAAATTCTGCAAATCATAATCCTCTGTCCCCGCTTCTTTGCGGCGAGATAAACGAAGCCGACAAATTAAGCGACCGGGACGTAAAATCTTGCCGCCGGACCCAGATGACGCTGGGTGATTTTGGCGTGTAGTATCTCATTTCACTTTCATTTCACTTTTTCACCATGATTTCACATCATTTCACCCTTGGAAAGTGAAATAATGAATAAAAAGCAGTATATTTTTGCCAGATACTATGCTATAATAGGATAAAGAGAGGAAGATTTTGAAATGCCAAATGTGAATCCACAAATAATAATAGATAATCAAGATGCGGCTAAACTTGAACTTTATCGGCTTCTTGGCGAGGGATTTAGGGCGGTTCAAGAAGGAAGAACCAGCACTTTACAAGAAATTAAAGAAAAAGTTGATAAGAGGAGAGCCGAAAGAAATGACTGATGTCATGTTTTCTGAACCTGCGGATTACGACTTGATAGATATTGAGTATTATATTAGTACGCATTTATTTAATTATCAAGCAGCAGATAGGATTGTCGATGGCATAATAAAAGAAGCAGCTGACCTTTTAGCTTTTCCGAAGAAATATCCGGTTGTATCGGATAGTTTGTTTGCCAGACTTGGTTTGAGGATTGCTTTTTTCGATAACTATAATATTTTCTATATATACTTGGAAGATAAAGATTTGGTATTTGTTATACGGGTACTTTACAATAAGGCTGATTGGAAAAACATTTTATTAGGTTATGATTTATAGAACTTGTTCATAACGAGGTATTTTTAAAGGGCAATATTTTTTACACCTTATCAACGGCAATTGGTAAGGTGTTTATAGATTAGCCGAAGGAGACATACCAATGTACATTAAAACCAACAGCATAGAACTTTTCTATGAAAAAACCGGGCGGGGCGAGCCGATAATTCTTCTCCACGGAAACGGCGAAGACCATCATATTTTTGATGTGCTGACAACGAAGTTAGTAAAAAGCCACACCGTTTATGCCATCGATAGCCGCGGCCATGGGAAAAGCAGCAAGACCAAGGTACTAAATTACAGCGAAATGATGGAAGACATTGCCTCATTTATCCGCGGGCAAAAAATTGAACGCCCCATTCTTTACGGTTTTAGTGACGGCGGAATCATCGGGCTTTTGATGACAATAAAATACCCGGATATATTATCAAAACTAATCATCAGCGGGGCGAATTTAAGCCCAAGCGGAATCAAGAAAAAATGGCTGCTGTTACTAAAAGTTTCATATTTTTTCACACGCGGAAGCAAAATAAAACTCATGCTGACCCAGCCGGATATCAAAGTTTCCGACCTAAGCAAAATCACAACCCCAACAGTTGTGCTTGCCGGAAGCAATGAATTTTGTACCGATGAACATACAAGGCTAATTGCAGCGCATATTCCCGGCAGCAAGCTAGAAATTTTAGCGGGTGAAAATCATGCAAGTTATGTCTTAAATAATGAAAAGCTTTATGAAATACTCATTCCTTACCTATAGAAAAAGGAGCTAGAAAAAAATGGCAGAACCACTAAAGAACATGGTCAACGAAAAATCGCTCCGCCTATTTGCGGAAGCGATTAAGGCGGTTTACACCCCATTTCCAATTGATGATTTTTTAAAGTCAACGATGGACGCAACATGGGAAAGCTTGGAGCTTAAGGCCCGCGGCCGCCAGATAACCCTTAACATGGGCAAATATCTCCCCGCGGATTACCGCGAAGCAATCAGCGTGCTTAATCAAGCGGTGGATAAATGTAGCGGAATGGAGCGGTTTAGCTTTTCGGATTTTGTGGAGGTTTTCGGGCAAAATGATGAAGATTGGGAGATATCAATGGGGGCATTAGAGCGGTATACAATCGGCGCGTCTTCAGAGTTTGCTGTCAGGCCCTTTATCATAAAGCACGAAAAACGCATGATGGAGCAAATGCTTAAGTGGTCAAAACATGAAAACGAAGAGGTCCGGCGGCTGGCAAGCGAAGGCTGCCGCCCGGCATTGCCGTGGGGTCAAGCGTTAAACGGATTCAAGAAAGACCCTGCGCCGATTCTGCCAATCCTCACCCAGCTCAAAACCGATCCCTCGCTTTTTGTGCGGAAAAGCGTTGCAAATAATCTCAACGATATTTCAAAAACTCACCCAGGCTTAATCGCAAAGCTGGCAAAAGATTGGTACGGAAAAGATGAGCGGACAAACTGGATTGTTAAGCATGGGTGCAGGACTTTGTTAAAAAAAGGCAACCGTGACGTGCTTTCCATTTTCGGGTATGATGATGTTGATTCGGTAGAGTGTAAAGATTTTGCCCTTGATAAAAAAGCAGTTTTAATTGGGGAAAGCATTACTTTTTCCTTTACGCTTATAGCAAAAAAGGCAACAAAGGTTCGCCTTGAATATGCAATTGATTTTGTTAAAGCAAATGGCAAAAGAAACCGGAAAATATTCCAGATTTCGGAAATCGCCTTAAAAGAAAAGACCAGAAAAGCATATACCAAGATTCATTCCTTTGCTGATTATAGCACAAGAAAGCATTATCCCGGAGAACACGCGGTGACGCTTTTTATTAACGGGGCGGAAAGAGGTACACTTGATTTTATGGTAAGTGAAAAAGGGAATAAATTCCAATGGTAATGAATTAAATTGCATGAGGTGTAAATGAAAATTGACCGCTTACTGGGCATCCTGACTTTATTGCTCCAAAAAGAACGAATAACCGCGCCGGAGCTGGCGGCCAAATTCGAGGTGTCCCGCCGCACCATCGGCCGCGACATTGATGCGCTTTGCATTGCGGGCATTCCAGTCATCACCTATCAAGGAACCGGCGGCGGAATTTCGATTGCCGAGGGGTTCAAACTAGATAAAAGCGTGTTAACGCAAGATGAACTAGCGGGCATTATTGCGGCCCTTAAAGGGATTGGCAGCGTTTCTAATGCGCCAGCCGTTGAGCGGGCTTTAGCCAAGCTTGGCGCTGACACCGATGCGGTTATTTCCCTGCGCGAGTCTGTCATCATTGACTTAGCTTCCCATTATAAAGGGCAGCTGACAGAAAAAATCGAACCATTAAAGCAAGCAATCCATGAATCAAGGTTGATTGAGTTTGACTATTTTTATGAAAAAGGCGAATCCCGCCGCCGCATAGAACCATATTTTGTGGTTTTTACGTGGTCGTCATGGTATGTATTCGGCTTTTGCTTGGAGCGGCAAGATTTCCGGCTGTTCAAGTTGCAGCGTTTATGGAATTTGATACTATGTGATAAAAAGTACACGCCCCGCGACATACCGCCGGACAAACGCGATTTTGGGGCAAAGCTTACTGACGAAATAAAGCTGGTTGCCTTATTTGACCCCTCTTTAAAATATCAGTTAATCGATATTTACGGCCTTGGCTGCTTCACCGAAACAAACGAAGGCTTGTTATTTGAGTTTGGTTATGCCAATCGGGATTTTCTTGTCAATTGGCTGCTTGGCTTTGGTGGAAAAGTTAAGGTGTTAGAGCCGGATTACATCGCAGAGGATATAAAAAAAGCGGCGGAAAATATTTTGAAAAACTATTAATTAAGCTTCTGATTTTATTAAGACGTTTTTAATAAAGCGGATGCTCACAATCGCAGCGATAATGCCAAAAACGACAAAAGAGCCGACATAACCGATTAGTTGGTACATTGGCACGTTCACTCCGTAAGCCATCTGTACCGCAGTCTGGCCAATCACTATCATAGCAATGACGGTGAGAAAAATAAGCATTATCGGCGAAAGAACATAGCCCATATTTTTCTTTTGCCATAACATTATCCCGGCGATAATGCACGTCGGAAAAATCAAGCCAATATCAATGATGATAGTCGGGCTGGTGGTGTAGATGGAAACAAAATCAGGCGGCGTCCCTGTTAATGCGCCGGGGATTATGTCCATAAGCCATACTAAAACAGTACACCCGGACATCATCGTGAAAATCGCGGTTTTTTTGTAATGGCCGTCTTTGCTTGCTGGATAAACTCTCTTGCTTAAGTCAATGAAAGTGAATAAAAGCGCAAAAAAAGCAACTGAAAACATAATAATATAAAGAAGAAAGAGCTGGTTATAAACCGTTTCAAAAGCTAAAGTCGCGGCATAATAAAAAATTGAGACAATTAAACCGCCGTGCAAAATGCCGTGTAAAGTTTTCTTTTGTGAATTACGTTTTAAAGTCGTGATGAGTAAACCAATCGCGGCAAAAATCATTACTAAGTCAGAGCCTTTTCTGATTGTGGCCGTAAAAGTGGAGTTGTTTTTATAGATTCCGTCTCCAAATAGTTCGACTGCTTCGCCATATATATTTTCGACAAACCGCGGGCTTCCCCCATCACTTAAAAATAGCCCAAGCCCTGCGTTTAATAAAACTAAAGCTGCGGTCATAATAGATAGCACAGTAATTTTCATTCGAGTACCTCCAAGTTGTTATTTAGATATTCATTGCCAAGCTATCATTATAAATAGCTAGCTTATATTTGTCAACCGTCTGCCTCGATGGCATATAACGCTTCGTCAATCCACTCTTTGTCTACCCTGGCCCAAAACGCTTTATTGCGGAGGGCTATCCTCTTCATTCCATTTCGTTCCATAATCCGGTATGAGCCATAATTAACAGCAGCACAAGGGGCTTGGACGCGCTTTAAATTTAAGTCCTCAAAACCATATCTAATCAGTTCACCGCATAGCTCCGTTCCATATCCACGCTTCCAGTAGTCTTTGTGCAAAATCCAGCCAGCCTCGCCGGCAAAGTTTTCTTCGTCCGGATAGATTCCGCAGCTGCCGATGACTATATTTGATTCTTTGAGGACGACGGCAAAATCGCGCCCGGCTTTTGTCGTTTCCAGAAAAGCTTTGGTCTCCTCCTCGCTATTTGGCCCCCATGCCATATAGCGTGTGTTAACTGGATTGCCCGCCCATGAATGGACGGCTTCAAAATCTTTTGCAGTAAACGGCCGGAGTGTCAATCGCCCGGTTTCAAGGATTGGTTTGTAGTTGCTCATTTATTTTTCCTTTCAAAGTTAAGGTATAATTGTCAGCTTAGTATAGCAGAAGAATTTGGCAATTGCAAAAAAATCTGGATTGGCTTCGGCCTCCCTTTACTTTTTGCCAATTATAATTTTACACTAAGTGGGATTGCCCACATCAAATTTCTCTAGTATTTTTTGATATATTAACCGCGAATGATTGCAACCTTCGCCGAATTCTTTTAAATCAAGATATAAATCTTCTTCACCACAACATGTGGGCAAGCCTGTTATCAAATCAGAAGGCATATTTTCTAGAATGCCGCAGATAATGATATCCGGCTGGAAATGCTGATAAACATTATTGATGACATTAAGCCTAGACTTATGGTTCTTGCTAAATTCAAATCCATATAAATAAGCTCGCTTAAATTCCCCAACGATTTTCACCGAATAATCTTCTAAAGTTAAGATCATTTCAAGTTCTTTGAGAATAGGAATAAGTGCTTCTTTCGTACCTTTAAGATACACTAAAGGAATATCTATCTTTACCTGTTTGCTTTTCTTGAATTTTTTGAGATAATAAGTTTCATACCAAGCTCTTTCGCCAATTTTAATACAGTACTGAGTATTTTCCGCTTTAAAGCAATAAAAAATACCACGGATATAAGCTTCAATATCATGTAAATTGTCCCGTACGGCCAACAAGTCTGATTCCCTTTCAGCTATGACAACAATATAAGTAAGCTGATTTATTAGTGACAATTCATCTATGTTCGCAATTGTGTATATTTTATTAACTTTAAAATAAAACAAACCACAATTTTCATTTCCAGATAAATCTACAACCTCAGCTTCATCGATAATGTCCGGCATAACACAAAAATTGGGACTAAAACTACTGAATCTTTTTCTGCTTAACTTTTCCCAGATAAAACACAGTTGGGCAGATAATCCGCCCTTTAACATCTGGCAGACTAACGCCGTTATATATGGGGCAGCATAACTATTTGAAGCAGGGGCTTCTATTTCATGAGAATAAATATTTTTAAAGTAATGTGGCACATTTACTTCAACCAAAAACTCAAATTCGTTTGATACTAAATACTTCCCTACTTTAAGCTCTTTATTATGCCGGACACCAATTACGCATTCCAAGCTCGCAGGAACTGTATAAATATTTTGGTTATTATAGGCTGCGACAATAATTGAACCTTGCCGATATAAAGCAGTTATTAGCCGACGGATGCTTGAAAAATCTTGAAATTGAGTTGAGCCGATGCTAAGATTAATTACTGGAATCCGCGTCTCAAGACACCATTCAAGTGCTTTTAATAATTGCGGAAGTGTACCTTTCCTGGTTTTTGAATCCAAGACTTTTATGCTTGTGATTTCAGCTTCGGGAAAGTGCTTCAAAATAATGGCGGCGCAAATCGAGCCATGAGTATTGCATAATTGATCAGCATTGCTCCGGCTTATGATATTAAGATCTTCATCCACTTCCAAATCACGTTTCAGCGGCTTTAGTCCAAAATATGAAACATTAATTCCATCATCAATAACGGCTATTTCCATTTTAACCTCGATATTTGCTTGATTTCATTTGTTTTCCGACTAAACTATAAACTAAATCCGTTAAGCTTGATACTGTATTAACACTTGTAATCAGCATCATCTCATCATCAAAGCTAATGTTAAACCTATCTTCAACCATGACGATCAGTCTCATGATTCCAATTGAATCAAAACCTAGTTCATCAATCAGCTTTTCCTTGCCTTGGGTAATCAAATCTTGGCTTTCGCTACATATTTCTACGATAAGCCTTTCAACAATCTTGCGATATTTTTCTTTTGCCATCATCTTTTTCTCCTTAACTATTGATTTAGCTAATAATTCCCCATTACGATTTATTTTCCCATTATTTGTGATTGGAATCTCTTTGATTTTTTGATAAAAACTTGGAATCATATAATCTGGAAGCTGGCTGCTCAAATATGTTCTAAGCTCATTTTGATTAACATTGTATTCAGCCGTATAAAAAAGAGCAAGGATTGGGTTATCAAGTTCGTTAATTATAGAACATATGCTTTCATCGATATTTCTGAATAAGTTGGCTTTCGATTCGATTTCTTGAAGTTCAATGCGATAGCCAAGATACTTTACCTGACTGTCTTTTCGGCCCTCATACATATATGAGCCATCAGATCGCTTCCAGCCAATATCACCCGTCAAGAATATTGCTCCCTCTGTGATATTTTTATTTTCGATAAAAAGCTTGCGGCTAAGCTCCGGCGAATTAGCATATCCTAAGCCTACCCCTGCCCCGCTAATCGCAATCTGCCCCATCGTCCCTTCATCGGCCAGCTCTAAATCATCATCCAGAATATGTAAAAAAACTCCGCTTACTGGCATACCGATACTTATTTCATTAGTATAAGTTAAATCAGCATAAGCCGCAAATAAAGTCGTTTCGCTTGGCCCATATAGATTGAAAATTTTTGCTTTTGATTTATCTTTACATAAGAGGAGAATATCTTGGCTTAATGCTTCACCGCCAAAATAAATATATTGTTTGTCTTTGAAAAAACTGCCCTTTTTGTCCACAAGCAAGAGTTGCCGGAAGCGGCTTGGGGTAAGCAATAAAGTATCTGCTCTGCTTATCAAACGAGCCAAAAAGCGCGGATTCTTAATCTCATGCTCAGTTGCAATAAAAACAGTCATACCCAAGCATAATGAAATAACTAACTCATGAACCATCATATCAAATGAAATACTGGAAATGAACGGTATGCTCCTTGTGAAAGTCATGCCTGTCAATGGGGCGGCATTATTGATTAAATTTACCACCGATTCATGCTTGATTTTAACGCCCTTAGGATTCCCAGTCGAGCCGGAAGTGTAGATATGATATGCTGGATCACTTGCAGTTCGCTTGTTTTGGATAATTAACCGCTTTGCTTGGTTCAATTCGGCTAAATCATTAAGTAGTAATATTTTAGGGCATACGTATTTTTCTGGTGAATCAGTAACTAAAAACCTGCATTCACTATCACTAACCATGTATTGCTTAAGGGCAAAAGGATAGTTTTTATCAACGGGCACAAAAATTGCGCATAACTTCAAAATTGCCAGCAACACCGCAACCACTTCCGGCGTCCGTGGTAAAATTACAGCAACAATGCTTCCGTTTCTGACCCCGCTGTTACTAAGCCAATCAGCATAATCATTGACTAGCTTGGTCAATGAGCGATAAGAAATATCTTTATCCCCATATTTTAACGCGATTTTATCATAGTTTAACTCAGCTGCTTTAAAAAATAAATCATCAATAAAAGTCATAATTACCTCTTAATATATCATCAAGTGAATGCATCCATTTTTCATATTTTAAGATCATTAGCTGGTCTAATCCCATTTGCGGTATCATCTTGAAAGATTCGCTAAGATACTCTGAATCCACAATTTGATGCCATCTTAAGACAATCTTTTGGGGATTTTGGTAGGTTGGCATAAAGCCGCAGACCTCTATCTTGCCAAAATCATGCGCAAGGATAAACATACTTTTTTTCTCAATTCCAGTTAAACTGGCTTTCGCTTCAGCCAACTTCATATAAGCCTCATGAATTGGCATTGCATATTGCTCTACACCCAAAACTGGCATAAAAAGGCTTATATAATAAAAAATCATTTTGTTGTCCAGAATCTTTTGATGTAGTTTTATGAGGCTTTCGCTTGTGTCATTAACCCCACGCATCAAGACAGGCTGGGAGCGGATTTGGCTTTTTGTTCCTTGAATCATTGCAATGCTTTTCTCACACTCTTGGCTAAATTCCGCATGGTGGCTAGAATTAGAAACTATCGTTATCTGCTTTTTTTGGTTCATTTCAGCAAAAAAGGAAAGCAGATTATCATTATTAAATAAACTAGGCATAAATGATAAGGCTTTAGTCGCTATACGGATAAAGCGGACTGTTGGCTGTCGCAAAAGCGGACTTAGACATTTTATCAGCAGCTCCGGGCTAAGCATCATCGGGTCACCCCCAGTGATCAAAACATCATCTATTTCCGGATGGGCATTAAGATATTGGAGTGCCTTTTCTACATTATCCAAATATTTTGCAGCCGATCCTTTTTCGGTTCTAATTTCCCTAACTTTATAACAAAACTGGCAATTAGAAAGACAATGGTTGTTTAAGTGAAATAGCAGCGTCTTTTTATATTTGTGTTGCAAAAAATCCGAATCTCCTTTCCGGTGAAGGGCATTTCCATATGGGTCAAAGCGTCCGGTGACAGGCTTTTCCATAATTGGCGGCAACACTTGATTAATCATCTGCTCCTTTTCAATTCCAGTAAGTTTCTGGCATAAATCTGTATAATAATCAGAAACGGCAAAGGGCATATATGATTTATCAAGCATCTTTTTACGATTCTTTATTTCAAGCGGAGACAAGTTTACTCGCATGGCGAACTCTTGAAATCCTTGTTCACCGTTCAAAATTTTGTCCATTATCACGCTCCTCTTTTCTCCAAAATCATGTCACATAATTCCATTACTGACGTAAAATAATCGTCTGCAAGCACCTCATCCATTACGATCTCATACTCCTCTTCAATATTTACAATCAGCTGTACATATTGAAATGAGTTTAAACCAATTAACTCAAAAGGATCATTAAGCCATTCATCATTTTCCGGGACAAAATGCGGCAACAACTCCGTTATCATTTCCCTAATCCGTTTTGTGGTTTCTTCCATTGTTTATCTCTCCATTTCAATCAAATATTGATAAAAGCTGTTGTGATTACCTGCTTCAAAAGGATTCCCGAATGAAATTTTTGTTTTCATCTTATCGTAAATTTTTCGATGCTCTTCAAGAATTAAAACACCATTATCAAAGCAACCAAATCCGTAACCAATTTTGCTGTAATAATCAAAGTTTTTTAACTTCGCCGCTTTTTGATATAAGCCAAAAATTTCCCTGATAACTTCAGCTTCCGGATAATTTAGCTTTGCCTCTTCATTCCAGTACGCAAAATAATCAGAATGCTCCAGCTTATGATTACTGTAGTGGTAGAACACTAGCTTGTCTCCGTTTACATAATACCTACCTTTTTTCTTTTCCAAAATTCTTTCATGCAGATTCCAGAATGCCACATTATATCCCGGATGCCTTAAGATATAAATGCCAGAAAACAAAACCGGAGCAAAGTCAATCCATTTTTGGTCACAACATAAATCGCTCTCGACATCATATCGGCAAAAGTCAATCAACTTACTTTTCCACCAGCCCAGAAAGGAAAGTGAATTCTCATCTTTCCGCAAAGCGATAAATCCCATATTAAATAACCCATGTAGCAAATATGGCAAAATATCTATTTTATAGTTATCAGATATGATATGTGGAGTAAGCACAATGGAATGGTCTTCCAACAGCTCATGAACTAAATCCAAGCGGTCAAATAAGCGGATATCAGGGTCAAGATAAATTAAGGTCTCATATTTATCTTGAATCAAAAGATAATTCAGAAAATAGGGTTTCATAGATGAATTAAATTCAATAATACCATACTTAAAAGCCATATCATAAAAATGTGGAATACAAAGCTTGCTAGCAGAATAATAAAATATATTATTAGCTGCGTCAGAATAGATGTCAAATATTTTTACATCATAATCAATTATCAGCACATTAATAGCTGCTTGGCTGTCAAGCTCCCTGACATTGCATATTAATGCCTTAGTTTGTGCAAAGTAATTCATTGATGTTATAATTGCGTATCCGTTTTTGCCCATCGGGACTTTCTCCTTATGTAGTTGCTATTTCAGCACATTAATTGCAAATATATGTGAATGGGGCAGAAATGGCAGTTTTAAACTGACAACGTCCATGCCTGACGCTATCAAAAAGTATTCATTCACATATAGATTCGCTTGCTCAGCTCGCTTAAAAATGCCGTCATAAGTATTTCCCTGCCAGATTACTTCATGCCCTAAGTTAAGATGGACATCAGGAAAAATCGCATTTATTGATTCAACGTTACCATTAATAAAATAAACCAAAATTTCACCATCGTATGATCCATATTCACTTAAACCGACAATCTGAAAACCCAGCACTTTTTTTTCATTAAAATAAATAACTTGTCCTTCTAAAATCAAATTATCATTATTGACCGAACGGCAATTTTTGAGCATGAATTTCATCTCACCATAATTTAGAACTCCATTTTCCGGAAGCCCATCGTTTAGGAAATACTTCTTTAAACCAGTTAAGTCCGCTTTTTGATTGCCAAAGGCAAAAGCTTTATTATTGAAATATTGGTCAAGTTCTAAACAATGATAATATTTTGCGCGTTTAACATCTGGCTGCCCAGAAAGTTCTGCGGCCATTTCATCATTCGCAATCATCTCTTGAAGCCTATCAAAAATTTCTCTTTCTTCGGTAGCTATATCCCTTAAAATCAAACTAATGTCAGCGGATATTTTATTAAAACTATCCGGCTGCATAAATTGGCTTTTAATTCCATATTTCGTTAAAGTCCCATTTATCAGCCCCCATTTAGATGCAGTTTTCTGATAATCTTCGGCAACCCTTTGTAATTTATTAACCTTATACTCCATTCCCATATACCGGAGTGCCATCGGATATAGCTTTCTGGCTCGGCAGATATCTTTGATGCGGTTAAAAAAGTCAGTATCAAGAAACTTGTCACATTCCTCATATTGAATATTAAAATTTCCAATCATTTCAGCAAAAGATAAAATCGATACGAACGAATTATCGTTTTTATTGCCGACTAATCTGCTGAGATGATTTTGAATTTCTTCTTTCCAATTAAAATGATTGTTTTTACTAGCAAGCTTTGAAAACTCTTGAAATGAAAAAACGTTCTCTATTCCCTTGATAAAATTGTCAAGCGGCAAAAACTCTTGTTTTTTTGAATTGTGTATATCAATGCAATAAAACCCGGTTGATTCTTTGTCATATCCATAAATCAAAATAATGCCAAAGTCATCCGGGTAATCATTCGGGTTTGCCCATGGCCGCAAATCATGTTTGATTAATGTCATTCGCGGATGATTGTTTTGAATCCGGTTAATAGTATCGTTAATGTCATTTTCGTAATCGCGGCAATCTATTTGGATATTGTGATAGCGTTTAAGTAAATCGGCTTGATTAATATTATTAAACCCCATCAACCTTTTCCCTAGCGTTTGGGGATTGGCGACATCTGTGGGCAATAAATAAAAATCCCAAAAGCAAGAAAAAATCATCTCATAACTTAGGTTCCACCAAGTAGCTATAGTCGCCATTGCCGCTTCTAAGCATAGCATATCACTTGTCTGCACTAGTTCAATCTTTTCATTCATTTTTTCACCGTTTTAATAACTTGTCAATTTTCCACTTAAATTCCAACCTCAGCCAAGCCGGATAAAATAAATGGAATTTATTTATTTTAACCAGGCTGTCATATTCCGCAACAAAATCATCGTCACAAAAAAATTCAAATGGCCCTATATAATACTTGTCTGCCTGACTAATTCTATTTATATTCATTTTCATTTTCCGTTTTTGCAGATGGATATACATAAATTCCTGTTCATGAACTTGGCCTTCATGATGATAATGCCGATACAGCCGTCCGTTCTCCCAAACGAATACCTGCGGAGTATATCCGTTATCCAAACATAATAAATGAATAAAGCCGCAACTGATATTAAGATCGGCATAAATTGTATCAAAATATTCGGAAATATTACTTTTTAGTGCAATCGGTGTCAATCCATTCCACTCATCAAACCCATACATCTTCTCGGATTGAAAAGCGGTCTTATAGTTAGTTACCCCGGTAATTTCAGTCATAAATAATTGATTATACTGTTCTTCATTTTTAATAAGCGTAAAATGACCAGTCTTTAATATTTTTGCGTACCGCGCTAAGATATCTTCAGTAAGAAAATTTCTGATGTCACCAAATATCAGATCCATGTCACAAAATCCCCAAAAATCATAGCTCTTTAGGAATTCATTGAATACAATTCCGTATGCTGGGCGGAAATCACATAATTTATATGGATAGTTTAAAGCAATTTCAAAGTCAAAATATTGCTGAAATAGAGATTTTATTTCATGAAACTTTATGTAATTGACATGGACGTTTTCCGGATATTCAATCTGGCTTTTGCAATCAGTAAAAAAAAGCCACGTTATGCTCTTATTCATAGCACAGGAACTAAGCCACAAATCAAAATAATTATTCATCTTTCCAAAATAGATAACGATTAAAGCGATTTTTTTCATTGATTTTCCCTGTATTTCTTAATTAGCTCTATTATTCCTGCAATTGTATTAAATTCATATGCTTTTATTTGCTCAATATTTAGTTTTAAGCTAAACTCTTTTTTCACTTCCATAAAAAAGTAAGTCATGTCACGGGCATTAAGTCGGAACAATGGGCCCGTTAAAGCCTTTGTGTCATTTTCATATGCCAGTTTCTCCGGCTGGATCTCGGTTTTTTGGCAAAGGATGTTTATTACCTTGTCTCTGATTTTGAGTTCTTCAATATTCATTTTTTCTACTCCATTTCACTAAAATACATACGGAGACGGTTCTCAATAATATCAACAACCTCTCCAACAGATTTTTCACCATTAAAATACCATTCTGCTTCCTCAGGAATAATGCTGTGAACCCGGTCATCCCAAGCATGAATTGTATCAGCGTTTTCGATAATGTTGCGGATTAGGGCTATTTCATCTTCACTGGCAGCAAAACCTTCAAACAATGCTCCAAATAAATATGCTGAAACGAGCGGCTGTTCTTTTCGCTCTCCATTTTCGTCTGCATAATATATTCTTTGCATATCTTCGGCGAATTTCGCTTCAAGGGTGCTTTTGCGTAAAGGCAGAGAGCCGTAACTCATGATAGAAGACTGGTTTCTTTCATTAAAAAGGCTTGAAGCAAACTGCCAGGCTGCTTCCTTGTCTTTGCTGTTATTATTGATAGCAATAATGAAGTCGGAGCTAATCAAGTTCCCGTTCCCGGTTTCAGATGGATAACCTGGATAGGACACCGGCTCGCCAAAGGCATGAAGAGCTATCTGATGGTCGATTGCGCCACTCAGTAAATGACAGCAGAGGCCTTGTAACTGGCTGTCCTCTTGGGCACGCCGGACTAGATTGTCATCATTCCTAAAAGATGGAGCAAAACGGTTGGCAAATTCCAATACCGCAATTAATAACTCTCGGTCAAATACTTGCCCCTGATTTCCGCTGCCAATGATATAGTCAGTATTTGCCCGCAAACAAAGCCATAATACATGAGCCTTATTTTCATGTTCAAAAAACTTGCTTTCCGGCAAATATGTATTAACGATGGCCATCATTTCACGGAGATTCCAATGATTTATTTCTCCGACGATGGAAGTGGGAACAGCGATGGTATTAATATTGTAGGAAACAGGAATGCTAAAAAGTTTTCCATCTGTCTCAAAAGCCCTAATGATATTAGTTTGCAAATCAGCTAGTGAAATAGCACCGTCATCGTCGATTAGCGGATATAAATCCGTGAAAATGCCTTGTTTTATGTAATTCTCCATCATAGTACCGCTAGGCAGAATCATGATATCCGGTCCTTTTCCGGCAATAATGTCCAAGGTGAGTTCATCGATACCATTATTTTCAAAACTGTCACCATAGTGCTTGATTTCAACTCTGATATCGCTATTGCTTCGGTTAAAGGCCGCAACATATTGGGAGTATGCGGTATGTGTAAATGTCGTTCCTAGAGTTAGTGTCTTTTTTCCTTTTCCTGCTACACCCTCTCCGATTACGAAAAGCAGGGATTCAGGTATCATGCCAAAGTCTTCTGTTTGAACCCAAGCAACCCGGTCTGGTGATAGCGGCGCTAACTGTCCAGAATAACCGCCCATCAAATCCACAGCAGCAAATGAAATGATTTCTGATTCGTTGCCACTTGCTAGATCATATTCGTAAATGGCAGTATCCGTTGTCATCAAAAAATCACTATTAATACCGGGATTTACCCTAATATAAGATATGCCTGATCTTAAGCTGCGTGGTATTCCCAGAGTTCCAGTATCAGGATCAATAGGAGCAAATTCATAGGTTCGTATACCGCCATCACGCCAAAAAACATATAAATCGCCATCGCGTGAGTGAGATATTTTGGGAAAAGAGCCAGGGATTAACCTTTCATAAGCTAGATTTCCATTATTGTCCCAAGCATAGAGACGCTGTTCCATGAGCAAAAACGTTCTTCCGGACTCTTCAGTCAGAAAACCAGATGCATTATTATAACGTTCGTTCCTTAGATCGTATTTGACTGAAAACTGTGACATTAATTCGCCATCTAAGGATATTCGTACAATTAGTTTATCAATTACTATGGCTTCTTCGGCATTTACCCTATATTCAAAACTGTCATATTTCAAAATAAAGAGGCTGACAGTATCATCTTTATTAGGATAAATTTGGTTAACATACCAGTCAGCGGGAACTATGTAAGGAATTATGATGGCTTCGGGAATCTCTGCTGCCATGTCCGCATAAGAAATCTTGGTAGTAGCTAGATCTGTCATGCTAAAATAAATAATTCCGTCTTTAACTGCCACATTACCAAATATTGATCCCTCTGGGAGCAGTGAATGCAATTCCGCAATATACTGCTTTGGAAATCCACCTGCATTATCGTTTGAAACACAACCGTAAATATTAATAAAAAAGAAGATTAATAATATAGCAACAGATCCTTTATATGAAAAATATTTATGTCTTTTCATTATTATTTCCGCATTCCTTTCAAAGTCTTGAGTTTCCTCATTTTTCTCTGCAAGATAACCTCACCACAAAACTGATCATGGTGAGGATTATCTTAGCAGATACACTCACTCAATTGTTAATCGTCATTTTCTCCTGCTGTTGTGTACAACAACATCCCTTGAGTCAGTGCGTGGAATTCTCCAGCCTTCATCACCTGCACAACCACATGATGCTATGCACAAAGATTCACAGCTAGAACACCTAAAAGCTTCGATTGATGAAAATGTTGAAGGACTTCTTTTTCCTAACTTTTTCATGGTATATCCTCCTCTCTATATTATTTATAGAAATCAATCAGCAACTTTGATTGATGCTATACAAACTTGTTAATTTAAAACGCTGGTGATTTCATTTAATCCAATTAGTTTTTCTATAATTTTATTACTTAATTTACGGCATTCACTTTTGTTTATGCTATTGAAGATAGGAATTCCGGTGTTCTTTTTAATTTTATCGATTAAGTTTTCAAGCCGAATTTGATCATAATATGTAAAATTAAATTCTCCCATAGAATTTAATTTTACCGTATCGTACATCTTATTTGACATATGGATAAAATCAACTCCAAATCCAAAGCGGTGTTCAAAATTCATGCTAAGTGAATTGTAAAAAGCAAAACTCAAATCATCCATCTGAACACATAAGACAAAGCAATCAGCATGAACCGCCTGGCTTATCATATAGGGTACAACACCAAACCCATTGCAATGCTTATTATTATACTTCATCATTGCTTCTGGTATGTGTAAAATGATGGCATCAGGTGTCTCTATTTTATCAATATATTTAATAAAACCATTTAGTGCGTAAATTTTTTCAAATTCTGTCATATTATTTCCTCGCAAAAAGGTTGGGAAAGATAAGGCCTGTACGGCCTTTGCATATTTATGTTCTAACACAGCGGTACATTTATATCCCTGTGCTTTAATTGCCTCAGCGATTGACAAACATATCTGCTTGCCATCCATCTCTTTAAGGAGCTCACCCACCATTATAACAGAGGCGTTCGGAGTATATAATTCCTCCGGTGTTATTTCCATTTCAAATGCTTTTTCTTTATCTTTGCTTCCATTTAGATAATGAAATTCTGTTTTCATCAAATCTGACATTTTAGAAATTTTTGTTACGGCTGATTTTGTCAGGTGGCGGATGCAAATCACCTTTTTATTTAATTTTAATGCTTTTTCAATATCACAAATAACCATTTCTTGTATTATATCCTCGTGATATTCGTCCGTATAAATTAGAATATCGCAATTCATAAGTTCTTTGTCAAAATCGTCGGCAACGATTATTTGCGTGTTAGGCTGGTTTTTTATAAAACCAATATCTTTCCCACGCAGATATTTTCTTTTCGGATCTACTACGGTAGTGATTTTCATGCAAATATGCGGTATGCTTATGCTTTCAATTATCGGAATTAAAACATCGCTAAAAGGGTAAAGCATAGCTTTATTAATATGATTAGACATCGATTTTCTCCTTATAAACATCTTTAATTTCATTTATCATCACTATATTTTTAAATAACTCCATTGTCCGCTCTTTTACGCCATGACAGTAAGTAATTTTTAAGTCAGCTGAAAGGTTATCCCCATTATCGCAATATTTCGCACATAATGTGCAATGATTAAACGCCCAGCAATTCTGACAATCACTAGGTGTCAAAGCTACAATGTTTAATAAGGTGCTGACTTTATCATAGTCGAATCCCTCATCTAGGTTTCCAATTTGCATGACCTTAGAACTTTCGCTTACCCGCTCACAGGGGAACAGAACACCATCCACATCAATAAGCAGCCGATCCTTGCCTGGCAAGCAGGGGCCGCCGTGGGAGGCCTCTCTAGGCAGTGACTTAGTTTTATTAAACTTGCTTAGCTTAGTTTTTATTTCCATCACTTCCTCTAATAAAATAGGGGAAGTGTTGCTGGTGTCAATATTAGAAAAATTAGCTAAATAAGCTAAAAACATATTATATTCCTTTTGCTCACTATATTTATCCGAAAATGTGATTTTTTCCGTATTATAAATATCGTCAATTAAACTTGCCCGAATAGTGACATCTTTTAGAAATTCATTTTCACTTATCGCATTAATATCATCAAATTCATTTTGAGGATCAATAACCATACTAAGCATAATTTTATCCAGTCTATCCGGATAATTTAATTTGAAATAATTTATATTGCACATAATAGAATCAAAACTTCCTCTTCCATCTGCTGCAAATCTTCTATTAGCATCATGTATGTCTTTTGGGCCATCTATGCTTATCATGATAGCTATGTTTTTTTCAATACAATATTCAATAACTGCTGGTGAGAGCAATGTCCCATTTACTGTTATATTAAAAGTCAAAGTTTTTCCCGAAAAAACTTCTTCAGCATAGGAAACAACAGCCTGTAATAGTTCAAATTCAAGTAAAGGCTCGCCACCATAGAAACCCACATTCACTTTTTCACTATCTATGGAACGCATTGCCAAAAAATCAATGGCTTTTTTTGCTGTTGTAAGTGACATTATTTTTGATGAATGAGAGCGTTGCTTATCATTATTCATTTCAGAATAAACACAATATGAGCAGCGTAGGTTACAATTTTGTGTCAATTGCAAGGTAATCATATCAACACTACGGTCAACAAGTGTATTTACATAGTCCGTCAGGGGATGCTTCATAACTTCAATCCTATTATCCGACAAATATCCCTCTGCCTCCAGTTTACTGACTTCTGCCAATAACATCGATGATGGTTTGCTAATTTCTGATTCGAGGCCATATAAAAGATCCAGTAAATATAGATATAGTTCCTTGCTGATTTTTACAATATCATTACGATTAACATCAAACATATAGAAATCATTTGGTGATTTAAAAAGTTTTACAAAGGGCTTATCATTCATTTTTCTTTCTCCTAAATTTCTTTCATTCTATTGACAAAAAAATTTAATTTTCCGGTTTTTTCGTCAGGAAATAGCCTTTCACTAAAACTAAAATGCCATTTTGCATTACGCAAATCGTCATTCTTAAGTTGCGCAATGAACATCTCCATGACCGTGTTTTTCCAGCCGATATATTCATTTTTGATGACCAAATTAACATTAAATTGGTCAATTGCTATTTGCTCCACTTGAAACTGGCTAATTATATTACCTATTTTTTCATTTATGAATTCAATTGGCTTATAGAATATATATAATGGTAATCTTTCTGCTCTTTCAGTACGGATAAAAGTACTTGTTCTGCCATTTAATAGATTAAGCACCAACTGGTTAGAATCATTTCCCGTTAATTTGGCAGGTGATAAACTCCCTCTTTCTCCTATTCGATAGCGAATAAATGGCATAGCATAGTTGGCCAGCGAAGTGATATAAATATCGCCCACTTCTCCATCGGGTAAAACTTGCCCATTTTTGATGATTTCGACATAAACATTTGATGTATTGACGAATAATTGATTCCCGCCGCAATCACTGGCTATACTGTTTGTCTCAATACAGCCATACTGATTGGCTATCTTACATTTAAAGATGTTGCTTAATTCCGCTCGCATATCTAAAGTCAAGTATTCACCAGTTAATTCAATATATCTTAAATCCTTAATGGCGGGCAACTTGTTGGCCTTTATATGATCAGCCACAATAAGTGCAAGAGATGGTTGAAAATTAAGCCATATCGGATTAAATGCAAGTATTCTCTCATATATTTCTCCCACCCGTTCTTGAGTTAAGTTTAACTTGCAAAATCCCAATGAGTTTCCATCCAAAGAAAGGCTCTCATCATCCTCGGCGACGAATCTGTTGTTAATATAGTTTGTTGTATAGAAATAGCAATTTTTATCATTAGTTGAGATATTATAGTACTTTTTTCGTCGGTAAAATAATTGCAACATGGAGCGGAGATCATCATGGCGATTCCAGTATATTTTCATATAGTGACCCGATGAACCCGATGTTCGCCTGATAATAATATCTTTTGTCGCCAAATTATTATTAAAAACACTAGATAACATATTTCCATTAAGGGCTATACTTTTATCAATCAAAGGAAGATGATGAAACTTACTCACATCAAAGTCATCAATCGTCATTCCTTTTTCATGCAAAAACTCCTGATAAGTAGGTACAGTAGTATATGCGTGTCTTACAATTTTCGAGAGGCTATCTTTGACAAAACTGTTCATTTTTTATCCATTTCTTTTATTTTTCTTTATCAATATCATGGTCTCGGTCTTAGGTCATGAATTCTCTTTTAAATATAACCCCATGCGATTATTTATTATTTCGATAACCTGCTCCAGCGTTTTAACATCATTAAAATAAAATTCTAATTCTTCTAAAAGAATTTGCACCACCATAATATCACCTTTATATATCCACCATTCTTTATGCAATAAGTTTCTGAAAGTTTCCTCTATATCCGGCTCAACAAAGGTTACATCAATTATATAATCACCTGATCCTTCTGACCATTTTATTTCATTGTTTTTTTCATTTATGCTGTCTGATATCATTGACTCAACTGCTTCCCACAATACAGGTATTCCTAGAAAATCACTGAAATTGTCCATTTGATAATCGGAATCCATTATTCCATTGATAAACTTTCTAGCTGCTTCTTTATTTTTGGAGTTTCTTGATATGGCGTATACTCCATTCGGTATAATATGAAACATATTTTTGTTTCCGGGGAAACCTGTGTATACTGCATCTCTGCCATACAAGTTTTTCCACCCTTGGACTGCGTATATATTACTTATATGGATCGGTACAAAAAAAGGATTTTCTCTCATGGCCGCCATCATCGACGCATATATTGTTTCATACTCTACATATAAGTCTAATTCTGGAATATCCGGTCGATTTTTAAGCATTTCAGCAACTGATATAAATCGAGAATGATTAAAGTCGCACTCCATTTCTTCCCAATTAATAAATTCATCAATGCAAAACATTATCCACACGTAAAAATCTCTATTTCTATTGAGCTGCCCTACAATTGAATAATCTGCTCCCTTTTGCAAGCTAATTAGCGTATCAAATAAATCTCCATCACTTGTAATATTTCTTGTTAATATGCCCTCAATTAAAAAATGGGGGAATATGCCAAAAAGCTTCCCATCTACTTCTATTGCCTCAAATACGTTTAAATAATCTTCTTCGTTAAAAGATGCTGTTAAATCCTCAAATAAGCCTAATTGAGCATACCTGAAATGATCAACATATGTTGGCAAGACAATAATATCTGGCGAAGTTTTACCTCTCCTATTTCTTGAAACAATATCAACATCAAGCCTTAATCTGGCCTCCTCGAGCCTAAATTCAGCAGGGATCGTTTCTGTGTCAATGAATGCCATATAATCATTAATTGTTATATAAAAATCGCTATTTGATGTATTAAACTCATGCACCTGACTCTTTAACTCATTAGTGCTTATAATCGTTGCCAGAATTAACTCCGTGCGTGAGTCATTGCTAATGTTTTCAATGTTTCCACACGATGTCAAAAATAAAGCATATAATAAAGCGGAAAATAAAAATTTTTTCATCATTCTTTCTTTCATAATTATCTGTAGATCATTGCCCCAAATAGGCTCTTCTGGATTACTATACCACAACTTTTTAGAAATGATGTCCAGTTACAGGACATTTATAGAAAATTTTTTTTTATTTTTAAGAAACTATTTTCGACAGTCTTGTCCATATTTTCTTGTCAGTTTCGCTTATGTTATTTATAGTTTTCTTTACCAGATCTTCTTTCAATATTCCGGTAATAGCATATTTCATCAAATATCCACGGAGAATTAGAAAGTTTTTTGAAGCAGCTGAAAAGAGCTCATAGGTTGATGGAAGCAACGATTCACTTTCTACCAGCCTTAAAAAGGAATGGAAATTCTTTTTATCTTCAGAAATCCAAAGAAGATATTTTAAGGGAATTGATGTCTCAAGATTATCAGGAAAAAGCAATTCTTTTTCGGAGTGCAAAAAATAATCATATAATGCCAGGTTCTTTTGGAGTTGCTCTTCAGCATTAAACGCTAATAATCCTTGACTTAAACTACTCAATAAATAGTCATTATCAGGATTCGAAGCATTAGCAAAATCAAAAATAAATGCCCCTTCAAAATGATTTTCCAGAAACTCAAAATCAATTTCTGCATATCCCATTTCTTCATAATGGACATCAAAGCAAATCAGTTTTCCAGTCTTTTTAATACCAACGACAAAAAACATATGCGGAAAACACAGTTTACTTCGATACGGCGACCAAGGGCAATAATACGAGTTCATTATAAATGCAAGCGGACGATATTTTAATTCAGTTTCTATTTTTTCTTTTAAATCAATTAATTCTTCGCGCATGAAATATCTAGCCTTAATATTAAACAACAATTGCAACATCGAAAAAGCATCATTTCCTCTCTTTAGCCCTAAGATTGGTTCTGCCGGCATAGAATTTAAATAATCAAAATAAAGATATTTCAAATTGTAGGCTTCATATTTGAAGCCCATATATTTGAGCAAGGAAGAAATCACAAAGTCATAGCATTCAGTTGAGCAATTTTCGGCTATAGTCAAATCAAACATAAATCCCCTATCCGCGCAGCAAGTTCAGGCGTTTTCTTCATATAGCTGCTTGTACATTACTTTACCCGATCCATCAACGGGGATTTCATTGATATATTTAACCGTGATAGCAATCGGGTTTATTTTTGCATCCCTAGCGATAAAGTCTTTTATTTTGTGCTTCAGTTCCAGATTTTCAGTCGTGACAAAAATCAGAACCATATCTTCTTTTCCGGAACAAGCGCATCCTGCCAATTCAAACCGTGTCTTGATATTTGCTTCAATTTCATCAAGATTTACTCTATTGCCAAAAATCTTAATGAAACGGTTATTTCTTCCGACTACATAAAAATAACCATCTTCATCACGCCGCCCTAAGTCACCAGTAAATAAAGTTTTTTTTCTTTCATCGCCTTTGCTTAAATCGCGGCCACATTCCGCATAACCCAAACTGACATTTGTGCCATGATAGATAATTTCGCCAACCTCATTCGGACCAATAATTTTACTGCCATCCTCACGTACTAAAGATAACTGCCCTCCAGGTATCGCGATTCCGATGCTTCCTATTTTTTCTCCGGCTTTATCGCAAGGAAGATAAGATATCCTCGCTGTTGCTTCGGTCTGTCCATACATGACAAAGAATTTTATCATGTGCTTATGGGCATATTCTGAAAATTTTTCTTGCAACTCATTTGACAGTTTGCCGCCAGCTTGAGTCATCGTTTTAAGGCTTTTGAAGTTCATATTTAAAAAGCCCATTTTCTTAAGCATTCCATAGGTATAGGGAGTGCCGCTTATCGATGTAGCTACATTTTTATTAAAAAAGTCCCATAATCTGCTGTCAAATATTTTTCTGGGCGATAAAAGCAATGTCGCACCGACTAATATATGACTATTAATAATTGAAAGCCCATAGGAGTAAGACATCGGCAATATCGTAATAGGTCTTTCATTTTCATTTATTTCAAGGTAAGAAACAATGGCTTCGGCATTTGCCTTGACATTTTGATGGCTTAAGCGTACATATTTTGGACTCCCTGTCGAGCCTGATGTCGGAAGAAGCAATAAAAGTTCGTCATGTAAATCAAAAGCCGATTCATTGTTCAGCTTAAATAATGTATATTCAAAAGCATTTCCTATTTTTTCATAATTTGGATACCCATCTGCAAGCTCTTTGGGCAGGTATAAATATTGCGGCTGATAAAGCAATAATAGCCTCTTGATTTTCTCATGCCCAATCTCATTTCCAAGCAATAACTGGACATGGTTAGCGCGAATAAAATCAATATAACCGCATAATGAGCCAATAGTATTTGAGCAAACATGAAAAATAAAGCTTCTTGTCTCAATTCCATTACTCATAACTTTCCCAGCCTCAAGTATTTCATTATACCTTATTGACTCTGACTCGGTAATTGCTATATGGCGTTTTTCAAATTTATGTATGTCTGCAAAAATATTTTTGTTCATGTTGAGAGCTTTCTATTTAAATTTCGTCATTACACTCTTATACTAACATACATTATTCATATTGTAAAATTTGCCTTCCAAGCCGATATGTCAAGTAAAGTAGGCAAAAAATAAGCGGGTTTATTTCGGTGAAATGATTTGCTATCCGCATTGATGGATTTATGCTATAATGTCGATACTGACGTATCGACTTTTAAAAATGCTTCGTATTTTCCCTTGATATGATTTAATTGGCTCGTGCGTGTGGATTTATGAATAATGAAGTTGTTGTAAATGAATATATAGAGGTGCAAAATGCCAAATACATCACATCCAAGTGAGAAAATAATGCGTGAATTAATAAAAGAGGCATGGGACGATGAAAAAGGGATTATTGCTGCGGTTATTGATGAACAAGGCATGATAGTGGCCAAAGGCGAAACCACCATATTGAATGAAAATGACCCAACTGCACACGCTGAAATAAACGCAATAAGAGCGGCTTGCAAAAAACTTAAAACTGATAAATTACCGGGATATTGGCTTTACTCGACATTTGAGCCTTGCCCACTTTGTTCATCGACAATTATTTGGGCAGGCTTTGAAGGAGTAGTATATGCCAACAATCCTGATTATAAAGGAAAACAGGAAAACTGGTCGTTCATAAAATGCAGAAATGTGCTTGAAGCTGGAAAATATATAAATGAAGTAAAATTAATCGAAAATTTTTTGCTTGATGAAATAAAAGATTATTTTTTACTTAAGTAAATGCCAAATTCCTATAATATAGAAAGGCCTTAACATGAGCAATATGCCTATCACTAAAACGCTTGAAACAGAACGCTTGATTTTGCGTCCTTTCGGCATGGACGATGCGGAAGCTATGTTCCAAAACTGGATTAGTAATCCGGAGGTACTGCGTTATATGGCATTCGAAGCTTGCGGAACGCTTGAGGCTGCCCGGTCGCATATAAAGCAGTGGATAGGTTACTTCAATGATCTAGAAGAAGGGTCGTCCTGGTGCATATTTGCGATTGAATTAAAGTCATGCAAATCTATAATTGGGACGATAGATTTTCACGAAGATAATAATAAAGTACGCGCTGCCGAGATAGGCTATATGCTGGGGAGTAAATGGTGGGGCAACGGTTATGCGACTGAAGCCTTGCGCGTTTTAATCGAATTTTGCTTTAAAGAAGTTGGCTTAAAAAGATTATGGGCGAACCATGATTCGCGTAATCCGGCTTCCGGCAGGGTACTATCTAAGGCAGGCATGAAATACGAAGGGACATTTGTAAAGAGCATGATTAGGAAAGGCGAGTTAGCAGATTCTGTCTACTATGCCATTTTGGCAGAAGATTTTTTTAAATTGTCTGGAAAGGGCATATAGAAATCATATATTTTTTTCCAAACAAGACAAACAGCTGTCGTGTTTACTGTGCTATGATATAGGAAAACACGAAACGGAGGTTTGGAATGATTAAGGCTTTAGTCGTAATTGATATTCAAAATGACATTACCAAGAACTATAAAGAAATCATTGGGAATATCAATAAAGCAATTGATTGGGCAGCTTCAAAAGATAATCATGTTATTTATATAAGGCATGAAAATTTATCAGCTGGAACGAGGACTTTTAAACCCAATACAAAAGGGGCAGAATTGGTTTCGGATTTAAAAATGGTGTCAGCAAATATTTTTACAAAATCGAAGGCAAACGCATTAAGCAGTGATGAATTTGCGAGTTTCATCAGTAAAAATAAAATATGTGATTTCTACATAGCTGGCGCAGACGCGACTGTTTGTGTCAAATCAACCTGCCATAACTTGCGCAAGGCAAATTATGGGGTTACTGTCTTGTCGGATTGCATTACCAGTTATGACAAGCGCAAAATTGACGAAATGCTATCTTATTATGAAAGCAAAGGTTGTGAAGTAATGACTTTGGACAAGCTGCTAAACGATGAAAATGGAGGATAAAACAATGAACGGAAAACTAAATAAAGCAATTGAAATCATCAAAGCAAGGACCGCAGCGGGCGAATACAAGAACCAATATTGTGTTCTCGCGCAGGAGGATTTGGACGGGTGTTTGACCGCGGCTGTCATTACTCCGTCTAAGGCGGACGGAATGAATCAGCTTACATTTTGTTCGGGTGTCGGAAGTAACTGGGCAAAACGCGCCGAGCGTGACAATCGCGCCGCCGTCTGTTTTTCGTCCGAGGAATATAGCATTACGCTCCGGGGGAAGTTAGAAATATTAACTGACAAGGAAGCCAAGCAAGAAAACTGGTATAAGGGCTTGGAAAATCACTTTTCCGGCGCGGACGACCCGAATTACTGCGTTTTACGGTTTACAACCGAAAAATTCAAATTATTTGTTGATTGGGAAGAAACAGAGGGAAGTTTGTCATAATGAGAGGTTAACAATGCCGATTGATTTCAAAAAAGAAAATAAAGATCTTTACCAGCCCAAAACCACTCCGGCCGTCATAAACGTGCCGGAGATGGTGTTCATCATGGTGGACGGAGCTGGCAATCCGAATACAAGCGAAGAATACAAAACCGCCGTTGAAATACTCTATGGGCTTTCCTATGCTATCAAAATGGGCAACAAGGAAATTCTAGAGTATGTCGTGCCGCCGCTTGAAGGCTTGTGGTGGCTAGCTGACGGCGAGGAAGAATGGTACAAGGACAAAGGCAAATACTGCTGGACTTCGATGATCCGGCAGCCGGGCTTTGTCACCGAGGATGTTTTTGAAGCGGCAAAAACCGCGCTTGCCAAGAAAAAACCGCAGCTTGATACCAAAAAGGCAAGGCTTATTAAATTTACCGAGGGGCTTTGCGTTCAGGCAATGCACATCGGCCCTTATGATGATGAACCCCGGACAAACGCCGCCATTATCCAGTTTATCAATGACAATGGATATTTAAGCGATATTAACGATAAACGCAGTCACCATGAGATTTATCTTGGTGACCCGCGAAAAACCGCGCCGGAAAAGCTGAAAACAATAATAAGGAATCCGGTGGCGGGCGTTATGGTGATGGCACAAAAATCAAATTAAAAAAATTTTCAAGAAACGCTTGCTTATTACGTTACGTCATCTGTTAAACTACCATAAGAAGGAGATA
>WRLH01000035.1 GCA_009777715.1 Lachnospiraceae bacterium
TCTGAACTTGAAGCAAGGACAAAAGCTCCTCATTTACAAGATAACAAAGTCATGTACCGCGTTAATGCTTCAAAGCTTTATGAACGGAGCGGCCCTGGCGTAAGCCACAAAAGTGTCGGCACATTAAGGCACGGAACTTTGGTAGAAGTTAAAGAATTAAGCCATGACGGAAAATGGGCTTTAGTCCACACGGGAACATGGGTATCGACAAAATATCTTGAGAAAAATAGTGAAAAGCACCAAGGCATTAGCCATTTAGGCGAGCTTACTCCTGAATACCATGCAAAATATGGAACAAGCGCAGCAACTCATGGAATGTATTCATCACACGCGATTCATGCAATACATTCCACCCATATTGCTAATGGGGGCAATGCAAAACACGCGATTGGATATTAATAGTTGGCTTTAGCTTTTAATGAATTAAAAAAATCGGGAACGCATAAATAAGCGTTCTCGATTTTTTGTTGCTTGGAATTTTAGCACAGATATAATTTGAGATATAATTTGAGGTATAATTGGTAATTTTTTCCAATTTTGAAAATTTTTTATTTCTCTAAAACAACTGCATGGGCGATGCCGGGAACAGTTTGCCCCTCATTATAGCTAATCCGGCTAAGCAAAGCACCAGTCGGGACAAACAAAACTCTTTTCCAGACTCCCTCACGGATATTTTTTAGGATCTGCCCGGCCAGGACCACGGCACTGCAACCACAGCCAGAGCCTCCGGCATGGGCATCTTGCAATTCATAATCATAGATTTCAATTCCGCAATCCAAATGCTGATTGGAAATATCATAACCATTAACGCTTAAAAGGTCTATAAGGGCTTTTTGCCCCACCCGGCCTAAGTCGCCTGTAATAATTTTATCATAGTCGGCCGGTGAGGATTCAAAATCTTTGAAATGCCGATAAATTGTGTCAGCCGCCGCCGGGGCCATGCAAGCACCCATATTGAGATTTTCTTTTAAGCCAAAATCAACAATCTGCCCGGCAGTAAAACCAGTCAGCCGGATACTGTCTTCCTTTTGGTTTTTGGCCAAAATAAAAGCACCGCTTCCGGTCACTGTCCAATGCGCTGATAATGGGCGTTGATTCCCATATGCGGACGGAAAGCGAAACTCCTTTTCAGCCGAGCTAAAGTGGCTTGAGGTCACGCACCCGACATAGTCCCCGATTCCGGCCGATAATGCCATTGCCCCAAGATAAAGGGAAAGCCCGCTATTGGAGCAAGCACCATAAACGCCGATTATCGGCACGGAAAAATCCATCAGCCCAAAACTTGACGCAATCGATTGCGCCAGCAAATCCCCGGCAAAAATAAGCTGTAACTCGTTTTCATTGATTCCGGCTTTCTTAATCGCCAATTCCATCGATTGCTTTTGCAAAGCACTTTCCGCTTCCTCCCAATTATCACCGCCAAAAAATATATCTTTCTCAATGATGTCAAATAATTTGCCTAATGGCCCTTCGCCTTCTTTTTCACTGACCACCGAAGCTCCCGAAATAATGTAAATAGGCTGCTGGGGAATAAAGCTTTGATATTTATGTGTTTCTTTATTTAAACCGATCAAGTTGTCTTTGCTCATTTTTATAATCACCATGCCTTTCCAATGCAAACTGAATCATAGATTTTCCCATGCTATTTACATTAGTATTAATTAACAGTATTTTTTTATTCATTGTTGTATAAATTTTCGGGTTTTTGCCACAATAAAAATAGCACCGCCCGGCGGCGGTGCATTAAGAGAATTGCTAAAGCAATTCTCATTAAAGGATGTACGTAACAGCGTAATAGTATGACAGCGTAATAGTATGACAGCGTAACAGTATGACAGCGTAACAGTATGACAGTGTAACAGTATGACAGCGCAACAGTATGACAGCGTAATAGTATGACAGCGATTCGGAGGTGATTAAATGGCTGATGATATAATGGCTGAAATTCAAAAAGACAAAGAAAAAAAACAGTATGAGGAATATGTAAAGAAGATTACCCCCGCCCACAATATCTGGCTTCAAATGCTTAAAGCTTTTTTTGTCGGCGGGCTGATCTGCACTTTTGGCGAGCTATTAATGAAAGTTTTTGGCGATACCTTGATGATGGAAAACGATGTTGCATCAAAATATACTACGCTGACATTGATTTTCCTAGGGGTTGTCCTAACGGGCCTTAATATATACCAAAAAATCGCCAGCTTCGGCGGGGCTGGGGCATTAGTCCCCATTACTGGTTTTGCGAACTCGGTAGCTGCCCCGGCAATCGAGTATAAAAGTGAGGGGCATATCTTTGGCATTGGGTGTAAGATTTTCTCTATTGCCGGCCCGGTGATATTGTTCGGCATTCTGGTAAGCTGGGGGCTGGGGATTGTTTATTTCATTTTCCGGTGAGGCTTGGAATTATATTTTCCGAAATTCGATATGAAGTCTTCTCCCTAAACCATCAGCTATCTTTTGTAATGTTGCAATGGTTGGGCTGCAATTTCCGCTTTCAATCCGGCTGATATTTGATTGCCTGATTCCGGCTCTTTTCGCTAACTCTTTTTGCGTCATATCCTTTTCTATGCGAGCTCCAATTATAGCTTTCATATATTCACGTTCTGGGCGTTGCCGCTCCCATTCCGCCGCAAATACAGGGTCTTTAAGTTTTTTGCTCAAATAATCTTGAAAATCACTCATTTTTTCCAAATCTCCTTTCAAAGTCTGCTTTATACTTTCGAGCCAAAATAATTTCGTTAAGCGGTATTTTTTGAGATTTCTTGATAAAACCATTAGTAAGTATGATTCTATTGTTCGCTACAAAAAAGTAAAATATCCTTGTAATATCATTTGCAAACCTGATCCGTAACTCAAACAAACCTTTGCCAAGTGATTTTGAATGTGGCTTTCGAATGTTATTGCCGTACTCGGCAAGTATTTCAATGCTCGCTAAAGCCTTTAGCTGCATTTTCTCGTCAAGGTTATCAATAAATTTTTCCACCGGCTTTTCCCCATTGGAAAGCTGATAAAAATCAATGTCAAACATTTTTTCTCCTTAAATTATATTCCTTTTTTGATATATTGTCAAGTGAAATAAATGAAAATGAATTCTTCAGAAATTTACTGAACTATATTAAGCCAATCTTTAGCTACATCAGTTTCAATAACTGATGTAAAAGCTTTATTAAATTCTGGTTCAAAGCCAGCCTTTTGGGCAATAATTGCATTGTAGTAATTTTTTTCCAAATCTTTTATGGCATCTTCGTTAATAGCTAAAGTAATAACCACTTGTTGATGAAAATCTTCTTGATCCGAATCCCAAACATCCCATAAAACGTGATAGCTAAAATAATTAACTTCCGGGAAAAAATATGATATTTGCAAGGCGTGATAAGCGACATTCTGAAATATCTCTTGTTTTATCGGTAAAGAACCTACTTCGGGCATAAATGAAACAAAAACTGAAAAATCCGAATTATCATCTGCTACTTTGATTTCTTCCGCAAACCTAAACCATTTTTCCGTGAAATCTTCAATTTTCCGGTCAATCTGCTCCTTTTTTATTTCATCAGCCATTGTTTCTTTTGCATTGCCTATTCTTGTTTGTTCGTTTAACAAATAAAATAATAATGCACTGAGCAGGATTAATGAAATAACCGAGGTAAGCAACAATAATTTTTTTTGCACATTATCTCCTTTTTTCCAAACGAAAATCCACACGCACGAGCCAAGTAAATATGCCGATATGTCAGTATCGACATTATACCATGAAACCGCTTGAAAATAAAAGCCCCTTAACGTATAATATGTGTATGAAAGCAGGAGCAGTATGAAAGAGAAACTTTACACAATCCCTTTAAATGACGCGGTTAATGCTGGTGATGAATGCCCTTTTTGCTTTGTGGAGCGGAATGTCGAGCAGGATTTGCTTGACTTTGTGTTAGGCGCAGGGGCTTCATATATGCAAGCCGATATCCGCGACCTGACTGACCGCCAAGGATTTTGCCGCCACCATTTCAAAAAAATGTATGATTATGGCAATACGCTTGGCAATGGCTGGATTTTGAAAACTCATTATCTGCGCTTGATTGGTGAAATGAAAGCCGAGCTTAAGAAATTCTCCCCCTCAAAATCAACCTTTAAAGGCAAATTCCAGAAAAATAGTGACCGGGTCAATCCGATTGGCATTTGGGCAAAAGAAAAAACCGATTCATGTTACATCTGCAAATCTTTTGCCGATACATACGAGCGTTATATGGATACTTTTTTCGTCATGTACAAAAGTGACCCCGCATTCCGCGAACGCATAAAAAATTCCAAGGGCTTTTGCCTTAAGCATTTTGGCGATCTTTGCGAAGCAAGCGAAAATAAATTAAACGACAAAGAAAAGAGCGATTTTTATCCGGAAATATTTGCTGTGATGGAAAAAAATATGGAACGCTTATTTGATGATGTCACATGGCTAGTTGACAAATTCGATTACCGCAACCAAAACGCTGATTGGAAAAATTCCCGCGATGCGATCCAGCGTGGTATGCAAAAGCTTAAGGGCGGTTATCCTGCCGACCCAATTTACAAGCAAGACAAGTAGAAAGAGGTTTGATATGTCCGAAAAGAAACGCATTGGCGACCCTAACCAGATTACCCGTGATTATTTTGATTCCCTATTGGTCGAAATGAGGCATATCGATGCCGTGCTTCCTGATACTGCCCTCAATTTATATGGCGAAACATTTAAGACCCCGGTCATGATGGCGGCCTTATCACATCTTGATAAGTGTTATCCGGACGGAATGGTTGAAATGGCAAGGGGGGCAAAGGCGGCAAACGCGGTTAACTGGGCTGGCATGGGTGACGAAGCGGAGCTTGAGCGAATTACTGCGACTGGCGCAAAGACAATCAAAATTATCAAGCCTTATGCTGACAACGACCGTATCTTTAAGAAAATCGCCCATGCGGAGGACTGTGGGTGCATTGCAGTCGGAATGGATATTGACCATGCTTATAATTGGCTGGGTGAATATGATAATGTCCTTGGTGAGAAAATGAGCGGAAAAACGCTTAACGAATTAAAAGAGTTTGTCAAGATGACAAAGCTTCCGTTTGTTTTAAAAGGAGTTTTAAGCGTCCGTGACGCGGCGAAATGCCTTGAAGCAGGCGTAAATGGAATTGTCGTTTCACATCATCATGGAATTATGGATTTTGCCGTGCCGCCGTTAATGGTTTTGCCGGATATCGCAAAGGAAATCGCCGGGCAAATGCCAATCTTTGTTGACTGCTGCGTGGAAAATGGCTATGATGTCTTTAAGGCGTTGGCACTTGGCGCAACTGCTGTTTCAACCGGGCGGGCAATTATGACACCTCTGTCACAAAAGGGGGCTGATGGGGTAACGGAAACCGTTATGCACATGACATCACAGCTTAAAAACATGATGGCAAGAACCGCTTCGCCGGATATCGCAAATATAGATTCTGATTTGATTTATCGATCGCCGCAAGTTTATAAAGCATAGTTCATAAAGCAAGCTCATAAATTTCATAAATCAAATCCAGAAAATAGCGCAACCTTTGAACGAAATTTTTAAATTTTTATTTCTTAACCAGCTTGCCCATCATGTCTATGTATTTGACCGCCTCGGCATAATAATGCTCCGGCTTAAAGGCGTTACTTTTCATTTCTTCAATCATCAAGCTCTTTAGCATCATGTCCATCATCTTAACGACCCGCTTTGAATCAGCGTCGGCACAAAAATTCGCGTAATCAGCTTTTTTCATGATATCTTGGTAAATAGTCGCAAGGCTTGAGCGTTGTTTACTGGTTGCCTTAAAAGCCTCGCTATCGGTCTCTTTTTCCATCGTGCTAAGGTATTGTTGCAGGTAAGGGAAATTTTTGAGGGCGGATAATTTGGCGGCTTCAATATCTTTGAGGATCGCGAAATAATCCGTTTCTTTGCCGCTTAAATTGCTTATTTCCATCTTCATGTATCTGACGCAATAATCAGCAAGGAAAGTATAAAGGCCTAATTTGCTGCCAAAATAATGAAATAACAGCCCTTTGCTGATTCCGGCTTCCTTGACAATCTCATCGGTGCTGGCATACTGATAGCCATTTCTTGCAAATATCTTAAGAGACGCATTAATCATTCTTTCTTGCTTCTCTTTCTTAAGATCAAAAAATTTCTCGTTCATTTATTACCACCCTTAACCCTGTACTAAAAACTATTATTGCTTCCCAAAAATATAAATCCCATGCCAACGAAATTTTCCGATTCTGTTTATTGACTTCATGGGTCGAAATTAAATATATCATATTTATCTTGCACATTCAAGGCTTCTTGAAAACTAGTTTGAACTATTTTTTAACCACAAGATGTTGTGGATTACATAAGATTATTTTTAATCTTTTGGGCATTTTGGTCTTTTCAAATCGTGAAATAAGTATTATTATATTAGATAGTTGTTATACTAAGATTACTTATTTTGTAAAGGAGCGAATTATGGCAAGTAAATTTTCAAAGTTTTTATTTTTTACTGCTACCGCAGCAGCTGCCGCAGGTGTTTATTACTATATGCAGAAAAAAAATACTGAATGTCGGCAAATGCACGGGGTTGATGATGATGAATTTGATATTTATGATGAGGACCTAGATGCTGAACCATGTAAAAGCCGCTCGTATGTATCGCTCAACTTTGACAACGCCAGCCTGTTAGCTTCCGAAGCTTATCGGCGGGCAAAGGAAAAGATCACCGAGGTAAAAGATACGGTGATGGCCGGGTTTGAGGGGGCAAGTGCCGGAATGCGTGAATTTGTAGACCTTACCCGCGAAGAAGCCAGCGATATTATTGATGAAGTCGCTGACGAGATGGCTAATGAGATACCCAAAAAAGCTAAGGATATTGGCGACGATGCTTGTGAATTAGCCGCGAAAGCCAAAAAAGCGGCCAAGGATGGCTTAAAGAATGCCGAAGATGGCTTAAAAACCGCAGAAAAATCCTTGGATAAAGCTGAAGACGCTGTAAGTCAAGCGATATCTGAGGGCGTTACCAAGGTCGAGGATTTTTTTGACGAAGATGATTCATAAGCAATATCTTGCAAACTGTTCATTGACAGGATTAAAAAAGGTCGCCCGGCGGCGACCTATGCAAGAATCGGAATCGCAATAAGCGAACGCATAAAGCGCGTTATCAAACTTTTGGTTTGTTCGATTCTTGTTGAAATGGTGTCCTCTGTGGCGAAATTTCTATAAATTAGCAAAACGCCCAGCATTAATTAAACTTTTGCTTAATTGATGCTAGGCGTTAATATTGCACTGGGGATAATTTTTTACGCTTTATTTTTTATTTCTTCTTTTAAATCACGGGCCTTATCCTTAATCCGGGCATTTGCTGAGGGTGATGCAAGGATTCCGCTAATCATCCGTGAGGCAATATCAAATTGCCCAAAATTGATGGACAGGGTCGCCAGCAGGTAATCAAGTGTTGATTCGTCCATTCCGCTGATCGGATAGTTTTCATTGCTCCTTGCACTTACAAAGCCATCAAAAGCGTGCTTCAAAAAATCCTGCTCCTGCGCTTTTAATTCCTTGGCTTTGGTTTCGTAATCAGCCGCGGACTTGTCAAGCGCCTCCGCCATTCCGCGAAGCACCCAAGCTGTTTTCCAGCAGATATCCGCTTTTTCGCTGTCTTTTGCGCGTTTGACAATTGCGTTTGCAAGGCATAGCTGGTGGCGTTCAAAGGCTTCATCATAAGTATAAGTTAATGGCGAAGTGGTTCTTTTGATAAAAGACTCCGATATATTCGTTTTGATTAGCTTGACTATCGCCGGGGAAAGCGGGGTGAAATAGCGGCTAAGAACGGCATACCCGCAATTGGGGCATGAAATAATCCCATATTTAATCGGGTCAATATGTTCATAACGCGGACGCAAATCACGGTCGCTCCCAACTAAGCGGGCTTTACCTGTCCGCATAACCCGGTCAGTAAATTTCTCATAACAAACAGGGCAATCAAAAGTTTTTGAGATGAGGAACTCTTCTTCTTCCGGGACTTTGGGTTTTGCTTCTTTTACTTCTGCTTTTTCTTCGGGCTCATCAAATACTTTCATTTCATTAAGTTTTCCGAGGCCGAATTTTCCTAAGCCTGACAACAAATTTGACATAATAATAACTCCTTTAATCCTATTTACTTGGCAATGTGAATGAACTTTTCAGGGAAACAATGCGGTTAAAAACTTTTCCTTCTTCGGTATTAAGCTTGGCATCAACGCAAAAATAACCATTGCGGACGAATTGGAAGCGGTCATAAGCGGCCGCATTTTTAAAAGCCTTCTCCAGACGGCACTCCTTTAATACAACTAACGAATTCTGGTTGAGATTTAGGTTTCCGTTTTCATCATACATACCTTTTTCTTCGTCAACAATATTTTCGTAAAGCCTTACTTCGGCATTAATGGACTCCTTGGCTGATACCCAGTGGATTGTGCCTTTGACTTTTCGGGCATTAAAACCTGACCCGCTTTTTGTTTCGGGGTCATAGGTCGCATAAACAGTCGTGATATTGCCGTTTTCATCTTTTTCAAAATCGGTGCAGGTCACAAAATAGGCATTCATCAAGCGTACTTCATTACCGGGGAAAAGGCGGAAATATTTCTTCGGGGCTTCTTCCATAAAATCATCACGTTCAATATAAAGCTCACGGCTAAAAGTAACTTTTCTTTCACCGAGGGCCTCATTTTCCAGATTGTTAGGTACGGTAAATTCTTCGGTTTTATCCTCCGGGTAATTCGTAATAATTAATTTAATCGGGTCAAGGATGGCCATCAGGCGCGGGCATTTTAGCTTTAGGTCTTCGCGGATGCAGTATTCAAGCGCGGCATAATCAACTGACGACTGGCTTTTGCTAACGCCGCATAAATCGACGAATAATTTGATCGATTCGGGGGTAAAACCACGTCTTCTAAGGGCGGCAATCGAGACAAGGCGGGGGTCATCCCAGCCGTCAACGATTCCATCTTCTACTAATTTACGGATATATCTTTTTCCGGTGACGGTATTGGTCAAAAATAATTTTGCAAATTCAATTTGCTGGGGAGCAGGGTCATATTCCAGTTCCCTTAAAACCCAATCATATAAAGGGCGGTGATCCTCAAATTCGAGGGTGCAAATCGAATGGGTGATGCCTTCAATGGCGTCTTGGATCGGGTGCGAATAATCGTACATCGGATAAATGCACCATGTGTCGCCAGTATTATTGTGGGGCTTTTTGACAATCCGGTAAATAACCGGGTCGCGCAGATTGATATTGGGCGAAGCCATGTCAATTTTGGCGCGGAGGACTTTTTCGCCCTCGGCAAATACGCCGTTTTTCATTGCCTGGAACAGTTCCAGATTTTCGCTAATGCTGCGTTCACGGTGGGGGTCATTTTCGCCCGGTTCGGTAAATGTCCCGCGGTATTCACGGATCTGGCTCGCCGTCAAATCAGAAACATAGGCTTTGCCTTTTTTGATTAGCTTAATCGCGTCTTCATACATTTGCGGGAAATAATTGGACGCATAAAAAAGCCTCTCTTCCCAGTCAGCACCAAGCCAGCGGATATCTTCGATCATCGAGTCAATGTATTCACTTTTGATTTTGACCGGATTCGTATCGTCAAAACGGAGGTTAAACTGGCCGCCGTATTGCTTCGCCAAACCATAGTTTAACAGAATCGATTTCGCATGGCCGATATGGAGATAGCCGTTCGGGTCAGGGGGAAAGCGGGTTTTTACCAGCCCAACCGAACCGTCGGCCAAATCCTTGTCAATGATTTGCTCGATAAAATGGCGGGATGCTTTCTCGCCTAAGTTCATTTCCATCGCTTCATCTTCTATGTTGGACACAGAATGACTCCTTTTAGTAAAATAACGCAATAATGCGGCTGAATACTATAGTATCATAAATCACACGCACGAGCCAATTAAATCCTTCCAAGGGAAAATGCGAAGCATTTTTATAAGTCGATACGTCAGTATCGACATTATATCATAAATCACACGCACGAGCCAATTAAATCCTTCCAAAAGTCGATACGTCAGTATCGACATTATATCATAAATCCACACGCACGAGCCAATTAAATCCTTCCAAGGGAAAATGCGAAGCATTTTTATAAGTCGATACGTCAGTATCGACATTATATCATACTTTTCTTAGTAAATAAAGGGCAATCAAAAATTAGTGTTTAAAATGACGCATCCCGGTAAAAACCATTGCCATTCCATATTGATTGCATTTATCAATCGATTTCTGGTCATTAAGTGAACCGCCCGGCTGAATGATTGCCGTAATTCCGGCATGATATGCCGCTTCAACCACATCATCAAAAGGGAAAAAGGCATCCGAAGCTAAGACCGCGCCATGGGTTGCCTCGGCATTAATTAATTCTTTCGCGTGTTCTATGCTTTGTTTTGCCGCCCAAATCCGGTTGACCTGCCCTGGGCCGATTCCGACGCTTTGCCCATCCTTCACCACGGCAATTCCGTTTGATTTGACGTATTTTACGACTTTCATGCCAAATTCCATGTCCGCAATCTGCTGTTTGCTAGGGGCTTTATTGGTCACTACTTTAAAGTCTTTTTCCCCATAAAGTTTTGCGTCAACTGTCTGGACTATCATGCCGCCGTTTACTTTTTTCATGTCAAGGGCATCTTCTGGCTGCGGCACTCCGATATCTTTTAATTCAAGGACGCGGATATTCTTTTTGGCACAGAGGATATCAAGCGCGTTTTTTTCATAAGCAGGAGCAACAATGACTTCCAGAAAAATATTCTGCATTTCCTGCGCAATTTTTTCAGTTAACTCACGGTTGCAAACAACGATTCCGCCAAAAATTGAAGTTTTGTCAGCGTTAAAAGCTTTTGTCCATGCCGATGTAATATCATCGGCTATGCCAACGCCGCAGGGATTTCCATGCTTGCAAGCAACCACCGCCGGCTCGTCAAATTCTTTGAGCAGTTCTAAAGCACCGTTAGTGTCATTGATATTATTAAAAGAAAGCTCTTTGCCGTTTAGCTTTACCGCTTCAACCAAAGAACCGGGCTGTTTGCCGATTTGGCGATAAAAAGCCGCCTTTTGGTGGGGGTTTTCGCCATAGCGCATTTCCGAAACTTTTTCAAAAGTCATTGTCAGGGTCGGGCCAAAATCGGTATCGTTCCGCTCTTTTTTGAGATAGTCGGCAATCATTGCATCATAATTGGACGTATGGGCAAATACTTTTTGCATTAGGTAAAATTTGGTTTCTAAAGAAACTGCCTTGTTTTCTTTGAGTTCGCCTAAAACGGTCTGGTAATCAGCCGGGTCAGTGATGACTGTGACATCTTGGTAGTTTTTGGCTGCTGAGCGGAGCATGGCCGGGCCGCCAATATCGATGTTTTCTATCGCTTCGGCGCGGGTGACATCGGGTTTTGTGATGGTTGCTTTAAAGGGGTAGAGGTTTACAATTACGAAATCGATTGTCTCAACGGAGAGTTCGCGTAATTGACTCATGTGGTCAATATTGTCCCTGATGGCAAGGATTCCGGCGTGGACTTTGGGGTGGAGGGTTTTCACCCGTCCGTCAAGGCACTCCGGGAAGCCTGTCACTTCTTTAATTTCAAGGGCTGGGATCGCTTCTTTTTTAAGCAGGGCGTATGTTCCGCCTGTTGAGATGATTTCGATGTTTAGGTTATGAAGTTCTTTGCAAAATTCTGCTATTCCGGTTTTGTCTGAAACGCTGATTAGGGCTCTCATTTGCTCTCCTTGTTATTTCTTTTATTATCTGTTTAGATTTGCTAGCTACGCGCTTTGGCAGGCTGAATAAGTATTTATTTGCGGGCGCGGGGTATTTGTTCCACGCAGACGCGCTTTCGCTCGTGAGAAGCGTTGCGTTACATAATCCAGCAAAATACGCTGGCTAAGTAACGACACTTCTCAAGGGTCTGCGGTTGGAATCAAATCCCCACGCCCGCAAGCCGTACTCTTCGTAGCGCAAGCCAGATTGCACCCCAAGCCGTACTCTACGTAAGCGCAAGGCAGGTGCAAACTCCAAAGCGGGCCCTTGAGAGATGTCGGCACTAGGTTTCGTACTTTGAAGCCGCAAGCCGCACTATGCGTAAGCGCAAGACAGGTGCAAATTCCAAAGCGGGCCCTTGAGAACGTAGGCACTAGGTTTCGTACTTTGAAGCCGCAAGCCGCACTATGCGTTAGCGCAAGGCAGGTGCAAACTCCAAAGCGGGCCCTTGAGAGATGTCGGCACTAGGTTTCGTATTATGAAACCGTAGTGCCGCTACATCTCTCATGGAGCGAGAGCGGGCCCCAGCTTGGAGTTATGCAACCTGACGAAGCGCGTATCTAATTAAATGCAGCCCGCAAATAATCGCTTATCTTAGCTCTCAATACTGTAATTCGGGGCCTCTTTTGTAATATGGATATCGTGCGGATGGCTCTCTTTTAGCGAAGCCGCCGTTATCTTCACGAAACGCCCATTGGCGATTAATTCGGGAATATTCGCAGCCCCACAGTAACCCATGCCGGAACGCAGCCCGCCTAAAAGCTGGAAGACCGTATCTTCAACCGAACCTTTATAAGCAACACGCCCCTCAACTCCCTCAGGGACTAGTTTCCGCGCATCAGTTTGGAAATAGCGGTCTGCTCCGCCGCATTCCATCGCGGCAATAGAACCCATGCCCCGGTAAACTTTGTACTTCCGGCCTTGGTATAGTTCAAAAGTACCAGGGCTTTCATCACAGCCAGCAAACAGGCTGCCAATCATCACAATATTTGCTCCGGCAGCTACCGCTTTGGTTATGTCGCCGGAATACTTTATCCCGCCATCGGCGATAATCGGAATCCCATATTTTTTTGCTTCACTTGCGGCATCCATAATCGCCGTAATCTGGGGAATCCCAATCCCGGCAACAACCCTCGTTGTGCAAATAGAACCGGGCCCAATGCCTACCTTTACCGCGTCCGCCCCGGCTTCAATCAAAGCCTTTGCCCCCTCGGCTGTTGCGATATTGCCCGCGACAACATCAATCTGCGGATATTTTTCTTTAACCATCTTCAAGCAATTAATGACATTTTTCGAATGGCCATGGGCTGAATCCAAAACAATGACATCAACGTTGGCATTGGCTAAAGCACTGACCCGGTCAAGAATATTGGCGGTGATTCCTACGGCTGCCCCACATAAAAGCCGCCCATATTCATCTTTGGCCGAAGACGGGTATTTTATCGCTTTTTCAATATCCTTGATGGTAATCAGCCCGGCAAGATTGAAATTCTCATCAACAATCGGGAGTTTTTCAATCCGGGCCTTTGCCAGAATCAGCTTGGCCTCATCTAAGGTAATCCCTTTTCTGGCGGTGATAAGGCCCTCGCTGGTCATTGATTCTTTAATTTTTTTGGTAAAATCTGTTTCGAATTTTAGATCACGGTTGGTCAGGATTCCAACCAAGCGGCGGCCCTCGGTGATTGGCACACCGGAAATCCGGAATTTGGCCATCAGGGCATCAGCATCAGCTAATGTATGTTCGGGAGATAATGAGAACGGGTCGGTGATAACTCCATATTCAGAACGTTTGACTTTATCTACTTCTTCAGCTTGGGTCTCGATGGGCATATTTTTGTGGATAATCCCGATTCCGCCTTGCCTTGCCATCGCAATTGCCATCCGGTGTTCAGTCACGGTATCCATTCCGGCACTCATCATCGGGATATTTAAGCTTATCCTTTTTGTCAGGTTTGTTTTTAGCTCCACTTCATTGGCAATTATCTGCGAGTATGCCGGAACTAATAAGACATCATCAAATGTAATTCCTTCTCCAATAATCTGGCTCATTTTCTGCTCCTTTGTGAATCGTTTGATTATTTTTTTTCGATTAATTAATAAACTTTAACAGTAAACTGGCCAATGGTCAAGCTGCCATTTCAACAAATTTTTGCGAATATCATGGCAAGTTTTATGCAAATTGCTATCAGGGCCGTAAAATCAAGTCCTGTGTTCGATGACGCCGCTTATCTCCGGGCAGCCTTGAAAAATAAATTTGCCCATTTTCGTAACCGAGGACGGCAAGACCGCTTTACTAAGCCGGACGCAGTTTTTAAAAGCATAATCGCCGATTTCCTTAATTCCGTCGCCCAGATTTACATAAGTCATCTTTTCACAACCTGACATCGCGTAATTTCCAATCCGCTTGACGCTGCCAGGAATTGCCAAAAAATGTAAATTCTGGCAATTTTCAAAAGCATGGTCACCAATATCCGCAACCGAATCAGGAAGCTTACATACCGCCAGGCTGGTACAGCCAAAAAACGCCCATTTCCCAATTCGCAAAACCCGCTCCGGCAAAGATACAGTCAATAGGTTTCCGCAATTCCGGAATAAGGCTTCACCAATGAAAGATAATTGCTTGGGTAAAATAATTGCTGACAGGCTTGAGCATTCGGAAAAAGCATAATCGCCAATTTCGCCAACAGTTTCGGGAATGACTTTTACCGTAAGGCTGCGGCAATTAGAAAAAGCCCCCTCGCCGATATACTCTACCCCCGCGGGCAAAGTAAGCGCAGCAAGCTTGTGGCAATATGCAAAAGCGCTATTGCCGATTGAAGTAATTGTAGGGGGAATATTAATCGTTTCTAGCTGCTCGCAATAAAGAAAAGTATGGTTGCGGATTTTTGTTATTCCGCCTGGAATTTCAATTTCCTTAAGGCTCTTACAATAAGCAAAAGCCCAGCTGCCAATCCGGGTAAGGTTTTCGGGCAAAATAAAATAAAGAATGCTGCGGCAATTTTGGAAAGCATAACGGCCGATGACAGTAAGTGACGCGGGCAAATTGATGATCGGCAGGCTTTGGCAATTTGCAAAAGCATAATCGCCAATCTTAATAATTTCCGCGGGCAAATTAATTTCCGGCAAAGCAACACATTCCTTAAAAGCACCGTCATCGACCAAGACTACCGACTCCGGGATTTCCACCTTGATAAGGCTCCGGCAGCCCTCAAATAATCCTTTGCTGATTTCTGTCAGCCCACCGGGAAGTGATGCCTGTTTTAGTTTTTTGCAAAATGAAAAAGCATCTTCGCCAATTGATGAAAGCCCGGCCGGCAAGTGAATTTCTTCTAATTCTTCACAGCCGCGGAAAACGCCGTTGCCAATTTTTTCCAGATGGCGGGGAAGGTTGATTTCTGAAAGATTGCGGCAGTAAGAAAAGGCATAATCGCCAATGCTTAGAACGCTATTGGGAATATTTACCTTTTTTAGGAAGTGTAAATCGCGAAAAGCATCCCTGCTTATTGCCACGACCCCATCCGGTATCGTGACTTCATGTGCCTCAATATTTTCAGCACTTATTAGAACATCATCCTTGATCTTCATAATATACCCTTGCATTTCACAAGCAGCGTTTCAGAAACCGCCAAATTAGGGGGAACTTAATTCCATTTTGCTATTTTATTAATCAAAACGCGCCTTGCGTTTTACGCAGCTTGCGTTTTACGCATATTGCGTTTTTTGCACACTTAGTCTTTATGCACCTTGCGCGGAGCAATCATATGAATTGCTTTTACCATTTCAGCATTAGGCTCAAAAATAATCTTTTTTGTCCCGTCATAAAACATGACATACCGGGTATCCGGCTGGCTTACAATCCCGCTGGAAAAGTCCGTTACCTGGGCGGTGCGGTTCTTAAAGCCATCAAGATGATATGAATTAATCGGCGCTAATATCTCCATTCTTTCGATTTCATAATTGGCCGCTTTCTTCCGGCGGCTCCGGTTAAGGACCTTGTCAATTGAAAGCTGGCGGTCAACATAGAGGTATTCATATTCTATTTCGGTATAAAGCCCGACAAAATATGCGATTCCAGCCGTAACGATTCCAATAAGCAGAAACACAAATCCCCCCATCATGCCCAAAACAATGAAAATGACCGTTATCATAATCAGGAAAGTTTTAAGAAACTTCATGATGAGGTTGGGTTTTCTTTTAATCATACATTCGACATACGTTTCATTCATCTTGGCTTTGCCTTTCGTATTTACCTTAGGGAATGCTTAAGCACATCAAGATGTGCTGCGTCCCTTTTTTATATTCCATGCCTTTCTACTATATTAGTACAATCTGGCGCAATTTACAATAGCTTATTGACATTGATGGGGAGAAAAGATATATTGGTGAAGTAAAGAACCTACCCACCGATTAAAGGAAGGATATTCAAATGTCAGAAAACCCTAGTTCCTGGTCAGTCGCGGCCGAAATTCGCGCCGAGCAAAAAGCCGCCCTTAAAGATATGTCCCGCAAGAAAAAACTGGCTTACTTTTGGGAATACTACAAAATCCATACGATTGTCACGATTATTTCTTGTGCGGTTTTATTCAGCATTTTATATAATATGTTCACTAACAAAGACTACTCCTTTTATGCCATCATTATTAATTCTTACGAATTATCCGGTGAAACCATTGCCGATGAGTTCAGCACTTTTGCTTTGCTTGACAATGATCGGACCAAATGTTTTGTTGAAACTGATACCCATCTTGACATTGACGATTTTTCCCCCTATGAAGCGGCGACGGTCCAAAGGATTATGGCAACAGTCATTGCCGGGCAGCTTGATACAATCATAGCAGATGCCCACACCTTTACTTATTTTTCCGATGCCGAGTTTTTTGAGGATTTGAGGCTAATCCTTAGTGAAGATGAGCTTAAGCGTTATGAAGACAGGTTTTTTTATCTTGACCAGGCTCTAATTGATGAGCGGAACAACACTCAGAACCTCGATGATTTTTTAGAAATAACAATAAAAACCCCTGCGGAAAAAATTGCCGAAATTGACTGGCGCAGTCAACCGGAACAGATGAAAAATCCAGTCCCGGTTGGCATTTTCATAACTGATTCGCCGCTGATTAAGGACGCATATTTTGACAATGCCTTTCCGGTTCTAGGGATTGTCGGCACGTCCACTAAAATCGAAAGTGCGGTGTTGTTTGCGGAGTTTTTACTCGACTTCCCTTAACCTTTCAATAAGTGTTGCCCTTGATATATTCCGATAAACTATTGCCGGGACAATAAAGCTGATGGCAAGGATAAGAGTGTATATTGCCAAAATATGGAAAAGCGGATAATTAAGCTTTATCGCTTCGTCAATACTGCCCGCATATAATATCAAACCATAGGCAATCAAATTTCCAATTGTCGCCGAAAGCAGCAATGAAACCTTACCTCTCCAACCTACCACGCTTCCCAAACCTTGTGTAGAAAATGTCCTGAAATGCAAAAAACCGCGCCTAAAATGTCAATCCGCCTTACGATTACTTTTCTATAAAAAAAGCTGCGATATTAATCGCAACTTTTAATATTTATAGTTTCTCTTAGATTGGAAATTTGCTATTTGCTTTGCTTTCTAGCTCTATTTCTTCAACTAGGTATTCGTCACTGCGGCAGTGCATATGGGAAATGCCCTCCCGCATTTCTTGATAAGTATCAGAATTGTAAAATATGTCCAATGCTTGCCTAAGACTTATATCTTTTAACTTCGAAAAAGTTTCAATCGTGCTGGCATATTTATGCTGGAGTAAAGTGCGGTTAGCTTTCATTGATATACCTCACTAGAAATGAAATGCAAATATTCATCAATTATTGCTTGATTTTTAAAGCAATATTGGATATTAGGCTTTTCATAACGCAATTTTTTGATTGATTCTGATTTGCTGATTAGCCCATCGAAATATAATTGAATTGTATCAAAGACCTTATCATTTGCAACGCCGCCAATAACCACATCGTAACCGTCAATTAACACTCCGCTGCGGCATTTTACAATAAAATCAAACCATTCATCTGAGTAAGCTTTGAATTCCAGTATTTTTATGTCTTTTTTCAGTATTAACTCATCCAACTCATATGTCGTTACGATACTTTGCCCATGTTTGCGTTTGAATCTTTCTGACCAACGTACCGCTTGCTCTTTGATGGGGGTCGTATAAAATCCACGTCCAAAATCTACATTTTCTCGCGAAAATGATATTTCTGGTTTTTCTACCGTCAAATGCGAACCATGAAAAAGCATCATAAATTCAATCCCTTATTCTCCATATATTCAATAATATCATTAACAATATACTCTTTACCTTGCGTATGGAGAGTGCCATAGTTCGGGATTATATAGTCGTCAAGGATATTATTTTCCCCGGTAATCAACCTGTATATCTCTGCACCATTTTTGTTAAGACGCTCGGCAATATTTTCAATGCAGAAAACGGTAAAATCCAGCTCTTTTTTATTCATTATCCTCACCTTATTTCATGCGGCCTACTCCACAAAAGTATCATAAATAGCTTTAATTGCCGTCTCAAAATCCTCATTTGCGACACCAATAATGATGTTTAACTCACTTGAACCCTGGTCAATCATGCGGATATTGATGTTGGCGTGGGTAAGGGCGGAAAATAAACGGCCTGCCGTTCCGCGGGTTGATTTCATTCCGCGGCCAACAACGGCGATTGTCGCTAAATCACCCTCAATTTCGATATGGTCCGGGTGGGCCAAACGGTGGATTGCCGCGACAACTTTTTGCTCTTTATCCGCAAACTCATCCTGATGGACAAACACAGTCAAGGTATCGATGCCGGAGGGCATATGCTCAAAGGAAATGCCATTGTCTTCAAAGGCCTGCAATACTTTCCTGCCAAAGCCGATTTCGGAATTCATCAAATCCTTGTCAACATTCACCGCACAGAAGCCTTTTTTGCCCGCAATGCCAGTAATGACATATTTTGATTTTTGGCAAGTGCTTTCAACTATCCAAGTTCCGCTGTCTTCCGGCCTGTTAGTATTGCGGATATTTATCGGGATGGCCTCTCTCCTGACCGGGAAAATGGCTTCTTCATGCAAAACGCTTGCCCCCATGTATGCCAATTCGCGCAGCTCCCGATATGTAATCGTTTCAATCGATTCCGGATTCTTGACTATATTAGGGTCAGCAATCAGAAAGCCGGAAACATCAGTCCAGTTCTCATAAACATCTGCCATGACTGCCCGCGCAACGATTGAGCCCGTGATGTCTGACCCGCCCCGCGAAAAAGTTTTGACTTTTCCGTTCTCATAAGCCCCATAAAATCCGGGGATAACGGCATTTTCTGCCTTTTCTAAGCGTGACGCCAGAATCCGGTTAGTAACCTCGGCATCAAAATGGCCGTCCTCATCAAAGCGGATTACCGAAGCTGCGTCGATAAACTCAAAACCTAAGTATTTTGCCATAATAATGCCGTTTAGGTATTCACCGCGTGAAGCGGCGTAACTAGTCCCGGCATGGGCGGTAAAGTTCTTCTCAATTACGGCAAATTCATCATCTAATATTAAATCCAATCCAAGGCCGTCAATAATTTCCTGATAGCGTTTTTTTATCGCCAGCAAATCTTTTTTGAAACCCTTTTCACTTTTCGCTTTGGCGTAACAAACATAGAGCATATCTGTGACTTTCATGTCAGCCGGAAAGCGTTTTCCGGGTGCAGACGGAATGACAAAGCGGCGTGCTTTGTCGGCGCGGACTATATCGGCGGCTTTTTTGAATTGCTCGGCATTGGCAAGGGAGCTGCCGCCGAATTTTACGACTGTATTCATGAAAAATTGTGTCCTTTCTAACAAAAATATTACTTTATTTCCTATCTATTTTAGGAACTCGTTTATTAATGTGTGACCTGCTTCGATAAAATCACCGCTTGCTTGGCAATCGGCTTCGTTATAGCTTCGCCCCGGTATAGTGACACTGGTGTCATAAATGACATTGCTGTCATAAATTAAAAATGGGACGCTGTCGGCGGTGTGGGTACGTAACTTAAGAGGGGTCGGGTGATCCGGCATTATCAGCAGACGGAAATCCTCGCCGCTTTCGCTTAAGCGTCTAAAAACTGGGGCTATCACTTTTTCATCAAGGTATTCAATGGCCTTAATCTTATTATTTAAATCGCCTTGGTGGCTCATTTCATCAGGTGCTTCAATGTGGATATAAGCAAAATCGTAACCGTCATTTAAGAGGGCGTTTGATGCTGCTTCAACCTTTCCGGCATAATTCGTATGGAGCGTGCCGTTCGCCCCAGGGACATTGGCTATTTTCATGCCGCTTGCCGCGCCGATTCCTTTAAGCAAGTCAACAGCGGAAACCATAATCGCTTTTTTCCCGGTTTTATCCGCAAATATTGGCAGGTTTGGCTTCGTTCCAGCCCCCCAAAACCAAAAGCTGTTGGCGGGATTTTTGCCATTTTGCTTGCGAAGAATATTAAGCGGATGGTTCTTTAAAATAGTAAAGCTTTGCTCCATCACCTTCCTAAAAACCGGGTCGCTTGGGAGATGCGGGCCGATTCTATCCCCTAATACATCGTGCGGAGCGGTGAAGCCAAGGACTTTTCCTTTTTCCCAAATCAGGCAATGGCGGTAGCTAGTTCCGGTATAAAGGCAAAATCCTGATTCTTTAAGGTATGCGGCTAACCCTTCCTTTGCTGCTTTTAAAAGAATGTCGGCCTCTTCGGTCGTAATTTCCCCGGCGCTATGGTCGATTATCACTTGCTCGCTGTAGCCTAAGTTTTGTTCGGAAACAGTCACGAGGTTAAGGCGGACGGCAATATCGCCGTCTTTCATCGGGGCTCCAATGCTCAACGCCTCAAGCGGGGAACGGCCGGAATAATATTTGCGCGGGTCAAACCCTAACACCGAGAGGTTGGCCGTATCGGATCCGGGACTCATTCCCGCCGGAATAGTCTTGGCCATGCCGAGACGGCTTTTCTTGCTAAGAAGATCAAGTGCCGGGGTCTTGGCATAAGCCAGCGGAGTCTTACCCCCTAATTCTTTGATTGGTTCGTCCGACATTCCGTCGCCCAAAATTATGACATATTTCATAATGCAATCCTAATCCGGCTGATGATTTTACCATCAAGCAATTTTTCTTTTTCGGCAAATGACGCTTCGGTAAGATGGGCGGTAATAAAGGCAATTTCGCCATCGCGCATAGGTGACACTAGTGTCATATCGGGAAATAGCTCCTCTGCTTTTTCTTTATTTTCCGGGGTATCAATAATGCGGACAAAAAATTGGCCAGAGCGTTTTGAAAACGGCGCAACGGTTATGTTTTCTTTGTCCCAAAAACACATCACGGTTTTGCCGAGATGGCGGGCGCAGTCGATCACATCAGCAACTACTGCGCTTGCAGTCGGCAATTTCCCCGCCCCTTTGCCGTAATACATCGAGTAACCAAGCATATTGCCATGGACATATATTCCGTTAAAAGTGCCGTTAACAAAATAAAGCGGATGCTCTTTGCTAATCATAAATGGCGCAACACAAGCGTAAAAATTGTTATCTTCATCATATTTGCTTATTGCCAATAGCTTGATTGTCTGGTTAAGGGAATTGGCATAGGCAAAATCATCTTTTGTGATTCTTTTGATTCCCTCGGTATAGATTTCCTTGTAATTGACGTTCTTTGTCGTCATTAATGAAGATAAAATCGCCAGCTTACGGCAAGTATCATGGCCTTCAATGTCGGCCGCCGGATTTTGCTCGGCATAACCAGAAGCCTGGGCTTCTTTTAGGGCTTCAAAAAAATCAGCACCCTCTTTTTCCATTTTCGACAGGATAAAGTTGGTCGTTCCGTTAAGAATGCCTGTAATTTCGTCTATTTTTTCCGCTGTCAGAGAGTAATTAAGCGGCCGGATAATCGGTATTCCGCCTCCAACACTTGCTTCAAAGAGGTAATTGCATTTCTTTTCACTGGCAATGCTGATTAATTCGGGGCCGTGGTCCGCTACTAACTCTTTGTTCGAAGTGCAAACACTTTTCCCTGACAATAAAGCGCGTTTAGTAAAATCATATGCCGGATTGATTCCGCCCATCGTCTCACAAATTATCTGGATTTCGGGGTCATTTAAAATCAGCTCAAAATCGCTGGTTATTTTGTCCTCATATGGATCACCGGGAAATTTACGGATATCCAAAATATATTTGATTGAAAGCTCGGCATTGGCTTTTATGCTGATTTCGTCTTTGTTTTTTTCGATAACCTCAACAACACCGCTTCCAACAGTGCCATATCCGAGGACTGCCATTTTTATCATAGGTTTTACCTTTCTAATCTGTCATTGCGGTTCAATCCGCAATCTCGTTTCCTGTCATTGCGGATTTAATCCGCAATCCCGTTTAAAATTTTTAATGATTGGCCAATCAAATGCACCGATTGCTTGGTGATTTCGCCATTATAAACTGAAATCGCCGACCCGGTCAAATATATTTTTTTCATCTCCCGGTCCCAATTTACCATTATTTCACCGCCGGGCAGGAAAACTGTTATTTCATCATCGGTTAACGAATTAAGGACACAGGCAACAAGAACGGCACACGCGCCGCTTCCGCAAGCTAAGGTTTCACCGCAGCCTCTTTCCCAGACCCGCATCCGGACGTTTTTCCGGTCAATGACTTCAATAAATTCAACATTAGTCCGCTTAGGAAAACGCTGATGGTTTTCAAACAAGGGGCCTAAGTGATTAATATCAAGGGCATTTAAATCAGGATAAACTATCACCGCGTGTGGGTTTCCCATCGAAACGCAGGTCATTTTGTATTCTTGCCCATTTATGTCGATTGCTTCATTGGTACACCAAGCATTTTTCGAGATGACCGGGATTTTTTTCGCCGTCAATTCCGGAGCCCCCATATCAACGCGGATCGATGTCACCAGCTTGCCGATGACATTCAATATAAGATAATATATTTTCCCGCCGCTTTCAATCGAAACCTCCGTCCCTTTAATCATTTTTGCGTCAAAGAGGAATTTTCCCATTCCGCGGATTCCATTGCCGCATATTTCGGAAAAAGTGCCGTCCTGGTTGTACATTTCCATCTTAAAATCAGCCTTATCCGAGGCTTCAATAAAAATAAGGCCATCGCTGCCAATCCCGAAGTGGCGGTTGCTTAGGTTAAACGCTAAACGGTTTTTTTCAGCATCGCTTATCTTCTCAATCAGGTTATTAATATAGATGTAGTCATTGCCACAGCTTTGTAGTTTTGAAAATCGCATATGAATAATATAGCAGAAGAGATGAAGAATTGCAATGGAATATGGTATATCAATATTTCAATATTAAGGAAAAATATATTTGACAAATAAAGCCAATATGATGTAAAATATTAATGAGGTACTATAGATGATAATACAAGATTATTATACTAATGGCGGAAAAAATGTAATTAAAGAGTTTTTACATGATTTACCAAGGGAAGAGCAATTAGAGGGTTATAGAATCCGGCATAATATTATTAAGTACGGTATAGAAGTTTTCAAGTTAATTAATGCAAGGCAATTAAAAGGCAAACTATGGGAGATTAAATTTTTTGATAATCGGATAATGTATGTTATCGCAGAAAGCGTCCATTTTCTTCATGCCTGCAAGAAGCAAAAGGGCAAAGCTGAGAAATTTGAACTTGATAAAGCAATTCAAAGAGCTAAAGAACGCGATTTATTGTAGGAGGATATTGCAATGCCATTTAGACCAGCTGATCCAGAAGAGGAAATAAAAGAATTAAATGCTTTATTAGATTCTGATCCAATGCTTAGGCAAAAATTTATAGCCGATCAAAAAGAGTTTGAGTTTCGATTAAATTTGGCTCGAGCAAGGAAAGATCGAAATTATACCCAGACCAAAATTAAAGAAATTACAGGTCTTACCCAACAAGCAATAAGTAGAATTGAAAAAGGTTCAAAGGATAGAAGCCCGACCTTAAATACTTTGCTTCGTTATTTGGATGCTATTGGCTGCGAATTAACAATAACGCCTAAGAAATCCTATTAATGATTTTTTGGGGCATTTTATGAAATATCGAGTCTGTGATAAAAAGTCTGTAATTGCTGCACTTTTTACAACCAAAACGCGAAAAGCACTCTCACGAGTGCTTTTCACATCATGTACGCGAGAAGATTCGAACTCCCGACCTTCTGGTCCGTAGCCAGACGCTCTATCCAGCTGAGCTACGCGTACATCGTATGCAAATTAAAGAGCTTAAATTTGCAACGAAATTAATTTTACAGCAAGAAGCTGATTTTGTCAAGCGTCAATTTATCTTGAATCACCCATGAAAAACAAGCCAATCACTCCAGGGCCAGTATGGGCGCCAATAATCGGGCCGGCAAAATTTATCATGAAATTCTGGATGCCCATCCGATTCTTCACTTGCTCTTTTACATATTCGGCATCTTCAATGCAATCACCATGAATGATAAAAACTTCATCATTTTCTCCCCGGTATGCCCCTTTTTCTTCCATATAATCAACGAGCGAATCCAGGGATTTTTTCCGGCCGCGGGTTTTCCCAAGAACCGCAAGCTTTCCTTCATCATTAACGTGAAGCTGCGGCTTGACGGACACCATCGTCCCGACAACTGCTGCCGCTTTGCTGACACGCCCGCCGCGGTATAAATGGTTCAAATCATCAACCGTAAGAACGTGGACGACTTTTAACTTGTTTTCCTTAACCCATTCCGCAACCTCATCCATGCTTTTGCCCTGCTCCCTAAGGGATACCGCCTTGTGGACGATTAGGGCTTCACCCATCGAAGCACATAATGTATCAATAACAATAATATTACAGTCAGGATGCTCCGCCATCATTTCCTCGGCTGCAATCAAGCCGCTTTGGAAAGTGCCGGAAAGCCCTGAAGAAAAAGCTAAATAAAGGATATTTTTGTCTGTCTGGTAAAACTCTTCAAATCTTTTTTTGGCTTCATCTGGATTAACCTGTGATGTCGTTGGCATTTTCCCTTTGCGCATTAATTCATAGAAATTTTCTATGCTAAGCTCCTGCCCTTGGCCATATATCGCACCCTCAATAATATAGCTTAAGTTAATGCAGCCTATTTCATGCTTTAAAAGATACTCTTCCGGCAAATCCGCTGTGCTGTCCGTGACAATTTTAAATTGATACATTAGTTCCTCCATGCTAAAAATATTTAACCCCCCATTTATCATACACTATTAAACAAAATATTGCAATCAAACTAATAAAGCAGGGTCTATATAATCATAACCAAGTGCTTCCGCGACGCCTTTATTAGTGATTTCACCTTTGTAAGTATTAAGCCCAAGCTTTAGTTCAGCGTCATTCAAGATAATATCTTTCATCGTTGTTGAAACAATGCGTTTAAGATATTGGATTGTCATCCCAGTCAGGGCATAAGTTGATGTTTTAGAAACCGCGCCCGGCATATTTGCGACTGAATAATGGATAACGCCGTGTTTTTCATATGACGGATTTTCGTGGGTAGTCACTCTGTCAATTGTTTCTACGCTTCCGCCTTGGTCGATGGCAACGTCAACAATGACTGACCCTGCCGGCATCGACTTTACCATTTCTTCCGAAACCAGGCATGGTGCTTTTGCCCCGGGAACTAAAATTGCGCCGATTAAAAGGTCAGCCGTTTTCAAAGCGGCGGCAATATTGTAGGCACTGCTCATGAGAGTTGTGATTTTCCCGCCAAAAATATCATCAAGATATATCAAACGTTTTCGCGAAATGTCAAATACCGTCACCCTTGCCCCCATCCATGAAGCCATTTTTGCTGCATTTAGCCCGACATTTCCGCCGCCAAGAATAACTACCTCGGCCGGGGCAACCCCTGGCACTCCCCCTAACAGCATTCCTTTGCCGCCATTATTTTTCTGGAGCAGGGCGGCGCCAATTTGGATTGACATTCTTCCTGCGACTTCACTCATCGGCGAAAGCAGCGGAAGAGAGCCGTCCTCGGTCTGGACAGTCTCATAGGCAAAAGCGGTGATTTTTTTCTTTTTAAGAAATTCCGCCTGCTCTTTATCAGCAGCCAGATGAAGATATGTATAAAGCAGCTGCCCCTCGCGGAAATACCCATATTCGCTGGGGATCGGCTCTTTTACTTTCACGATTATGTCTGCCTCATCAAAAATTTTCGCTTTATCCGTATATATGGCCGCTCCGGCTTTGATGTAATCCTCGTCCGTAATGTCGCTTCCTAGGCCTGCGCCAGCCTCAACGATTACTTTGTGCTTCATCTTCACCATTTCATAAACGCCATCTGTGACCATTCCGACGCGGTTTTCATTGTTTTTTACCTCTTTTGGCACTCCGATTATCATAATGAATCCTTTCTTAATGAAAATTTCTTATTTTATTCTACCCTAATTCTATCATGCTGCGCAATAAAATTTGAAAAAAAAATTGCCCGCTATCCTTATCAGCTGCATAATGTAACAGTTTTCGACAAATTTCATATAATGAAATAAGAAAAAGCACGGAAAATAGTGTAGATTCTTTCTGCATGAGGTGTAAAATGGATATAATCAACGACAGTAAATTATGCAGTTGCACTTGTAAAAATAAATGCGGCTGCAACCATAATTGTAACTGCCCTAATCGATGTTCTTGCGGTTGCACTTGCCCAAGGTGCTGCCTAAGAGGGCCACGCGGAGAGCAAGGCCCACCGGGGGAAAAGGGCGAGCAAGGCAAACAAGGGCCACCGGGGGAAAAAGGCAAGCCAGGGCCGCCGGGAGAAAAAGGTGAGCAAGGCAAACAAGGGCCACCGGGCAAATGTGAATGTAAAGACTGCTGCCCTTGCCATTCTGAGGGCGAATTGGTAGAAAATGGAAATTTTGAACTATGGAATGCGAGCAACGACCCGGTTGGCTGGATTCGTTTCCCGGTCAGTTTATTTACCGGGGTCTTCCGGATTAGTGAAGATGTGCTTTCAGGCAACTTTTCCGCCGGAATCAAAAATGCAACTGCCCAGCAGGATGTCCGTGTTAATCCGGGCTGCTTTTACCGTTTTTCATTTTCGGCACGAACCAACCACAGCAATTCGTCACTTAATGCAATAGTGACTTTTTTAGATGAAAGCCAAAATGAAATTGAAACGGCAGCGGAAATAATTATCCGGCCGTCATTGCTTCCCATTAGTCCCAGCACATTCAATTATTATAGCCGGGTGACTAAAAAAGCTCCGCCGGAAACCTTTTATGCCCGGATTAGGTTGAGGGCATATACGTCAGGCAATCCCTCCGAATATGTTTTCATTGATGATGTTTCACTGTTTGGGATTTAGGCAGTATTATGATATGAAAAACTCCGGCTTGATAAAATGAAATCGAGATTTTATCAAGCCGGAAATCATATCTTAGCCCTTTAGCCCTTTTTTTCGATAAGCTAAAACAAACAGGACCGCAAAAACAGTTATGTTCGCCGCAATCACCAGCAGCGGTTTTTTCATGTCCGCAGAAAAATCATTAACAATGACGTTGATTTGCTGGGTATAAAGAATTCCTGCGGCTTTTTCCACCGTTTCATTAAAATTCGCAATCATGGGGGTAAAGCCGATGATTACGGCAATCGGCGTTGCAAGCCCCCCCGCGGCCTGGGCGTTTTTTGACCACATTCCAATCGTTGAGCCTAACAGGATTGAAGCGGCTGTCCCCGAACCCATGATGGAAAGAAACTTAAGGCAGTCCGTCCCGGTAAAACCGCCAATCAGATTAAAGATGATTGTTGTCACAAGCGCGGCAGCAAGGAAAAATCCGCCGACGCCAAGCAAATACTGGTGCGGCTTGACTCCGGCAATAATAAGGAAGCGCAAGCTCCTAGTTTCGATGTCTTCCGCAATCGCTCCGGCAACGGCCGTGATTAATCCCATTCCGGCAAAAATGCTTGCCATCATGGTGACAAACATATTATCCCCAAATTCATTATCCGGAATCGTAACGAATACCGTCATGATAAAAGCAACGGCGGGAAAAATGATAAACATCAGTAATACGGTCGGATTCTTAAACATATCCTTTGCTTGTTTTTTAAAAATTGCTTTGATAATTTTCATTCTAATTCTACCCCCGTCAGTTTAATAAATACTGTTTCCAAATCCGGAATTGTTTTATAGGAATTATGCCGCTCGCAAATCTTACTTGGCTCGCCTTGCTCAACTATTTTCCCTTGATGAAGCAGCGCGACATGATTACACAGCTTTACAGCTTCTTCCATATTGTGGGTGGTCAAAAATACTGTTGTGCCGTTTTCGCATAATCCTTTTATCAGTTTGTGGATGCCCTTTGCCGTGTTGGGGTCAAGCCCGCTGGTCGGCTCGTCAAGAAATAGTACTTTTGGCTCATGTAAAATTGCCCGCGCCAATGCCAGCCGCTGCCGCATTCCTTTTGAAAGCGTGCCGACGGATTTTTTTGCCGCGTCATAAAGCCCGACGTTTTCTAATGCTTCCAGCCCTTTTTTATGCGGTATTCCGTAAATATCCGCAAAAAGGTTTAGATTGTCAAGGCAGCTCAAACGGCTATACAGCCCGTCCGTGTCAAGCATAAGCCCTGTTTCAAATAGCGAAGCGCCTGTTTCAAAATTCCCCGCGTCAGCATCAAGCTGTTTGGTCAGGATATTAATGATGGTTGTCTTTCCTGCCCCGGAAGGGCCAAGCAGCCCGAATATTTCCCGCTCTCCTGCTTCAAACGTCACATCGGTAAGCACGGTGTTTGCCCCGAAACGTTTGACGATATTCTTCATTTTAATCATTTTTTATCTACTCCTTTCAATCATTCCCCTCAAACGGATTCACACCAAGCTTTGTAAAGTATGCCGCAATTGCTTTTTCTATATACGGCTCGGCGGCCGCCCATTTTTCCCTAAGACGCTTAGATGCCCAGCTGTCCTTTTTCGCTGCGAAATTCGTTAAATCAGGTATCAGGCTCATGTCGCCGCCCGTGGCATCCATGACCGTGTCCCAAAACTCTTTCGCAAACTTAAGGCCTTTTTCGCTGTCGGGCAAAACATTACTTTCCGAAAGTTCTTTAGCTTCGCTAAATAGCCGCTCCATCGGTATAATGATTTCGTTGGGGTCGCGGTTTTCAAACCGATTGCGGAATACTTCCATCGTTTTGTCTTCAAAATGCGTGACTACCCAATAATTCTCATTGCCCATTTGCATAAGGACAACGATATCGGCATATTTTCGCCAGTCTACCGTTTGCATCTTAAGCGTTTCTTCGCTAAGGCTTTCAATTGTTTTTAACGTCTTTTTTAAATCAGCGATTTTTTCGCGCATTGCGGCAGCTTGCTTATTAAGGACAGCGGCGACTTCCTTAGGCGTGTCAAGGGCGACAAGGCGGGTTTTGATGTCGTCAAGCGAAAAGCCTAAGTATTTCATCGACTGGATTTGGTGCAGCTTGACAACGTCCTTGTCATCGTAAAGCCTGCGTCCGCCCTCACTTACTTTCGATGGGCTAAGAAGCCCTTCCTTGTCGTAGTATTGCAGGGTACGGACGGTGGTTTTCATTTTTTTGGCAAGCTGCCCAACTGTCATGTAGCCTTGCGGTATTGCTCTTAATTTATCCATTTTATACCCCCTGCATTTCACAAGCGGAGCTTGTGAAAACTGCAAAAAACTAAAGTTTTTAAATTGAAAGTGGAAATTTTAATTTCCACATATCTCCTTCTTATGGTAGTTTAACAGATGACG
>WRLH01000036.1 GCA_009777715.1 Lachnospiraceae bacterium
ACATCAATATTTTATCATTAAGCCTGGCCGACACCAGCGAATATGGAATGCTCCGCCTATTGGTATCAAAGCCGGAGGAGGGCAGAAAGGTCTTACGCGAAAATGATTTGTCCGCGACATTGACTGAAATAATTGCCGTCAAAATGTCCCATGAGGTAGGCTCGCTACAAAAAATCCTGACCTTGCTTTGTGATGCCGGGATCAATATTGAATATATGTATGCCCTTTTAACCGGGACTAAAGAAGCCGCCTTAGCCATCAAAACGTCCGACCCGGAAGTGGCGATAAATGTTTTGGGGCGGGCTGGCGTATATTTTTTTGAATAAGCTTGCAAAGTGGATTGAAGTTGTGTATAATAGATTTGACCTAAAATAAATAACCATCACGTAAATCTTTTGAAATCCAAGATAAACCATTATTTTTATATAATTAAGATAGGAGCTTTTATGAGGGAAAAATACGAATCACTTGGAGTGCTGGACTTAAAAGCTGTTGCTAAAGCCAGGGGCCTGAAAGGCATTTCATTGCTAAAAAAGGCGGAAGTAGTCGAGCTCATGCTGAAAGCAGACGAAAAGGACAGGCAGGAAAAAGAGCTTAAGGAGCAGGAAAAGCGCGAAAAAGCCAAACAATTCGTAGAAAACAAAAGAATTTACGAAACAAGGTCTTTCGCCCAGCCAACTTCTGATCGGAGCGAACAAGCGCAATCAAGTTATGAAAGGCCAGAAAGGCCAGAGCGGCGTGATGATTTTCCTGCCGATTTAGACAGCGGCATTGTCGCCAATGGGATTTTGGAAGTAATGCCCGATGGTTACGGATTTATCCGTTGTGAGAATTATCTGCCGGGTGAGCGTGATGTTTATGTTGCTCCCAGCCAAATCCGCCGTTTTGGCTTGAAAACCGGGGATATTCTAGAGGGGACGACACGGATAAAAACCCAAGGCGAGAAATTTGCCGCTTTATTGATTGTCAAATCAATTAATGGCTACAGCCCCGAAGTAGCCGGAACAAGATCCAATTTTGAAGACATGACCCCCATTTTCCCCAATGAAAGACTGAAATTAGAGCTTCCCGGCGCAAGCGTTGCGATGAGAATCATGGATCTGATTAGCCCGGTTGGCAAAGGCCAGCGCGGAATGATTGTTTCCCCGCCCAAAGCAGGAAAGACAACCTTGTTAAAAGATGTTGCCCGGTCGGTCAAACGCAATAATCCGGACGCACATTTGATTATTTTGCTGATTGATGAACGGCCGGAAGAAGTGACAGATATTCGCGAAGCAATTGAAGGGCCGAATGTTGAGGTTATTTATTCAACGTTTGATGAATTGCCCGAACACCATAAGCGTGTTTCGGAAATGGTCATCGAACGCGGCCGCCGCCTCGTTGAGCATGGCCGTGACGTTGTGATTTTGATTGACAGCATTACCCGCCTGACCCGGGCATACAACCAAGTTGTCCCGCCCAGCGGCAGGACTTTATCCGGCGGGCTTGACCCGGCCGCCCTGCATATGCCGAAACGCTTTTTTGGCGCAGCCCGGAACATGAGAGAGGGCGGATCGCTGACCGTCCTTGCGACAGCGTTAGTTGAGACAGGCAGCAAAATGGACGATGTTGTTTACGAAGAATTTAAAGGCACAGGCAATATGGAGCTGATTCTTGACCGCAAGCTACAGGAAAGAAGAATCTTCCCGGCCATTGATATCCCCAAATCCGGCACCAGAAGAGAAGACCTGCTTCTTGCCGTTGATGAGCTAGAAGCAATAAACATTATCCGCAAAGCCTTAAATGGCCTAAAGCCCGAAGAATCAGTTGACCGCATTCTCGATATGTTCTCAAAGACAAGGAACAATCAAGAATTTGTTAATATGGTCAAAAAAATTAAATTCATTTAATGCTTGCATATCTTTTTTAATTATGGTACTATGATACAGTTAAGCAATATGGCTTTGTGCAAACATGATACATTTAAGCCATGTGCTTTGCACAAACATGATACAGTTAAGCCATGTGCTTTGCACTAAGATATGAATGGAGAAGCTTGCTTATCCAGGCATATCTTAGTGTAAAGACATATGGCGAAGCCTTTCATCTTGATGATTACGCAAAGCGTAATCATCAAGATGAAAGCTTAACTGTATCGTTACGCAAGTAACTGTACTCAGTATAAATGTACACTTTACTATAACAATCTACAAAACGAGGTGAAAAATGAAAGAAGGAATCCATCCAAACTATAAACAAGCCAAAGTGCGTTGCAACTGCGGCAATGAATTTTCGACAGGCTCAACCAAAAGCGAGATCCGGACGGAAATCTGCTCGGCCTGCCATCCTTTTTATACCGGACAGCAAAAGGTTGCCCAAGCCCGCGGCCGTATTGACAAGTTTAACCGCAAATATGGCGTTGCAAACCAGTAGCTTACTGCATATTAATACGAACGAAATTCAAAGGTTGAGACAGGCGTTTTGTCTCAACCTTATTGCATGAAAAGCTTGCATAAGCCCTGCATAAGCCCAGCCCAACAATGGAGACATTACGATGACCAACAAAAAAAGAAATTGCTCTTCTGAAATCGGCGGCCAAGCCGTTTTGGAAGGAGTAATGATGAAAAAGAAAGACGATTATGCCGTCGCCATCCGCAAATCGGACGGTGAAATTGAGTTAGACGTTGATTTTTACAAAGGAATCCTCGCCGACAAACTAATCAAAAAAATCCCCTTTTTCCGCGGCATTTTCAATTTTATTGATTCCATGATATTAGGAACAAGGCTGATCAATTATTCGGCAACATTTTATGTTGATGAAGAAATGGAAGCAACAAAATTTGATAAAGTGCTGGAGAAAATTTTTGGCGCAAAAGCCGAAAAAGTATTAATGGGCTTTACGACAGTCTTTGCGATTATGCTGGCAATCGGAATTTTTATCCTCTTGCCGTTTTATATGTCAAATTGGTTTAGAAGCTTTATTAATAATGCTTCACTAGTGCTGATTATCGAAGGGATCTTACGGATTTCCATATTCCTCATTTATGTTTCCGCCATCAGTTTGATGAAAGATATCAAACGGCTTTATGCCTATCATGGCGCGGAACACAAATGTATTAATTGCATTGAAAAAGGCCGCCCTTTAAACGTCCCTAACGCCATGAGTTCCTCAAGGCTTCATCGCCGCTGTGGAACGAGTTTTATATTCTTTGTTATTTTTGTCAGCATTATCATCTTTTTCTTTATCCAAGTTGACAATATCTGGTTACGCGCCGGATTGCGCGTTGCGCTGATTCCATTGATTGCCGGGATATCTTATGAAATTGTCCGCTGGGCAGGACGGAGTGACAATATTTTGGTTAAAATCCTGTCAGCTCCCGGAATGCTGATCCAGCGCATGACAACCAAAGAACCCGATGAGGGAATGGTATTGGTTGCCATCAAGGCCGTAGAAGCAATTTTTGATTGGAAAGCATATTTAAAAGAAAATTTTGAATATGATGTTGATGAGTTTTGGCTGGAAGATGAAATATAATGAATTATACGAAATAGGGAAAAATAAGCTAAAGGCCGCCGGAATCGAAGAGTACGAACTAGATGCCCGGCTTCTCTTGGAATCGGTATGCACGACCAAAAGACATGATTTGCTGGTGAATGGCGAACGCGAAGTTACAACCGGGCAGGAGCAAGATTATGTAAACCACATTCTTAAGCGTGGGAATCATGTCCCTCTTCAATATATCCTTGGCGAACAAGAATTTATGGGCCTAAACTTCACCGTGACCCCCGCGGCATTGATTCCCCGCCAAGATACCGAAACATTAGTTGAGGAAGTAAAACGCCACCTTTACGATGGCATGACGATTCTTGATATGTGTACCGGAACGGGCTGTATTTTGCTAAGCTTGCTTTATTACTCCAATAACTGCCAAGGGACTGGCGTTGATATCTCCGCAGAAGCCCTGAAAATTGCCGCCAGAAACGAAGAACGGATTACCTCATTGCCGCGGAATGCCCCGCCAATCAAAAAAGTTAATTGGATTGAAAGTGACCTGTTTGCCAAGGTAAGCGGACGCTTTGACATAATTGTTGCCAATCCGCCATATATTCCGACAAAGACGATTGATGAGTTGATGCCGGAGGTCCGCCAATATGAACCGCTGCTTGCCCTCGACGGAAAAAAAGACGGCCTTTATTTTTACCGGAAGATAATTGACCGAGCCAGTCAACACTTAAACAAAGGCGGAATGCTATTTTTGGAAATCGGCTTTGACCAAGCAGAAGTGGTGGCCAATATGACGGCGGAAAAAGGCTTTTATGACACCAATGTCATAAAGGATCTTGCCGGAAATGACAGAGTAGTTTGTAGTTTATTGTAAGGAGAAACCCAATGTTTGACCGCCTAGAAGACCTGCTCACCCGCTTTGAGGAAATCCTAAGCGAACTAAACCAGCCTGACGTTACATCAAATCAAGAACGTTTCCGCACTTTGATGAAAGAGCAGAGCGATTTGACCCCAATCGTTTCAGCCTACCGTGAGTACAAAAAATGCAGGCAAGATATTGAAGATTCTCTTTTAATGCTTGAAGATGAAGCCGATGAAGATATGCGGGCAATGTTAAAGGACACCCTGAATGAAAGCAAAGAACGCATATTGTTACTAGAAAATGAACTAAAAATCCTTTTGCTCCCCAAAGACCCAAATGATGACAAGAATGTCATTGTTGAAATCCGTGCCGGGGCTGGCGGAGATGAAGCCGCCCTTTTTGCCGCCGAAATGTACCGGGTGCTGGTGAAATACGCTGAAAGCAAAAACTTCAAAATCGAAACAATGAATACTGACGAAATCGGCATTGGCGGAATGAAAGATTGCAGTTTTATGATCAATGGCAAGGGGGCGTACTCGCTCCTCAAATACGAAAGCGGTGTCCACCGCGTCCAGCGCGTCCCGGCAACCGAATCCGGCGGGCGGATTCATACCTCGACCATTACCGTGGCGATTATGCCCGAAGCTAGCGATGTCGAAGTTGATTTAGATTTAAACGATTGCAAGTTTGACGTTTTCCGCTCATCGGGAAATGGCGGCCAAAGCGTTAATACGACAGATTCTGCCGTCCGCTTGACCCATCTTCCGACCGGGCTGGTCATTTCCTGCCAGGACGAAAAAAGCCAGCTGAAAAATAAAGATAAAGCAATCAAGATTTTACGCGCAAAATTATTTGAAATCGAACAAGAAAAACAGCATGACGCTGAATCGGAAATGCGCCGGAGCCAAGTCGGCACAGGCGACCGCTCCGAAAAAATCCGCACTTATAACTTTCCCCAAGGCCGCGTCACCGACCACCGCATCAAATTGACTCTGCACCGCTTAGAGCAAGTCATGAACGGCGACTTGGACGAAATCATCAACAGCCTCATCGCCGCCGACCAGGCGGCAAAGCTGGGCAAATTAGCAAATTAGCAAATTGGCAAATTAGCGGGTACGTTTTAAGGATGTCGCGGAACTGGAACGTGGCGAGCCAGTAAAAGTATATAAAAAATTTTAGAGATGGAGATTTTTATGAAATTACAAGAAATAGCCCAATTTATTGACCTTGACTTAAAGCGAATTGATGTTTTATTTATGGGAAAAGAAGAATTATATAAAAAATTCCTTCGTAAGTTTCCCGAAAATGTTAAAGGCCTGCTCGTTGAACTTGAAGAAGCTGTTGAAAAAAATAACCATGAGAAGATAGAAGCTTGCGCCCATGCGATAAAAGGTGTCGCTTCCAATCTTGGAGTTGACAAAGTGACCGAATTTGGCACTGCCTTAATGCTGGATATCCGCAACAACACCCCGGAAAATATCAACGAGCATTACAAAGTGCTAGTTGAGGAAACCGAGAAAGCAATTACATATATTGAGCAATTAGATTGAATTTGACAGGGAATGCTTTCTTTGCTCCACAATTTCAACCCGCTTTAACACCGCGGCGGAAATCGCATTTCGGCGGATTTATCAATCACAGAGGAATGCGAAAAAATCTTCGCGATTAATCCACACGCACGAGCAAAGTAAATTATTCCAAGGATAGTGTTAACTTGCTTTCGGAAATAAAGGTTTAGAGTTCCGCCTTGTGAAGTGAAATCAGCATCATAAGTTATGCAATACTGTCAGTCTCTTCCAAATTAATTGATTTTGCTTATACTTATGGTATTGGAAAATACTTTTAGGGTGAGGGTTATAAAATGAACTTTACTAATGTCGGCAAAAAATTTAGGCAAAAGCGGCTATCTCTTAATCTTAATCAAGCCCAGTTCGCCGAAAAGGTGGATTTGAGCGTTGATTACATAAGCAAGCTGGAAAGAGGCGAACGGATTCCCAAAATCCCTTGCTTTGTCAAGATTCTGAATGCTCTTGATTTATCAGCCGATGAGGTTTTATCAGATATTATTGATAAAAGCTATGTCAGCCGGACTTCGGAGTACCTTGACCGGATCGGGAAGCTCTCAAAGGAAGAGCAAAACCGCCTCTTTAGCATGATCGAATTGTTTCTTGATAATTAACTAACGATTATTTTGGCATATCGCTTCTATGTGAAATCTAGCCCGCCCTTTTGCTTAAGACCGGGCTGATTAGCTTACCCCGAAAACCTTTTCTGCAATGTAAAAATTATTACTTCACTTGCCTCGCCGCAAAAGTTTCAAATTCTTCAGCAAAAATTCATCCTTGGTAAGATAAAGATAGCCTCCGCATATGCCAAGATAAAATATTGCGCCAATAGTTATTTGTAATAACAACGTCATTACGTTATAGCCCATGTAATATCCGGCCAGCTTCACTAAAAGCAACATTGCCATGCCGGCAAAAAAGAAAAAAAGCGCATTTTTCAAATATAAAAGAATCGAAAAATCCTTTCTTGCAAAGATTGATATTATTATACATATTACAACCTCGACAACTACTCTTGTAATAACTACGCCCATTGCTTGATAGATCGGGATTAAAATTAAATTAAGCGGAATGCTGATTACCGCCCCGATTATATATGCTAATGTAAACTCCTTATCTTTTTGATTGGGGATAAGGTGCTGGGTCGAAATTATGTTCTGAAAAGCGATAAACGGTATCATTGTGCTAAGGCCAACTAATAAATAACCAGCCTCCCTAAACTCCCTGCCAAAAAATAGCGGCGTAAAATCTTTTGCGATTGCCGCAATGCCAAAAGCAAAAGCTAAAGCCAGCAGCATGACATATTTAGTTGATAATGAAATTAAGCGTTTTACCTCGGCCAGGTTGCCCTGGTTGCTGACATTGGACATCCGCGGTATCATGACTCCATTAAATGCGTATATGAAGCTTAAGACGACCCCTATTATTTTTTGGGCGTTTGTATAAAAACCTAACTGCACTTCACCCGCCATATTGCCAAGCATTATTCTGTTCAAATTAGAATAAACGCTGATTGATAAAACTGATATGAACAATAAAAAGACAGGTCGTATATGAGTGTAAATCCCGCTCAATGACGGTTTTACGAATGTAACATATTTTTTTAAGAAAGCCCATATTATCGCATTGGAAAGAAAAATTCCCATTGCTGATATCAGTATATAAAGCCATAAATCATTCTCTGTTTTTACAAGGGCAAAAGTAAGGATTACTGACCCAATCTTTACCAGCCCGCTGCGAGTTACTGTTAATTTAAACTGCTCAATTCCGGCAAAAAACCAATTAATATCAAATACCGCCGACAAAACCATTAAGACTAAAATAATGAAGTATAGTTTATATTCATCTGTGCTTAATAAAATAAAAATGATATACAGTAAAAAAACGATTAGCGAAATGATCAAATGCAAAGTAAGCAAATCGCTAAAGGTCTTATTTAATTTTTTTCTGTCATTGCGGACGATGGCAATTGCTCTGCTGCCGTGGCTTTTTATCCCCAGCATTGCAAAAAGGACAAAAAATGACGTTATTGAAGTCACATATGAATTAATGCCAATATTGTAAGCCCCCAATACCCGTGAAATATAGGGAGCGGTAATTAAGGGGGTCAAAGCAATAAATAATTGATAGAGGTTCTGGTAAAATATGTTTTTCTTTAAGCTTGGCACTAATCAATCCTTCCATTAGGCATTCCCACTTGATTTTTTTTAGTATCATATACTTTTAATGCGTAATAGGCATAAAATGTAACCGTAATGCTAGAGAGCCGGGCTATTGCAAAAAGAGATTCGCTAAACTCATACATAAAGATGGCCAGGCACACGACTAAAGAAAAAACTACATATATATGCGTTGAAGCAAAGTTCTTTACTGCCGCAATAAAAATTCTTAGATACATGGAATAATAAAGAATAAACCCGACTATTCCTAAAGAAGCTAAGATATCTAAGTAACCATTATGGGCATGGGTATATCTTTTCCGGTACATTATGTCCGCCAGAAAATCAGTAAAAGAACGCAAGCCATTTCCGATCAATGGCTTTTGTGAAATCATTGTTGCCGCTATTTCCCGGAAAAATGCCCTTTCATTAAAGCTAAAATCAGAGCTTCCGCCCAAAAAACCTACTATCAGGCTGCGTATTATTTCCGCCCCGGCCAGCTTGCTATTAAGATAAAGGACAGCAAAAGTTATGAAGACAAGAAGAATAAGCAAAGATTTATACATTTTTTTGGTTCCATTTAATAAAACATAAAACAGCAGAATAGATAATGACGCAACAACAACACCAGCGCGTGAACCTGCAAGCAATAGCGCATAAAAAACTAAAAAAGCAGGCACAAGAACCCGGACTTTTTTGGTTTTATAGTAGAAAAATAAAATCAGCATTAAGCCAACCGCCAAATTAATCGCTAAAATGTTGTAATGGTCGCCGACTATATCCCGGATATGTAGGATCATCGATCTCCTGCCAAAAAACCGAAGCTCCGGCAAGAAAATGATCAGCCGGACAGAGGCATAGCAAATAGATACGATGTGCATTGTCATTACCTTTAAGAATCGCTCTTCCGTATTGACATAAAAAACAATGCAAAACAGAATGGCAAAGTTTTCGATTAATAAATTAAATAAATCAATCGATTCCTGGATATTAACCGTCCACAATAAAGAAAGGCCGCAATAAAAGATAAATAAGCCATACCATAATAAGAACCCATATTGGTTTAAAAAAAGTTTCTTCTTAATGATGTTTACGATGAAGTTTACTAATGTAAAAGCCAAGAGAACCAGTAAGATTGCCCGCGAAACTATGATTGACCCGCCCCAGGCAAAAAATATTTCGATATGCGGATGCCCATAAATAGCGCAAAAATAAAGCAAAAATAGACACGCGATGATATTTGCCTGGATCATATTATCATATTTTTTGATTGCGATTTTCATAAATTATCATCTTCCCAAGCGGCAATCGTCTAGTTTTATATCTGACTTCCGCAAGCATTTTCTGGCATATAAATAATACAAAAAATGTTTCTTGTTAAAATTTCTCCTAATATCTAGATAAATGAAATATACCGGTTCAGGAAGTGCTTTTAATACCTGGCTGGCAGTTAGCTTTAGCCCCCTTTTTTTCCGGCCTTTTCTTAAGGGGCTACCGCCCCAAGGAGACTGGCCCCGATACTCCATATATCTTTCTTGAAAAACGGGATTATTGTCCCCATCTATCCATGGCCTTGGCATCCAGCTGCCCATAAAATGAACAATTACAGGTTCTTTTACTGCTTCGTCATAATCGGTTTGAGTATAATGCCTTTTGACCATCGTTCTTCTCATAAAATACCTGCTTGCCAAACCCATATAGTTGTACTTCATTTTAATGGGCTTAATTCTGCCGTTTAAGACACCATTAATAACAGATTCATCAACACTGATAAGGTTTCCGCAATAAAGGTTAATGAAATCAACAAATTTATCTTCGATATTTGTTTTCCGCCACAACTCCATATTAATTAATAAGACCCCGGTATTTATCCATTTTTCCGTTTTTTTCATTGCATATGTCTTCATGCTGATCGATTTGCGGGCGACTAACACCCCGCCTAAAACATAATCATCCACATTTTCATTCCATAATGGAAGCAATGAACCCAAAATCAAGGTGTCACAATCAATATAAATAATCTTTTTTATTTTTTCAGGCAGGAGCTTTGATAAAAATAAGCGGGCATAAGCAGTCACGCTCCATCTGCTTGAAACAGACAGTTTTTGTCCGGCCGATTTTTCAACATCAAAATTATTCAGGAAAGATACTTTTCTATCATAAGCTTGGGCAATGCTTGAAATATTATGTTTATTTACTTCGCTGATCCCGCTGTCAAGGATAAAAATATTTATTTCTTCAACATTTTTGTTGTTTTCAAACAATGATAAAACGGAAACCCCGGCAAGTTCAGCATAATTGTCATCACTTGCATAAAGTATATTCATGCGTTACCCCCTAGCCATTCAATGAACTCACGGACAGCTCCGTCGCCGCCATTTTTACTTGAAATAAAATCAGCTTTTTTCTTTACATTTGTTGAAGCGTCTGCCGGACAGCCAATGATTGCCGCCAAATCCATGCCGCCCAGATCGTTATCATCATCACCGATATATGCCAAACTATCTTTTGGTAGCGACAACTCATTAATGATTGTTTCGATTATGCTTGCCTTGTCACTTATTCCTTGGTATAAATGCAAAATGCCAAGCTCCTCACAACGCTTTTTTAGGATTGCGGATTCCCTGCCTGTGATAATGATGGGAATTATATTCATCAGAGGAAGCTTTTCCTTAATTGCCAGCCCATCCTTTACGTCAAAAACTTTAAATGCTTCCCCAACATCAGTTAAGTAAAGCTTGCCGTCTGTCAGCGTGCCGTCAACATCCATAATAATTGCTTTAATATTATTCATTCGCTTTTCCTTGCACGATATCATTAATTATCGAATTTGTAATTATCCTTATTTTCATATCTGCTGCTTTAATAAAATCCAAATACATTTGCGAAATTTCCATATTTAAATGATGGCAATCTTTTATGTCCCGCTCAAGCTCCGGCGCAATAAAGTTTTTGCCATTCTGGCTATATCCATCAAATCCAGCCAAAGCAACATTTTTCACTTTTAGCTTATCTAATAAGCGGAGCAGCAAAATCACCGAATTATCCAAATTACTCCAGCCGCTTTTAACTAAGCCAACTAGTGAGATGACATATTCTGCTTTTTCAGAATCAATATTTGAGGTGACAATCTTTTTTATGTTATTAAAATTTTGATCATGTTTCCAAAATTCATAGCGGTGCTTATTGCTAAAATAAAGATAATCGGCCGCAATTTCGCTGGGAATGAAATTAACTGAAATAATGACTGGATTTTTTTTATTTATATAATCATTGATTTTTTCATGTTCTTCCAGAATGCTTTTCCCCGGTGCTAAGACTAGCAGCTCTTTATTTAGGAAAGCTCCAGCAAGGCTTTTAATGCTTTCGCTATCATCAATATTTGAGCTGATAAAATCAAAATAAGCTTTTTCCAATAATTGGTAATTATATCTTTTGCGTTCTTCGCTGCCAATCCTGTTTAAGATGTAATTCAAATCCTGGAAACGGAGGCTTGGCTTTTGCTGCAAATAGCTAATATTATTAACATGGGCGCTGTAACAGCCGGATATGAACATTGGGACATCATAACCCCAATCATTTGTTGATTTAATGCTAGCAATATAATTATCAATCGTGTCCAAGATCAAATCCATGTTATATTTAGCTTTCATTTTTGCATTAAGGTACTGGGCGGTTAATTCCGTCGGTGTGTTCCCTGCCCCCCTGCCAATCCCCAATAAGGTCGTATCAACAATTATATCACGCTGGTTTTGTCCGAGATTAAAAAACTCCTGCGCAAGCGAGCTAGACATTTGCAGATTGTTATGGCTATGAAATCCCATTTTGATATTTGCGGAAAGATTATAGTTGACGACATTAAATATCGTCCGCAAATCATCCAAATACATTGAACCGAATGTATCAACTATTGAAAACCCGTCCGGATTAATTTTATTCACATCTTCAATCAATTGAAGCAGCTCCATATGGGAGTACCCCAATGTATCAACTGGGTTAATGAATAAACGATAACCTTTTTTAATTATCTCTTCAGAAAAAGAGATTATGTCCTTTCGCTCATGCTTAAAAAAGCATAACCTCACAGCATCAAATGATGTACCGTCGTTAATCTCAAGATTCTTTGCTGAATAGCGGCTTAGATCCGCCAAGACTGCATATATTGATTTTTTGGCGGAAGGAATCCATTTTTTTGCCATTTCGGCATTTAAATAAACTGTCGATTCACCGCCAGAAATATCATCTTGCAAAAATCCGATTTCAATATAATCAATATTTGAATTTTCCAAACCATTGATTATGCCCAGCATGACTTTGTCATCAAAATCCTTATTAACAACATACCCGCCATCACGGAGCGTGCAATCCAACAATTGGCTTTTCATTATCCTGCCAGCTCCTTTGTGATTATTTGGCGTACTTTTTCTAAATCGCTTGCGGTATCAACCCCGATTGATTTTGAATCAACTTCCTTAAAATGAATCCGGTACCCATTTTCGATAAATCTAAGCATTTCAATTTCTTCGATTAATTCGATCTGGCTTTGCTCCGCTTGGCTAAAAAAAGCGGCTGCCTCAGGTTTTATCCCAAATATGCCTAACGCTTTATACAAATCATAAGTGATGGGCTTTTTTGTGTATGGCGCAATCCCTCTTGTCAGATAAAGGGCAAAACCATCCTTATTTGTTACTACCTTGCACACATTAGGATTTATTACATCAAGGGGATTTTTTATCTTGCTCATGAGGCTAGATACTTGCAAATCGCTATTTTCGTAAAAAGGCTTTATTGCCATCGATATTGATTCGGGCTCAATTAACGGCTCATCACCTTGGACATTCACATATAAATCAGCTTTTACTTTTTTTGCCACCTCACATACCCTGTCTGTCCCGGTCTTGTGCTGATCCGAGGTTAAAATAACGTTCATTTCATATTGATTGCAAACAGAAATAATCCGCTCATCATCAGTAGCTATATAAATTTCACAAAACTCCTTCACTTTGCCTGCTTGCTGATATACCCACCAAATCATCGGTTTCCCGCATATATCGGCCAATGGTTTACCGGGGAATCTGCTTGAAGCATAACGGGCAGGAATGACACCAATTATTTTCATTTTAATTTTCCTCCGTGCTTTCAAATAAACTATCAAAATCTGCTCTTTCAAATACTTCCAGCTTGCCGCCGCGGGTGGCATTTATTATTTTTATGCCATGGGCATCGGCGTAACTTCTCGCTGCTTGATAACATTTCGTTGCCGTATAAAATGAATAGCCCGGCTGATAATCAGTTTTTGGCATTCCCTCAAAATAGCTTTCATTCTTGTTTTCATTGCTGATGATTTTCCCTGAAGCCATACGTGTTAAAGGATAATTATGGTCTATTCCCAATAGGTAAATCTCTTTAAAGCCCATGAAAAAAGCAAGCTGAATGGCTGTAAAGGTTACTGTTCCGTTCTGGTAAACAAATTCATTGACATTTTCGCTTACTACTGGCTCGTCCAAGGCCCTTTTCTTTACATTTAAATAAATTTTATTTTCCAAGCAATTCAAAAGATAATAAATTGTTTTGTCAAATTTGTCATCTTGGTTGAATTTCTGATGCGTTCTTGCATTTAAAAATTTATATTCAGTATCAGATAACGCAATCTTATCTTCAAGCATTTCAAAAGCATTCATATCCATGCAGCAATAAAATGTCGGCCGCCAGCTGGTCCTGTCAAAAATGTAAAATATCTTGTTTGTCGCAAATGTATATTCATTTTTTACTTTGTCTAAATCTTCCGGCGTAAGACTCGGTCCATTGCCGATTATAAAACATCTCTTCCCATCAAACTTATTTTTTAAAGGCAAAAGCCTGTCACCATAACCACATTCATAATAATTACGTAATAATCTTTTACGTTTATATTTCATGTATGGATAAAACAAAACTCTAAACGCATTAATGAATTTTAGCCTATATAAAAGCAATAATTTTTTGTCCTTACTTATTTTCATGCCCTGTCCTTTAAATATTTGAGTTCATCAGTAAATAAAACTCTTCCGAAACAGCAATTTTCGTCTCTTCCCAATCAGTGTCATCCAAAAGCCCCTTTGCTTTTTTCTCTAGCCTTGGCGAATCAGCCATCAGCTCCGCAATGAAAGCTGCGGATTGTGATTTGAATTCTTCAAAATCGGCCAAACTGCCAATGTCAATGGCGATGAAAACGTCGCCCTTGTTTGGGCTTTTGTCCATGTATCTTGTCCCTAGCACATCACTATTGGCCACGCCGCCGATTAAAGGGCCGGCCAAGATGGAAATCAGGATGCTGATTAAAGCACCCCTTACCCCGCCCCCATATGGAAGCAGGCCCCCGGCTAAAGCCTCTTTCGGGTCGTTCGTTGCGTTCCCGTTAGAATCAACCGCAAGGCCATCCGGTATTTGTGCTTGCGCCTTGTCGGCCTCAACAAGAAATGCCCTTGAAACAGATGAGGTTGAGAAATCTGCCGTATATGCCCCTTGCCCGGACGGGAACGAATACGAGACCGGGTTTGTCCCAAGAAGGGCTTTTGTCCCCCCGGGCAGCGTGACCGCCGGGGAGGTTGTACACATCGCAATGCCAAGCATCCCTTTCTTGGAGGCAATTTCGGAATAATATGACATTGCGCCAAGATGCCCGGAATTCCTGACCCCGACAAAACCGACCCCGGTCTTGCTGGCCAGGCTTGCCGCCATCTCCATGGCCTTATGGCCTACTGGCTGGCCGATATAAAAATTGGCGTCAATGACCGCAAACGAAGGCCCATGGCTTAAGGTATTTAAATTGGGCGTCACGCAAAGGCTCCCGCTCTTTATTCCGTCAACCATCTGGAAGATCCGCTCTATCCCATGGTTCTTATGTCCCCTGAGCGTCCCGTCAATCATGACCTTGGCCGTGAGCATTGAATCCTCATTGCTTATCCCATGGCTCATAAGGACGCGGGCGATTGTTTCCCTTACTGATGAAATTGAATACTGCTTCATGCGGTTTCCCTTTAACTTATGCAAATTGCTCTTGCGCTTTCAAATAATCATGGTAAAAATCAACTTCCCGCCAATTAAGGCCCAAGACATCAACTGTCCTGTTCCTAAGATGGGGGTCATCATTAAAAGAATGGAACACGCGCTCAAAATTAAGGGCGTGCTTGCCCTCATCTATCATTAGGTTGAGCCTTTCGGTAAATGCCGGGAGTGCATCGCGCCTTACTTTGGAAAGACCCAATGATTCACAGCTCCTTATTTCTTCCGGCAAGTCAGGCCCGTACTCCAAAATATGACCCTCCGGCGACAGCCGGAAAAAGAAATCGCCATCCAATATCCTCTTGCTGTCAACAGCCATTACCAATGGGTAATCCTGCGCCATCAGCTTTCCGATGATTTTCTTTTCGAATACCACGTCAGCGCTTAAGATGATGGTGTCATCGTTAAGTTCTTTCCTGGCAAACCACAGGCTGGCAATATTATTCGTTATGTCGTAGAATGGATTGTGGCAATAACAAACATTAAGGCCAGCCAAAGCTTCTTTGATTGCGCCGGGCTTATAGCCGGTGCATACGACTGGCTTAATGCCCAGGGCAAGGAAAATTTCGGCCGTAGTCCTGATGATGGGTTTTCCATTTATGGGAAGCGTTGACTTAGGCGCTTCGCCTATTTCGCTGGATATCCTGCTCCCCCTGCCTGCTGCCATAATTATTGCTTTCATTTCTTGTTTCTCCTGCTTGTTATTTTTTATCAAAATGCCATTTCTTTATTTTCTTTATGAACTTTCACAAGCAACCAAAGATAACTGGCAGTCAATACAAATGAATTAAATAAAAATTGAAAGATAATAATAATATCAAGAGCTCCTAAAATCGTGCCAACAAGGACAAACGGCAACATCCCTGACACACTAAAGTTTTTAGTCATGAACTTAAATATTTTCTCTTTTTTGCTCATTTTCTTTATGTCTTCTTCGATGACCTTTTTTTCACTTGCATTTCGGAATTTCTGATAAATGAGCCGTGCCAGACTGTCAGTAATCGCGGCAAAAGCTCCCAGCATAATCATCCAGATATTATTTTCGCCAATTAATGCTCCCCCGGTATGATAAACTGAAAAGCCTAACGATATTGGCACAAACGCAAGGATAAAGTAACCGCTGCTAGCATCTACAAAATCACCATATTTTTGTGGCTTGATTGCCCTGGCCAAATTTCCGTCCGTGCAATCCAATATCATCCAGACAATCAAAAGTAAAGCTCCGATTATATTTAGAGTGAGGTCGGACACATAAAATAAAGAACACGCGATCAGCCCGATAACTCCAGCTATTAATGATGCTGCATTCGCCTGAATCGAAAACTGCGCAAATATTGATGCCGTGATGTAAGAAATAGGGCGGCAAAAGTACTGCACATATAGCGGCCCTGTTTTATTTTTGGAATAAGGCAGGTGGGATTTGAAAAATGATGGCGGGTATTTCATATCTTGAAGCTCCTAATATTTAATTTTGTATATATCTATCTCTCCGGTATAAGCGTTATTATTTCATTAATTGACATTAAATCCCCCTCCGCTTCAAAAGCCCTCTGGTGCTTTAAAATTGACTGTGCCGTGCCCATCATTGCCGGGAAAGCGCTCCGGATCAGCTGGTTGGCATAAATCACGATGTTAATCCCTTTGCCCAGGCAGTCAGGCTCTGACACCGTTGAAAATGACGAAGGGACGATTACCAGCGGAGTAATCTTGTTATTTTCCCTAAACTTTTCCGCAAAACCAAAAACCTCGCCCGGTGTTTTCTGCCTTGAATGAATCATGATCCCGTCTGCCCCGGCCTCAACAAATGCTGCCGCGCGAGCCAAGGCATCTTCTTGCCCTTTGCCCAAGATGAAGCTTTCAATGCGGGCAATGACCATGAAGTCCTTGGTCTTTAATGAAGCCTTGCCTGCGGATATCTTGTCGCAAAATGACGGTATGTCGCATTGCGTCTGCAAAACCTCGTCGCCAAGCAGGGAATTACGCTTAAGCCCGGTCTTGTCCTCGATTATTACTGCTGAAACGCCCATTCTTTCAAGCGTCCTGACTGTATAGGAAAAGTGTTCAAGCAAGCCGCCCGTGTCACCGTCAACGATGATTGGCTTTGTTGTCACTTCCATTATTTCATCAATTGTCCTGACCCGTGAGCTTAAATCAACTAGCTCAATATCCGGTTTTCCTTTTGCCGTAGAGTCACAGAGGCTTGAAACCCACATCGCGTCAAATTGCCTTGTGCCTCCCGCCTCAAAATGTTTTGCCTTTTCCACAATTAGGCCAGTCAGGCCGTTGTGGGCTTCCATTGCCGTGACCAGTGGCTTAAGCTCAAGCAGCTTTTTAAGCCTACCGCGCCGCACATCGGGGATTGAAGCCTGGCTCTCCCTTATGTTCTCGATTAAATCATATTGCTCTTTCCGCGTGTAAGGGAACTCCACCAGCTTTCCCCCATATGAATCAAGCACGAAAATTGCTTCGTCCCTAAGCGGCTTTAAGTTGCCTTCGAGCCAGTCGTCCCCATGCACCAGTATGTCCGGCCTGTACTTAAGCAAACAGTCCCTGTAGCCATGCGATTCCTGGCGGACGACCCGCGCCACCCCCTTTAGCCCCGCAAAAAGCGCCGCTCTCTCTTCATAGCAAAGCAGGGGATACCGCTTATAACCCGCCACCGCCTCATCAGCAAGGACGCCAACCGTTAATTCCCCAAGCTCTGCCGCTTTCTTTATGATGTTGATGTGGCCGCCGTGGATGGTGTCCGTGCTGGTGGTCAGATAAACTGTCTTTGCCATTGTTGTCCTCCAAGTAAATTCCCCTTGAAATCACCTAATTTTAAATAATGCCGGCTTCACATGGGCATGGAAAAACCCGGCAATCCTTGCCGCCAAGCCATTTGGCAGCAATTTATAGCCTTTTTCCAGAAAATCCCTTTTGAACCTGCCCCCTAGCTTCCGGGGCTTAAATTCCCCCCAGCCTGACAAGCCATGGTATTTTTTCCAGCAGTCCGCGTAAAAATGCTTGCTTCCTTCATGCCACGGCCTGATTGAAAGAAAGCTGGTCGTAAAATGGATGATTGAAGGGGCATTTAATGCTTCCTCCCATTCCTTTTTGCTGTAACCAAACTCCGGCTTCCTGTATACTTGCATTTCCTCATAAGAAAAATCCCATGCAAGGGACGTCAAATTGTACCTCGGGCTGATTATTTTCATCTTGTTGCTGATTGTCCCGTTAATCACGCCTTGGTCAACATATTCAATTTTCCCGCCATGCCGCCTGATGAACTCAGTCGCCTTTGCGCTTACTTTTTCCTCTATCCATTTCCTGGCATTAATCAGCATTACCCCGGAATTGATATAATTATCTTGCGGCAGCGCCCCGATTATCTTTTTGTGGGCATTGCCCATACATTCCAATACGGCGGCCCCAAGATAACCGTCAATATCCTCTTCCCATAATTCTTTGAGCGGCGAGAGGACTAGAGTGTCGCAATCAAGGTACAGGATTTTCTCCACCCCGGGATGCTCTTTAAGCACGTCATCCAGATACAGCCTTGAAAATGAGCTGTCGCTCCATCGCAATGTTTTAAGCTCGGTCTGCACCTTGCTTCTTATGTCCGGCTTGGGAATGAAAACCATGGCCCGCTGATATTTACCTGCCGTCTTGTGGAGCTTTTCTTTATTTTCGCTGGCAATATTGTCTTCCACGAAGTAAATTGTTATTTCATCGGCATCTTTATTGTTTTCGAGAAGCGAGGCTATTGAAACGCTTGCTATCTCTGCATAATTGTCATCAGCCGCATACATAACATTCATTGAACCTTAAAACCTGCCCTTGCCAATATCGTAAACTTGGGGAGTTTACGATATCGTGAAATTCTTGTAAAGCTATCCCTTTACCATTATAGAGCATATAAAAAATTTTTCAATAGAAAATTATTAATTGGCATAATTAGGCAATTAGGATAGAAATACCGTCATCTTCATCTAAGTGGTAATATTTACTCATTAAGCCCTTGCAGCTCCTTTAAACGCTTTATTTCGTCAACTAGGTCAGCAATCTTAGTATCTTTATCGGCAAGCTGGATATCCTTGCCCGCAACTATCGCTTCCCACTTTTTATTGGCCAGCTCCTCGCCTTCTTCCCTGCCTTCTTCCCGGCCCTCATTCCGTAAAACCCGGTGGTGTGCTTCCCGGTCGTATTCAGTAGTCAGGATCATGTTGATTACCTCCGCTTTGTTTTTCGATAGGATGTCATGCAGGATGTTCTGGCTGATGCATTCATCCACAGCTTTGCCGGCAGCCCCGGCAAGGCCCATGCCGCTATCCAGATATGCCCTCAGCTTGTGGTTGAAGATGGCGTATTCTTCCAGCTCACGGCATTTGCCCAAAAGCCCCTTATTATGCCCATAATTGATGTTAAGCACCGTTACGGTGAACTCCAGGCAGGGGGGAGTCTTGTTCATCGTGTTTTCATAAAACGAATCGGACAGCCGCAGGGTTTCCATGTCATCATGCGCGGGCTTCCCGTTGTAAAATACTATGCACTCAGGCCTTGGCAGCCGGATGAGCTTCGTCCCGTATATGTTTTCATCATTTTCTGCGATCAGGGCGCTGTATATGCGCAATATGTAGGCCAGCCCCCTTAGCGGCATATTCGGGTTCACGGTCGATTGATGCTCATAAAGGCTAAGGGTATTGCCAATGATGAAAGACAGGTCATTTTTATAGCCTAAGTATATGACATCCGTCAAGGTGGTGATGGTGAGCTCGCTTTCGTCCCTGTAATCCGTCCCGTTTAAGGCATTATAGAGTTTCAGCAATGTTTTGCTGTCCGCCAGTATGTACCCGAAGAGGAGGTCTTTATGCCTCCTGTTGATTAAGGGGCCGGGTTCCCCTGCAAAAAATGTCTGGTCCATTTGGTAGTTCATCATCGTGTCCTTTCTGGCAACTTGCACGTTGCCTGTGGCAGGACACATCAAGTAAATTGCTTAACGGGCCCCTGCCAATCGGTTTAGTTATGTGGTTAATGGTTGGCAGAAGTTGCCGCGGCGGTGAAATTATGGAATTTCACCCAAAGTACGCGAAGGGCTGTCAGCAAGCCTTTGCGTCGCATGGTGCATTTTTGCACCGGGGAATTAAGCATTCCCGAATAGTTATAATGCTATTGTAAAGCTATGTTTTATGGTTGTCAAGAAAAAAAGCAAAATTTCTGCAAAGTTTTTCACATAATTTCCTTTACCTCTAAACAAGCGGCACTTAGCGCCAGTTAGTGCTATGAATTTTATTTATTAGACCCATTAAATGTGAGTGAAAGGAAAAACTAAAGCATGGCTGCTGGTACAATAATAAATGGAAAAAGAAACGCAATGATTGTTTTCATCATAGACAAGAGTGGCTCAATGAGCGGATTTGAATTTGCACTTTCACACTCGTTCACCACGCTCATGTCTAAAATACCGAAGGAATTTCCTATTTTAATCATCCTTTTTGATTCCAATATAAGCAAAAGTGCGTGGCAAACACCATTAGAAACAGCACGTAATTTTAATTATCAAATTGGCGATTATACTGCGCTATATGACGCTATTTATGAAGCGATTTCTGAAGTAAATAAGAAAAAAGATCAAAAAACGACTGCTACCGGATTCGACTACGCGAAATCTGATGTATTATATTTCATTATTACTGATGGTTATGAAAATGCCAGCAAGAAATTTCCGCCTCCGGATGGCCTTACGAGAATCGCCGCTCAGATAAGGACTGAAATAAAAAAAGGTGAGATAAAAAAAGATGGCATAAAGAGAGGGAAGAGGCATTTTTTCCTGATTGCAGATTTTTGTATAGATCATATCGAAGTAGCCAAATCCCTTGGCATCCATAGTCAATATTGTCAACTATTTCCTCGAGATGCAGATGGAATAAGAATGGTATTTGAAGGATTTGCCTATCAAGGCATAGATTGCTACTGCAAAAATACGCTACATAACTGGCAAGAAAAAACTCGTGCTACCACCTACAAGGGGGAAGAATGGGGAAATATTGTTGATGAATTCGAATTTGCCCGTGATGACCTTATTGCTATTTCTGAAACTTTACATAAACTGGAAAAAGCAAAAGACATTAAAACTTTTTTTGAAAACTATAATACTGCAAACATTATGATTGGTAAATTTGAAATTAATTCTGGTGGGTTTATCCCAGATTACGCTTGTTTTTTTAAAGACGAGCTAAATAGGCTCAAGCACATGGCAATTTCTGAGCAGCTTAATGTTTTGGGAGAAAGCTTTACTAAAGGGATAAGTAAAATGACTGCAGAGATTAAAAAAAATATAAAAAAGATTCCTGAATCAGCTTATAATGGATGCCCTTATATAAATCATTTTCATACGGAGTTTGATATTCATGAAGGAACATTAAAAGTGATAGAGGCTGAATGCGGTGAATCCCTTATTGAACCATATCGCATTGCCAAATATATGCCTATATTACATCAAACCTTGATGCTTGGCATTACGCTTAGGATTAATAAACTATTTCAGATCGAAAATATTGATTGGCAAGATACTGCTGGATTTGAAAAAAAGCTAAAGCTCACTTCATTTTCTGATTCGGAAATAAAGACCAAAACAAGCGAAATTTACCGTGTTGCCTCAAAGCTACAATTTATTTGTAATAAACATAATAAAGCTAGAACAAATCCACAGAATAAAGCTAGAAGAAAAGAGACAGTCTATTTAGATATAAAAGAGCTTGAAGATTGGATAACAATATTGAAAAAATATGCGAGTTGATTATTCTAGTTACTAGTGAACTGAACGTAAACACATAGAATTATGTCTCATGGGAGAATTATCATGGCCAAGAAGAAAAAAGCCCCGCAAAAGAATGGGAATAAAAGCATAAATCCGAAGATAATACGCGCAATCAGGCTGACGCTCGCTTCAGTTTTTTTGATTTCGGCGATTGTTGTTGCGGCAATTCCGCCGGGAGAACTTGAAGCAAGACGTGAAGATTTTACTGCTGGCGGATCAGGAGTAGATCATAGGGGCAATGCTAATTATGATAACAACATAAATACTACACCTGAATCTGTTAATACTAAACCAACTTATGGCTCGGTTGCAGTTTCAAGCTCGTCTTTTTACGATTATTATCATGAAAAATCTGATTATATTAACTGGCGCGACTATCAACCAAATTACCCTGACTTAAGAGATCCATATTATGATGGTGATGATAATAATAATGTTACGATGAAAACATCATATACTGTAGTCACTTTCGGTGGCACTGATTATCTTGTGGATCGTTTTCGCTATGGGTCAAATGAAAGCCTCGCTATCCCAACTAATGCTATTCTCTACAAGTATTTAAATGTTTATGGTGAGCAAACGATTGATTTTTCCGACCCTAGGCTCAGCAATGAGTACTTTACTGTTTCGTCAGGTACATTCGATGATTTTTATAGTGAAAAAGGCCCTGGAGGTAAGACTTATATATATTCTTATGATCTTTATGAAAAATTACGAAACAGTGCTTCATTAACGCATATTGAAAATGCTACACATATAATTCTTTCAGAATTTTGGAAAGACGATTTTGATAGAAAAAAGCGTGAATTTGATCAGTACTGGTCTTATATAGATCTATATAATTTATGGAATTCTGCGTTTAATCAATGGTCAATTGATAATGATTGGAACATTGATCCGCAAAATATTGTCAATTTTCCATATCCTTCAGGAACTCCTCTCTATCCCGCCAAACCGGATATAAATGACTCAGCCTATAATCTCCTTGGAAACCAAGAAGGCACTCAAGCTATGCCCGACCCACTTAATAGAAATCCGTCTGTACTACGTGATGTTGAGGCTGATGGACATGACAAAATGCGTTTCTATTGTTTTGTAATGGAACAGCCAAATCTCGTTAATAATTTTATCGAACTGGAGTTTTTGGATACTGACGCCACAGTACTTCCTTACCTGGATTATCGGCTACACAAAGTTTTCATATCAATGACAGATAGGCCTAGCTGGTTAGCTGATGATGATTGGTCTTCTATGACCACATATTTACTAAAAGCCGCAGGTGGGCAACCTGCAGGACTGCTTGAATGGGGTGATAATAATGGATTCTTGGTAAAATATGACACAGATTTTAATATGCTGGTTGGAATCGGGAATGATGCTTTTAACGGCATCAAGGATGTTCAAAACATTAAGACAGGACCATCACTCAGATATATTGGAGACCGGGCATTTTACGATTCATTCATTAATACAATTGATTTAAGCGGAGTTGCATATATTGGCAACCAATCATTTTCACGCTGCCCTCGATTAGGGGAAATTATCCTTGGGACTTTTTTAGAGGGAATTGGGACGGAGGCGTTTTCTTATCTCGAAAACGCATCTTATACCATACTTCCCTTGACAGGAAGAATCAAAACAATTGGTCCTGGCGCATTTGCTGAATGTCGAAACATAAAGACAATTGATTTCGGTACGATATCGGAAGCGGAAGTACATAAATATGCGTTTTATAACTGCACCGGGCTTGATGACGTTAAATGGAACAATAATTCAGTCAAAAGCCTCGGTGATGCAGTTTTTGCAGTTCGTCATGATGTGACTGGTACATGGGGAACCGAAAGAGGAGTGGGCGCCAATGGCTGGCCAGTCGGTATTCAACTGCCGTCAGACATTGCGGAAGAAATGCTCGGCAACTATCTTTTTGAAGGCCGTAAAAATCTGATCGGAGTCACCATGCCTGCAAGTTATGGAAGAAGTGAGAATGTATTGATTCCGTCTGGTATTTTCCGCGACTGCTTCGGATTGCAGTTTGTCGTTTTTCCGGATTCGGCAAGTAGAGCGTCTTTCTTAGGATATGAGGCAACTAACGGGACAGAGCAATACCAAGGTTATTTGCTGTTTTATGATGCTTCAACCGAGCCAGGCAAAGAGTTCACAGTTTATGGCCCAGGATCAGTACCTACCGCTTTTGACCCGACTGGCTATGCCCTACCACGCCAATCGACATGGAAAGCTTTTACCGCCAATTCCAACTATATGATTCCCTATATCTATATGGATGGTGGCGAAGAGCAATATGAAGTTAGCCAAGGGGATTATTTGCTTCGAGCAAATGATAAAGGTGAGTTATCAAAGATAACTTTGCTCCCTGATGCTTCGGAAGAGGGCCGGTTAGTCATTCCTAAGGTGGTTGGTAAATACCGCATTAACACTATTACCAAAGGAGTTCTAAACGACCCTGATATCAGTGCATGGATAAAAGAAGTTATCATGCAAGATGGTGATGCAACTGGACCAGCAGTCCAGACCATCAAAGCAGGTGCCTTTGAAGGCTTGGTAAACCTTAGGAAAGTAACAATTAGTAACTCTATCACGCTTATAGAAGAAGATGCTTTTAAAAATTGTGAAAACTTAAATGAAATAATATTTAATCCTCCGGACACCCCTTATAGTTATACAAACAGAAGCGGCTTAGAAATTGAAAAGGATGCGTTTTTAACTAATACTATCAGTGGAGGACTGACGTTTTACGGTGAGATTGATGATCGGTATGCCGCTTTTAATTACGCGATGGACTTCAATGATGGCTTTGTTGCAAGAAATACTTTCACTGGTGAATATACAGGACTGCGTATTCGTTATAAGGGTCTTTTGGGATCAGGTCTATTGACAGTAATGATCGATAATGAGACTGGTGAAAACGTGCTATTAGATTATCCCCGATTCGATACACTTGATACGGATAATAAGTCTTTTATTGAAAATCAACAACGAAATTATGAATCTCAATATGATTTACGAGAAAATACTTCGGCCAACCAACCGCACAATAATAATATAAAGAGACTTCGCCGTGAATTCGTTGAAGCTTACATCTCAGCAGATACGTTTAATTACGATGATGCCTATAATGATAATATTTTTGGACCTTGGATAACCCGTTCCTTCCTCAATTCATTTGCGGAATTCATTGCCAAATATCAAGCTGTTGAGGATGATATGTCTTTTGCTGGCCAAGACGCAAAAGATGAAGAACGCCAACGCCTATTTGATAGTTCTTCCTCATGGCTTCCTTTTGATAAAACCATGCTCGATGACCTTACTAATGAGCAGATAGTCAAAATCGCTGATCTAAAAAAGGCTATGCACTATTTCAAATACGAGCTTCCACCGATTAATAGTGGGAATTATGATAATGGATATACTCGCTATAGTATTACCCAAAATAGTATCAATACAACACCAAAACCTTGGGAAGAATATGTTGCCCCACTACCACAGATGGTTAACGCGACTAAACATATTAATATTCCAGCAGGAGTTACATCAATTGATGCCCATAAATATTTTACCACAGCCGCAAACAATGTGAACAGATCCGCTTACTTTGACACTAAATCAGCCAGCTACCAAATGGTAGAGGGTGGATCTAATGTAAATGATGAGAATGGCAATAAAATAGTACCCGGTTTATTTAGCGGTTATTATAAAGACTTTCCATCTGCCAATGATAATGAAAAAATGATTAAGGGTAATGACCACGTGGAATCCATTTCCATGGTTACCGTTACTTATTTACCACCTTATGCTTTCGATAGTTGTGAGCAATTAGAAAGAGTCACATTCGGAAAGGCAATGGAAAATATTGGTATCGTGCCGTTTAGAGGTTGTGCTATGATAAGTACAGTACTATTCCACGAAGATAATGAAAAGTACTTTCAAGATAATGGGATAATATACTCCCATTCAGCAAAACCCGGAAAAGAGGGTACCTATGTCATTGAACAGGTGCTTGCTACTCGTGGAAGCTTAATTATGGCTGGAAGGCAGACATTAGAACCAGTAATCGAACTTGAAACTGACCCTCATATCGCCAAGGTCGGCGAAATTATCCCTAGTGCTTTCGCAGAGTGTACGCGTATTATGCAAGTTTTGCTAGGTGATGCAAAAGAATTGCAGGTTATTCCGAAAGATTGCTTTTCTGCTTGTGACAGTCTGAACCGAGTAGACCTTCCGGAAACAGTCCGACGAATTGAAGAGGGTGCCTTTGGTTTAAGAAAGGGGCAGTCAGTCACAGTTTTTATCCCTGGTCTTGAAGTATTCATTGAGACTCATGCTTTTGATCATAGCGGACCACCGCCAGTAAGCACTATTGAGACATATGAAGGAACTTCTGCGGAAGAATATGGTCTTCATTATAAAAATACATTGGGTACTATGGATGTAAGGATAGTACCAGATAACTTCAGAGTAGATTTCTTAAAACATAATGGTGATGATCTAACCACACAGCGCCGTGATTTCGGTCAGGGTGCAGTTGCTCCCAATTCATCAAATGCGAGTGCGGAGGATCGCGCGCTATTTGCGGAATATCTTCAGGAACTTAAAAATATTAATCATACATTTATTGATTGGAATAGAGATTTCTCCTATATTACAAAAAATACAACGGTTAGTGCTATAGCGATACTTAATGATCATATGGAGAAAGTAACGGTTAATTTTCGTGATTGGGAAAGGAAAATACTTGGTCAACCCCAGTCTGTCTCCATTGGGCAAAATGCAATTGAACCATATGTTCCACCTCGAAGAGGATATATATTTGATGGTTGGGATTCGGATGATTGGAAAAATGTTATCGGTCCTGCGGGATCAATCGTAAATATCAATGCTTTATATAAGGCCGATGACGGCTCAGGTGGAAGCGGAAATGGTAACGGAAGCAATGACGCAGACGAACATGGCACTTATACCGTCTCCGTCTCCGGCGGCAGCGGAAGCGGACGTTATGCGCCGGGAGCAATCGTCACTATTGCTGCTTATGCTAGCGTTGACTCAAGGATATTCGACCGCTGGACAACGGCTTCGACCGGGGTCGGCTTCCAAAATGCCAATAGTGCCATTACTTCATTTACAATGCCGGGCAATAATGTCACCGTTACCGCAACATACCGCAATGCTTTATCCTCAAGCACCGGGGGCGGCCAGGCTCAGACGAATGAAAGCAGCGGAAGCACGGATATTGGCGGGGGAGATGGAAGCAACACCACTAACCGGACGAATACCACCGTCCTGATTACAAAACCCGGCATCCCTAACCATGAGCTTGCCTCGGCCACGGTCAGCGGGGCGTTAGATGATTTCGTAATCCGTATTTCTGACAGCCAGTCCGCAACCGATGATGTCATTAGTGCATTGCTTAAGCATTATGGCGATATTTCGAATATCCGCTATTTCCCGATGGATATTTCCCTATATGACGCGAGTGGGATTCACAAAATCACCGACACAACCGGGCTTTCGATTACAATTACGATGCCGCTTCCTAATGACCAAGTCCCTTATGGTGGAAGTAACCGGGTTGCTTCCGCGCTTGGCGGAACTTTGGAGCATTTAAATCCCCGCTTTTCGATGATTGACAATGTCCCGTGCGTGACCTTTACGACAACCCATTTTTCACCCTATGTGATTTATGCCGACTTGGATAACCTGCATTCCGGCATTATTGACGATACGCCCAAAACCGGGGACGGAATCCACCCGAAGTGGTTTCTCGTCATCGGGTTAGTGAGCGTGGCGATGATATTATTTCTGAAGAAGGAAAAAGCGGTGGCTTTAACGAGTGCTTAGATTGCGGGTCAAGCCCGCAATGACTGTGGCTCAGGCTCGCAATGACAGCGGGCAAGCCCCTTAACTTATAACGCGAGGAGAAAGTGCGATTCATGAGACCGGGCCTTGAGAAGCTTCGTTACTTAACTCACGTACTTTGTGAGTTTATGTAACGCAAAGCTTCTCTCGGAGCGAAAGCGGCCCGGACGATGAATCGGCAGCTTTCGAACACGCGGACTGCGAGCCAAGCGGATTGCGGGTCAGGCCCGCAATGACAGCGGTCAAGCCCCTTACACTCATGATACGAGGAGAAAATGCTTTCGAACACGCGGACTGCGAGCCAAGCAGATTGATCTGGTCAAGCTTTTTTGTAACACTTACGCTGAAATATTTACCTGTAAGAATTCCTCTTCTCAAATGGTGTCAGGTATCCATTGTATGAATGCGGTCGTATG
>WRLH01000037.1 GCA_009777715.1 Lachnospiraceae bacterium
GGACGCTGGATAGAAGAAGAGCGCGACGCAATGCACCCGGTCAGATTTGCCGCTATGCTGCATTTGAAATTTGTAACAATTCACCCATATATCGATGGAAACGGAAGGGTAGCGAGGCTTCTGATGAATACTGCGCTTATTCAGGACGGCTATATGCTTGCCGTTATCCCGCCTGTTCTGCGAATGGACTATATGTCGCATATACGGCATTACCAACATAAAGGGTATGCGGAATCATTCTGTGACCTGATTGCCGAACGGGTGGTTGAATCACAAAAAGATATTATGCGGCTCCTTCACGTTCCAATTCCAAACTAAGTCGGCAAGAGAAATAGATATTGCGTTCATAATCTGTTCATATTTAATTTAAAAAAGATTTACTTTATAATAATTTTTTAGACATTTATCTTGTGTATAATAAGATTATAAAACAGCAGGTGCCAGTAATAATTAATAACTTTTTCATAATAATGCCAAGCAAATCACTGATTTGCTTGGCATCCTCCCTTTTTAGGGGCATTAATGCTAGTCTTACCTTTGCTTAAAAATATTCCGCTTTTCTAAGGCAATGAGTAAAACCATTCCTAAAATCCCGCAAGAAATTATTTGCCCGGCCGTCACGAAAATAAATGAAAACCATAGCTCGGTGATTTCATATGCAAAGTATAAAACAAAGGGAATAATAACCGCGTTCGAGACAATTGGCGGAAGTGGAGCAAGCCATTTTAGCGTCCCGGCTTTTACGTTGTCATTTTGCTTTAAGGCGCGAGCTTTTTTACCGATTAAATATGTAAAAATCGCACCCATCAGGGTAGCAAAGCTTCCAAAGACAATATCGATGGGGTGGGCCCCCGTCAGGAAATTGGCAAGCAGGCAGCCAATGGCGAGGCCGGGGATTGCTGCCGGGGTAAAGAAAGGCAAAACGGTTAATGCTTCCGAGAAACGGATTTGGATTGCCCCGCTGGCCAGCCCCAGGAAATTGGCGGCAAAAGTCAGCACAACATAAATAGCGGCAATCATCGCCGCTTGGTTCATAAATAAAACTCTTTGATTTTGCATTGTGGTACTCTCCTTAGTTTTGTTTTACGTGAGGATGGTTTCGAACTCACGGTATTTATACAAGTATGCACCCGATCACAGAATATTGCAAGGGGATATTGAAATAGAAGCTGCTTTCTATCCATAAGAATGCCTTAGGTTTATGCAATTAGGACTCAGAACACACTTTATTCTCAATTTCATTATATTTTTTTACCGCATTCCTAATCCGGTTATTCGGGTCAAGCAAATCACTGATTGAAGCATCGTGATTTAGCGTATCAATCAAATACGCAATATATTTGCCCATATCACAATGAATATACCATTCACGCTCTAATAATTCTGGCGGCTGGTAAATTAGGTTGGTCGTCAGGACACGGTCAATAATCCCATTCTGATAAGCTTTGTCGAAACGCTCCAATCCGTTAGTGAAAAGGCCAAAAGTCGAGCAGATGAAAATACGCCCGGCTTTACGCTCTTTAAGCGCGGTTGCGGCTTCAATCACGCTTTCGCCCGATGAAATCATGTCATCAATGACAATCATGTCTTTACCTTCGACATTTACGCCCAGGAACTCATGGGCAATAACAGGATTCCGGCCATCGATATTTTTTGTATAATCACGGCGTTTGAAAAACATTCCCATGTCTACCTTTAGGACATCGGCCATATATATTGCGCGGCTCATTCCGCCCTCGTCGGGGCTGATTGCCATTAAATGCTCTTTATCGATTCTTAGGCCGCTGACGTTAGCAAGCAAAGCTTTAATAAACTGGTAAGCTGGCTGGATTGTTTCGAAGCCGTGAAGCGGAATGGCATTTTGCACCCGCGGGTCATGGGCATCAAAAGTAATGATATTGTCAACGCCCATTCTAATCATTTCTTGCAAGGCAACCGCACAATCTAGGGATTCCCTTGCGGTTCTTTTGTCCTGGCGGCTTTCATAAAGAAAGGGCATGAAGACCGTAATCCGCCGGGCTTTTCCCCCGACAGCGGCGATAATCCGCTTAAGGTCTTGATAATGGTCGTCGGGCGACATATGGTTTTCTTTGCCAAACAATGAATAGGTCATGCTATGGTTGCAGACATCAACCAAAAGATAAAGATCAGAGCCGCGGACCGATTCTCTGATAACCCCTTTTGCTTCCCCTGTCCCAAAACGCGGAACTTTGGCTTTCAGAATATAAGTGTCCCTTTGATAACCGGCAAAAGCAAGGCTGTCCTTATGCTCGCTTTCTCTTTTCGTCCGCCATTCGACCAAATATTGGTTGACCTTTTCGCCTAAAGCTTTGCAGCCCTCCAAGGGGATAATGGCAAGTGACCCTGCCGGGATGGTTTCTAGCTTGAGTACGTCTACGCTTTTTGACATTTTATTTTCATGCTCCTTCCATCGTCTGGAATGAAATTCTTTCAACCTTCTTAAGTTTTTTAATCATCCTGATATCGGCACCGCTTAAAAGCAATAGCTCGTAGTTGCTGATTATCCGTGAAAAAATGCGGTCGGTATATCGCTTTGACAATTCCTCTAATAAGAGATTTGTCGATATAATCGTGGATTTTTGGTTTAGATGGCGGGTATTTAGGCAGGAAAAAAGCTGTGAGTTCAAAAATTCGGAATTTGTTTCCGTGCCAAGGTCATCAATAATCAATAAATCACAGGTATGGATATGATCATCTTTATAATCACGATCAAAAATTTGGCGCGACAGGGCTTTGAAAAACTCAGTCGCCGTATAATAAATAACGGAAAATCCCTTATCAAGCAAAGATTTAGCCACGCAGCTTGACAAAAAAGACTTGCCTGTGCCTACTGTACCATAAAAGAAAAGATTTTGGTAGTCAGATTTTTCACAAAATTGGCGGCATTTATCAACCGCTTTGCTGAAACGTTTTAGATCCTCGCCCTCATAATACCGATAATCAAGCTGGGAAAAATTTTCTTGGTTAAGCATTTCCTTGATTCCGGACTGCTCGTATAGCAAATCAATAATCGCTTGCTTTAAGCATTGGCATTTCCCCCGTTCGATATATCCGGTATCATGGCAGGCAGGGCATTCATATTCGGGCTTAAGGTAATCGGGGTTAAGCCCGGCATTAATCAGAAGCCTTTCTTTTGTTTTTGATTTCTCATTCAGCAAATCCTTTGATAAAGCAATTGCGTTTTCATCACCATTTAGGTATTTTTTGGCTTGCGTAACGGAAATAGCGGCAATATCCAGATCAAGCTCCTTAAAACCTTCGATATTTTCATATACATAAGCAAGGCGTTTTTCGGCCTGGGTGCGGCTTTTTTCCTGCCTTTTTTCATACTGCCGCATTATATCATCGTACTGCGCGTTACTTAGTCCCATTTTTTACCCCGGTATCACGTTTTAATTGCTGATTATTTCTTTCTCAAGTGCCTCAAAATCATAAGTATTTTGCTTAAACTGATGGAACATATTCACTTTGCCGCTGGTTTTAAGGTTGGCCCCGCTTCCCGGCTTCTTGGCATGAGCCAAATCAATCTGCAAAATATCGGCTTTAGTCCGCACGTCTTGGTTTTTCCAATTAGACAATATTTTATTGCAATACTCAAAGCGGTGGTTGTCAACGGCCAGGACCGTCCGCTCACAGGCTTCATAAATAATATCAGGGCCAAAACCAAATTCACGCACCCACCTAATTATGTAGTCGGCTTCGGCTTTGGTTGGGTTTGCTTGCTTGCCAAGGGCTTTCATGACATCATAGACGATTTTGTCATATTTGCGGGCAGCCCTTGCGGCTTGTTTGGGCGTGGTAATGCCCTCTTCCGCCCAGCTGATGGCGACCTTTTCAATATAACGGAAGTCCTTTTTGCCCCGCTCAACACAATATTGAATTAGGTAATCAATTAAATCGCTGGAAAAATTGAGGATGTCCATATAGAATAAAATCGATTTTATATCGGAAGGGCTAAGCGTCTTGCCCAAATATTTTTCAACGACAAAGATAAGCTGGGAGGTTTCTTCGGTTTCCTTAAAGGCCTTTAGGTCATCTAAAGAGTATTCCCGCTTGGCAAAAGCATCCTTAGCGAAAGCACCATCAGCGCAAGCACCATCAGCGCAAGCACCATTAGCGGTTTCCTTTGCCGGAAGCTTCATTATATTGGCATTCTTGTCACGGGAGCTGATTTTCTTAAGATGAATCCCGACGGGATTTTTCTGCTCATCGTACTCAATCCCAAGCAGATTATTTTTTTCCCAGTACTTGAGGGCACGGATAATATCCTTTTCGGTGTAATTAAATTCGTCCGCAACGCTGGCAATGCTGGTTGCCTTATTTACGCTGATCATCCGGATCAAATATAAATAAATCTTGATCTGGGCATCATTGGCATCCTTCATATATTCATCAATAAAAATATTGGACACAATCGTTGCGTCTTCGTAATCATTATATATCCTAAACGGACTCATTGCTCACCACCCTAATTCAAATTCAGTAAAATTGAGTATAGCACACTACTTTACGAAAAGGAATAGGCAATTAGGCTTAGATGCCCTAAAATACTAGTGTTATGCCATTTGGGGATGGGGGGGATATTGTGGATAATCTGTCGGGGACAGGCTAAAACAGAAGCATTTTTTGCCAAATTATATCCACAATTTTGGCCCGGAAAATTTATTTAAAAATGTGGATAAAGTGTAAAACTATTTTTCAAGCAGGTTATCACCGATGTTTACAACATCTCCAGCTCCCATAGTTATCAACAAATCATCTTTTTTTAAATTTTTTAAAATAAATTTTTCGGCATTGTCAAAGCCAAAAGAAGTGGCGATATAATAACACTCCTTTCCGCGCAGAGTTACAGCTTCGGCAAGGTCCTTTGCGCTGATTCCGACTGTATTTTTTTCTCTGGCGGCATAAATGTCAATGACAATAATCTTGTCGGAAAGGGAAAGGGCTTCGGCAAATTCGTCCAAAAAAACTTTGGTCCTGGTATAAGTATGAGGCTGGAAAACGCACCAGATATCGCGGTGGGGATAGTTGCGGGCAGTTTTTAAAGTGGCTCTGATTTCGGTTGGATGGTGGGCGTAATCGTCAATGATGGTAAAGCCTTGGCATTTGCCCTTTTCTTCAAACCGCCGTTTCGTCCCGGTGAAATTACCGAGGGCTTTTTTGACGATCGGGGGATTTATTTTAAGGAAATCGGCAAGCGCAATTGAGGCAAGGGCATTCATCGCATTATGCTCACCCCGCGAACCCAAAGCATAAACGCCTTCAAAAAGATTGTCCTTATCGCTTCCCTTAGCCGCAATTTTGACAGTAAATGTCGGCCTGGCTTCGCAATCATAACTTATATTGGAAGCGCAATAATCATAATGGGGATTATGAAGCCCAAAAGTCAGGATATGGCAATTAAGTCCACAGACAATCTCTTCTATTCCATCGATGTCGCCGTTAATGACCAAAAGGCCGTCTTTTGGGAGCAGGGCAGCAAAATCATGGAATGATTTGCGGATTTGCTTGATGTCAGTAAAGAAATCCATATGGTCTGCTTCTATATTTAATATGATCGCGATTTTGGGGAAAAAACTTAAAAAGCTGTTCGTATATTCGCACGCTTCGGTAATGAAATATTCTGAATCGCCGATATGCAAATTTCCGTTAATGGAATTAAGGATGCCCCCAATGCTAAGGGTCGGGTCAAGCCCGGCGGCCAAAAGGATCTCGGAAACCATCCCGGTCGTTGTTGTTTTGCCATGAGTTCCGGCAATTGCAATCGGAAGGTCATAGTTTTTCATGATTTGGCCCAATAAATCAGCGCGGGTAATCGAACATAAGTTCGTCTCAAGCATGGCGGCAAATTCAGGATTGTCATCTTTAATCGCCGCGGTATAGACAACTAGGTCAATGGGGGGAATGCCAGGCCGGGGGCAAAGATTGGCGGCGCATTGCTGATAAAAAATAAAAGCGCCTTTAGCGGCTAGAGTTCTTGTTAAATCAGTTTCGGTAATGTCTGAACCGGAGACAGTAAAGCCTTCGTTTAATAATATTTCGGCCAGGCCACTCATGCTGATGCCGCCGATGCCCATAAAATATACATGAATCGGATTATTGAAATCAATCTTATACATAATTAACCTTTCATGAAAACTATTATAACCTTTAATCGGCAAAAAAACCAGCGCAAATTTTTTGACTGGAAAATTTGACTAACAAGATATTGATAAGGCAGGTAAAAAATATACTAAATATTGTGAAAATTCGAAGAAATGAGTTAAGTGCTGAAATATCTTGTCAAATTAAATAATAAAAACGCGAAAATCAAGTAAATTTTTGGTAAAAATCATTTATTTTTTAAATAATGTATGGTATAATGAAATAAGTTCTAAATTATAGTATGCCATATACATAAAAAGTTTACAGGCAGATTGGAGCGGGTATGATTAAGAAAGAAATGATTGCCATGCTATTAGCCGGCGGACAAGGAAGCCGGCTAGGCGTACTGACGGAGAAAGTGGCCAAGCCGGCCGTTGCTTTTGGCGGGAAATACCGGATTATTGATTTTGCCTTGAGCAATTGCATTAATTCCGGAGTTGATACAGTAGGCGTTTTGACGCAGTACCAGCCTCTTCGGCTTAATACCCATATCGGAATCGGCATTCCGTGGGACTTAGACCGCAATATCGGCGGTGTAACGGTGCTTCCGCCCTATGAAAAGAGCAACAACAGCGAATGGTACACCGGAACGGCGAATGCAATCCACCAAAACATTGATTATATGGAAAGCTTTAATCCTGATTATGTTTTGATTCTTGGCGGCGACCATATTTACAAGATGGATTATGACGTAATGCTGGAATGCCATAAGGAAAAAAATGCCGATGTGACAATCGCGGTCATGCCGGTGCCAATTGAAGAAGCAAAACGTTTTGGGGTCATGATTACCGATGATGAACGCAGGATTGTTGACTTCGAAGAAAAACCGGAGCAGCCGCGGAGTAACCTGGCTTCGATGGGCATTTACATATTTAGCTGGAAGGTCTTAAAAGAAGCCCTTCTTACTAATGCTGATTTGCCCAATCTTGATTTTGGCAAGCACGTCATCCCTTATTGCCACAAAAAAGACGCTCCGCTTTATGCGTATGAGTTTAACGGCTACTGGAAAGACGTTGGCACTTTGGAATCATATTGGGAAGCCAATATGGAACTGATTGACATCGTGCCGGAGTTTAATCTTTATGAAGAATACTGGAAGATATATACGAAAGCGGATATTTTGCCGCCCCAATATATTGCTGATGATACTTGGGTTGAACGCTGTATCATCGGAGAGGGGTCACGGATTTACGGCAAGGTGATTAATTCCGTCATTGGCTGCGGGGTGACGATTGGAAAGGACACAATCGTCCGCGATTCGATTATTATGAACAATGTCGAGATCGGGGCTGGCTGTGAGCTTTATAAGGCGATCATTGCCGAAAATGTGACGGTCGGGGCAAATGTCCGGCTTGGCATTGGTGATGAACTAGTTAATGAAACCGACCCGCATATTTATTGCAATGGAATAGTCACAATCGGAGAAAAAAGTACAGTACCTGCCGGAGTAACTGTCGGCAAAAATACAGTTATTTTTGGAATGACGGATATTTCGGATTATCCGGATAATTTATTTCCGAGCGGAAAATCTTTGATTAAGGCAGGTGACAAAGTATGAGAGCGATAGGAATCATTTTGGCTGGCGGAAATAACTACCGCATGAAAGAGCTTTCGCAAAAAAGGGCTGTTTGTGCAATGCCAATCGCCGGAAGCTACAGAAGCATTGACTTTGCTTTATCCAATATGTCCAATTCACATATCAAAAAAGTGGCGGTCTTTACCCAGTATAATGCCCGCAGCCTTAACGAACACCTTAACACTTCCAAATGGTGGGATTTTGGGCGCAAGCAAGGCGGCTTATATGTCTTTACCCCGGCCGTAACCAGTGATAATAGCTTTTGGTATCGCGGAACAGCTGACGCGATTGCCCAGAACCTTACCTTTTTAAAAGACAGCCACGAGCCTTATGTTGTCATCTCATCAGGCGACTGCATTTACAAAATGGACTTTAACAAAGTCCTTGAATACCATATTGCGCGGAAAGCGGACATTACCGTTGTTTGCAAAGATTTGGAAGCGGAATATAATGTTGACCGATATGGCATTCTAAAGATGAACGAAGAAAGCCGGATTGAAGAATTTGAAGAAAAGCCGGTCATTGCCAGGACGAATACGATTTCTTGCGGAATTTACGTTGTCCGCCGCCGCCAGCTGATTGAAATGATTGAAAAAGGCGCAGAAGAAGACCGTTTTGATTTTGTCAAAGATATTTTGATCCGTTACCGGGGCATGAAACGTATTTTTGGCTACAAATTAAAGGAATATTGGAGCAATATCGCAACAGTTGAAGATTATTTCAACACCAACATGGATTTTTTGAAGCAGGAAACTAGTGATTTCTTTTTCCGCCAATATCCGGACGTTTATTCAAAGGTTGATGATTTGCCCCCGGCGAAATATAATGCGGGCGCCCATATCAAAAACAGCTTGATTTCCAGCGGCTGCATCATTAATGGGACAGTTGAAGATTCAGTTATTTTTAAGAAGTCATTTATTGGAAATAACTGCTATATCAAGAATTCGATTATTTTAAATGACGTTTATATTGGGGATAATACCCATATCGAAAACTGCATTGTTGAAAGCCGTGATACGATTAGGCACAATTCATATCATAAGGGGGAAGGCGGAATCAAAATAGTCATCGAAAAAAATGACAGATATGTCATTTAATGCCAGGAGGGGGCGAGAAATCCGTGGCAATATAACTATCTATTTTTAATGGAGGTACAGAATGCAAATTACAGATGTACGTGTGAGGAAAATCACTAAGGAAGGGAAGATGAGGGCGATTGTATCAATAACCATTGATGATGTGTTTGTGATACATGACATCAAAGTGATTGAAGGCGAAAAAGGGATGTTTATCGCAATGCCGAGTAAGCAATCCGCCGATGGGGAGTATCGGGACATTGCCCATCCGATTAATTCGGAAACCCGCGAGAATATCCAGCGGATTATTCTCGAAAACTATGAGCGGGCATTGTTGCTGCCGGATAATACGCCGTAACGAAGAACCAAAACCAAGCACGAAATTAATTAGGGGCTTTTTAAAGCGTAACTTTTACGGTTACGCTTTTTTATTAGCCTATTATTAATAGTAAGAAAGGCAATAAACAACTCTTCGTGAGCCTGTGTCCTAATTGGCTTTAAAATTACAGCTCTTTTATATATAGAAGGCGGCCAAGGTCTCACTGCGAGTTATTTTTGCCTTTCTAATACTTAAGTAATCACCAAAATTTACAACTTGACAATGGCCACCCCTTAATTTATGATAGATAAAGACTTATGAGGAATAGATAACTGGGCAGCAGCGCATACCAAGGCGTTTTTTCTGACGCTCATACATAGAAAGGCAAAGGAAAACATGAAAATTGCAAGAACATCAATCTGGTTGTTCATTTTAGGCGTAATCGTCCTTTTAATGGCAACCAACAGCATTTATACCCTTGACGAGCAACACGCCGCCGTCGTTACGACTTTTGGCAAGCCGACCGTCATATCGACCCCGGGTATCAAATTCAAGATTCCCTTAGTGCAAAGAGTCGAAAAAATTAATACGACCACGAGGGAAATCGCGATTGGTTTTAATGAAGCAACAGGGCAGAGCATCAATGAAGAGGCGGTCATGATTACGGCGGACTTCAATTTTATTAATGTCGATTTCATCATTATTTATCAAGTCTCGGACCCGCTTAAGTTTGCTTATGCGTCCGAAAACCCGGTTATGATAATGAAAAATATCGCCCAGAACTGCATCCGTTCGGTTATTGCTTCTTATCCGATTGATGCTGTTTTAACAGTCGGCAAAGGTGAAATCCAGACCAATATCAGGGATATGTTAGATGAAAAAATCAGATTCCACGACATTGGAATCCATGTCCGCAATGTTACCATCCAAGATGCCGAGCCGCCCACGGAAGAAGTTAAGGTTGCATTTAGGGGTGTTGAGGATGCCCGCCAGAACAGGGATGAATTCATCAACAAAGCTAACGAATATGTGAACGCGGTTATCCCCGAAGCCCGCGCCAATGTTGACCGGACAATTAGGGAAGCAGAATCATCAAGGGCGCAAAGGATTGCGGAAGCCAATGTTGAAGTGGCAAAATTTAACGCAATGTATGACGAATATCTGAAATTCCCCGAAATGACAAAAAGGCGGATGTTCTATGAAGCAATGGAAACAATTTTGCCCCATATGAAAGTTGTCATCATGAATGACGATGGAGTCACCGAAACGATTCTTCCGCTTGATTCATTTGTTAATGCACCTCAAAATACCAACAGCAATAATGATTTTGCCGTCAACGACTAAGCAGAGCGGTTAATAATAGAAAGGACTATTTAATGGAAGAAAGATTTGTAAGAAACAAAGATGTGACCAGCAATGACAAGCCGCGAAGATTCCGCTTGGTATTTTCTGACTGGCTTCTGATAATTATGATAACGGCTTTATTTTTCTTTTTATCATCAGCAGTTGTGACAAGGCAAGATGAATACAGCATGATTTTGCAATTCCGCCAAATCGTCCGCGTAATTGATGAGCCGGGCCTCAATTTCAAAATCCCGTTTATCCAAGTAGTAGAAAAACGCGAGCAAAAGACCCTCTTTTACGAAATCTCCCGTTCTGATGTCATCACTTCCGACAAAAGGACGATGATTGTGGATAGTTATGTCTTGTGGCGGATTACCAACCCGACCCTTTATTACCAGACATTAAGCGGCTTAAAAACGCAGGCGGAAGCCCGTATTGATACGATTGTTTACAATGCAATCAAAAATACCATTTCCAGCATGACGCAGGAAGAAATCATTCTTTCCCGTGACGGCGACATTACAATCAGCGACCTTGATTTTGAAATTGAAACAATTGTCCTTGATTTTGCCGCCGATGATGATTTTGCCCTGGCTGGGAATGATATTGAAATGGCCGAAACCAAATCACTTACGAAAGGCATTGCGGCGAATCTGGTTAATGAGGTTGATGTCAGCAATTATGGGATTGAGATAATCACAGTTGAAGTAAAGGCCTTAGACCTGCCCGATTCAAATAAGGAAGCTGTCTACAACCGGATGATTTCCGAGCGTGAAATGGTCAGGACGCTTTACATATCCGAGGGTGAATCACAAGCACAGATGATCAGGAACGAAGCGGACATGGAAGTAAGCGTAATGCTTGCCGGGGCAAGGACCGAAGCGGCCAAGATTATTGCCGAGGGCGAATCGGAGTATATGCGGATTCTTTCAACAGCTTATAATGACGCGCAAAGAAGTGAGTTCTACGAATTTGTCCGCGCCCTTGAAGCAGGGAAGCTTGCTTACCGGAATAACCGCGGCAATATTTTGATGCTGGATAAGGATTCACCGCTGGCGAGAATTTTTTACAATTTTTCGCTAAATAATAGCTTGACAGCAGAATAAAGTTATGATAAATTAATAAAGCTATCCCCGAAACCGATATAAACAAAGGTTTCCGGGCCGCATAAGCCGAAGACAGCAGGTTTCCAATTATGATTGGGATTAAAGTTGCCCGCCGAGGAAAGTTACAGTTTTATTTTGTAAATTGCCTATTTACCGTCTTCGTTTGTGCGAAGGCGGTTTTTATTTTCATAAAAAACAAGGAGGAAAAAATGGCAAAAGTTGAAGAAAAACAACCAATCGTTGCGGAAATATCTGCATCGATAAAGGATGCCCAGTCAGTAGTATTAGTTGATTACCGTGGCCTTACCGTGGAACAAGATACAAATCTGCGCCGGCAGCTCCGCGCCGCCGGGATTACCTACAAAGTTTGCAAGAACACGATGATGAACTTTGCTTTCAAAGGAACAGCTTTTGAAGGGCTTGCTCCCTTTCTTGAAGGGCCAAACGCAATTGCTATTTCTAATGATGACGCAACCGCTCCGGCAAGGCTATTAGCCAAGCTTTCAAAAGAAGCCCCGAAGCTTGAATTAAAAGCTGGTGTAGTCGAAGGAGTTGTTTATGATGCGGCCGGAGTTTTGGAAATCGCCAAAATTCCATCGCGTGATGAACTTATTTCCAAACTTCTTGGCAGCTTGCAAAGCCCGATTACCAATTTTGCCCGCGTACTTAATCAAATCGCCGAAAAAGGCGGCGCGGCAAACTGCGAACCAGCAACTGTGGCGGAAGAAGCCCCTGTAGCAGAAGAAGCCCCGGTAGCTGAAGAAGCCCCTGTAACAGAAGAAGCACCTGTAGCAGAAGAAGCACCCGCGGCTGAAGCCCCGGTAGCTGAAGAAGTTTCTGTAACCGAAGAAGCACCTGTAACCGAAGAAGCACCTGTAACCGAAGAATAACTTTAATAATGGAGGAAAAAAATCATGGCAAAGTTAACAGCCCAAGAATTAATTGATGCAATCAAAGAATTAACCGTACTTGAACTTAACGATTTAGTTAAGGCGTGTGAAGAAGAGTTTGGCGTATCTGCCGCTGCCGGAGTAGTAGTCGCAGCCGCCGGGGAAGCCGGCCCAGCCGAAGAAGAAAAAACAGAATTTGATGTTGAGCTTTCCGAAGTTGGCCCTAATAAAGTTAAAGTCATCAAAGTTGTCCGTGAAATCACCGGACTTGGCCTGAAAGAAGCCAAAGACTTGGTCGATACCGCTCCGAAGATGGTCAAAGAAGCCATCTCCAAAGCGGAAGCCGAAGACGTCAAAACCAGAATCGAAGCCGAAGGCGCGAAAGTTACTCTTAAGTAAATTCATTCTCTTGAACCACCCGGGAAGAAAAATATTCTTGGGTGGTATCAAGAATTGAATAATTACATAAATTATTATACTAAATAGGGCATGACGCTAATGTCATGTTTTTTGCGTGAACAATGGAGCTAAAAAACATTTAAGTCCAACTACCATTTACAGAAATTTACGACTTTTCCGAAAATAATCCAAAAATAAAAAAAAATATGGTTGACACCACTCCATCACTTGTGGTAGTATGGATATTGCGCTATTTATGCCTTGACAGGCTCTTATTGTGCAAAAAAGCGAGCAAAATTCCTATAAATCAACACAAAATCATAAAGAACGGGGTGAAAATCTAAATGGTCAAAAACCGAATACGTCCCATTGCCGCGGGCAAAAACACTCGGATGAGTTATTCACGACAAAAAGAAGTATTAGAAATGCCGAATCTTATCGAAGTTCAAAAAGATTCATATAACTGGTTCTTAACCGACGGCCTTCGTGAAATCTTTGCTGATATTTCACCGATTGCAGATTATAGCGGACACCTAAGCCTCGAATTCGTCGATTTTGAATTATTAAGAAAAGACGTAAAGTATTCAATTGAGAAGTGCAAAGAAAGGGACACGACTTATGCGGCTCCGCTTAAGGTAAAAGTCCGCCTTAATAATAAGGAAAAGGACGAAATCAAAGAATACGATATTTTTATGGGTGACCTTCCTTTGATGACCGAAACCGGGACATTTGTCATCAATGGCGCGGAGCGTGTTATTGTCAGCCAATTGGTCCGCTCCCCTGGCATATACTATTCAATTAACTACGACAAAATTGGTAAGGAGCTTTATTCCGCGACCGTTATTCCCAACCGCGGCGCGTGGCTTGAATACGAAACTGATTCCAACGATATCTTTTATGTCCGGGTAGACCGGACAAGAAAAGTTCCGATTACCGTACTTTTGCGGGCAATTGGCCTTGGGACAAACGATGAAATCCGCGCTTTGTTTGGTGACGAGCCCAAAATTGAAGCAAGCTTTGTCAAAGATATTGCCGAAAATTATCATGAAGGGCTTTTAGAGCTTTACAAAAAGATCCGTCCCGGCGAGCCGCTTAGCGTTGAAAGCGCGGAGAGCTTGATTCACTCAATGTTTTTTGACCCCCGCCGTTATGACCTTGCGCGTGTCGGGCGATATAAGTTCAATAAAAAACTTGCTTTCCGCAACCGGATTCGCAAAATGACTTTAGCTGAAGACGTAGTAGACATGAGTACAGGTGAAATTCTGGCGGCGGCCGGAACGGTCATTGACGCGGAGCTTGCTGACGCAATCCAAAACGCTGCTGTTACCGGAGTCCTGATTCAGACCGAAGAAAGAAATGTCCGCGTTTTATCCAATATGATGGTTGACCTGACCCATTATGTTGATTGCAATCCGCGTGACTTTGGCATTCATGAATGGGTATATTGGCCGGTATTATCACAAATCCTTGAAGATTTTGGCGATGATAAGGAGGCCTTAGGCGAAGCCCTCAAAAATAACGCCCATGAATTAGTACCAAAACATATTACCAAAGAAGATATTATTGCTTCGATAAATTACAATATTCACTTAGAATATGGGATTGGCAATGATGATGACATTGACCACCTTGGCAACCGCCGCATCCGTGCGGTTGGTGAGCTGTTGCAGAACCAGTACCGCATTGGCCTTTCCCGGCTTGAAAGAGTAGTCCGTGAACGCATGACAACCCATGATGCCGATGAGATTACCCCCCAGGCTCTTATCAATATCAAACCGGTACAGGCTTCGGTCAAAGAATTTTTTGGCTCGTCCCAGCTGTCGCAGTTTATGGACCAGAACAATCCGCTTGGCGAACTGACCCACAAACGGCGTTTGTCAGCCCTAGGCCCAGGCGGGCTTTCCCGCGACCGGGCTGGCTTTGAAGTTCGTGATGTCCATTATTCGCATTATGGCAGAATGTGTCCGATTGAAACGCCGGAAGGCCCGAATATCGGCTTGATTAACTCACTTGCTTCTTATGCCAGGATTAATGAATACGGTTTTGTGGAAGCCCCTTACCGCAAAATCGACAAGTCCGACCCGGAAAATCCGGTCGTTACGGACGAAGTTGAATACATGACCGCTGATGAAGAAGATAATTATCACGTTGCGCAAGCAAATGAACTGCTTGACGAGAACGGGCATTTCCTAAGGAACAATGTTGCCGGCCGTTATATGGACGAAACCAGCGAATATCCGAAGCAGATGTTTGATTTTATGGACGTTTCGCCGAAGATGGTTTTTTCAGTTGCAACCGCTTTGATTCCTTTCCTTGAAAATGACGATGCAAACCGCGCTTTGATGGGTTCGAATATGCAGCGTCAAGCCGTGCCGCTTTTAAAAACCGAAGCCCCCGTTGTTGGCACCGGAATGGAGCCAAAGGCAGCAGTTGACTCCGGTGTCTGCGTTCTTGCGGAAAAGGACGGAAAAGTTACCTATATCTGCGCCGATGAAATCCGGGTTACCTGTGATGACGGTGAAAAGATGGTTTACAAACTAAACAAATTCCACCGGAGCAACCAAAGCAACTGCTACAACCAAAAACCGATCGTTTTTAAAGGTGACCAAATCAAAGCAGGTGATGTAATTGCTGATGGCCCATCCACTTTTGACGGCGAGCTAGCCCTTGGCAAGAATCCCTTAATTGGTTTCATGACTTGGGAAGGCTTCAACTATGAAGATGCAGTTTTACTTAGTGAAAGCCTGGTTCAAGATGATGTTTATACTTCGGTCCATATTGAAGAGTATGAAGCGGAAGCCCGCGATACCAAATTAGGGCCAGAGGAAATTACCCGTGACGTTCCCGGGGTTGGTGATGAGGCTTTAAAAGACCTTGACGAAGACGGAATTATCAGGATTGGCGCAGAAGTCCGCGCCGGTGATATTCTGGTCGGGAAAGTCACCCCGAAAGGCGAAACTGAATTAACCGCCGAAGAACGTTTATTACGGGCAATCTTTGGCGAAAAAGCACGTGAAGTAAGAGATACGTCCTTAAAGGTGCCGCATGGCGAATATGGCATCGTTGTTGATGCAAAAGTTTTTACCCGTGAAAACGGCGATGAGCTTTCGCCCGGCGTTAACCAAGCCGTCCGCATTTATATTGCCCAGAAGCGGAAAATATCCGTGGGTGACAAAATGGCTGGCCGTCACGGAAACAAAGGCGTTGTCTCCCGCGTTCTTCCGGTTGAAGATATGCCTTACCTGCCGAATGGCCGTCCCCTTGATATCGTCCTTAATCCTTTGGGCGTGCCTTCGCGGATGAATATCGGCCAGGTGCTTGAGATTCACTTATCTTTAGCCGCCAAAGCCCTTGGTTTTAACGTTGCGACCCCGGTTTTTGACGGCGCAAACGAAGATGATATTATGGATACCCTTGATTTGGCCAATGACTATGTCAACCTTCCTTGGGATGATTTTTCAAAGAAGCATAAAGAGACTTTACTTCCTGAAGTGTATGAGTTTTTATCCGGGAATCGCGGCCATCGTGAATTATGGAAAGGCGTTCCGATTTCCCGCGACGGAAAAGTCCGGCTTCGTGACGGACGGACTGGTGAAAGTTTTGACGGTGAGGTCACAATCGGCCATATGCACTATCTTAAGCTCCATCACTTGGTTGACGACAAGATCCACGCCCGCTCAACCGGCCCTTATTCGCTGGTTACCCAGCAGCCGCTTGGCGGAAAAGCCCAGTTTGGCGGACAGCGTTTCGGGGAAATGGAAGTTTGGGCCTTGGAAGCCTATGGTGCTTCCTATACCCTCCAAGAAATCCTGACGGTGAAATCAGACGATGTAATCGGCAGGGTTAAGACCTATGAAGCCATCATTAAAGGCGATAACATTCCTGAGCCGGGTGTCCCAGAGTCTTTTAAGGTTTTGCTGAAAGAATTACAGTCACTTGGGCTTGATGTGAAAGTTCTGCGTGATGACAATAGCGAAGTTGAAATCATTGAAGCAATTGATTATGGAGAAAATGATTACCGCTACGAAATCGAAGGGAACGGCCCCAATTATGAATATGAAAAAGAATCCCTTGCTTCGATGGGTTACCAAAAACAAGAGTTTGATGAAGACAGCGGCGAATTAGTTGATGCTTTAGAAGAAGAAGACATTTTAGAAGAGGAAATAGATTTTCCCGAATTGGCAGTTGAATTAGAAGAAGTATAAATATGAATCTGTGGTTGCGCGTAGCAGTGAATAAAAAGGAGTTTTATAAATGTCAGAAGAAAAGCAAGAATTATATCAGCCAATGACCTTTGATGCAATTAGGATTGGGTTGGCAGCTCCGGAAAAAATTCGGGAATGGTCCCGCGGCGAAGTATTAAAGCCAGAAACGATCAACTATCGTACTTTGAAGCCCGAAAAAGAAGGCTTGTTCTGTGAAAAGATTTTTGGCCCAAGCAAAGACTGGGAATGCCATTGCGGAAAATATAAGAAAATCAGGTACAAGGGCGTTATTTGTGACCGCTGCGGGGTTGAAGTAACCAAAGCAACCGTCCGCCGTGAGCGGATGGGGCATATCGAACTGGCTGCCCCGGTTTCCCATATTTGGTATTTTAAAGGAATACCCAGCCGAATGGGCCTGATTCTTGATTTATCCCCCCGGGTGCTGGAAAAAGTCCTTTATTTTGCAAACTATATCGTTTTGGATAAAGCAGATTCAAACCTCGAATACAAACAAGTGCTGACCGAAAAGGAATATCAGGAAGCGCGTGAATCATGGGGCAACAAATTCCGGGTCGGAATGGGTGCGGAAGCGGTAAAAGAGCTGCTCCAAGCCATTGATCTGGAAGGCGAAGCCAGCGAATTACGGCTTGGCCTAAAAGAATCAACCGGGCAAAAACGCGCCCGCATTATCAAAAGAATGGAAGTTGTCGAAGCGTTCCGCGAGTCAGGCAACCAGCCTGAATGGATGATTATGGATGCGATTCCGGTTATCCCGCCTGATTTACGCCCGATGGTGCAATTAGACGGCGGCCGTTTTGCAACCTCTGACCTTAATGACCTTTACCGCAGAATCATCAACCGCAATAACCGCCTTAAACGCTTGCTTGAGCTTGGCGCTCCGGATATTATTGTCCGGAACGAAAAACGGATGCTCCAGGAAGCGGTTGACGCTTTGATTGATAATGGCCGCCGTGGCCGCCCGGTCACCGGGCCTGGAAACCGCGCCTTAAAATCTTTATCAGATATGTTAAAAGGTAAATCAGGCCGTTTCCGCCAGAATTTGCTGGGCAAACGTGTTGACTATTCGGGGCGTTCGGTTATTGTTGTTGGGCCGGAACTCAAAATTTACCAATGCGGCTTGCCAAAAGAAATGGCGATTGAACTATTTAAACCTTTTGTCATGAAAGAATTAGTTGGACGCGGCATTTCCCAAAATATCAAAAATGCAAAAAAATTAGTTGAACGCCTTGACAATCAAGTATGGGACGTTTTGGAAGATGTTATTACCGAACACCCGGTTATGCTCAACCGCGCCCCGACCTTGCACCGTCTTGGCATCCAAGCTTTTGAGCCGGTGCTGGTCGAAGGTAAAGCGATAAAGCTTCACCCCTTGGTCTGTACCGCGTTTAACGCTGACTTTGACGGTGACCAGATGGCAGTCCATCTTCCGCTTTCGGTCGAAGCCCAAGCAGAGTGCCGCTTCCTGCTTCTTTCACCGAATAACCTTTTGAAACCGTCAGATGGCGGCCCGGTTGCCGTCCCATCGCAAGACATGGTCCTTGGCATTTATTATTTGACCCAGGAACGCCCAGGTTCATTAGGCGAAGGAAACCGCTACAAAAATGTCGATGAGGCAATCATGGCTTATGAGAATGGGCTTTGCTCATTACACGCCCGGATTAAAGTAAAAGCAAGCCGCCATAATAACAAAGGCGAATTAATAACAGGTGTTATTGAATCAACACTGGGCCGCTTTTTATTTAATGAAATCCTGCCCCAAGACTTAGAGTTTGTTGACCGTAATGATCCGGAGCAGTTATTGCTCCCGGAAATTGATTTCCATGTCAGCAGGAAACAGCTTAAGCAGATTCTCGAAAAAGTCATTAATACGCATGGTGCGTCAGTAACAGCGGAAGTGCTTGACAAAATCAAAGCAATGGGTTACAAATATTCAACCCAAGCGGCGATGACGGTTTCCGTTTCCGACATGATTGTGCCGGAGAAAAAAGAAAAGCTGCTTGCGGAAGCGCAAGCAACCGTAGACCGGATTTCCCAAAACTATCGGCGCGGGCTGGTAACAGAAGAAGAACGTTACCGGACTGTTGTTGAGACTTGGAGTGAAGCGGACAAAGAACTGACCGAGCTTTTGATGGAAGGCCTTGATGAATATAACTCCATCTTCATGATGGCTGACTCTGGGGCCCGTGGCTCGAACCAGCAGATTAAGCAGCTGGCCGGAATGCGCGGACTGATGTCTGATACCTCTGGCCGGACGATTGAACTGCCGATTAAATCAAACTTCCGTGAAGGGCTTGATGTTCTTGAATACTTTATGTCAGCGCATGGCGCGAGAAAAGGTTTGTCTGATACCGCGCTTAGGACGGCTGACTCCGGTTATCTTACCCGCCGGATGGTTGACGTTTCGCAGGATTTGATTATCCGCGAGGTTGACTGCATGAATCCGGAAGAAGAAATCGGCGGAATCCGCGTGAAAGCCTTTATGGACGGCAAAGAAGTAATCGAAGAATTAAAGGCCCGTATCGTTGGCCGTTATAGCTGTGAAGATATTTATGATATTGACAAAAAACTAATCGTCGGTTATAATCGCATGATTACGCCTAGCCGTGCCAGCCGGATTATCGAAAAAGGCGTAAATAAAAAAGGCGAGCCGATTGAATCAGTAAAAATCCGGACGATTCTTACTTGCCGTTCCCGGATCGGAATCTGCGCGAAATGTTACGGTGCGAACATGGCGACTGGCGAAGCGGTACAGGTTGGCGAAGCGGTTGGTATCATTGCCGCCCAGTCGATTGGTGAACCGGGTACCCAGCTGACGATGCGGACTTTCCATACCGGAGGTGTTGCAGGTGACGATATCACCCAGGGCCTTCCGCGTGTTGAGGAATTGTTTGAAGCCCGTAAACCCAAAGGCTTGGCGATTATTGCTGAGTTTGGCGGCGTAGCTTCGATCAAAGATACCAAGAAAAAAAGGGAAGTTATCATCACCAACGATGAAACAGGCGAATCAAAGAGTTATTTGATTCCTTATGGTTCGCGCATTGCGATTTTGGACGGCGACATCATGGAGCCAGGTGATGAGCTTACCGAAGGTAGCGTTAATCCCCATGACCTTTTGAAGATAAAAGGCATCCGTTCCGTACAGGATTATATGATCCGCGAAGTACAGCGCGTTTACCGCTTGCAAGGTGTTGATATTGCCGACAAGCATATTGAAGTTATTGTCCGGCAAATGCTCAAAAAAGTCCGCATTGAGGATAACGGCGATTCCGAATTATTACCAGGCACTTTAGTTGATATCCTTGAATACGAAGATATTAATGCCAAGCTGATTGCTGATGGCTTAGAGCCGGCTGATGGCAGGCAAGTCATGCTGGGAATTACCAAAGCTTCCCTTGCGACCAACTCTTTCCTTTCGGCGGCATCTTTCCAAGAAACAACAAAGGTTCTGACCGAAGCGGCGATTAAAGGCAAAGTTGATCCCTTAATCGGGCTCAAAGAAAACGTTATTATCGGAAAGCTGATTCCGGCAGGGACTGGAATGAAGCGTTACCGTAGTACTTTACTAAATACTGACTATATGGTTCATGACACCATTAAGGCCCGCAAAAAAGCCTTCCCGCCCACCGAGATTCCAGAAGACGAGTTCGATGATGAAGATGATTTCATTGAAGATGAGTTAGCGGAAGAGGAACTGGCGGAAGATTTCGGCGATGAAGATTATACCGATGAAAACTTTGATGATGAAGTGGCTGAAGAAGAAACAACAGAAGAAGCAGTAAAAGAATTAGTAGAAGAATCAGTAGAAGAAGAAGCAGTAAAAGAATCAGTAGAAGAAGTAGTAGAAGAAGTAGCAGTAGCAGCAGGAGTTGAATGATACAATATCCGGGCAGGAGGAAGCAAGCTTTTATCGCAAAAGACCAGCCGGATTAAGCAGTATCTTCACTATATTTACTAAAATCTTAAGAAAGGAGGTAAAACTGAATGCCAACATTTAACCAGTTAGTCAGAAAGGGCCGCCAGACTCACGTCAAGAAGTCAACCGCTCCGGCACTGCAAAAAAGCGTTAACTCTCTGCGCAAAAAGACAGTCGAAGCTGCTTCCCCGCAGAAACGCGGTGTTTGCACTTCCGTTAAAACCGCGACCCCAAAGAAGCCGAACTCGGCACTGCGGAAAATTGCCAGAGTCCGTTTAAGCAACGGAATCGAAGTAACAAGCTATATTCCCGGTGAAGGCCACAATTTGCAAGAGCATAGCGTGGTCCTGATTCGAGGCGGCAGGGTTAGGGACTTGCCCGGGACAAGGTATCATATCATCAGAGGAACACTTGATACTGCCGGAGTCGCTAACAGACGGCAAGCTCGTTCCAAGTATGGTTCGAAAAGACCTAAAGCCGCGAAGTAGTTATTGGCTTACTTGCTGTGTTGAAACTAATAAAGTGTTGGATTTTGTTTTACCGTTAATCCGGCGCAGACACATTAGCAATAAGTGAGTACCTGTGATCTATTAATCAATTGCAGTTAGTTCAGCCATATGTATTTTATCGCATATGCCTTCGGAAGCAAGCTTCCGCTTGCATATGACGCTAAAATCCGAAAGGCTTAACTGTAACCAAATAAGGAGGGAAGAACGTGCCACGTAAAGGACATATACCCAAAAGAGATATCTTAGCGGACCCTTTATACAATGATAAGGTCGTCACCAAATTAATCAATAACATTATGTTAGACGGTAAAAAAGGTGTCGCCCAAAAAATTGTCTATGGGGCTTTCGCAAAAGTTGAAGCCAAGTCAGGGAAACCGGCTCTTGAAGTATTTGAAACGGCAATGACTAATATCATGCCGGCTTTAGAGGTAAAAGCCCGCCGTATCGGCGGAGCGACCTATCAAGTACCGATTGAGGTCCGGGTTGACAGAAGACAGGCTTTGGCACTTAGATGGCTGACCGCTTTTTCACGCAAGCGCGGGGAAAAAACGATGGAAGACCGTTTGGCAAATGAAATCATCGATGCGTCAAACAATTCCGGGGCAGCTGTCAAGCGTAAAGAAGATATGCACAAAATGGCCGAAGCTAATAAAGCTTTTGCACATTATCGTTTCTAAATAGGAATGAATTATATTCGATTATGACTAGGAGGACTTAAATTTTGGCTGGAAGAGAATATCCACTTGAGCGGACCAGAAACATTGGCATTATGGCCCATATCGATGCTGGTAAGACGACTCTATCCGAACGGATTCTGTTTTACACCGGGGTAAATTACAAACTCGGTGATACCCATGAAGGCACAGCAACCATGGACTGGATGGAACAGGAGCAGGAAAGAGGCATTACCATCACATCAGCGGCAACCACTTGTCACTGGACCTTGCAAGAAAACGCCAAAGCCAAACCGGACGCATTGGAGCATCGGATAAATATTATCGATACTCCCGGACACGTTGACTTTACTGTTGAAGTTGAACGGTCATTGCGGGTGCTTGACGGTGCAGTAGGCGTATTTTGTGCAAAAGGTGGAGTAGAACCACAATCAGAAAATGTATGGCGGCAAGCTGATACTTATAATGTTCCGAGGATAGCTTTCATTAACAAAATGGACATTATGGGTGCAGATTTTTTTGGCGCAGTCGAACAGATCAAAACCAAATTAGGCAAAAATACCATTATCCTGCAAATACCGATTGGCAAAGAAGACAGCTTTAAAGGTGTGGTTGACCTATTTGAAATGAAAGCATATATTACAAACGATGATAAAGGCGAGGATATTACCGTTACCGAAATCCCGGCACAGCTTCATGATGAAGCAGAAATATACCGCGCCGAATTAATCGAAAAAATATGTGAGCTTGATGATGATCTGATGACAATGTATTTAGAAGAGCAAGAGCCAAGCATTACCGAGCTTAAGGCGGCGCTTAGGAAAGGGACTTGCGAATGCCGATGTGTTCCGGTCTGCTGCGGAACGGCTTACCGTAACCGCGGCGTACAGAAGCTATTGGATGCAATCCTTGAGTTCATGCCTGCCCCGACTGATATTGAATCGGTCCAAGGGGTTGACCTAGATGGCAATCCTGCCCAACGCCGCTCATCGGACGAAGAACCTTTTTCAGCCCTTGCTTTCAAGATTATGACCGATCCTTTTGTCGGCAAGCTGGCATTTATCCGGGTTTATTCCGGCACTATGAATTCCGGTTCTTATGTCTTAAATGCCTCAAGAGGAAAAAAAGAGCGGGTTGGCAGAATCCTGCAAATGCACGCCAATAAACGTGAAGAAATTGAAAAAGTTTATTCCGGTGACATTGCTGCCGCGGTTGGTTTTAAAGTTACCACGACCGGAGATACAATCTGTGATGAAAATGCCCCAGTCATCTTGGAATCAATGGAGTTTCCCGAACCAGTCATTGAATTGGCAATCGAGCCCAAAACCAAGATTGGCCAGCAAAAAATGGGTGAAGCGTTGGCGAAGCTTTCCGAAGAAGACCCTACCTTTAGGGCCCATACCAATCCTGAAACCGGGCAGACTATCATTGCCGGAATGGGTGAGCTTCATCTTGAGATAATTGTCGATCGGCTTTTGCGCGAATTTAAAGTCGAAGCTAATGTCGGTGCCCCGCAGGTTGCATATAAAGAGTCATTCCTTAATGAAGTTGAGGTTGATTCAAAATATGCCAAGCAATCCGGCGGCCGTGGCCAATATGGCCATTGTAAAGTCCGATTTGCCCCGATGGATGCAAATGGCGAAGAGCTATTCAAATTTGAATCAAGTGTTGTTGGCGGCACGATTCCCAAGGAATATATTCCGGCGGTTGGCAGGGGCATTGAAGAAGCAACCAAAGCTGGCATCCTTGGCGGTTATCCTGTTGTTGGTGTTTATGCCAATGTTTTTGACGGCAGCTACCATGACGTTGACTCATCAGAACTAGCTTTCCACATCGCAGGTTCTTTAGCGTTTAAAGACGCAATGAGAAAAGCTGGTGCGGTCTTGCTTGAACCAATCATGAAAGTTGAAGTAACAATGCCAGAGGAATATATGGGCGACATCATCGGCGACATCAATTCCCGGCGCGGACGGATTGAGGGAATGGACGATATCAGCGGCGGAAAGATGGTTAAAGGCTTTGTCCCGCTATCGGAAATGTTCGGGTACGCAACGGATTTACGCAGCCGGACCCAAGGCCGCGGAAACTACTCAATGTTCTTTGAAAAGTATGAACAAGTGCCAAAAAGCATTCAAGAAAAAGTATTATCGGTAAAATCTTATTAAAATAAAGATTTAGCTTGAAAATATTGGAAATATCTTATATAATCAATATTACCGACTAAAATGTGAGGACAACCACTCACAAAATGGAACAAGATTCCGTGTAGGAGAATGAAGCACATTCTTCTAGAATAAGAAACTTAGGATGTATTATCAATAAGGAGGACTTTAGAAATGGCTAAAGCAAAATTTGAACGTAACAAACCCCATTGCAATATTGGGACAATTGGTCACGTTGACCATGGAAAAACCACTTTGACTGCCGCTATTACCAAAACTCTTCATCAGAGGCTCGGTACAGGCGAAGCAGTAGCTTTCGACAAAATCGATAAAGCACCGGAAGAAAAAGAGAGAGGAATTACCATCTCTACTTCCCACGTAGAATATGAATCCAATGCCCGCCACTACGCCCATGTTGACTGCCCTGGTCACGCTGACTATGTCAAAAACATGATTACCGGAGCGGCCCAGATGGATGGCGCGATTCTTGTTGTCGCTGCTACTGACGGCGTCATGGCACAAACGAAAGAGCATATTCTTTTATCCCGTCAGGTTGGTGTTCCTTACATCGTTGTCTTCATGAACAAATGTGATGCTGTTGATGATCCGGAATTACTTGAGCTTGTTGACATGGAAATCCGTGAACTCTTAAATGAGTACGATTTCCCCGGCGATGACACCCCGATTATCCAAGGCTCTGCCCTTAAGGCATTAGAAGACCCGACTGGCGAATGGGGCGACAAGATTCTGGAGCTGATTGAAGCTGTTGACTCATGGATTCCTGATCCCCAGCGCGATAAGGACAAGCCTTTCCTTATGCCTGTTGAGGACGTATTCTCCATTACTGGCCGCGGCACAGTTGCGACTGGCAGGGTTGAATCCGGTGTCCTTAAGGTATCTGAAGAAGTAGAAATCATTGGAATCAAAGAAGAAAGCAGAAAAGTTGTTTGTACTGGTATCGAAATGTTCCGCAAATTGCTTGATGACGCACAAGCAGGCGACAATATCGGCGCATTGCTCCGTGGTGTTGCCCGTGATGAAATTGAGCGTGGGCAAGTTCTTGCGAAACCCGGCTCAATCAAATGCCATACGAAGTTCACCGCCCAAGTTTACGTCCTGACCAAGGACGAGGGTGGCCGCCATACCCCTTTCTTCAACAACTACCGTCCGCAGTTCTATTTTAGGACAACCGACGTAACCGGAATCTGCAATCTTCCGGCTGGTGTTGAAATGTGTATGCCTGGTGACAACATCGAAATGACCATCGACTTAATTCACCCCATCGCGATGGACCAAGGCCTTACCTTTGCTATCCGCGAAGGCGGACGCACAGTCGGCTCAGGCAGGGTTGCGACTCTGATTGACTAATTGAAGAATAAGCAATAATAAAAAGCGCAAACCCTTAAGCTTACGAGGGTTTGCGCTTTTTTGCAAGGGCAGGTTTAATTACAAGATTTTGACAGACCGGAGTATAAACTTGAAATTGGCATCCAATAAATTAATATCGCTTGATTTCTCTTTTCATTCGTATAAACAACTAAGTCCCCTCACGAAGAATATCAAGATACGCAGTATAAGAAAACGTCCTGTTCCTCTGTTCGCCCGAACTCTTCGACAAAATGCCTATATCACACAATCGTGTTACCGAATCGGAAATAGTCTTAAAGGTGATTCCAAGCGCTTCTACAGTCTTTTGAATTTCGATAATCGGGTTTGTTTCGAGATATTCAAACAAGCGCAACGCCGTCTTTGAAGCACGCCCCATGCTTTCGATAAGCGCGATATTTTTATTATGCAGAGCCATGAGTTTATCGATGGCGGCGGTTGCGTCCTCGGCAGATTCGTAAACCGCACGAAGAAAAAACTTGACCCATTGCTCGTAAGTCCCGTTTTGACGCACGTCGGTCAGTCGGTCATAATACTCAATGCGGTTTTTTTTCAGAAAATAAGAAATATACAGCGACGGAGTTTTCAACACGCTTTTTTCCATGAGATAAAGCGTAATCAAAAGCCGCCCAATCCGCCCATTGCCGTCAAGAAATGGGTGTATAGTTTCAAATTGATAATGAATTAACGCCGCTCGAATAAGCACGTCAAGCTCGTCGTTTTCGTTAATATATTTTTCCAAGTCGCTCATCGCGGATTGCATTTCCTCCGGCGCAGGCGGTATAAAAAGCGCGTTTTTGAGCGAACTGCCTTGCCCGCCAATCCAATTCTGCGAACTGCGAAACTCGCCAGGACTCTTTTCCTGCCCTCGAACGCCTTCCATTAATACTGAATGGGCATCACGAACAAGCCGATTGCAAAGCGGTAATTCGCTCAATTTAGCAATAGCAAATTCGGTCGCTTTGATATAATTTATAACATCGGCGACGTTTCTGTTTGCGTTTTCGTCAAGCATAGGGTCAAGCACGTCCTCCAAGGTAGCCTGCGTTCCCTCGATTTGGGAGGACATCAAAGCTTCCTTGCGAACGTACATGGATATGAACAAATTGACATCGGGAATCCGCTCGGAAAGCCCTTCGAGCAAAGCAAGCTGCTTGTTCGCTTTAACCAACAAATTCACCGCCTCGCTGTCTAAAACCAAAGATGGATTCGGCGGCAACGGCGCAGGTGTAAAGGATTTATAGGCGGCTTCTCCCGCCAGATTTGTTTTAAGTTTTCCTGCTCTTTTCAATTGATTTTTCCTTTGAAAGTAAAATTACACTTCCATTATAACCGATTTATTTTAGTTTGCCAAGTGAAAGTATAATAAAATCAATATCTTCTTTACGCACACCAGCTCAATTACATTTTTATCAAGCATCTTTGGCAGCAGAATAGTCGCGGTGCAAATAGCGAAAATAAGAGAGCAGAGCGGACAAATGGTAATTACAAATCTTGCGGATTGGGGAAATGGTTAAAGATAGCAAATGAAAAAGGAACGGTTTTATCGCTCTAAAAAATCCGATAAACCTTTCGTAGAGTAATCAACTCCAAGAAAAAGCCCTGCCAAACACCTATTTGACAAGGCTCTTTCATATTGGGCTTTGGTTCTGACGGCGTAATCAATATAAGCAAGATAGCTTATTCATGTTGTCGCGCTTTAGGTCAAAGGACGGATGCACATATCGGTTCAAGGTTATGTTCACATTGGCATGACCGAGAATCTCGCTGAGGCTTTTTATCTCAAAGCCAAGTTCAACGCAGCGCGTGGCAAAGGTGTGCCTCGTACAATGAAAATTGGCATCTTTGATACCGCTGCTCATAATGTATGACTTAAAATGATTCTGAAATGTCCTCGGTTCTAAAAACCGCTCCGCTTTGCCTGTAAGCACATAAGCGGAGGGGCAAGCCGGACGGAACATTTTGAGCTTC
>WRLH01000038.1 GCA_009777715.1 Lachnospiraceae bacterium
CTCCGAGAGAGACGTAACGGCCACTAAGGCGTCACAATACGCCGCCTAAGTGCCGACGTCTCTCAAGGGTCGGTCTTATGAATCGCACTCTCTATCGCACGATGAAGGGCTTGGCCTGTCATTGCGGACCTGCTCCGCAATCCCGCTAGGCTTGACTAGATTGTAAGGTACATGAGCAAAAATTTTCCACGTCCTGCCCTTTGAGACAAGAAATCATAAAATGCACAATTGAGGAGCAAATAAAAAAAATCGCGAGCAAGATTCCTGTTTATGAAATAGGAATTTGCCGCGATTTATTTTTATGGCCGAAAATTGGGCATTTTGGTTTTGATTTCGCAGTCTCACGGGCAGATGGGGAATTTATTTGCTCATGTACCGTGTAGATATCCAGCTACGAGATTGCGGAGCAAGTCCGCAATGACACAGGGTCTGCGGAGCAAGTCCCGCAATGACTGGCGCGGGGCGGGATTGCGCCTACTACTTAAGCTGGAACTCCGCCACCAAATCCTTCAAAATCTGCGCCTGATTATTCATCTCCTGCGTAGCAGCCGCGCTTTCCTGACTCGAAGCGGCACTTTCCTCGGCAGTTGCGCTGTTCTGGCGGATAACATCTGATACAAGATTAATCTCTTCATTAATTTCGGCAATCTCAACCGCCTGCTTTTCGGATGCGTCCGTAATATTCTTAATCAGCTCGTTGCTCTTCTCAACCCCGGTGACAATCTCCGAAAAACTCTTTGCTGTTTCGCTGACAATCTGCGTCCCCAGCTCTGATTTTTCCATTGAAGTCTTGATAATCGAGCTGATCTGCTTGGAAGCGTCTGCGCTTTGAGTCGCCAAGTTGTTTACTTCCTGCGCAACAACAGCAAACCCTTTGCCCTGCTCTCCGGCGCGGGCTGCTTCAATCGCTGCGTTAAGTGAAAGCATATTCGTCTGGGCGGCAATGCTGTCAATCGTATTAATAATCGTATGGATGACCTCATTAGCATTAACAATATCCTTAACCGCTTGAATCATCTCTTCCATTTTGCGGCTTCCGTCATATGCGTTTTCGATAATCATGTCGGCAAGGCGTGAAGCTTCACGTGCCATTTCAACGTTGTCTTTGGTTTTTTCCTCAACCTTTGACACCGAGCGGGAAAGTTCGCCGACCGCTTGTGATTGCTCGGTTGCGCCTTGGGCAAGCGACTGGGCCCCTTCGGAGATGTGGGTGGTGTTTTCAGCTACTTGGGACGCGCTTTCCGTGACAAGGATCGTTGATTCATTAATCCGCTTAAACATCATGTTGAGGTTTTCAACCATCAACTCCAGCGATTTGCCCGTTGCGTCAGAATCGGATAAGACACTTACTTTGGTGGTAAGGTCACCCTTGGCAACTTGCGTTAAATTCTTTTCGATTTCGGTTAAACGCTTCGTCAGTTCACTAAAAGCACGGGTGCATTTCCCGATTTCGTCCTGCCATGTAGCGCATTCGGCGGCACTTTTCTGGATTTCCGGTGAAAAATTAAGATCGCCCGTATGCCCAAGCTGGTCGAGGGCAAGTGAAATCATATTAATCGGCTTTGAGATAATGCCGGACACATAAAAGGCAAGATAAAGCGCTGATGCTATGGCAATGACAAGGATTAAAATAATCAGGACCAGCAAAATGACGTTAAGCGTTGTTGCGTTCTTGTTGGCTTCGGTCGCAAAATTAACGCTCAAATCCATGCACTCATCAAAACCTGCGATAATCTCGCTGGCAAGCACCCGGCAAGTCTGCAATAAAGACAAAATGCTTTGCATATCATTTTCAAGCGAGGCCTGGTGAATATTAAGGACGACCGGGACTAGCTTGCTTTCATATGTATTCCGTGCCTGTGTAAATGTCCTCATGATTTCATCGGTGACAATCATTGATTCATACCGATCAAGATAATCAGTCATTTCAACGGTGAAACCAACTATTTCGGCAAAAGTAGCTTCGACTTGGTGCATATCATTTTCAACAACGGCCAGCACCATTTCCCGGACTGCGACCCTGGTCCTTTGGAGGGTTTCGCTGACATGGGCTAGCTGCGGCAATGGCTCAAGCTGCTGCCTGAACATATTGGTATTTGTCCTTTGCATCTGGATCATGCCAATAATGCCGACAATCCCGACAACACCCGTCAAGGCGACGACGATTAAAAAGCTGGTTAATAGTTTCTTTGCTACACTTTGGTTCTTCATTTCTTTTCTCCTTGTCTTTAATGATATATAGTATTAGGCGATAAATTTCCCCACTTTAGCAAGTAATGTGTTTGGATTGGCGGGCTTGACAATAAAGTCATTTCCTCCGGCCCGCATTGCCCTTAAGACATCTTCCCGTGAGGAGTTTCCGGTCAGGAAAATAATCGGGGTCTCGGCATGGTCTTTAATTTTGCGGATTTCGTCCGCCAGCTGGCAGCCATCCATGATCGGCATATCAATGTCCAAGATAAAAAGGTCCGGTTTCTTGTTTTGCAAGAATTTCAGCGCGGCCGCGCCGCTTGTCACCCCACTTACCTGGTATTTGTCGCTTAAGGCGTATTTGACGCTCGCAAGCATTTCCGGCATATCATCAACCGCAAGTATCACTTTCATTTCTTTACCCTCTCCGCCAAACTCCCTGATTGCTTCAATGTGCTTTTCCTTTAAAACGTTTGCCAATTTCTCCGCCTTGTCATATTGCTTGGTGACTACCATTTTAAAAAGGTTCACCAGCATTTCCCTTGGATTCTGTTCGTCCATTTCGGCAAGGATGTTCTGCGCCATTCCGTAATCGCCATCGCTGATTAGGGTTTCGACTGCGGTCAAATTCTGCGCCATGTCCTCATGCTCTTCAAGCAGGTTTTGCTCTTCTAACTGCTTTTCTTTAGTTTCACCTGCTTGGTTCTGCGCCTTTTGCATTTCAATTGATAAGGCTAGCAGACCGGAAATAAAGGGGCTAATCCTTTTTTTTACCTCATCAATCCGGTTTGACTTAATATTTTTCAGAATGACCATGCCCTCTGTTTCAAGCCATCTGGCCCGGACCATGCTCAAAAGGTAAACTGCTGTTTCCATATTTTTGATAAAATATTCAAAACGCCGATTCGCGTAGCATTTGGTCAGGCTATCCGCCAAACCTTGGGCCGCGTCAATATAGCGGTTGATATTTTCATGAAAAGTACGGTATCCGGCACTTTTTGGAATCAATAAACCTTTAATATTGTGAAAATATGCCACCTCTTTTTCAGCCATCTATTATCATCTCCAACTCCTTGATTTTTGCTAAAGCTGTTTCACAGTCAAAAAACTCTAATGCCTCGGCCGCTTCATTAAGAAGCGTCTTAAGTTCCCCGGCTTCTTTTGCCTGTTCCGGGAAAATTTCATCTAATCTTTGCGATAAATGACAAAGCCCGGCGCGGAATTTCGCATAGGATTCTTCAAATGAAGTGTCTTCCATTGCCATCATTTCAAGCTCGGCCGCCAAAATTGAAAGCGCGGTTGCCCCGATATTCTTTAAGGCGCTTTTCAGCCCATGGGCTAAAATAGTAAATGACTTATCATCATGATCAGCAATATAAGCGTCCATTTTTTCGATTCGCTCCGGGAGCAGCTTTTTGGTTATCTTGATTGAATTAAGATAAACTTCGATATTTCCGCCCATTGCGGTAAGAGCCTCATCAGCGTCAAAATCTTCAATCGCATTAAGCGGCGCTAATGAGTCTTGATAATTTAAGTATACCATATCCTCTGCTTGGGTGTAAATATTTTTTTCCGCCGGGGCAATGTCCCCATTTGCTTTACGCAAATTTTTTTCAGCTTCCTCTGGATTCATATCGCGGACCCATTTATTAAGGATGGCGTTAAGCTGCTTTAGATCAATCGGTTTTGAAAGATAATCATCAAAGCCATTTTCCCTAAACATTTTGTCATTTCCGACAATCGCGTTCGCCGTCAGGGCAATAACCGTGCCTTGGTAGCCTTTTTCCCGCAGTATTTTACAAGCTTCAATCCCATCCATGCCCGGCATCATATGATCCATGAAAATGACATCATAAACCTGGCCGCATGAAACCAGCTCAATCGCCCTTTGGCCGCTGTCCGCTGTTTCGACTAAAAGCTGGTAAGGCGACAAAAGGCCTTGGGCAACGTATAAATTGGTATCAATGTCATCAACCACCAGCACCTTGCCATAAGGCATGGTTTCCGGGCTAATGCTGCTCCGCTCTTTTTGGCGGTAAAACATGAAATTATTTAATTTTTCCGCCGTTTCTAAGCCGATTGGCTGACAAGGGACACATTCTTGGATTATCTCAACGCTAAAAATGCTGCCGCTTCCGTATTCACTCTTAACATTAATGCTGCCCTCCATCATTTCAACCAAGCTTTTGGTGATGTTAAGGCCAATCCCCGTCCCCTCGGTCGCCCGGTTCGCTTCCTCATTAAAGCGCGTATAAACAGAAAATAATTTTCCTAAGCTTTCCTCTTTTATGCCTTGCCCGGTATCTTCGACCGTAAAGCTTAAAATCTCCGGGACCGGGTAATCAATTGAAAGCCTTATATAACCTTTTTCCGTGTATTTAAAGGCATTTGACAAAAGGTTATTAAGGATTTGCTTGATTCTTAGCTCATCGCCAACCAGCCGTTCCGGCAGTTTTTCATCGGCTTCAACAATAAAGTCGATTTCTTTTGACCCAATCCGCGTCAAATTAAGCTGGACCGTTTCGTGAATCAGGTTTGCCACGTCATATTCGGCAGGGTTAAGCGAAAGCTTTCCGGCTTCGATTTTACTCATGTCAAGGATATCATTGATGATTCCTAACAGGATATGGCCGGAATTATAAATTTTGTGAAGTGATTCTTTTGTTTCCGGCGGCGTTTCCTTGCGGTCAAGCTCAATTTCTGAAATGCCGAGGATGGCGTTCATTGGCGTCCTGATTTCATGGCTCATATTGGCAAGGAAACTGCTTTTGGCTTTGTTTGCCGCCGCTTCGTCTTTTGCGACAGCTTCGAAATCGTGTAAAAGCTTGGAAACATTCGTGATGTCATAAATCAAAACCAGCCAACCACGCATTTTCTCTTTTGCGTAAATAGTTGTTAAGCTGGCTTGATAATGCTTGGTAATTTCACCGTGCTGGGAAAACTCAACCCCCTGTTTGGCCGTGCCCAAATCAAGCGCCGCCGTAAGCTCTTCCGGCCAATGCGTAATATCACTAATCGATAACTGTCCGTCAGCCCTCTCACGTATATCACGCAGATCCGGGAAAATTTTGGCGGCCGCCGGATTCGAATCCAGAACATTGCGGTTATAATCCAAAATAATGACTGCTTCATTCATCAGCTTGAGGGCTTGCTTTGAAGCCAGCGGGACCAAGTCAAATAAATTAAACTTGGTAATGGCGATGTAAAACAAGGCCATCGAAGCAACAAGTGACATCGGCGTCAGGTTAAGCCCGCCCATCACATTAAGCCTAAGGGCAAAGAGGATATTGCCAAAAGCGGGCAACAGGGCCGAAATCAGCAAAAGCAGGGCTTGGCGTTTCATAAAGGCAGGTGCTTTTAGGAAGCGGTAAGCAAGGATAAAAATGGCAATCGCCACACAAAGATACTGCATAAGATGGAGCGGCATATATAAAGGGCCTTGATTAAAATCAAAATGCGTAAGCCATGTAACGTCACTAACCCAGTATTCCAGATAATAAAGCTGATGAAAGGGGCTTAACAGCGCGACAACAAGAGTGGTTACGGCAATGCTTAATAAGCAGATTGTAACCCAGCGTCTCACGCGGATTTCGGCAAAGTCCAAGATAAATAATAAATAAAAGGGGGCAACAAAACACGCGCCAAAGTACATGACCATATGGGAAATAAATGAAGCTTCGCGGGTCAGGCTGTTTACTTCGAAGCCGTAGCCTAGGATATAAAGCCATACACAGGCAATTAGCAACAGAAAATTAACCCGCTTGATGTCGTCATAGCGGATAATCGTGAAAATAAAGATGATTGTTGTTATTATTAAAGCGAGCAATAGCACGCCGGTAACTATCAAGGTCAAAATGGCCTCCGGTGAAACTTGTAAAATTTGCTTTTATATTTTATACAGCTTTCCAAAATGGAAGCAAAGCTAGCATTTATATATATCTTACCACGAGAGCAGTTTTTATATAAGCGACCGTGGGGGGTATTTCCAGAAATTTTTTCTTGAAATTTTTCCCCCAGCCTAGTATAATTAAGGTGAGGTGATACAGTTGGCAGGAATTTCCAATAAAACAATCAAAACACCAACGGTCTTTCGCGAGGCGTTAATGCGGCTTTTTGACAATGAAGCTTTAAAGCGGCTGATTTATGTTTATGCCCCGGCAGGTTATGGCAAGACTTTTTCGATCCATTTATGGCTCCTAAAAAAGAACGCCAAAAAAGCATGGGTCGTGCTTGACAGCGCATCAGGCTCGAAAGCAAGGGATTTTTGTGAACGGTTTGCGGTTTCTTTATGCGCATTGCAACCGGAAAACCAGATTTTAAAAGAACACGTCGCCCATCATTCTTTTTCGGCTGCCCCTTTTGAATTTTTGGGACGGACGCTAAATCTATTCCGCTTATATGCTGACCCAAATTTAAGCTATATCTTGGTCATCGATGATTGCCATCTCATTACTAATCAAGAAATTATAAGAAGGCTTCCGGATTTTTTGCTGGCCCTGCCCGAAAACGTGACTTTATGTATCTTAAGCAGGTCCTTGCCGCCTGACAGCCTGGCGGGATTTTTTGCTAAATATATGATTGAAGTAATTGATGCCGAGGCCCTCAAATTTTCGGCCAAGGAAATCCAAGCTTATTTTGCTTCCGGCGGCCAAACCCTGACCAAAAAAGAAGCCCTAAATATCATGGACCAAACTGGCGGCTGGGCAGTTGGCCTTAATGCTTTAATGCTGTCAGGCAAGGCGCAAACGGAACGGAAGCTGGCTTCCCGCTATCTTGACGCCTTTATCCGCGAGGAGCTGTGGCAGAACTGGGACGAAAAAAAACGCGACTTCCTGCTCCGCGTTTCAATAGAGGACGATCTGACCCCTCTTTTTTGTAACGCCGTCACCGCAAGAAATGACAGCAGTGTCATTTTGGCCGAGCTGTTAAGGGAAAACGCTTTTATCAGCCTTTATGATGATGGCATTTATCGTTTCCATCATTTATTCCGCGATTTCCTGCGCAATATGCTAAGTGCCAAATCCGGCAAATTCAAAAATGAAATATACAAAAAAGCCGGAGAGTTTTTTTATAGTCATGAATGCTATTATAAAGCGGTTGAATATTATCTTAAGTGCAACGACAAAAACGGAATTGTCAAAGGGCTTAGGTTAATGTACAGTTGCAACTCGCCTTATGCCTCAATTGAAGAAACCTTGTCGATTATCAATCTTTCAGTCAATGGCGCAATGGTTAATGAGTATCAGTTTTTATTGGAAGTACTGGCATGGGCGGCTTTTGTTGACGGCCGTTTTAGCGAGATGGAAGAGATTATTGACCGTTATTTTAAGCAGCTTCCGCTCATTCTCCTAAAGCATCCTGCTTCCGCCGCGACCTCTTATCTATTACGTTTCATGGATTACAGAAACAGCGTTGTTGGCCTTACGAAAAAACTAAAAAAACTACCGCTGTCATTATTTGGGCAGCTTAACACGCCCTCGCTGACCAATAATATGCCCCTCTTCCACCGGGCCGGCCGTGATTTATCCGAATTAGTTTTTGACATGGAAAATAACTTGTTTGCGATTAAGGAAACGGTTGGCACTCTGATTGGTGATGAATATGAGCTAGTTGATTTGCTGATCCGCGCCGGGCTTTTTTATGAGCAAGGGAACTTAAATCTTGCCCATGAATATGTCCTTAACGCCAATACGAAACTAAAAGACGATTTTCCCCCCGAAATCCAATTTTGCTTTTATATGCTTTTGGCTTTAGTAAGTAACACCCTAAACCATCATGCCGATCAGGAAAAAGCCCTTAAGCAAGCCGAAAAGATGATTGATTTACGCAAAGCTTATTATTTGAGCGCGAATTTACACGCCTTTAATTGCCGTCTTCAAATGGAAGATGGTGATGTGGATGCTGCTTATAATTGGCTTAAGGATTATGATGATTCCCCGGCTAACCATCTGCCCTTTTACAAATTATACCAGCATTTAACCACCGTCAGGGCAAGGCTTGTCATCGGCGACTTTAATACGGCAATTATCCTGCTTAAGAAGCTTAAGGTCATGTGTGAGCATTGCCGCCGTCCGCTTGATGAAATCGAGATAAATATTTTGCTGGCCATTGCTTATTGGAAAAAGGCAAGGAGTGTTCCAAGTGACGCTCTTATCCCCTTAACAGAAGCCATTTCCCTTGCCAATATCTATGGTTTTAAGCAGATTTTTGCTGATGAGGGGGTTGATATTACCAATATGCTCCACAAGCTTACGAAGCAGGTGATCCAAAAAGATTATGACGGCGAGTTAAACGCCAAGGAAGTAAAGGAATTATATTATCTCGCGCTGGCCCGTGCCAAGCATTCACGCGGACTTTTCGGGGGCCGGGCTTCCGAGAAACTAAAGTTTACCGACCAGCAAAAACGGATCATGTCTTATCTTAACGAGGGGCTTACGCAAAAGGAAATTGCCGCCGCGATTGGGCTTAAGCCCTCAACAATCAAATCGCATATGATTCTGATTTACAAAAAGCTTGATGTGTCAAATTTGATGGACGCAATCATCAAAATCCGCGAGCTTCATCTTTTTGAGGATTAGGATTAGCTGATAAAAGTTTATGTACCAAGCTCAAGGCTTACTAATAAACCCTTATTTACCTTTTGCATGATGCCAGGCTCTAAATGGCAGACTTTTTCTTTTAAACGCCGTTTGTCAATTGTCCTTAGCTGCTCTAATAAGATGACCGAGTCCTTGACCATGTCGTTATAACGGGCGCTTAGCTCGATATGCGTTGGCAGCTTGGCTTTGTTCATTTTTGAGGTTATTGCCGCACAGATGACGGTGGGGCTATGTTTGTTGCCGATATCGTTTTGGATTATCAGGACTGGCCTGATTCCGCCTTGTTCTGAACCGATGACCGGACGAAGATCTGCGTAGTATATGTCTCCGCGTTTCATTTCCATGTTTAAAACCATCCTTTTTGGTGTTGTTTGGTTTTAGTATTTCCAGTTAATGGATTGGTATACAAGTTTTTTTGGAGGTTGTGTAATTTAAAATCCGCTCGTGAGAGAGTGGTTCAAGGGGTCATATTAAATCCGCTCGTGAGAGAGTGATTCAGCGTCCGACCCGCTCCCGCTCCGAGAGAAACGTTGCGTTACATAATGCGGTAAAGTACACCGCATAAGTAACGACGTTTCTCAAGGGTCGGTCTTTTGAATCCTCTCTCACAGCGCGGAGGGTCAATTTCTCAAAGCTGGGCAAATACTTTCTCACAGCGCGGAGGGTCAATTTCTTAAAGCGTGGGTAAATACTCTCTCACAGCGTGGAGGGTCAATTTCTTAAAGCGTGGGTAAATACTCTCAAGGCGCGGGTAAAACTCCATAAAATATCATATTCTACTGCACTAAATTTGCTCTCTACTTTTCGCCAGCTTTTGCGCTAGCACTTGCATTAGCACTGGCGGCCAGCATTTGCGCTAACTGCTCTTCCGTAGTATCTTTGATACTACTGGTATCAGTATTATCCAAGATACCACAGGTATCTTTTATACTGCTATTATTTTTTATACTGGCAGTATCTCCTATGCTCTCCTGCTCTTTGGGTTTTTCCGCAAACTCGGTCACTTTCACTTTTTCCGGCTCGAAAATTTTCTTGATGTCCGGATTGTACTGCATATCAAAAATTTCAATCACCTCACCGCCAAAAAGCTGGTGCATATATTGATAAAGATTGTTGTTAAGAATTTCTTTTTCCTGCTTGCGGATGATTTTTTTCTTTAATTCTTTTCTGATTTGGTTAATCCATTCGGCAATTTCTTTGATTTCGGCCGTATTATTTTGGATCTGCTCATAACAGATTTCCATCGTGTGAAGCATTAGATTGTAATTGACCCCGTCAATGAGGGCAGGAAGATCTAAAAGCTCATCATTATAGGCTTCGATTTTTTCATTGCATTCATTAATAAGTCTTTTATTTTCGTCAAGCTTTTTTTCGGCTTTTTTGTTGCCCTGCTCAACCTCTTCCGCGTGGGTGACAATTTCGTCCATCAGCTTTTTCTTAAGGATTTTGATTTCCTTAAGCTCGGTTGAAAGCTTGCCCTGGCGTTTCAGCATCTTATTTATCTCTTCTTCCCATTTTTTCATCTGGGGCGAAGGATTGTATTGGGTAAAAAGCCGATGCCATTTGTTATCAAGCGTCAGGATGGGGATTTTTTTGCCTTCGAGGGCTTTAATAAAAATCGCTTCGGTGTATGACATATTTACCTCTACATCTCTGCCAAAAATGCGAACCTGATTTCTTCATCGCTCCGGTGGGTCAAGCTAAAACCAAGGGCTTCCGCCAGCTCATATACTGTCTGTCTATTTCCTTTAACTGGCGAAGTTACGGCGGCCCTGACTGTTTTTAACTCACCGACCGTATTTAAATAAGTTCCGCCTGTTTCAAAATAGCCGCAGGCCGGAAGCACGACATCGGCTTTTTTGGCCGTTTCGGTCAAACTCGTCTCATGGACAACTAGAAAGTCAAGCTTTTCTCGATCCAGATTCTTAACATCTTCACCGAAGATAAACAATCCGCGAAAATTTTGGATATTTTTGTTTTCTTTAACGCCAATGCCCAAGTTCGCCAAGCCTTGGCTGTTATTATTTTTCTTTAACTGGATGATTCCGCTTCCGGCGATGGGGACTTCCGCGCCGGGTTTGGCAAATCCGGCATTCACCGCAAACTGGGCAAAATCATCAGCATCTTCTTCCGAAACCGCGTTCTGGTCAAAAATAATGATGGCTTTTCCGGCATTTTCATATATTTCCAAGGCGTCAAGGATATCTTCATGCGTTTCTGTTTTGACCGAAGCCCATTCATCGGATTGGCTTTTTTCATTGCTGATTAAAATCAGTTTTGCGCCATTTTCAACCGCTTTTTTGACTTTCAGCCCGGCGATGGGGTGCGTTTCCATGATATCAGGGCAGACCATCAAAATGACATCGGTGTCATTTAAATCCTCAAACGTACAAGTTGATGCGTCACGGCCAAGGATATCGACCAGCCCGCTTTTCTTGGCGTGATGGGAAAATGCCTTTGCGCCAAGGCCTAACGCAAACTCCTTAATCACAAATATTTCTTCATTCGTCCGTCTGTCCGAGACTGAAACGCCGATATTATTTTCTTTGACACTACGGATGCTCATTACTTTTTCGGCGATTTCGGCATAAGCTTCTTCATATGTACAAGGAACGAGTTCCCCGTCACGGCGGATTAGCGGCGAAAGAATCCGTTCTTCCTTTTGGAGTTTTGGGATTTCGAAGCGGCCTCTTTTGCATAACATCGCATTATAAAGCGCATTGCCGGGCGCATTAAAGGGGTAGCGGCCCTCCAAATCGCCTTTTTTATTGACGTTAGTCTGCGGCAAGCTGCGAAGCACCATTCCGGCCGCGCTAGTTAGGTTAACTTGACAGCCGACGCTGCAAAATGCGCAGGTTGACAAGGTATTTTTTTCTGCTAAAGGAACTGCTTTATCGATTAAAAGCCGTTCGGTAATTGCCCCGGTCGGGCAAAGCAAAACACATTGGCCGCAGGAAATGCAGTCGGTTTCGGTTTGGTCTAAGCTGGTTGAAAAACCGCGGCCGACAAACCCCAGCGCCGTCCTGCCAATGGCTTCATCACAGACCCGGACGCACAGTCCGCATAAAATACATTTATTCATGTTGCGGACGAAATACTCATTGCTATCATCAAGCGGCAAGTTATTTTTCTGACCGGAATATTTGGTTTGGTTAACACCATAACGGTTGGCGTAAGCAAGCAGACGGCATTCATAAATATCAGCACAGCCGCATTCCAAGCAGCGTGACGCTTCTTTTTTGGCTTGCGCTAGGCTAAGCCCGTCAGTGATGACTTTAAAATCCTTAATCCGGACTTCCGGGCTAACGTGTTCCATCTGCTCCCTGGCTATTTTGGGCTGTTCAGCAAAATCTGCCCTCGTTTTTTCATCAGTTACATAAATTGGATCAGCCATTTCCGGAAGCGTCCCATTAATAAGGTATTCATTTATTGCTACACTTGCTCTTTTGGCTTCGCCAATAGCTTCGATGGCGATGCTTGCGCCGTTGTTAGTTGCGTCCCCAAGCGCAAAAACGTTATCAAGGTTGGTCTTAAATGTTTTCTCATCGGCAATAATCGTCTTCCAGCGGCTAAGCTCCAAGGCTTCAAAACCAGCATTGTCATTGCCTTGCCCGATTGCCATTATCACCGTGTCAACGGAAAGCTCTTCACAAGCACCCTCAATCGGGGCTGGTGAACGGCGGCCGCTCTGGTCTGGTTCGCCAAGCTCCATTAACTGTAAACGTACGCTTTTTACGCTTCCGCTGTCATTGCCAATTATTTCCAGCGGATTGGTCAGGTATTTAAAAATAATGCCCTCTTCCTCAGCTTCTTTTATTTCGATTTCTTCGGCTGGCATTTCGGCACGTGTCCGCCGATAAATAATGTATACTTCGGAAGCCCCTAGGCGTTTTGCCGTCCGGCAAGCGTCCATGGCGGTATTTCCGCCGCCAACAACAGCCACTTTCTTGCCGGAGGCTAAAAGCCTTGCTTCATCGTTTAGCGTTAAACTACGGAGAAAGTCGATTCCGCCGACCACGCCGCTTAAATCGTCACCAGGGCATGAAATGCCCGTGCTTTGCCACGCTCCAATCGCGACAATGACTGCGTCATAAGCTTCCCTTAGTTCATCAAGGGTTTTGTCCTTGCCAATGCGGATATCATTGATAAGAGTAATGCCCATGGCCGGAAAAAGGTCAATTTCTTGGTCAAGCAAAGCCTTGGGAAGCCGGTATTCGGGGATTCCATAACGGAGCATTCCGCCCATTTTTGGCATGGCGTCAAAAACCGTTACCTCATGCCCAAGCCGCCTTAGCTGGTAGGCTGCCGAAAGCCCGCCCGGCCCGCCGCCAATTACCGCGACTGTTTTCCCGGTCTCATGGGCAATCGGGGGGATATATGCTGTTCCATTTGCCAAGTCAAAATCTCCGGCGACTGATTTCAAGGCGGCAATGCTAATTGGTTCTTCAACCAGTTCACGGCGGCAAGCATCTTCACAAGGATGGGGACAAATCCGCCCGATTGAGGCCGGAAGCGGAATCACATCCTTTATTAACACACTTGCTTCTTTTAATTTTCCGTTCGCAATCAAACCGACATAACCTTGGCAGTCTGTTTGGCCGGGGCATTTAAGCATACAGGGCGGACGGCAATCACCCTGATGGTCGGAAAGCAACAGCTCAAGCGCAAAACTCCTTGCTTCAAGGACTTTTGGCGTATCAGTCAGAATGCTCATTCCCTCACTTAATTTGGTGGCACAAGCCCGTAAAAGCCGGGGGTTATTTTCGCTTTCAACCACACAAATCCCACACGCGCCGTATTCTTTGACCCGCTCATCATGGCATAATGAGGGAATTTCAATGCCGTTTTCCAAGGCGGCCTTCAAAATCGTCTGGCCAGTGCAGGCTATGATTTCTTTTCCGTTTATTTTTATGTTTAGGTTCATGGTAATCTCCTGTTATCTTTACTTCCTTACTCAATAATGATGGCGTCAAATTTGCATAAATTACGGCAAACGTCACATTTTGTGCATTTATTTTGATCAATTGAGTAAGGTTTTTTTATCTCGCCGCTGATTGCCCCGGCCGGGCATTTACGGCTGCATAATGAACAGCCGACACATTTATTTTCGACAATCTTCCATGCTATCATCGCCTTACATTGCATCGCCTTACATTTCCCCTTTAGATGGTCTTCGTATTCACTCCGGAAATAACGGATTGTCGTTAACACCGGGTTCGGAGCAGTCTGCCCCAATCCGCACAATGCCCCGGCTTTGATGTTGTTTGACAGTTCTTCTAACAGCTCGATGTCGCCTGTGTTTCCCTCACCGCCAATCAAACGATCTAAGATTTCTAGCATCCGTTTCGTCCCGATCCGGCAATGGGTACATTTTCCGCACGATTCTTTACAGGTAAAATCAAGGAAAAACCGCGCCATGCCCACCATGCAGGTATTTTCGTCCATGACGACCATACCGCCCGAACCCATGATTGCCCCGGTTTCGGAAATTGATTTGTAATCGATGACGGTGTCTAATTTCTCCGCCGGAATGCAGCCGCCGGACGGGCCGCCCATTTGGACCGCCTTAAAGCTTTTATCATTCTTGATCCCGCCGCCGATGTCGTAGATGACTTCGCGGATCGTTGAACCCATTGGGATTTCGACCAGGCCGCCTTTGTTAATCTTCCCGGTCAGGGCAAAAACCTTTGTCCCTTTGCTTCCGTCTGTTCCCATTAAAGCAAAATTCGCGCTTCCGTTTTGCAAAATCCACGGAATATTGGCATAGGTCTCAACGTTATTGATGTTTGACGGCTTGCCATGAAATCCGCTCTGGGCAGGAAACGGCGGCTTTAGCCTTGGCATTCCGCGCTCGCCCTCTAATGAAGCAATTAAGGCAGTTTCTTCACCGCAGACAAACGCGCCCGCTCCGGCTTTTATTTTGAGGTCAAAGCTAAATGAAGAGCCCAGCAGGTTCTTGCCAAGGAATCCCCGTTCCCTTGCGTCTTTAATCGCTATTTCAAGCCTTTTGATTGCCAGCGGATATTCAGCCCGGACATAAACCGCCCCTTCGGCCAAAGCATTCGGATAAGCAATCGCATAAGCACAGATAATCATGCCCTCAATCAAGCAATGGGGGTCGCCCTCAATAATCGCCCGGTCCATAAATGCCCCCGGATCGCCCTCATCGGCGTTGCAGATTATGTATTTTAGTTTGCCCTCTGAATCGCGGGCCGCCTGCCATTTGAACCATGTCGGAAAGCCAGCCCCGCCGCGTCCTAGGAGTCCGGCCGCTTTTACTTCGGCAATGACTTCTTCCGGGCTCATCGCCAGGCATTTTTTGAGGGCTTCATAGCCGCCGCTCATAATATATTCATCGATGTTTTCCGGATTAATGAGGCCGCAGTTTTTGAGGGCAACTTTGGTCTGCCGTTTCTGGACTTCTTCGTCTTCTAAAGGAAGCAGATAGTCATCAGCTAGATTTTTCTTTCCGCTGGTGCTGGTGCTAGTGCTTTCGCAAGTGCTGTCGCTGGTGCTAGTGCTGGTGCTAGTGCTGTCGCTTTCGCCAGTGCTGGTGCTTGCGCTAATGCTTTTTAGGATTTCATCGACTGCTTTTTCATCAACTTTGACATAGGTTTTTTTGGCATTGCCCACTACAACTTCAACGATTGGTTCTAAATAGCACATTCCGATACATCCGGTGGTTGCTATTTCGACATCAAGCCCAAGCAATGCTGTTTTTTCGCGGAAGCTGTCGGAGATTTTGTTTGCTCCGGCGGCAATGCCGCAGCTTCCTTTGCCGATTATGATTTTCATTTTGTAATCCATTCCTTATTCTTTTCTATTTATTCATGGGATTGCGGGTCAAGCCCGCAATGACAAAGGTTTACATTCGCCTTGGGATTGCGGGTCAAGCCCGCAATGACACGAGCCTCGTCATTGCGGCCCACGAGCCGCAATCTCCCTGATATCCCTAATAATCTCCTTCGCCAGCGCAGGCGTAAGCGTCCCATAGGTTTCATCGTTTATCATCATCACCGGGGCTAAGGAGCAGCAGCCAAGGCACGCAACATTATTGTATGTAAATAAGCCGTCCGGGGTGATTTCGCCCTCGCTGACTCCTATTTCATCCCTGATTGCTTCCTCAATCGCGCCCGACCCATTAACATGGCAAGCCGTCCCTTGGCAAAGCAAAATCAAATTTTTCCCGACCGGATTCATGCGAAACTGGGTATAAAAAGTGGCAACGCCAATGATTTTGGCAATTTTTATCCCTGTTTTCTTGGCGATATAGACAAATAATTCATTTGACAGATAGCCGTATTTTTCTTGCGCCATTTGCAAGATACTGATCAAATTGCCGTCATTTTCGGCGCGGTATTTTGCCAAGGCCTGGTCCATTAATGAAAAATCAAACTCTTTTTTTTCTAAGCAGCACATTTTCACATTTCCACCTTGCATCCCTTTGCTTTTTATTTTAATTCCTTATCTAAGTATATCTTTTTAATGCTTGCCAGTCAAGAAGAGTTGCTTTACAATAATGGTATGCTATTATCCTGCCAAAACATAAGCAAAGCCTTTAGCGAGAAAACGATCTTAGAAAACGTCTCGTTTAATATCGAAGATAACGACAAAGCAGCGGTTGTCGGCATAAACGGGGCCGGCAAAACGACCCTCTTAAGGATTATCGCCGGGGAAATCCAGCCCGATCACGGACAAGCAGTCTTAGCCAAAGAAAAAACCTTCGATTACCTAAAGCAAAACCACGCCCTTAGCGGTGACAGGCCAATCATTGATGAACTGTTTTCGGTCAAAACAAACTTAATCGATTTGGAACTAAAAATCCGCTCGACCGAGCTTTTGATGAATAAAGCCCACGGAAAGGAGCTTGAGCAGCTGCTAGAAACCTATGCCCGCCTTAACCACGACTTTGAGTTTGCGGGCGGATATGCTTACCGGAGCGAAGTAACAGGCATCCTTAAGGGGCTTGGTTTTGATGAGCAGGATTTTAAAAAGCCGATTAATATCTTATCCGGCGGCCAAAAAACCAGGGTTGCCTTAGGGAAGCTGCTTCTTAATAAGCCGGATTTAATCCTCTTAGATGAACCGACAAACCACTTAGACCTTGCTTCAATTAACTGGCTTGAGGCTTACCTTAAAAACTATCAAGGCGCGGTTTTAATTGTTTCCCATGACCGCTATTTTCTTGACCGGATTGTCGAAAAAACAATCGAAATCAGCAGCCATAAGGCTTTATTGTTCCGGGGCAATTATACGGCCTATGCGGCGCAAAAGCAAAAGCTAAAAGCCGATGAAATGAAGGCTTACCTTAATCAGCAGCAAGAAGTAAAAAGGCAGGAAGCGGTGATTGCGAAATTAAGGCAGTTTAACCGGGAAAAACATATTAAGCGGGCAAAATCAAGGGAAAAGCAGCTGGCCAAAATCGAGTTAAACGCTAAACCTATTGATGAGCTTAATGAAATCCGCTTTGCCATTAAGCCAGCGGTTACCAGCGGAAATGATGTCCTTTTAGTAAGCTTGCTTGCAAAGTCCTTTGGCAGCCATCTTTTATTTAAAGATGTTGATTTTAATATCCGGCGCGGTGAACACGTTGCGATTCTGGGCGACAATGGCACAGGGAAAACAACCTTATTAAAAATCCTTAATCAAAGCCTTCCTGCTGATTCCGGCCAATTAAAGCTAGGCACGAATGTAAACCTTGCCTATTATGACCAAGAACAGCTTTTGCTTGATGAAGAAAAAACGCTGATGATGGAAATCTCTGACGCTTATCCTGAATTAAGCGATACCCAAATCCGCAATATGCTGGCGGCTTTTCTCTTTCTTGGCGATGATGTTTTTAAACAGATTAAGGACCTAAGCGGCGGTGAACGCGGACGCTTAAGCTTGGCCAAGCTCATGCTGTCACAGGCCAATTTTCTTTTGCTTGATGAGCCGACCAACCATCTTGACATCATCTCAAAAGAAGTTTTGGAAAATGCCCTAAAATGCTATTCCGGCACGATTCTCTATGTTTCACACGACCGTTATTTTATTAACCAGACCGCAACCCGGATTCTTCATCTTGCCAACGGGCGGTTCGTTGATTACCCCGGTTATGGAAGTGGCGGCGGCATTTATGATTATTTTCTGGAAAAAAAAGATGCAAAAGAGGCGCTTGGGGAGCAACCCATCAGCGATAAGCCTAAAGATACCACTTCCGCGGCCAAAGAAAATTACCTAAGCCGCAAAGAAAAACAATCCGCCGAAAGGAAGCACGAAAGCCAAATAAAGCGGTGTGAAGAAAAAATAGCGGCTTTGGAAACGAAGCTTAAGGACATTGATAATGAAATGCTCCTACCCGGTGTTGTGACCAACGCCGATGAGTTAATGCGCTTAGAAGCGATAAAAGAAAATACAGGAGGTGAGCTAAATGCCTTGTATGATGAATGGGAAATGCTTACTGCTCAAGTTCATCAATGATTAAGGCCGCCTTTTCAAAATCGCTGTCAAAATAAACTGCATCATGGATTTCCTTAAGTTTCGAAGCCGTGGGACTCTTCCAGCGTTTTTCATTCAGGCGGTTAATCGAATCAATGACGAGTTTGTCATCATAATCATCCAAGGCATTTTTAATTATTATTAATTCCGCCTTTAGATATGCTTTATCTTCAACGATTAATTCATCATCAAGCTCTGCTTCCGGGGCAAATTCGTTGATTAAACCGTCAAGCTCTTTAATCAGCTTAACAAGGTTTTCATTGATAAACTGGGTTTCTAAATTCCGCCCGGCTTCTTCCAATTCGCTGGCCAGGTTTGAAGCTTCGGTTTTGCCAATATTTGCCAACGCTGATTTCATCGCATGGACAGTCGTGGTAAAGAGCGGGAAGTTTTCGTCTTTGAATGAATCTTGTAAAGTTTTTCTTGCTTTAATCGCGTCTTCGCGGAAAATTTTGTTAAGCTTCTCGATTAATAATGGGTCGGCAATCGCTTTTTCATCGGCGTTTTCGTTCTTTGAAGCCTTGCCCTTTTCCGCTTTTTCAGCTTCTTTTGCTTCTTCGGGATATTTGGCGCGGACATATTTATTAAGGATGACGTTCATCGCTTTGATATTAATCGGTTTTGAAATAAAATCATTAAAGCCGTTATTAAGGAACATATCTGCGCTTCCGACCAAGGCGTTGGCGGTTAACGCCACAATCACCCCTTTATAGCCTCTTTCGCGCAGATGGCGCGTCGTTTCGATTCCATCCATGTCCGGCATCATATGGTCCATGAAAATAATATCAAAATCATCAATTTCTTTAACGATATCCAAGGCTTCAAAACCGCTTTTGGCCGTTTTGATTTTTAGCTTGTATGATAATAAAATCGCTTCCGCGACATATAGGTTCGTGTCAACGTCATCAACAACCAGTACTTTGCCATAAGGCATTTTATGCCTGACCATGTTTTTGAAATCTTTTTTCTCTGATATATAAGAAAGGGTGCTAAGCTTTTCGGCCGTTTTACTTCCGATCGGCGGGCATTCTACTGTTTGCTGTTTAACCTTAATCGTAAATGTCGTCCCTTTGCCGTACTCACTTTCAGCACTAATCTTTCCGCCCATCAGCTCAACAATGCTTTTGGTGATGTTAAGGCCAAGGCCAGTTCCTTCTATATAATGGTTGTGGTCAGTATTAAAACGGGCATATTCCATAAACAGCTTCTTTTTGTCTTCGGGTTTGATCCCTTGCCCGGTATCTTCAATGACAAAAGATAAGCCTTGCTCAAATTTGTAATTGACTGACAGTTTTACATAGCCCTCTTTTGTGTATTTGAACGCATTTGATAAAACATTGCTAAGGATCTGTTTTAGGCGAAGCTCATCGCCGATAAGCTTTGACGGTAAGTTTTCATTTGCTTCAACAATTATTTCGATTGGTTTTTGGCCGATCCGGAAAAGGTTTACCTGAACGGAATCCTGGATAAGGCTAGGAACGTCATATTCTGCCAAAGAAAGCTCCATTTTGCCAGTTTCGATTTTGGACATATCAAGAATATCATTGATAATGCCTAACAGGTTGTTGCCTGAACTATATGTTTTCTCAAACGCTTCCGCATACTCTTCCGGGATATCCTCTTCTTGCAGCTTGACTTGGGCGATGCCGATAATCGCATTAAGGGGGGTGCGGATTTCATGGGACATGGTGGCAAGGAAATTGCTTTTGGCTTTGGAAGCTTTTTCGGCCTTTTTATTTGCTTCAGAAAGCCTGATGTTCTGCCGTCTCGTTGCGCTTTCCGAACGGCTGACAATAATATTCATAAAGATGAATAAGACCGCAATGAGCGCCAGCATTCCAAAGAAGACGTAATTTATTTCTTGGTTAAGCGCAAGCAGCCCCGGCATGGGGTAACTCATGACAATATTCCAGTCTTTTATGGCCGGGATAATCCCGACCCGGTACATATGGTCGCCATAGATATAGTTTATCCCTGCGCCGTCAACAATTGAAGCCGCCGTATCAACCGCAATCTGCCCGGCATCACCTAAGTGGTCGATGATATTTACTTTGTCATGGATGAGGTCTATGTCCGCGGCATGGGTAATCTCAAGGAACTGATTGAAGAAATAAGCAGTAATATAGCGGCTCCGTTCCCGGTGTGCGTGTTCGATTATTTCGACTATTTCTGATAAGTTAATGGCCGTCCCTAACATTCCAATCGGGGTTTTTCGACCGTCTATCTCGGCAAAAACAGGCGCGTTTACCCAAAGGTTAATCATATCAAGCTCGGCGTTATAGTTGATGTTAAAGTTGTAGTCTTGTGTTTCGTATAAGGTCAGGTTGTACCAATAATTTTCCGGTGCGTCGGCATCAACAAAATAGGGCGTGATATCAGTAAAATAAAAATACTTTTCTATATCGCTGATCCAGAAAGCGATCCCGGTTTTCATATGGGTTTCAAACATCTCAAACTCGGCATGGGCAAATTCGCGCAGTTCCGGGTCATAAGGATCAAGCATATATCTTTGGATAATCGGCGAGGATGCCATGTTTGTCACTAGTGATAGTTCGCTGGCAATTACCTGGGCGACATTTAGTTTGATTGTTTCGCCGGAAACCACTAGTTGCTGGCGGACATAGGTCAGGTTTATCTGCCGGACGGCAAATATATATACTATAATTGAAATTGAATATACTATGAAAAGCATAAGGCAGGAAAAGGCAATAAATCTTATATTGAGATAGTGCTTTGGCTTAAACATTACTAAAAGACCTTCCGTACATAAATATTCCGGCTTTGAATATTATGTCATTGAATTCTTTACTTAAATCTTGACCACTAATTTATATTATACTCCAAATAAAAAATTTTGCAACCGACCATGGGGGGTGGTATAAAAAAATGTGGCGTGGGTAAAATGTCATTGCGGGCAAAATGTCATTGCGGGCATAAACGTCATTGCGGATAAAACGTCATTGCGGACATAAACGTCATTGCGGATAAAACGTCATTGCGGATAAAACGTCATTGCGGATAAAACGTCATTGCGGATAAAACGTCATTGCGGACTTGCTCCGCAATCTCTCCGCGTTAGCGAGAGCTGTCGATTCAATGTCCGACACGCTTTCGCTCCGAGAGAAATGTTGCGTTACGTAAATTTGCAAAGTACGCAAATTAAGTAACGACATTTCTCAAGGGTCGGTCATTTGAATCGCACTCTCGCTTTCGCGATTAAGTACTATAGGGCAATGTGAATCGCACTCTCGCTCTCGCGATTTAGTACTATAGAAATCGCACTCCGCACTCTCATTCTCGCGGATTTACAGCTCTAGCAATAATTGATCGCGGATAGCCAGGATAAAGTCGCGGCTGTTAAGGGTCGATACGTCCTCTAAGGTCGTAATCAAGGCCAAATCCTTTGTCATCTTTCCGCTTTCAATCGTCTTAAGCGTTGCGGCTTCCAAGCTGTCAGCGAAATTGACTAGGTCAGTCAACTTGTCAAGCTCACCGCGTTTCCTTAATGCCCCGGTCCATGCAAAAATGGTGGCGACGGAATTGGTTGATGTCGAAAGTCCCTTTAAATGCTGGTAATAATGCCGCTGGACTGTGCCATGGGCAGCTTCGTATTCATAAACCCCGGCCGGGGAAACCAAAACTGATGTCATCATCGCCAGCGAACCAAAGGCTGACGATACCATATCGGACATTACATCACCGTCATAATTTTTGCAAGCCCAGATAAATCCGCCCTTATCACGCATGACCCTGGCCACTGCATCATCAATCAAGGTATAAAAATAGCTGATTCCGGCACAGTTAAATTTTTCCGCATATTCGTTATCAAAAATTTCTTGGAAAATATCTTTAAAAGTATGGTCATATGTTTTGGAAATAGTGTCTTTGGTCGCAAACCACAAATCCTGCTTCGTATCAAGGGCATAATTAAAGCAAGCTTTGGCAAAGCTCGTGATTGATTTTTCGGTATTATGGACGCCTTGCAAAATCCCCGGCCCATCAAATTCATGGATAAGCGAGCGTGTTTCGGTCCCGTCTTCGGCTTCAAAAACCAGATAAGCCTTGCCCGGCCCATAAGCCTTAAGCTCGGCATTTTTGTAGATGTCGCCGTAAGCATGGCGGGCAATCGTTACCGGGCCACGCCAGCACTTCACCATCGGCTCAATCCCTTTTACGGTGATTGGCGCGCGGAATACCGTGCCGTCAAGCTTTGCCCGGATTGTCGCATTAGGGCTTTTCCACATTTCTTTTAAATCATATTCGCCCATCCGCTCCGCATTAGGGGTGATGGTGGCGCATTTCACCGCAACCCCGTATTTGAGCGTAGCTTCGGCTGAATCAAGGGTAACCTTATCATTGGTTTCGTTACGAAAAATAAGGCCAAGGTCATAATACTCTGTTTTTAGCTCTATAAAAGGCAGCAGCAACTCATCTTTAATCATCTGCCACAAAATCCGCGTCATTTCATCGCCGTCCATCTCAACCAGGGGGGTAGTCATCTTAATTTTGTCCATTTGAATCTCCATGCCTTTCCAAAGCGTGAAACTTTGGGCCGTTAGGCTCAAAGTTGCGTGTTTTTATGTAGAATTAACCATCAGCTATATTCTATACAACTAATGCTTCCATGTCAACCTTACTGCGTAAGCATGGCTTACTTAACTTCTTAAATTTTGAAGCAGTAACGTAAGTAAGGAAGAAAATGTTTCTCGCAGTTGCCTTGCCCGCCTTCTACCCAAATGAACACTTGTATTTTACACTCATTAGGGCACAGCAACGTAGAGATTATTTTCTGACTTACGTAGTAAGCCATACTTACGTAAGTTTAACCCATTAAATGCAGAAAACCGCATAAAGCGGCACAATTTTTTTGCCGTCATCAAAACCGAAATTCTTCGTGGACAGCTTGATTGCATATTGGGGCTTATAGTTTTGGGTATATACTTTTAAGCTTTTTGCTTGCGTATTATCCGCGCTCTTTACTTCAATAGGGACAATCGCCCCCTCGCGCTGAATGATAAAATCAATTTCTGCGCCGCGTTCGGATTCCCAATAATAAGTCGTATAACCATTAATCCTTAAATGAATATTAACGTAATTCTCAGCCATTCCGCCCTTAAAATATAAAAGCTCATCAGACATATAAAGAATATCTTCTGCCATCAATTCTTTTTTCGCACAAAGCAGCCCCAAATCGGAGACATATATTTTGAAAGCGTCGATGTCTTTGTTGTCATCAAGCGGCTTGCGCGGCAATATGACCCGATAAACCTGTGAAATAATTCCCGACAGGCTTAGCCATTCAATAGCATTCTCAAAGTCCGCCGCTCTTCCGCCCTTTTTAATCAGCTTATATTGGAAACGGGTATTCTTTTTGGACAGCTGGACAGTAATATTGTTGTAGGTAAGCCGGGTTTTCTTTATTTCATTTTGGCTGTTGTATTTGCTCATATCATCAAGATTATTCTCCAGTATTGTGGATTGGATATTGCGGATAAGAATGTAATCCCCAGTTAAGGCAAACTGCATTACGCATTCCGGCATTCCGCCCACAACAAGATATTGGCGGTAATATTTAATCGCAGCATCATGGAGGGCAGACGGCATTGGGGAATCTTTAGCAAAGCATTCTTTGATTTTTTCCGCTAAATCCTCCTGCCCCAGCGCAAATAAAAATTCTTCAATATCCATTGGGTACATCGTTTTTAAGTCTACTTTTCCAACCGGGAAAGAAAATTCCTCGCGGTTGACCGCTACCCCTAACAGACTGCCCGCAACAATAATATGATATTCGTTAGCTTCCTCGCAAAAATATTTAAGAGAAGTTAATGCGCGTTCGCAAACCTGCACTTCATCAAAGACAATTAATGTTTTTCCTTTTACGATGACCTGTCCCGAAATATGGGAAAGCAATGGGATAAGATAGCTTGGGCTGATATCCTCATCAAAAGTATCTTTTAGTTTTTTATTTTGTTCAAAGTTAAAATATGCCACATTTTCATAATTGAGGCGGCCAAATTCCAGGATTGAGTAAGTTTTGCCCACCTGTCTTGCGCCTTTGACAATAAGTGGTTTCCGATAAAGACTATCCTTCCATTCTTCTAAAAATCGTGTTATTTTCCGATACATGAATCAAGCTCCTTTCGCTCATGTTCTCATTATAACACAAAGTCGTGTAAAAAATAAGGGGTTTTTCAAAAAATGTCGTGTTTATTTACACCAGTTTTTTGCTCCGCTTACGTAAACTATGCTTTCGCCCCTTTTGCCGCTACGTAAGCCGCGAAAACGAGAGTGCGATTCAAACGTATGACCCTTGAGAAATTTATTGCCACTTACGTAAAATATGCTTTCGCCCCTTTTGCCGCAACGTAAGCCGCGAAAACGAGAGTGCGATTCAAACGTATGAGAAATTTATTGCCGCTTACGTAAACCGCTTATACGAGAGCTGCCGATTCAACGTCCGACGCGCTTTCGCTCCGAGAGAAACGCTGCGTTACATAAATTCGCACAATACGCGAATTAAGTAACGGCGTTCCTCAAGGGTCGGTCTTTTGAATCGCACTCTCTTATACGCGGTTTTTTCTGCAACTCTTTACCTCAACACATCTAACGCTTTCTTAATCCCTGCATAACTTATATAAAACTTACCGTAATGCGTGATTTTTATGTATCGAGTCAGAAAACAAGTTGGCCTGACCGACCGCTTGATGAACTCCTTAAACGGAGCAGGGGTCGCGGTTGCCGTGCTTGATACCGGAATTGGTTATCACCCTGATTTTGACGGACGCATTCTTGCTTTCCGCGATTTTTTGCATGGCCGTTATCCCAATTATGACGATTCGGGCCACGGTACTCATGTCGCCGGGTGCATTGCCGGAAGCGGTTTTGCTTCAAACGGCAAAAACAAGGGAATGTCCCCAAACAGCCGCTTAATAATCGGCAAAGTGCTAAACCACCAAGGTGACGGCAATATTGAAGAAATGATTAACGGAATCGAATGGGTCTTGGAAAATAAGGCGCGTTATAATATCCGGATTTTGAATATTTCAATCGGAATGTCCGATGAGACGAGCAAAGAAAGAATGCACCGCTTGCTAAGGGTAGTTGACGAGGCTTGGTGCGAAGGGCTGTTAGTTGTCTGCGCCGCCGGAAATACCGGGCCGGATCTGATGACCCTCTCACCGCTTGGGGCTCTTCAAAAAGTAGTGACGGTCGGCTGCAATGAAGCCGGGTATTTTGGCAACCGCAAATACCTATGTGAGCATTATTCCGGACGCGGGCCAAGCCCAATTGCCGCCAAAAAACCGGACATTGTTGCCCCCGGCACAGACATTATTTCATGTAATCTCAATATAAAACAGCGTGCTAGCAAATTCATCAACGCTTATGTCGCCAAAAGCGGCACTTCCATGTCCACCCCCATTGTTTCCGGGGCCTTGGCGCTGCTTTTGCAAAAATATCCCTACTATAATAATGAACAAGCGAAGAGAAAATTATTAAACAGCGCGGTTGATTTAAAACAGCCCTTTAACAAACAGGGGCATGGCCTATTAAATGTCGGGCGGATGCTTAATGAGAACTAAAGACATTTTAAGTCGCCTTAAGCTCCGGCATTTTTTCTTTCTTTAAAAATAATATCAAAGCCATGCTGGCTAAACCAATGACGAGAAACCACTTCGGGTGGATGCCGTCCCCGGTTTTGGGCGTATCGTCAATAATGCCGGAATGCAGGTTATCCAAATCAGCATAAATCACATACGGTGAAAAATGGGTGGTCGTAAAGGTCACCACCGGGACATCGTTAATCGATGAAAAACGCGGGCTTAAATGCTCAAGGATTCCGCCCTCTGCCGAAGCAACCCGGTTGCCGCCGCGGTATGCGACTTGGCTGGTCGGGAGCGGCATTGTAATCGTAATTGAAAGCCCGGTTGTGTCGGTAATCTTATGGAGGCCGCTAGCGTCATACAAGGATATATCCATCGGGAAATAGCGGATATTATCAATATCACCAAAATGCCGGATTAATGCGCTATAAACCGCATCAGCCGCTTCTTGGCTTTCCGTAATCCGGATGACAAAATCGTCCAAAGACCCGCTGACGCTGGCCGCCGCAAGCTCATGGTTGGGGATGCCCGGCCTTGTGATGATGA
>WRLH01000039.1 GCA_009777715.1 Lachnospiraceae bacterium
ATTTCTTCACCTGTTGCTCCCAAAACACTTGCAATTATCACAACCGATAAAGCAATAAACGAATTGTAAGCACTTACAACATAATCTGTGCCTTTAATAGATAGTGCAACTGCACTTCCAATTATTAAAATAGCAGGAATAATCGTAGCCGATAACAGCCAAATTAACTTCTTAGGTGCGATATACCATTTTATTTCTTTGAAAGCAATAAAATTTTTACTAAACACACAAATTAAAAATAACCCTAATGTTGGTGAAGATTGAGTCATAGTCAACATAATGGCATAATGTGAATAATTCGATTCGTCAAGCAATGTACCGCCGATACCCCCTAAAATCACGGTAAATACTAATGTAAAAATATAAAACCATATTAATTTATGCTTTTTCATATCATGCCTCCTGTATAATATATAAATAATATCCGCAACCTTGCGAAAATCATGCTCCTACAATAACGCTTGTTATCTAATTAAGGTTTCAACTCAAATTCAAGCAAATTATCGGTATTTCGATTAGCGAAAATGACGCCATTCAAACTCGACAAATTATAAACCACAGACCATTGAAGCTTATCCTCGCCTTCGTGCCAACCGCCGACTTCCGCGAGTAGGGCGGTGGCTTGCGTTTCGCTCAAAACGCCGTTGCTATTGATGATTGCCGATTTAACTGTGTCGTATCGCTCAAACTCACTAAACCCCTCGCCGATGTTCAAATCATTATAGGCGATGAAGTTTGAAGCAATCTGATAGTTTTCGCTCGTTGTCACAACTTGTAAATTGCCGTCATAGTATTCGGCTAAAACAGAGTCACCGCTTGCATCGGCGATTAAAAAGTGACAATCAATTTCACCGGAAAAATAGATGTTATACTGCCTTAAAAGGTCAACCGCTTCGTCAACTGTCGCAGCCTTGTCTAAGACTAACCTTATCGCGGTGGTTGTGTTCAGCGTTACTTTGCTTTCGTCAAACGGCGGCTCGGCTTCGGGTACGGCTAAAAGCGCAATGGCTAACCCTTTCTCGTTCATTCCGTCAAAGGGAAGATACGGCGCGGCAAGGGCAAGAAAGCTGTTGAAATTTATTCCGCTCGGCAGATTATCAGCCGAATATCCCGCAAACGATAAATTAACGGTTGATATAGAAGCATATCCGTCTATTGGGCGGGTGACGACCTGCATTGACGGCGCATAGAAAAAGTCAAAATTTCTGCCAAAAATATACTCGCCGTATTCATTTTGGGTGATAAACACCGTACAACCCGCGCCAGTTACGTTGAGGTTAATAGGCAAGCCTTTCAGTAGTCGCTTTGTCACAAAAGTTTCAATATCGGCATCGCTCTCCGCTCCGGTTAGAAGAAAATCGTCAAATCCATAATCACCGTAATATGTCATTTGAAACATACCGTAATCGTCAATTCGATTGATTGATGACAAACTGCGGATTTCGTTCCAAAACAGGGCGATAATCACAAGTGTAAGTATAAGAAGTATGCTTAACATGATAATTCCTGTTCGTTTTAATATTTTTTTCATATTTTAATCCTTTCAGTGATATGGTATATAATTTCCATTGCTTAAGTTTCGTTTTCCCGCCGGACGGGAGTATGCTTATTATTGGAACTCTATGCTGATCTAAGTATTCGCGTTTGCACTTTCATCAGGATTTATTTTTCTTAATAAAATCAATCCTGCAATTAAAAATACTACTGTGAGCAACATACGATTTACGATATTACTCGCCATGTTTGTAGAGGATTGTGCTATTTGCTCCAACACATCATAAGACACTAATGCATTAATAATATATGACGATAAGTTAACCAACATATGAACCAAAATAGGAACCCAAAGTGTTTTTGTACGGAGGAAAAGTGCGGCAAAAAACAAGCCCATCGCCGTTGTAGAAAAAATTTGAGGAACAACTTGCATTAGAGAATCACCCTTTATTAAATTGGTGATATGTGCTACTCCAAAAAATACGGAAGAAACAAAACAGGCAGATACTATGCCTTTTTTTGTGCTACCCATTTTTTTGAGAAGTTGTTTCAATGCAAACCCTCTTATCAATGTTTCTTCATAAATAGCAATACATAATGTATGTAGAATTAATGCCGCAATATATAATAAATTCGGTGTTGTTAAACTGTTTTCTGGCAGTTGCATTAATAACATTACAAAAGTAGCTATTGAAAGAAAATTACAAAACCAAGCTAATAAAAGCCCTCTTCCCAATCCTTTGAACTTGAAATCATTTATATCGAACACTTTCGTTTTACTCATAACCCAAACAGTTACGGCGGACATAAAAATTTGCCACACGCTGAATACCGCCGCAAACCCCGGTAATATAACTTGTTGCGTCGGGTCGGCTGTTAAAATATAGAATATGCTGTATACAGATACAGAAATAACGATGAACACGAAAACAAATAAAACGGTATACGTTCGACTGAACTTGTTTATTCTCTCAATCAATTGCAAAATAACCTCCTGCACCTAAAATAAATTCTATTGCTTACGTTTTCGTCCCCGATGAACGGGAGTACGCTTATGCTATGCGATTGCATTCCAATATAAGCAATATATTAGTATGCACCCCCAAGCGTTGCCCGTATAACGATAAGTCAGTAACATACCGTATATGACCGCGAAAACGCCAATAGCTTCAATACCGTAAGTGTGACCAACGACGATATGGATTAACAAGCAGTAAATGCCGCAAATGATAGCTCCCCAATTAAGAAAGACATTCTTTGCCGGAAGCAGTTTATTTATGCGGTCATATAGAACAACATAGTAAAAACCCTCAAAAAATCCCCAAGCCGTTGCTATAATGAGCAAACCGATTACATTCACAGGAAAAGCAGAATCAAGGAGCGGCCTTGTAAAATGCACACCTTGAAATGGCAGATAAGTAAGGCTTTCTTGCTGATATATGCGGAAAATCAGCGACGGCAAACAAGCGAGAGCCGATAGTAAAATGGTGAGTAAAAGCTTTTCTCTATTTAATCCGAAACTTGCAAAAGTATCTTTACGAATTGCGCAGACGATACAAATACCAAGCCCCATTGTTCCGAATTGGACGCAAGCCCCCATGATTGTTTGTTCTAAAAGCGATTTTCCTAAATCTAATTGCAATATAGAGTACACGATACCAGCAATGCCGTAAACTACAGCAAATGATAAAACAATAATCAATATATCGACGATGTTTTGCTTGCTTGTTTTTTGCGCCTGTTCAATCATTGTTATATCCCTCACGTTCCAAATAGCCGTAGACCCCCAAGACAGCGGTAAAAACAACTGCGCTATACACGGAAAACCGCTCCGGGATTCCGAAATAATCAGCGGGGACAACACTCACGCCGATTACGCCCAGAAACATAAACCCTAAAGAAATCAGCGATATTACCGCCAAAGGTTTATTCACTTTGCTTTTGAAGCCGCCGACAGCAATCAGTACAAGCGAAGCGATTGACAAAACAACAACCAAAGCAGTCACTACATAAAGGTGCATGATGTCCCTAAAACTCCCCGCGTAGCCGCTTTCCGATAAAGGGAAAAGCGCGTAGCCAACGGCTGATATGAAACTCATCGTAGTGAATAAGTAAACGCCAAGCCGTAAAGCTCTGTTGGCTTTACCCTGCACAACAACGCAAACCATCGCACAGCACAAGCAGCTAAATATGCCATATATCGAGGAAAGCCCGCTTGCTATCACAAAAGATGGCGCAGTGGTAGCGGTCAAATCGCTGACGGCTTGGCTCATCCAATTATAATCCGGGTAGTGCATTGCCCCGACTACATCGTGGAGTACGTAAAACACAAGCCCGATTATGCCGGATAAGCAGAACCAATTTGTAAGTTTTTTGTTTTTCATTACCCCACACCACCTTGAATGGATTTACCCCAAGTTTTGTAAAAATACAGCAAGTAGAAAAATGCCATAACCAAGATTATTCCCACGTTGATGTAATCATAAAAAGGTTCAACCTCGATTGAAAGCACGCTTGCAAGGTTAAAAAAGAAATGAAACACAATCCCCGGCACAATGGATTTCGTGCGGACGAAAAGCAGACTCAAAACAATACCGATTACAACAGCAAGAACGATTTGAATTATTTGTGCAATTCCGGTATAACCATTTAGCAAATTTACGATGTGTCCGAATCCAAATGTCAACCCCGAAATTATCACGGCGGCTTTAGTGCTTTTGCGTTCCTCAATCGCTTTGAAGAGCAACCCCCTAAACAGCACTTCTTCTAAAAACGCAACCAAAGCCATAAATGCGACTATAGTAAATACGTCATGTGCTAATTTTGGTGTGTCAAAGAAAAATACCCCATTCATCAGCACCATGATAATAAGCGGCGCGTAGAATAAGTTCTCTTTGAAGTCCTTCAAGCCTATTTTGGTGAACCCGATTTTTGCAAGCAGATTTTGTTTTTTGCATAAATAGAGCAAAACCGCACATAGCACGACAAGCAGAATTATTTGCCCTAAGTATGGCATTTTAAATTGTGCCGATATGGCAGTTCCAATGTTGACACATAAAACGTATGCTACTATAAAAAACAACGACATTTTCATTTCGATTGATCTCCTTTATGAGCTGTAATAATTGAGAAATTACCGGCATTGACGGTTATCACGCACCCATCAACGCTTGCATACCAATTCTTGCCCTTTCTGATTATGTCCGTTGCGGTTGCAATTTTTAGTTTGCACCACTTGGCAGGGTCGTCTGTATCAAGGCTTAGATTTTTCCTGATTCTCTCAGCACCCAGCGCGGTTGTGTGCAGTTTATCAAGGTTGGCGATTAAGTCATTCTCTGCCATAGTCTTCAAACCTTTCTTACCCATGATTACCCTCTCTTTTCAAATGCCCCAATAACCTGATATTAAGGAATAGCGCAATGATTCCGAGTACGACAAACAAGATTACCAAGCCTATCAGCTCTGCAAGTTCAATAGTGATTCCCAAACTTAAGTGCATCATTGTCTGGAATATTACGCATAGGGCAACTCCTGTCAGTAAAGTAAGAATAATTGGCGCAATTTGGTACGCGACCGCTTTTTTCTTCAAAAGCATTATCCCGCAGTACAACGCCATCGGCAAGATAATGGCTAAATCAATAACAAAAGTAGGTTCTGTCGTGTATATGTCAATAATCTCCATCGGCTTTCCCGATATGACCGCAGGCAAGACAAAAGCCAACCATTGCAGCGCGGAACAGCCTGTGATGATGATAAACAATGCCGTGCCTGTCAAACGTTTAGCATACAAGCTATTGCCAAATGACTTTTCCCTTAGCAAATCGCCCATTGATATGGCAAAGGCAAAGAATGAGCTTCCGAATTGCACAAGATAAAGCAAAAACAGTCTGTTAAAGGTAACGCCCATGACAAGGCAAGTTGACGCATATAGGATAATTGCGAGCAATCCGCACCGCAAAAATGGGGCGTATGGTTTCCTTTTCAGAAAAATCATAACGCAAATCAAAACTAACGCCGTGATTAGGATTGCAATGTCTGTTCCTTTGTTCGTGCCCGCTTTCATAAGTGAATCATTGGCATAAATACCGTCGCCGTACAATGTCACAATTTGCCCATAGATATTCTGGACGGCTCTTTGTTCTCCGCCAAACGAATAAAACAGACCAAAGCAAGCGGATATAATCGCTGTGATTGCGGCCAATGATGATAAAACGGTTTTTGATTTTTCCATATTGCATAAAACTCCTTTTTCCATAAGCGACAGGCTTTAACGTCCGCTTGTATTGTCGATAAATTCTTCTATTGCCTTGTTCACATCGCCGCCATGTCCGGCAATCATGTGTCCGCCTGTTTCAAAGATAGCGGTTTCTGCGTCAATCCGTGAAAGCAGCAGCTCGATACTTTCAAACTTTGCCATCGGGTCGTCCTTCGCGTGAATCACCAACACGGGTGCTGTGATATTCTCAATAGAGTAATCGTCATAATGGAGCATCATGTCAATGTTTGTAATCTCAGTGTCCGCGTGTACGCCTTGTCTGCGGGGGTTCACAGGGAGCATGGTTTCGTACAGGGTGTTGCTGTCTACTTTCGACCCCATCATGGAATTGAAGATAAAGCCGAAATATTTCATGGAAAACCACATGGGAAAATCATTCACGATAAAACTTGGCGGCCCCGTCATTCCGAGTTGCTTGATTTCTTCCGCGCTTCTCGGCTGCTCCGGCACACCGGACGACAGAAGTATCAACCCCTTTGCCCTTTCGGGATATTCAAGCATGAACCGGAGCGCGGACGCGCCTCCCGCGGAGGTAGCCAAGATATATGCCTTGTCAATTTGCAGGTCGTCCAGCAGTTTCAGGAATACTCGTGCCTGATTTACAGGGGACGGGTTTTCCGGCAATTCCGAGCCGGGATACCCAAACCTTGAAACAGATATTCTCCGATAGCCGCTTCCCGTCAGTTGGCTCAAACTTGTATAGCCTTGGTCGTATCCGCCGAAAATCCCGTGCGATATTAAAATCGCTTCGCCGTTTCCCTCATCAACATAAGACATTGTTCCAAACTCGGTATCTATAGTTCTTACATCGTAAGCGGACAGCCTTTTGTATGCCGCTTTCATTTCGTTGTTAAACTGGATAGCGGTAATTATACAAAAGACGGCAATCACCCCAAGAATAATCCATAGAACAACTTTTTTACGGCTCCTTTTTCGGGTTGTCCCGATTTCTTTATTGATGTTCACTTGTTTTTCGCACCCCAAACCCCTAACTGCGGCAAGATGATCATTTTTACACTTGACGGGTCAATGGTTTTTACATAGGTTTCCGTGATAGGATTATTGAACATCAGCTTTGAAGCGGCTTGCATATTTTCTAAGCTGTCCCAATGCTGAATGACAATCCACTCATCGGTTTTTTCGTTGTGCAACAACTCGGAATCAACAAATCCGGGTTGTATTGAATGGAACTTGTTTTCAAGTTCGTTAAAAATGCGGATAAATTCTTCCTTTGCCATTCCGTCCGCTATTTTCATAGTTACGATTTCAGTTATAATTTCCATAATTTTCCTTTAATTTTTATTTAATCTTTTCCCTTTTTACTAAAAATCCGGTATATTATGAGTGCCATTATCACCGTAATAAGGCAGCCAATACCTCTTATCAGCCAATCGTTCATGTCTATTTTCCCTAAGATGTTTAAAGTGACATACGTGCCAATCCCTACTGATACCACAATCATGATAATCCATTTTATTGTGCTCATATCAAAAGCCTCCTTTTCATAGTATTGTCATTTCACGCCAAAATCATATTGCTTTTCAAAATCCTCTTTGAGGTAATAAGTGGCCGTCCGTGTGGATTGGTTATAAACTATGCTCCACTGGGTTATCCATTCCGGCTCAAAGCCATTGGTTGAACGGACTTCCTGCAAGACGTTCCTTATATCCTGCTCATTAAGTATGCCTTCGTTTCTGGTGTATGCGCCAAGCAAAACTTCATACCGCCGCTTTGAAAGCTCGCCGCCGAAACCAAACCAATCCCCCCCTGTCAGAAAAAAGTTTGTGACGACCGGAGCGTCCGTAACGAACATGACATTATCGATGTACTCAATGACAACGGAGCGGCCCGTGGTATCGGAGATGGCAAGGTGGTGCATGATACCCATATCCGAGTGCATATCATACTGCGAAAGCAGTGCAATTGCTTCATCAACCGTTGCGGCGTAATCAAGGAGCAGGCGTATTGCGGTCGTGGTGGTTATGTCCGGCTTGCCTGTGTCCTGATGGGTTTCGCCCGCGTCCTCAATAAGCAAATCCGCAACGCATAAGCCTTTTTCATTCATTCCGTCAAGGGGGGCATAAGCCGCTCCGAGTGCAAGGACGGACTTAAAGAAGCTATCCGGCAGGTAGTATGGGTTATATCCGATAAAATATAGATTTACGGTTGAGATTGAGCGGTAGCCGTTCGGCGGCGCAGTTTCCACAATCATCACCGCAAGGTCGCCCCAATCAAAGTTACGTCCGAACATATGTTCGTTATTCTCATTCATTGCTGAAATCGTGCTGCAACCGCCGCTGTTTTCCGTCACGGTATGTTTATATAACCCCTTGGAAATATACGCGGTAAGGTATTTAGCAAGTTCGTCATTTGAGCTTGCTCCCCCTTGTTCGAGAAAGCCATCAAACCCATAATCTCCGTCATATTGCATTGTGTAGAGATGCGGGTAGTTGTTAATCAGCTTAATTGTGCTGATTACGCCAATTTCTTTCCTGAACACAAGGCAGATGGTTGTCCCCAGCACAAGCAAAAGCACAAGGATTGCCGATAATGAAATTACGATTACTTTTTTCACAATTCCTCACTTACAAAGACAGTTTTTGTGTCCCGGCAAAGATACTGGACCGCTGTCCGTCCGCTCATCAGCGCAACAGGCAATCCGCCCGGAGGCATCATGCGGTGTCCGGCGAAGTATACGCCATCTAATCCTTTGATAACAGCAGGATAAGATTTCATGCTCGTGTCTGGCCGCATTTCGGTCATCCACGAACCTTTCCAGTTGTTACAGTACCGCTCATATGTAAGCGGTGTTGCAACGTCAACGACTTCCACTTTTCCGGCGATTTCGGGTATTTTTGCTGTTAATGCACTAATGATTTTGTCGGCGATTAATCGCTTCTCTTCATTGTACCGCCCCTCTGCTTTGGCTTTTTTCCAAAAATCGTAAGTATCACCCTCCAGGATAGTTGTCAGCGCAGTTTTGCCTTTGGGGGAATAAACCGGGTCGGCGGCATAATTGTTGAAGCTAAGGTATTCATATGTTTCATTGCTTAGTTTTACCGTTTCTTGCGGCTTAAAATAATAACCGTGCGGGTAGTTGCTCAAATCAGCGTTTATGCCAAGGCTAATTAATGTACACATGGTTGGCTGTGACTGGGTCCGCATTTCGTCAAGCCAGTCTGCCCGCGGCATAACATCAAAAAGATGGTCAATCTGCATTGTGTCGGCGGCTATAATCACAGCATCGGCGATCATTTTTTTGCCCCCCACCATCACGCCAACGGCTTTTTTGTTTTCGACAATCACTTTATCCGCTTTTGTGCTTAGGAGCAGCAGTCCGCCTAAGCTGGTGAATGTCTTAGCCATCCGTTCTGCAAACGGCAGAGATCCGCCTTCGGGGAAACCGCCGTCTCCCCGCGCAAGAGTACCCATTGTGAACACAAGCGGCAAGATTCCGCTCTTGTCGGTGGTTGAAGCGCGGATAAATTCCCGCAGCCCCTCGTGCGTAAAGCGGTTGGCGTACTGTTCCCGTGAAATTTTGGCACAGGCCTTAATTACGCGGATTGCCGATAAAGCCGAAAAAAGAAGTGATAGCGGCGGGCGGGCTTTTTTCGTGACCTTAACGCCTTTTATATCGCTAATCGGCATTGACAGGTTCTTAAGCTTACGGATTTTGGCACAGAGTGCCTTAATTTCTTTTTTGTCAGCGGGGGATAGGCTAATCCAATGTTTTTCGGTCTGGTCTACGTCACGGTAAGACCGGATCATCATTCCATGATGGTCATAGACCATAAAGGGCTCGTTGGTGTGGATTTTCACGCTGTCATTAAGCGCCCCAGTGGTCCGCCATATTTTGTTAAGCGATTCTTTTGGGTTTGAGCCAGTCAGCCAGTGCATTCCGCCCTCGAACAGGTAACCGCCGCGTTTCCATGACGTGCAATTGCCGCCAGGAATAAAATGTGATTCTAGTATCGTCGCTTGAAATCCACATCTTTGGGCATAAATGCCCGCCGAAAGCCCAGCGATTCCGCCGCCGATAATGACAACTTTCTTTTTATTACTCATGATACCTCTCTCCTACTTTTTCTTCCATATAACTGTGCTGCGAATCTGTTATTTGAAAATTATAGCTGAATCATTTTAGCCTGTCAAGAGTTTTTCTTTATTTTTTCATGCTTATTTTTCCCAACTCATTTTATATAGAAGAAAAGAATAAATAAAAGGAAGAATAATGACCGAAACCAGCACTATCGCGGAGATGATTAGCCATGCTGATGATTGATAGGTAAAAAATGAACCGGAAATAAGGGCAATGCCGCCCAATATCCATAAGTACCCTGCCATCCGGTGGGTTTTGTTCCAGTTATCCGCATTATTAAGCGTCCATGGCAGTTTTACGCCAATCACGTAATTCTGCCTATTTTTCGGCAGATAATTGCCAAACAGGATAAATGCGATGCCGATAATGACCGGGGCGATAACGGTTATCGGTATATTTACGCCAAGGGCAATAAATAAGGCAACCGGAATCAAAATGAGCGATATGGACGGAATGAGCCACATATATATTTTCCGCATTGCCGATGAAGCACTCTCCCGCTTGGGGTCGTTCATAAGGCGGATTTTTGAAATAAGGTTCGCCGCCGTAAAAACAAGCGGCAGGCCAAAGGCGGCAACGGCTTTTGGAACGTAATTAACCGCTTCCCCCGTGCTGCTCCATTGGATTGCTATCTGCTCCGGCAAATCGCTGTATACCAGAGCGGACAGGATTAGCGGAAGCAAGCAGACGATTGATGATAAGATTAGCATTGCAGTATTATTGATTTTTTCATGTTTCATTGGATTTTCCTCCCTTAAATTGAGCCAGCCACAACATCGCTTCCTCAAAAACCGATATGTTCAGCTCGTAATAAATAAAATTTTTGTGTTTCGCTTCAAAGACAAGCCCGGCTTTTTTAAGCTGTGACAAATGATAGGAAATTGTCGCTCCTGTCATGTCAAAATGCTTGCCAATGTCCCCGGCTGACATTCTTCCGTTTTTCAGCATGATTAGGATTTCACGCCTTACCGGGTCAGAAAGTGCCTTAAAGGTGTCCGCAAAATTCATTCTGTTCACCATCCTTGTAAGTATTTAGAAATATTTCTAAATACATTATAAACCCATCTAAATCGGGTTGTCAAGAACTATTTAGAAATTTTTCTAAATATCTAATAACTGTCCTTGATTGGCGATGTAATTTTATGTATACTTAAAATAGCAGATGTAAAACCGAATCAAGGGTTCGAACGAATATGGATTAGAACCGAATTATGAATTTGGGATTTTTGAAAGGAGCATATATATGAAGAAATCAGTATTTATCACAGGTTTATCACGCGAAATGGGTCTTGGGGTTGCGCTTGCCAGAAATTACCTGGCACAGGGAAACTTAGTTTTTGGCAGCTTAAGAAATATTGACCAGCCGCATATTAAAGAACTTAAAGAAAAATGGGGCGATATGTTTATCCCGGTGGCAATGGATTTGACTAATCTTGAGTCAGTAAAGGCGGCTGCTGCGAATGTCGCAAAAATCAGTAAGATCGATATTTTAATCGGTAACGCCACTGCGGCTGACGCGGCAGGGAATAAACCAATTGATGACGGCTGCTCAACCGAAAATATGCTGAATGCTTATGATGTAAATGCCGTTGGGTTTATCCGCATGGTGCAAGCGTTCCTTACGAATTTTGCCGAAGCAGCAACGATAGCTTCCATTTCATCAGAAGCCGGAAGCATGGGCAAATGCTGGCGTGATGACGGGCTTGATTACGGCATGGCAAAAGCTGCGCTAAATTTTGCGTGTGTAACCTTGCAAAGGCGTTTAGCGCCAAAATACGGTTACCGGGTGCTGGCAATCCATCCCGGCTGGGTCCAGACACGCCCTGCCCCGCCCAAAGCCAATCTGACCCCAGAGGAATCGGCAGAACATATCGTCAAAACAATAGAATCACCGCCGGAGTATGAAGCCATAGGCAACAAAGGGGTATTTATCCAATATGATGGCGCGGAATATGGTTTTTAGGTTAGTTGACAAAAACAAACAAGAAGCGTATAGTAAAAAGGACTGCCGGGGCAGTAAATCAGAAACAGAACAGGAGAAAACATCTTATGGATAAAAGAAAAGTTATCATTATCGGGGCAGCAGGGCGTGACTTTCACAACTTTAATACATTTTACCGGGATAACACAGCCTATCAGGTCGTTGCTTTTACGGCGGCGCAGATTCCCGATATCGCCGGAAGAAAATACCCGGCCTCCCTGGCTGGAAGCCTATACCCTGACGGGATTCCGATTTTTGAACAAAGCGAGCTTAAAAGGCTGATCAGCGAGTTTGCTGTTGATGAATGCGTTTTTGCGTACAGCGATGTGCCATATGAAACGGTGATGGGCGTAAGCGCAGAGGTAAACGCTGCCGGGGCGGATTTTATGCTGATGGGGTACAAGAACACCCAAATCAAAAGCACAAAACCAGTTATTTCTGTTTGCGCTACGCGGACTGGCTGCGGAAAAAGCCAGACCTCACGCCGGATTATTGAAATCTTGATGGCACATGGCCTAAAGGTAATTGCCGTCCGCCACCCAATGCCATACGGCGACCTTGAAGCGCAGAAAGTCCAGCGTTTTGCTGCCATCGAGGATTTAGCAAAAAATAAATGCACAATTGAAGAGATGGAAGAGTACGAACCGCACGTTAGCCGCGGCAACGTAATTTATGCCGGGGTGGATTATGAAGCAATCCTTCGGGCTGCTGAAGAAGACCCCAATGGCTGTGACGTGATTTTGTGGGATGGCGGAAACAACGATTTTTCTTTCTATGTGCCTGATTTAACGGTAACTGTTGTTGACCCGCACCGCCCGGGGCATGAGCTGGCATATTATCCCGGTGAAGTTTCCCTTCGCGTGGCTGATGTAGTTGTGATAAACAAAATTGACAGCGCGGATTTTGAAGGAATCCAAACAGTCCGCCGGAATATTGCAAAGGTTAATCCCAAGGCCACGGTGGTTGACGCAGCTTCGACTTTGACGGTGGACAACCCGGACTTGATTAAGGGCAAAAGGGTTTTAGTTGTTGAAGACGGCCCGACCTTAACCCATGGTGAAATGAAGATTGGGGCTGGTGTTGTTGCGGCCCGCCGCTTTGGGGCAGCCGAACTCATTGACCCGCGGCCATTTGCTCATGGAAAGCTTAAGGAAACCTTTTTACATTATCCCAATATCGGCACTCTGCTCCCGGCAATGGGTTACGGTGAGCAGCAGATGAAAGATTTGGCTGAAACGATTGAAAAAGTGGATTGTGACACGGTCTTAATTGCCACCCCGATTGATTTAAAAAGAGTGGTCAAAATCAACAAGCCAAGCGTAAAAGTCGATTACAATTTACAGGAAATCGGCAGCCCTGACTTGGAAGATATTCTTAAAGATTTTATTAAGAAAATAAAATAAAGTAATTACATGACAAAGTGACTGCAAACACATTTGGAGTGTTGCAGTCACTTTTTAGTCTTCATAAATACGCAGTAGCTTTTACCATTTAAGGAGAATTGCTTAATGCGTTGCCGCTAGGCGACGCTATTTTTATTCACTAACCAATGAATAAGCAGAAATTTTCCGGATTCGCCATGCAATCATCATTGCTGCGGCATAAGCGATGGCAACAAAGATAATGCAAACCAAGACGGTCTGCCCAAGCGGGACAGGAAGCTCGGACTTGACTATTCCCATGCCGCTTATCATCGCGACCATAATCGGGTTAAGCCCATAATAACCAGCGAATGCGCCGATAACAACACCGATTAAGATTATCGGGGTCATGTTTAGGGCGATTTGGTTCATCAATTGCAAAGTCGTAAATCCAACGGCTTTTTGAATGCCGAGTTCTCTTTTATTACGCAAAATCATCGTTTTGATGACCATATAAAGCGTCAGGATTACCACGAAAACAGTCACAATCACGATTCCGATTGAAACCATCTCAAAGACCCCGGTCATGCTGTCGAAAATGGCTTTCATTTGCTCCTCCATTTCAATGATGCTGTCAAAAATATCACCCTCATTTTCCCGAAGCATGGCCAAAAATTCCTTTAAATCGACATCTTCATGGATATAGGCGTTAAAACCGATAAATTCAAAATCTGGTTTTATTTGCGCAAGGGCATCTCCGGATATGATTCCGTTGAAACCGCCTTGATTCATGAATTGCACTATTCCGGTAATCAGGAGTTCCTTTTCATTCATTCCAAGCTTTGCTGTCACGGTATCGCCGACTTTTTTGTCAGTTGCTTTTAAAATGGAAGCGCCAAGGGCTATTTCATTGTTATGTTTGGGATAACGGCCGCTTACCAGCGAGTTGCCCTCAAACAAAGACGCATCCTCCACCACGCTAGCCGCAATGCTGATATCATCTATTAAAATTTCCGAATGTTGATAGCCATATGCCTTACGAATTTCGGGGTACTTTTTTAGTGTTTCTAAAAAAGCTTCCCCATCTGCCTCATCTTTTAGCATAAAACTGAAATCAGGCATTTCCCCAAAAAATGACCCGACAAAATCTTCGTAATGAGTCATATTGTAGCTGACCGCCAAACCCACAACTGATGCCATTGACAAGGCAGCAACGATTAAGCTGATTGCGAATGCTTGTTTTTTATTGCGGAGCAGCTGTTTCATTGCAAAAAGGTAATTTAACCCGCCGAATGCCTTGTCTAGCGGCAAGGGATTTCTTTTGAAGCTGTGGGTTTTGATTCCGCCGCGTAGGGCAACAAGCGGGTCAAGTTTGTTTATTTTCCGGGCTGTCATATATGTGATTAATGAGACAGCAAAGACTAAAAATATTAATATCAAAAATGCGAGCCCAATTTTAAAACCGGGTTGCCAAACAAGGGCAAACAAAGGCTCGATTAAAGTGTTCACAATGGGAATTACGGCCTGCGATAAAGATATGCCAATTAAGCTCCCTGCCAGCGCAAATAACCCGAACTGCATCATTATCCCCGAAATGATTTGAATGCTCCGGTAACCGATCGCTTTTAACGCCCCAATATTGGCCATGCCCTCTTCAATGCTGTTGATAATGCGGAAGCGGATGACAATTAAACTGACTAAAAGCAAAATCAGCGAAAAAACCGTTATTATTATTGCAGCGATTGACGGAATCATTGTCCGGGCTAATTTGGCATCGTCATACAGCAAACCGAAAATAATTCCTTCTTTGGAAACTGCTTTATCGTAGTCCGCTTTAAAAATGGCATTATCGTCTATGCTTTCAAGCTGTGCCGAAAGCAGGGTCAGCCTGCTATTTGGGAATTGCTCATCAAGGCTTTTAAATTTTTCATCTGATACGTAAAAACGGTAAACAGTATTCATCTGCGCCCCAAACATAATTTCCTCAGTTGCGCCAGCAATTGTAAAACTAAGCTCTGTGCCAGACAGGCCTAGCATTAATTCATCGCCAAGGGAAAAATCACCAGTTAATAACATGAAATAAGGGATATAGATGGCATCTCCGTTTAACGCTAAACTTTCCCCAATCAATGAAACGTTATCCATTTTTTGGGCTTCGTCAAAAGGAGTTAAGATTACAAAACCCGCGTAATCGCCATTGCCGCCAAGGGCATTCAATTTTTCAATATCAGTTACTTTCGGATATTTTTCCATGAAGCTTAAGCCTTGTTCAATCGCTTCTGCCCCTCTCTGATAAACCCCGGTAAAATGAGCCGCATTATTTGCCTTGGCACGTTCGTCAAAAAATGCGCCGGCTTCTGTAAAAAGCACAAGCCCGACATTCATAAACATTGCAGCAATGATAATGAATATGATTAAGCTAATCGACTGGCTTTTACTTTTGCGGATATCCGCAATGGTTAGCATTAAAATATTTTTCATTTTTACCACCCCATTTCACTTAAAAAGTTACTAAGCTTTGTATGGCGGGCTTGATTGCCGCTTTCATACTTGGAAAGCTTTAGTTCGCCGCGGATAACGCCGTCCTGCAAATAAAGAATGCGGTTTCCGCGCCGTGCCGAATGCAAGTCGTGCGTGACCATCACAACGCTTTGCCCCTCTTCATTAACTTTGGATAATGCATCCAGGACAGCTTTGCCGTAGGTTGAATTGAGCGCCCCGGTTGGCTCATCGGCGAAAATTATTTTGGGGTTGTTAATTAAGGCGCGGGCGATTCCCACTCTCTGGGCTTCACCGCCGGAAATTTGCAGCGGGAATTTCCCCCAATCGGATTTGCCCAGATTCAGCTGCTGCAATAATTTTTTGGCCCTGATGATGACATCTTTGCGATTCTTGGTAACCAAAAATCCGCACGCAAGCACATTGTCAAGCACGCTCATATTATCAAGCAGATACATTTGCTGAAAGACAAAGCCGCAATTATCACGCCGGAAAATGGCCAGCTTGTCATTTGAAAGCCCGCTGATTGCTTGACCCGAAAAATTTACCTCGCCAAGGGTTGGCTTATCCATGCCCGAAAGGGCATAAAGCAGGGTTGATTTGCCCGCGCCGGAGGGGCCCATGATAACAGTAAAGTCGCCGTCATAAATTTCTAAATCAAGGTTCTTAAGAACGTGTTGCTGTAAACCGCCGCTGGAAAATGTTTTGCAGAGTTTACTGGTGGTTAAGATTGTTTTTTGCATTTTATTAATCCTTTCAAAAAAAATAGAGTTGATGTTTCAACCCCATCATATACCCTCAATCCTTAACCAGTCTTTATTTAATTCTTAACTGATTCTTAAAAAAATAAATGCCAAGCGGCGATTTGATAATACACTACCCGGCAAGCCTAATTACAATCCTCACCACAAACCCATCCGCATGATTTTCACATTGAATGTCGCCACCCATTTGCGCCAGCAAATTTTTGGCAATGTAAAGCCCCAGCCCATAACCGCTTTTGGTTTCGGTATTTTTTCCGCGGAAAAATTTGTTCATTATCAGCGGAAGCTCGTCTTGTGCTACTCCTGCGCCAAAATCCATTACTTCAATAATGAGGGAATTTTCTGAGATTGAGGCTTTGATGTCAATATCTGTCCCGGCATATTTGTATGAGTTGGCGAAAATATTGTCAAAAACCTGCTGTAAACGTAATAGGTCAGCCACAATAAGGCAGCTGGGAATAAAAAAAGGCTTAACGCGCTTTTCAAAATCCGCGTTGTTAATTATATTTATGATTGCCGTGCTAGGTGCTTCGGCATTAGTTACACTTAATTCTTGGAGTTCATGAAGGGTCGAGTGAAATATATTTGTAATGAGGGAGTTTATCTGTTCGGCTTTTGCGTTGATGATTTCAAGCTGTTTTATCTCATTTTCCCGGCTTTCATTTTGGGCGACAACAAGCATTAATTCAGTCACCGCCTTTATTGACGCGATTGGCGTTTTGATGTCATGGCTTAATGAGGCGACTAGTTCTTTTTTGCTCCGGTCGGCAATCCGCTCATTTTCCCGCGCTTTTTTGAGTTCTTCGCGCATGATGTCAAAACTTTCGGTAAACGCGCCGAATAAATTATTTTTGTCCATCTCCAAGGGGATATCAAGATTTCCGGCGGCAATCCGGCGGGTAAAATGCTTGAGGCTTCGAAAAGGACTTAAAATATTTTTTTCACAATATAAGTATAAGGATATTCCGGCGATTGCCAATACGATGATGACTATATATAGAAGAAGCCGTAAATTCCGGTCCCGGTTTACCCGCGCTTTATCCATGTCTAAAAAAGCTTCGTTAATTTTTTCCGCCAAAATATTAGCTGATTCAGCATGATTTTCGCTTTCGGCAGCGGTCCATAACGCATCATTGATTAAAACAAGATCCGGCGGCGGCGCAGCACTATTAAAGGCAAGAAAAACAACGGCTAAGGCAGCAATTGTGATTAGCATGATGAAAATCAAAGGTTTTTTGGTATTTTGCTTATATTTCACACTACACCTCAGGATTCAGAAAACGGTAGCCCGTCCCCCAGACCGTTTTGATAAACTCAGGCTCATTAGGGTTTTTTTCAATTTTTTCCCGTAAATGGCGGATATGGACGTTTAAAGTATTGTCGCCGGTAATGGAATCTTCCCAGACCTTGCGGAAAATCTCATCTTTTGAAATCGTGCGGTTTTCATTTTTGGCAAGATAAGCAAGCAATTTATACTCCATTGCTTTCAGTTCTACTTTATTCCCATTTACATAAACATTTCCGCTGATGAAATCGATTTTCAAAGACCCGGAATCATAGATATCTTCGGCATTTTCGTTTTTATAGCGTTTCAGGACCGCTTTTACTTTGGCCAGCAGGACGGCAAGCGAATAAGGCTTTTGGATATAATCATCACCGCCGATGTTTAGCGCGAGCAACATATCATCATCGCTTGTCCTTGCGCTAATGAATAAAATCGGGACATCTAAGTTCTTGCGTAAGTATTTGCAAAGGTCAAAACCGGATGATTCACCGAGGTTAATATCAAGCAAAATCACATCTGCTTTATTGTCCAGCAAGAAATTTTTACAGGCAATTGAATCGGCGACCCATGCTGTTTTTACCTCAAACATATTAAAGTAATCGCGGGTGCTTTCCGATAAAGCGGCTTCATCATCAATAATTAAGCAGTCATATTTCATGGCAATACCTCTCTTTAGTATTATAATCCGCAAACGGCGATTTAGCAATGGCTTTAGCAAAGGGATTGTATCATTCTGATCCGAAATGCGAATACTAACAGGGGAGGATTAATAAAATGTTTCAATATTTTTTTAGGAAGAAAAATTATACCAAAAATGTCTTTAAGACTGGTGAGGGGATAAAAGAGTTTTCCGATGACGAGGGTGATTATGTCGGCAATCCGGAAGAGGAGTGATTGCGGGTCAAGCCCGCAATGACCGCAAAGGGCATTGTTGCTAGCGCGGAATAAATACTATGATTTCATAATAAACCATGGTATAATACCATCGATGGAAGAACAATTTCTCAAAGAAAAGCTAAAGCAGCGTCCCCTAAACCGCCGTAAACTGTTACGGCGGGTATTACTTACAGTATTGATGGCGGTTTTATTTGGCACAGTTGCAACCGTAACGATTATCCTGATGGAACCGGTGATTAGCGTATATCTTTACCCTGTCTCCGAAGATGAGCCGGAGCTTATTGTTTTGCCCGAATATATTATTGAAGAAGAAATTTTGCCAGAGGACATGATTGCTGACGAAAGGGAAATGCAGGAAATCCAATTGGCCTTGGAAGCTGAAAACAATCCGCCGCTTCCGGAAACCATTGATGATGAATATATCCGCTGGATAGCTTCCGATGTCCTTAACCGGAAGCAGTTTGGGATTGATGAGTATATTTCCATAAATAGGGCATTGCTTGAGATAAGCCGCGAGGCGCAAAAATCATTAGTTACAGTTACCGGGCTGACAGAAGATGTGAACTGGATTAATACCGTTTTTGAAAGAAGAATCCAAACGACTGGCACAATTGTCTGGGATACGGAACAGGAGTTTATGATTCTTGCCGACTTAAGCCAAATCCGGAACGCTGATTCGTTTGAGCTGGCTTTTGCCGATGGCCGCCAATATCCGGCTGAAATAATGCAGTATGACCAAACGACAGGTTTAGCTATTTTTCTTGTGCCGCATTCCCGCCTTGACAAAGAGACGTTAGAAGCGGTCAAGGCCATCAGTCTTGGCAATTCGGCCATGGTAAATATGAAAGGCTTGCCAGTTATTGCCGTGGGGCGGATTATCAACAACGCTGATTCAACTTGTTATGGTTTCATCACTTCGGCTAGCACCAATCTTTACAAAGTTGATGCGACATATAAATTATTGACAACAGATATTTACAGCAGTATCAATGCGTCAGGTATTTTGATTAATTTGCAAGGGCAATTAATCGGCCTGATTGATAATAGCCATAATACTTCTGATATCCGGCATATTTTGAGCGCAATCGGAATCAATGAGCTTAGGAATCTTGTCCAAGAAATGATGAATGGCAGGAAAAAACCCTATATCGGCATTATGGGCATTGATGTTCCTTTAGAAGTCCATGAAGAGCTGGGAGTTCCCCGCGGTGCTTATGTAGCCGAGGTTTTGCTTGATTCCCCGGCAATGCGTTCCGGCATCCAAAGCGGCGACATAATTGTTAAGGTCGAAGAAGCAACGATTACAACTTTTTTGGGCTTTGTTAATACCTTGTTTAATTACCAGCCGGACCAAGCTATCAATGTGACGGTGAAAAGGCAAGGCGCGGTGGATTTTTTCGAGGTAGAAATGGAAGTAATTGCAGGGGCATTGGAATAGGGTATAAAAAAAGATAGCGAGGTAAAAATGAAATACATTAATGACTATAAAGATGGTGACCGGGTTTTTGACATCTATTTATGCAAGAAAAAATCATCGGCAATGACAAAAAACGGCAAGCCATATGATTCTGTCCTCTTACAGGACAAAACCGGGGTGATGGAAGCAAAGATTTGGGACCCCAACAGTGCCGGGATATCGGACTTTGACGTGCTGGATTATATTGAAGTTTATGGTGAAATCAACAGCTTCCAAGGGGCATTGCAGGTTAATGTGAAGCGAATCCGCCGCTGCCTTGAGGGCGAGTATCAAGCCTTGGATTATGTCCCGGTCAGCCGTTATAATATTGCGGAAATGTATGAAGAGCTGTTAGGCTTTGTCGGGCAGATTGAAAACAAATTCTTAAAGGCTTTGATGTCGGAAATCTTTATTAAAGATGAGCAGCTGATTAAGTCATTTAAAGAATCCAGCGCGGCAAAAAGCATTCATCATGGTTTCGTGGGCGGATTGCTTGAACATACCCTTGCCGTTGTTAAGATTTGCAATTTTTTTGCCAATACATATGAAAAACTCAATAAGGATTTGCTGATTAGCGCGGCCTTATGCCATGATATTGGCAAAGTCTTTGAGCTAAGCCCATTTCCCCATAATGATTATACTGACGATGGGCAATTCATCGGCCATATCGTGATTGGAAGTGAGATAATCAGCGGAAAAATCTGCAAAATCGAAAACTTCCCCCCGGTCCTTTCGGCCCAGCTAAAGCATTGCATTCTCGCCCACCACGGCGAATTTGCCTACGGCTCGCCGAAAAAGCCAGCGATTATAGAAGCGGTTGCCCTCAATTTTGCTGATAATGCTGACGCAAAATTACAAGCCTTTATTGAACTGCTTGACAGCGGAAAAGAAGACGGCTGGCAGGGTTATAACCGTTTGTTTGAGTCAAATGTAATTGCGACAAGAGTAAACTAATAATGCGTAAATTAGAGAAAAATGAATTAATAACCGTAGCGATAGAAGATATCGGTTTTGATGGGGCAGGGATTGGCAAAAAAGACAGATATGCAATTTTTATCAAAGATGCGGTCATCGGAGATACCGTTTATGCCCGGATTATGAAAGCAAAGCAAAACTACGCTTACGCAAAGCTAGAGAAGGTGATTACACCTTCTTCTTTTCGGGTCACCCCAAAATGTGAATTTCACCGCCAATGCGGCGGCTGCCAATTGCAAGCGTTAAGTTATGATAAGCAGCTTTCATATAAGCAAAATAAAGTCCGCAATAATCTGATTAGGATTGGCGGATTCATGCCGGAGCTGGTTGATAGTGTAACGCAGCCGATTATCGGAATGGACGAGCCTTTCCGTTACCGGAATAAGGCGCAATATCCGGTTGGTTACAGCAAAAACGGTTGTCTTACGACTGGCTTTTATGCCGGGCGGACGCATGATATTGTTGCAAATACGGATTGCTTATTGGGGGACGAGCGGAATAAAGCGGTTTTGGAAGCGGTGCTTGCTTACATGAAAGCAAATAATGTGACGGCTTACCGTGAGCAAGCAGGGACGGGCCTTGCCCGCCATATTTTTATCCGGAGCGGGTTTTATAGCGGTGAAATAATGGTTTGCCTTGTTATTAATGCGAAAAATAAGGCAAATTTGCCCCGGCAGCAGGACTTAATTGAATCATTAAGGGAAATTCCCGGCATGGTAGGTTTAACGCTAAACTATAATCCGGATAAAACCAATATTATCATGGGGAAAAAAATGGAGACGTTGTGGGGAAAAGAAACTTTAAGCGATTGGCTTTATTTGCGTGAGCCGGAAAAGGGCTTTGTAAAGACTGGCGAGAGCATTAGCGTTAAGCTTTCACCACTTTCCTTTTATCAAGTTAACCCAATTCAAGCAGAAAAGATATATAGCCTGGCGCTAAATTATGCACAGCTTGAGGGAAAAGAGACAGTTTGGGATTTGTACTGCGGCATTGGCACGATTTCACTTTTTGTTTCCGGCAAGGCGAAAAAAGTATATGGCGTTGAGATAGTCCCCGAGGCAGTTTGTGACGCCCGGAAGAATGCCCTTGAAAACAAGATTGATAATGTTGCTTTTTTTGCGGGCAAGGCGGAGGCGGTTTTGCCGGAAAAGTTAAGCGAGGGAGCAAAAGCCGATGTGATTATCGTTGACCCGCCAAGAAAGGGCTGTAACGCGGAATGCCTTGACATAATGATAAAGATAAAGCCAAAGCGGATTGTATATATAAGCTGCGATTCGGCGACGCTGGCAAGGGATTTGCGCATAATATGTGAGAATGGGTACGAACTAAAGAAGTGGCGAGCTGTTGACCAATTTGGCCAGACGGTGCATATCGAAACAGTTTGCCTAGTAGAAAGGAAATGACATGAAATCAATATTAAAACACCCTTTAATGGAGCTGCTTAGGAACAATAAAGGAAATCCCCGCACGCTTATCTTGATGGAGCCGCTATGGGGAATACCGTTTAACTTAATTGCGCCTTTTGCGACCTTATATATGTACACGCAAGGCATAACAGATGTGCAGATCGGGTTGATCTTATCGGTGTCAATGGTGGTGCAGGTGTTCTTTTCTTTTTTTGGCGGAATCATAACCGACCGCTTTGGACGCAAAAATACGACCATAATGGGTGATGCCTTTGGCTGGGTTGTTGCTTGCTTGATATGGGCGTTTTCAAATAATTTTTGGCTGTTCCTGCTTGCCGCCATCTTAAACAGCTTTGACAAAATTAACTGGACGGCCTGGTTTTGCCTTTTAATTGAAGACGCTGACCCGAAGGATTTGGTTGGAGTCTATTCATGGACGCATATTGCTGGCCTTGTTGCGGTCTTTCTTGCCCCGATATCGGGCCTTTTGATTAGCAACTACTCACTTGTTCCGGTGGTGCGGGTTTTATATGTTATTTTTGCGGTTAATATGATGATAAAAATAGTGATTACATACAGGCATTGCACCGAGACAAAACGCGGATTAATCCGAATGGAAGAAACTAAAAACACCCCCCTAATAAAGATGTTAAACGAATATAAGACTTTAGTCCCCAGCATCCTAAAAAATAGGGAAATCATGAAAGTTATAACGATTTCTGTTATTCTGCATATTTACCATTTAATTAGCAGCAGCTTCTTTGGCCTATATGTCACGCAAAGATTAGGGGTTAATCAAGGTTATCTGGCTCTTTTCCCCATCTTAAATGCCATTGTGATGTTGATTTTTATGGTCGGGGTCCAGCACCGCCTTGAAGCGGTGAAATTCCGGATTCCGATGTGGAGCGGCTTGGTAATTAATGCTGTCGGCATAATTTTGCTGATTTTAACCCCGGCTGGCAACAGCATTCCTTTTATTATCGTCCATGTCTTCTTTGGGGCAATTGCGGTTGCAATGGTTGTTCCGCGTAAAGATGCGTTGCTTCAGTTAAATATTGACGCGAACGAGCGGGCGCGGATTAATGCCTTGATTATTACCTTTACAATTGCATTTGCTTCCCCCTTTGGTTATTTCGCTGGCTGGCTTTCAAGCATTGACCGCCGTCTTCCGTTTATCTTCCTTTTGGCTATTACCGTCATAGCAATTTTTATTGTCGGCAGGATTCGCGATCCCGAAGTTACGGAGCAAAAGTCGGTGGGGTGAGGGCGTACCGCTCTACTCCTGCTCCGCCAGATAAATCCCAATCCGGTTTTCGATGATGTCAGCAACAGAATCAGCAGATTTTTGGCCGCCTAAATAGCTGTCTACTTCTTCGCTGATGATATTCGAAATGATATTATTAGTTCTCCTTACTTTGCTGGTTGCTTTAATTGCCTCCATGATTTTATCCGCGCCTATCTCACTGAATGTAGAACCAGGGCGTTTGGAGCCGGGAGGATTATATTTAAAAGAATCAGGGTCATTAAAATGCTTTTCGTCTTTTTCAATCTGCTCATCAAGCAGAGATAATTTTACTGGTAAGAAGATGGGAATTGAATAGTCAAAATAATCCAAAGTAAATTTCAAAAATTCCCAAGCTCCCTCTGGATTTTTTGCCTGTTCAGTAATACCAAAGTAACTATAGGGGAAAAAGGATAGGCCATTGCCATAAGGCGAGGGGCTGCCTTTAAGTGTTACTTTATCTTGAAAAGATAAATTTTCCATAAACATCATATCAAAAAATTGCATGACACTTGTTTGCCACAGAAGCGGATCTCCTACCTTTACGCCCTCGTCAATAAATGCCAAGTCTACTTCCGGAGGAATTGTATCTGGAAATCTTTCGGCGACACTAAGAATTTTCACAAATTCGTCGCGGTCAAAATTAATCTTGCCAGTATGTGGATTTACGAAAGACTCCAGTACTAAATCGCTGATAAAGCTTCCTTTAGTTTTCGTGTCGATGATATAACGTGCATCAGGGTTTGCATCAAGAACTGCGGCAAATTCATCAAGTGTCCAGCCAATCTCAGTACCAACATCCGCGGTTTTTCCATAAATTACTCTAAGCATAAAGATTGGAAATATTTCATAAAGCTTGCCATCAGCTTCCATAGCCTCAAAAAGGCCGGGCAGATAATCGGCTTTATTGAAACTTGAATCATTTTCGATAAATAAATTCAAGTCAGCGTAAATTCCTTTGCTAATATAGCTATTAGATGGCATAAAACGTGATACCTTGATAATGTCAGGGAAATTTCCGCTAATGAGGTCTAAGTGAAATCTTGTCAGCGCGTCATCTTCATCAATCCTGCCGCCATCACTATAATCTCTTACTTCTAAATGATGATATCGATTGATCCTATTAAAATCGGCGACATATTCACTTAACCATTGGTCTACTTCTATCGTTGAAAGTACCAGAGCCTGTTTTTCGATTTCTTCATATGGTTCATCTTCTTCAGATGGTTCATAAGGAACATATCTGGCCAGACGCATTTTTCCGCTTAGCCAGTCAGCAATTGCGATGCTTTCGTCAGAGAGAATCGTTACTTCATGTAGGCTATTAGCTGTAATTCCATATTTTAAAGCATTAAATATTATACTTTGCTGGCCAGATTCCAAATCATAATCATAAAAGCCAGCATTAGTGCATAAAAGTAAGTCTGCCTGTCCACCGGTCGTAAAAAAACCATTGGAATCAGTACCCATAAGGGGAATAGTGATTTCTTCTATTTCATTGTTTTCCAGATTGGGAATTTGAGTAAGATAAACCTGCTCGCTGCTCCGGCTGCTAAAAGAATATGAAGCGGCGGCAATCTTTCCATTTTTTAGCTTGAACAATGACAAGAATAACCCTTCCCCGCCCCGGGAGTTTTCCCCCTCTGCTTTCATTTCCATGACAAGCTCCCCTGATTTGCTGATAACATAAACAGCATGA
>WRLH01000040.1 GCA_009777715.1 Lachnospiraceae bacterium
GCCAAGCCCTTCATCGTGCGATAGAGAGTGCGATTCATAAGACCGACCCTTGAGAGACGTCGGCACTTAGGCGGCGTATTGTGACGCCTTAGTGGCCGTTACGTCTCTCTCGGAGCGAAAGCGGGTCGGGCGGTGAATCGACACTCTCGAACGCGCGGACTTAACGCACGGATTTAACGCGCAATGCGCTGGCAGTTCTTGACGAATTAAATATTAGCTGATAAACTTATGCTAAAGGAAGAAATCACATGGGATTTAGCCGTTTGGTACATGAGCTTATTGGCAAGCTAAAAGACATGGGCGACACCAATTACTCCGAAGAAAAATTAATAACCCTAGTTAATGAAGGCTTCGAGCAAGGCAAATTACAGGATGCCGAGGCGGAAATGATCCATAATATTTTTGCCTTTGGCGACAAAATAGCCAAAGATATCATGAGCCCGCGCAAAAATATCCATGCGATCGAAAAGCATACGACCCTTAAGCAAACCTTGGACTATATGCTTAACGAAAGCAAAAGCCGCTTCCCCGTCTATGAAGAAAACATCGACGCCATCATTGGCATTTTGCATTTGCGCGATGTTGTCAAAAACTATATCAATGAGGAACAGCGTGACCGCCCGATTAATGAAATTGACGGAATGATCCGCGAAGCGGTTTTTATCCCCGAACACAAGAAAATACTAGACCTTTTCCGCACCATGCAAGAAGAAAAGACCCAGATGGTGGTTGTGGCTGATGAATATGGCCAGACGGCGGGCCTTATTGCCATGGAAGATATCCTTGAAGTAATTGTTGGCAATATATTAGATGAATATGATGAAGAGGAAGCTTATATTGAGGAAATCAAAGACCAAAGCCAGTTCATTGTTGAGGGGAAAACACCCTTAGAAGAACTGGAGGAACGCTTAGGAATTTCCTTTGATGAAGAGGAATTTGAGACATTAAACGGCTTCCTTATTTCGCGGATGGACAAGATACCTGATGAAAATGAAGATTTCAGCGTTTTAATCGGCAATTATGTATTTAAAATCCAGACCGTTGAAAACCATATGATTACCAGCGTTTTAGTGACAAAGGAAAGGTAACAGGACATGAAAAAAGAAACTATCTGCATTCAATCCGGCTGGAAGCCGTCAAACGGTGAACCGCGCATTATGCCGATTTACCAAAGCACTACTTTCAAATATGATGATTCAGAACATATGGGCAAACTATTTGCGTTGGAAGAAAGCGGATATTTGTACTCAAGGATTCATAATCCAACCAATGATTTGGTGGCCGCCAAAATCTGCGAGCTTGAGGGCGGGGTCAGCGCAATGCTTTTATCATCGGGGCAAGCAGCAAGCCACTATGCAATTTTCAACATTTGCGAAGCTGGCAGCCATGTTGTCCTTTCGGCCAAGATTTATGGCGGGACATTTAATTTAATCGCCATGACAATGAAAAAAATGGGCATTGATTGCACGGTGGTTGACCCGGACGCAAAAAGCGAGGAAATAAGCAAAGCCTTTCGGCCTAATACGAAATGTGTTTTTGCTGAATCAGTTGCGAACCCGGCCATGGTCGTCCTTGATATTGAAAAATTCGCCAAGCTTGCCCACGACCACCATGTCCCTTTGATTATTGATAATACGTTCCCAACCCCGATTAACTGTAACCCTTTTAAGTGGGGAGCGGACATCATTGTCCATTCAACCACCAAATATATGGATGGCCATGCCATGACGATTGGCGGGGCAATTGTTGACTCCGGCAATTTTGATTTTTCACTTTATCCGGACAAATTCCCCGGCCTTTGTACGCCTGATGAGACTTACCATGGGATTATTTATACCGAAAAATTCGGAAAGGCCGCCTATATTACCAAAGCAACAGTCCAGCTAATGCGTGACCTTGGTGCTTGCCAAGCTCCGCAGAACGCCTTTTATATTAATATCGGCTTGGAAACATTAGCCCTAAGAATGGAACGCCACACGGAAAATGCCCAGGCAATTGCTGAATGGCTCAACCAGCATGAATTGATTGACTGGGTTAATTATCCCGGGCTTCCGGCCAACAAATATTATGAGCTGGCGCAAAAATATATGCCCAAGGGAACGTGCGGCGTGATTTCGTTTGGCTTAAAGGGCGGAAGAAAAGCCGCCGAAGAAATGATGCAAAAGCTTAAAATGATTGCGGTTGTTACCCATGTTGCCGATGCAAGAACCTGCATTCTGCACCCGGCCAGCCACACCCACCGCCAGATGAATGACGAACAGCTAAAAGAAGCCGGGGTAAATCCATCGTTAATCCGCCTTTCCGTTGGAATAGAACACATTGACGACATCATAGCAGACCTCGCCCAAGCGATAAGCGACTAGGCAGCCGCCATACGCGACTGTGCCAAACAACTGCGCTAAGAAATCGCGACAGGAGCTGTGATAAGTAATTGCGATAAGCAACTCGACAAGCAACTGAGTTGAATAACTACGATAAGCAACTGCGATAGGAACTGTGATAAGCAATCGTGCTAAGCACCTACGATAAGAAATCACGGCGTGTAACTACGGTGAGTAAGTCTGACTTCAAAATCAGACCGTTGTAAAACGTCGTTACTTAGCTCTTGTTTTTTAAGAGCTTATGTAACGCAACGTTTTACATCGAGCGAAAGCGTGTCTGATGTGAAGTACAGAACTTACGCACCGCTTGAAAACCATAAATTTAAAACCTTAAACCGAAAATCATTAATTGATAAAGATAAAATCAAAAGAGGATACATGAAAGATAAAACAAAGATATCATGGCTTGATTATAAATGGTGGTTTATCTTTGCGGTATGCACCGTATTTCTTGCCATACGTGTCGGCGAAAGAATAGCAGACATAACCTATGGCTTGGATAATCCGCTTATTAAAGGGGGCTTTATTTTCTTAACCTTTATCATATATGCGGCAATCGCCTATATTATTTACCTCTTAGGCCGCTTAATCGGCCCGGTCAAAAACCGCGCCTTTTTAATCCTAAGTGAAGTAGTGATTTGGATAGTGCTAATAGAAATTTTTGTCCTGCGCTATTTGTTCCCGGTGGCGGTCAGCCAAAATAACCTGCTGTTTATCAAAGCCTCAATGATAAGCTTAGATAATGAAGCGATGGTTTTCGCCGGGGCTGCTTCACTATATGTTGATGTCCTTTCGCTTTTGTTTGCATTCCTTGGCAACCATGAAATAATGGTTATTTATCTGCAATTTACCCTCCAAATTTTGACAATTATCTTAATATTTTTTGCAATCCGCTTTTTATGCGGAGAGGTCAGTTCTTATTTTGCCGTCTTTATGCTGGCGGTTTCGCTGCCATTCATGGAAGCAGTTTTGATATACCAGCCGGAAGTGGTTTATCTATTTCTTTGGAGCCTTGGTTTTTTCTTCCTTACTTTAAATTACCGGATTTCGCTTAAAGAGACCGGATTAAAAGCAAGGTATTTGGGCTTGACGTTGACAGGCTTCCTTACCGGAGTGATTTTTTATTTTGATATGACTGGGATTCTGCTGGCAGTGACTGGCTTTTATCTTTTATTTATTGTCCGGGCTGACCTTGTCCAATACATTTTCAAAAATTTCTTTTTCTTGATTGGGATTATGTCCGGCTTTTTTATCATGATTTTCCGAGAATCAGTTGTTCACAGCAATATTTTGATGGAAAATCTGATTAACTGGCTTGACCGTTTAACGCTAAACCTCAATTTAAATGTCTTGATTCCAGCTGAAAACCTGCCGCTGCTAATCATAATATCAGTCTTTTGCCTAAGCTTAGTCTTTTTTTTCCTGCAAAACGTCAATAAAAGCTTTGTCATTTTTGCTTTTTATATCTTGATTTTATGCGTAGTTTTCCCAATGCTTGGCCTCAAAACAGTTAATCTTAATATGTGGATTACCCTAGCGTGGGCTTCGATGGCGGGCCTTGGTTTTGAGTGCTTGCTTGCCAAAGCAAAAAAAGCCGGGGGGCAGAAAGATTTTGGCGCGGACGAAGAAATTCTAGATGAAAAGTTGCCTTTAATAATAGAAGAGATTCAATATGATGAGCTGGCAGAAAGCCAAGATGATATGGCAGAAAATCATGATGAGCTGGCAGTAAGTCCAGATGATAAGCCGACAGACCTTCAAGATGAAAAGCTGGCCGCAAACGCAAACGTAAACGCCCAAGCAAAAGCAGAGTCGCGCTACGATACCTCAACTGGCATTAAATATCTTGACAATCCCCTGCCTTTGCCCGCAAAGCCAGTCCGCCGGGTCATGGATTATCCTTATATAATCACTTCCGACAAGCTCCATTATGATGTCGAAATCACCGATGGTGACGATTTTGATGTTTAATAAAAATCACCAGCACAATAAAGAATGACAGCGTTCCCATCATAAAAGCCCCCATTGGCGACTGGATTCAGTCAACCGCGCAAAATGCTTCTTCCATAATCACGTTAATTATGTTCCCACGATAATTCAAAAAAGCTTGTCATAAAAAATAAGAATTTACACACACTAAAAACTTATAAGTGCAAAACTTAAAGTCTCAAAAAGGGGCGGCTCAAAGGCTTTAAAGTTTTGGAAAGACATGGTGATGAAAATGGAAAACGCAGAAAGCAAGAAAAGAAAAGGAAATTTAGACAGGAACAGGGATGAAAATACTGATGAAGAAGAAAAAAAGGTAAACATTGAAAAAACTAAAGATGAGCGGATTGAGCAAACAGGGCAATCTTTGCTTGACAAAAACAACAAGAATCATAAAATCCACCTCTTAAGCATTATCGGCGAAATAGAGGGGCATGAGAACCTAAGCAGTAACTCAAAAACGACAAAATATGAACACGTCTTGCCAAAGCTGGCGGCAATTGAGGATTCCTGCGAGATTGACGGAGTCCTTATCCTGCTTAACACGATGGGCGGAGATGTCGAAGCGGGCCTTGCGATTGCGGAAATGATTGCTTCTTTATCCAAACCAACGGTCTCATTGGTGCTGGGCGGAAGCCATTCAATTGGCGTGCCGATTGCCGTTTCAACCGATTATTCGTTTGTTGTCCCGACCGGAACAATGGTAATCCACCCGGTCAGGTTAAATGGGATGGTCATTGGCGTCCCGCAAACCTTTGATTATTTTAAGCAAATCCAAGACCGGATTACTGGCTTTGTCTGTGACCACTGCAAAATTGACCAAGAAAGGTTTGAAAACCTGATGATGGAAACTGGTTTTTTGACCAAGGATGTCGGCAGCATCTTGGTTGGCGATGAAGCTGTTTTCGAAAAATTAATTGACGCAACAGGGGGAATTAAGGAAGCGGTAGCAAAATTGCATGAAATGATTGATGAAATTAAAAAATAATGCTATAATTATCCATATGGTTTTATCAGTATAAAAAGGTATGGTATCGATGGCAGCACGTAATGGACGAAAAACAAAGCAAAGCGGGAAGGCTGAAAGCAAAAGGGCTGGAAGCCAAAGAGCTGGAAGCCGGAAAGCAGAAGCGGAACGCGAACCGCTTGATAGCAATCTAAAAAACGAAATTATTTTTATCAGCTTATTAGCAATAGTAATCTTCTTATTTTTATGCAATTTCCAAATTATGGGAGCAGTTGGCGAGTTTGTCAGCAAGATTATGTTTGGCATTTTTGGCTTGCCGGCTTACATAACCCCGTTTTTTTTCTTTCTGGCAATTTATTTTGGCGTTTCAAATTTCCGCAGCGCAATTGCTGCCCGCAAAATAATCGCCGGGCTGATTCTTTACTTTGTCTTTGGCATTATTTGCGAAGCGGTTTCTTACCGCATTACGGGCGAAGCAGGGTTTGACATCAAGGAAATTTACCACCGCTCGGCCGAAGCAAGCAATGGCGGGGGCGTGGTTTTCGGCTCACTTACATATCTAAGCCAACAGTATCTTGGCGCAGTAGGCACAGTCCTTTTATTAATTGTGCTGGCAATTATCTCATTTGTGATTCTATTTAACCGCTCCTTTATTTCGGGCGTCAGGAACAGCGGCGAAAAAATTTACAAGCTTTCTCAGATAGAAATAGAAACCAGGCATTCTGAGAATCAGATCTGGCGTGAGGAGAAAAAAAGACGCGCCCGCGAAGAAAAGGAAAACGAAAGCATTTTGCGCCGGGACAAAAAAGTAAGCGGAGTAATGCAGAATACCAAATTGACCAGTCCGGTCAATGAAAGCGCAAAACCACGCGATGATATGCACGAGATTAATTTAGTTGATTTTGACCCTGATTTAGACAAAATCAAAATTCACGGCAATTTTAAGGAAAATAGCGAAGCAAAAGCACTTAACGAAGAAGTACACGAAATCAAAATCCGGGGCGAAGAGCTTTATTTGGAAGAAGATGGGAAAAGCAGTCAAAAGAAAAAACCAGAAAACGAGATAACCCAAGCGATTAGCCGGGCTGGCAGGGTCAGGAAAGAATACAAGAAACCGCCTATTTCCAAGCTTATTTCCGGAAAAAATAAAAATAAAGGCGATCAGACCCGCGAGTTAAAAGAAACCGCCAAAAGGCTGCAACAGACTTTGCTTAATTTTGGCGTCAAAGTGACGATGACCGAAATCAGTCAAGGGCCTTCGGTAACCAGATACGAAATGCAGCCGGAACAAGGGGTAAAAGTAAGCAAAATCGTCAGTCTCCAAGACGATATCAAGCTAAACCTGGCGGCGACTGATATCCGGATTGAAGCCCCAATCCCGGGCAAGGCAGCGATTGGCATTGAAGTGCCGAACAAAGAAAATACAATGGTTGCTTTCCGTGACTTGGTCGAATCGTCGGAGTTCCAAGATTTTCCCTCTGATATTGCTTTTGCGGTCGGAAAAGATATCGGCGGCCAGATTATTGTCTCTGATATTGCAAAAATGCCCCATATGCTCATTGCCGGGGCGACAGGCTCAGGGAAATCAGTTTGCATTAATACGCTCATCATGAGCATTCTTTATAAAGCGCATCCCGACGACGTAAAGCTGATTATGATTGACCCAAAGGTGGTTGAGTTAAGCGTTTATAATGGGATTCCCCATCTTTTGATTCCGGTTGTCACCGACCCGAAAAAAGCCGCCTCGGCTCTGCATTGGGGAGTTGCCGAGATGACCGACCGTTACCAGAAGTTTGCCGATTATAATGTCCGCGATTTAAAAGGCTACAACAAAGTAGCGGCCGGGCAGAAAAATGATGACGACCCCGATGGAATGAAACCCTTGCCCCAAGTGGTCATTATTGTTGATGAGCTGGCCGATTTGATGATGGTTGCCCCCGGCGAAGTTGAGGAATCGATTTGCCGTCTGGCGCAGCTGGCCCGCGCCGCTGGCATTCACTTGATTATCGCAACCCAGCGGCCATCTGTTGATGTCATCACTGGCCTGATTAAAGCAAATATGCCGAGCCGGATTGCCTTTAGCGTCTCAAGCGGAGTTGATTCCCGGACAATCCTTGACATGATTGGCGCGGAAAAATTGCTTGGCAAGGGTGATATGCTTTTTTATCCGCAAGGTTATTCAAAGCCAGCCAGAATCCAAGGTGCATTTATTACCGACAAAGAAGTTTCTGATGTTGTTGATTTCATCAAGAATCAGGCCTTGGGTGATGTTTATGATAATGCTGTTGAGGAAAAAATAAAAAATATCGTCCCTGCTGGCGGGCTAAAAGCCGGGGCTTCCAAAGATAATGGTGAGGAGCGTGACTCATTATTTGTTGATGTCGGCTGGTTCATTATTGAAGCGGACAAGGCTTCAATCGGCAATTTGCAGCGGAAATTTAAGATTGGTTTTAACCGCGCTGCCCGGATTATGGATCAGCTTTGCGAAGCAGGTGTAGTTGGTGAAGAGGAAGGCACAAAGCCGCGCAAAATACTGATGGGGGCGGAGGAGTTTGCTCGCTATTGCGAGGAATACATTTAGGGGCTGGGGCACCTCGCGTTTGAGAGTGTTAATTCACCGTCCGGCCGAGAGAAGCACCGCGCGTTTGAGAGCTGCCGATTCAACGTCCGACCCGCTTTCGCTCCGAGAGAGACTGGGACTCCGCGCGTTTGAGAGCTGCCGATTCACCGCCCGACTCGCTCTCGCTCCGAGAGAGAGCGTAGCGGCCACTAAGGCGTCACAATACGCCGCCTAAGTGCCGACGTCTCTCAAGGGTCGGTCTTATGAATCGCACTCTCCATCGCACGATAAAAGTGTCCGCTTTGCGGGTTAACACATAGGGTGAAAAAGTATTGCTTGAATTGCACTCTCGCTTTGCGGTAGAGGACTAAGGAGTAGGAAGATAATACTCTTGCCCGGCGTAACGTGAGTAAGGAAGATAATACTCTTGCCCGGCGTAACGTGAGTAAGGAAGAAAATGTTTCTCGCAGTTGCCTTGCCCGCCTTCTACCCAAATGAACACTTGTATTTTACACTCATTAGGGCACAGCAACGAAGAGATTATTTTCTGACTTATGTAGTAAGTCATACTTACGCAGTAAGTCATAGTTATGTATTAATCGGTATTAATCGGTATTAATAGGTATTAATCGGTATTAATAGGTATTAATAGGTATTAATAGGTATTAATAGGTATTAAAAGGTATTAAACAGTATTAAAAGGTATTAATTTGTATTAAACGGTATTAATTTGTATTAAAAAGTATTAACAGCAATAACTTGGAAAGGCATGGTTACAAATATTAAATGCAAAAAACAGACATCGAAATCGCCAAAGAAGCAAAAATGCTCCCCATAAAAGAAATCGCGGCAAACCTCAAAATCAGCGAGGATAACTTGGAATTATATGGAAAATACAAAGCCAAAATTTCTGACGAATACATTAAAAGCATTGAAAAAAACCAAGACGGCAAACTAATCCTTGTCACCGCGATTAACCCGACCCCGGCGGGCGAGGGCAAAACAACAACAACAGTTGGCTTAGGACAAGCCTTTAAAAAGCTAGGGAAAAACGCCATCATTGCCTTGCGTGAACCATCCCTTGGCCCATGCTTTGGGATAAAGGGCGGGGCGGCTGGCGGCGGAATGGCACAGGTTGTTCCCATGGAAGATTTGAACCTGCATTTTACGGGCGATTTTCACGCCATTACCTCCGCAAATAACCTGCTGGCGGCTTTAATTGATAACCATATCCAGCAAGGAAATGAGCTACATATTGATCCAAGGCAAATTGTCTGGAAACGCTGCCTTGACATGAATGACCGCGTCCTTAGAAATATCGTCGTTGGCCTAGGAAACAAAATGGACGGCATGGTCAGGGAAGACCATTTTGTCATCACAGTAGCGTCGGAAATCATGGCGGTGCTATGCCTTGCTGACAATATGGCTGATTTGAAAAAACGGTTAGAGCAAATGATAGTAGCTTATAATTTTGCTGGCGAGCCAGTAACAGCAAATGACCTAAAGGCAGTCGGGGCGATGGCGGTTTTGCTAAAGGACGCGCTGAAACCGAATTTGGTCCAGACGCTGGAGAACACCCCTGCCCTAATCCACTTAGGCCCTTTTGCCAACATTGCCCACGGCTGTAATTCAATCCGCGCCACCAAGCTAGCTCTTAAAATGGCGGATTATTGCATAACAGAAGCAGGATTCGGCGCAGACTTAGGCGCGGAAAAGTTTTTTGACATCAAATGCCGCCAGGCAAAGCTTAAGCCTGACGCGGTGGTGCTGGTTGCAACAATCCGGGCGCTTAAATATAATGGCGGAGTCAAAAAGACTGACCTAAGCCAAGAAAATTTGGCCGCCCTCAAAAAAGGAAGCACGAACCTTAAAAAACATATCGAAAACCTAAAGCTTTTTGGCGTTCCGATAATTGTCACCCTTAACAGCTTTGTAACCGATACACAGGCAGAAATTGATTTTGTCTTGGATTATTGCCAGCATTTAGGCTGTGAATTTGCCCTTTCCCGCGTCTGGGAGCATGGCGGTGAGGGCGGAATTGAATTAGCAGAAAAAGTGATTAATACACTTGCGACTAAAACCAGCGATTTTTCTCTGCTATATGATGATGAATTGCCCCTCAAAGACAAAATCAAAAGCATTGCCACGAAAATTTATGGGGCTAACGATGTCATCTTTGCCGATAGCGCGGAAAAGCAGCTCGCCCGCCTAGAAAAATTAGGCTTTGGCAGGCTTTCGGTTTGCATGGCAAAAACCCAGTATTCGCTTTCGGACAATCCGGAGCGGTTAGGCTGTCCGGCCAATTTTGACATCAACGTGCGAGAAGTTTATGTTTCCGCCGGAGCCGGATTCGTAGTTGCCTTAACTGGCGCAGTCATGACGATGCCGGGCCTCCCCAAAGAGCCGGCCGCCTTCAAAATTGATATTGATGAGGCCGGGGGGATAGCGGGATTATTTTAATCGCGAAACGAGAGTGCGATTAAGCGACCCGCTTGTAAATTCGCGAAAGAGAGTGCGATAAACGACCAGCTTGTAAATTCGCGAAACGAGAGTGCGATTCAAAAGACCAGCTTGTAAATTTGCGAAACGAGAGTGCGATTCAAAAGACCAGCTTGTAAATTTGCGAAACGAGAGTGCGATTCAAAAGACCGACCCTTGAGATATGTCGTTACTTAATTCGCGTACTTTGCGAATTTATGTAACGCAACATTTCTCTCGGAGCGAAAGCGAGTCGGACGTTGAATCGACAACTCTCGATACGCGGATAAAAATACGTGGAAAAGAAACTCTTACTAATAGAAAGGGCATATATGACCAAAATAATTGATGGAAAAGCAATTTCACAAGCAATCAAAGACGAATGCCGGGCCCAGGCGGCAAAATATAAAGAAAAAGGAACGGAATTTACCTTTGCGGTCATCCAAGTAGGGAGCGACCCTGCTTCGACTGTTTATGTGAAAAATAAGAAAAAAGGCTGTGAATATATCGGAATTAACTCATTGTCATATGAACTAGCCGAAGAAACAAGCGAAGATTACTTATTAAAGCTAATTGACGAACTTAACGCCAATGAAAAAGTAACCGGAATCCTCGTCCAGTTGCCTTTGCCAAAACACATCGATGAGGATAAAGTCATCCTTGCGATTGACCCGGATAAAGATGTTGATTGCTTTCACCCGGAAAATGTCGGCAACCTTTCCCTTGGCCGTGACGGATTTTTGCCCTGTACCCCGGCTGGGATCATTGAATTGCTTAAACGTTCAGGAATTGAAATAGCCGGAAAAGAATGCGTAATCATTGGCAGAAGCAATATCGTGGGCAAACCAATGGCACTTTTGCTGTTGCGGGAAAATGCCACGGTCACAATTGCCCATTCAAAAACAAAAAACTTGGCGGAAGTAACCCAGCGGGCTGATATATTAATCGTGGCAGTTGGGCGGCCGAAAATGATAACAGCAGAATACATAAAAGATGGCGCGGTCGTCATTGACGTTGGCATTCACCGCGATGAAAATAATAAATTATGTGGTGATGTTGATTTTTCATCAGCGATGCCGTTATGCAGTGCGATTACGCCTGTGCCGGGGGGAGTCGGGCCAATGACAATTGCCATGCTATTAAAAAATTGCCTAAATGCCCGGCGCAAATAATATTGAAAAGAGAGTAATATGGAGTGTCCAAAATGTGGATTTGTACTGATAGATGACCGCTGGATCTGCGAAAATTGTGGTGCAGAAATTCAGATCGTCCCTGATTTTGAGCCGGAACTGGAAAATAGCATTAGTGAAGTCCTGCTAAACGTTGTTGATGAGATATATCCCAATAGCATAAAAGAAGAGCCGGAAAAAACCGAAGCGCAAAAAAATGAAAAAGAAAAAGACTTAAAAAAACTGAAACGCTATTTGATTATTGCCCTGTCAGCAATCGTTTTATTAAGTATCACGATACCTTTAAGCATTTCGGCATACCGTAATAATTCCGTTCCGTATCTCATTAACCTTGCGCGGTCTTATGAGGAAAAGGGCGATTATGAAAATGCGATTGCGCGAATTAAACGGGCGGACAGCATTAGGCCAAATGATGCCGAGATAAGATTATTAATGGCGGCTTATTGCTTTTCAAATGGGGATTATGATGAAGCGGTTGAAATTTTACTTGAGATGATTGATTCGCCCCGCTTTAATTGGGCCCTAAAAGATATTTGCTACGACAATATTATCCTGATTTGGGATATAATGGGAAAATACCAAGAAATAAATGATTTATTGCGGGCAAGCCGTGACGAAAGCTTGATGGCTGAATACGCCGAATACCTTTCCCTGCCCCCGGAGTTTAGTGAAGAATCCGGTGAATTTGCCGGGAGCTTGCTGCTTATATTAAGCAATGAAGAAAGAGGCACGATTTATTATTCCCTCGATGGGACTTGGCCAGGCCTGGAATATAGCGAGCCAATTCTCTTAGAAACAGGGGAATACCATGTTGCGGCTGTTTCCCAAAATCAATTTGGCGTTTTAAGCGATGTTGTGACAAATTACTTTTTTATCGATCAAAAGCCGGAGCCCCCAGTTATCCCCTTAACTAGCGGGCGGTATATCGAAAATACGTTAATTATTGCGATAGCTAACGAGGAAGACGAAATTTTTTATACAATTGACGGAAGCCTTCCGACAACAGACAGTTTTTTATATGAAGAGCCAATTTTGATGGCTCTGGGAAATACCGTCTACAATTTTGCCGCTATAAACAAAGACGGAGTTTCAAGCGAGGTTGTCACCCGCGAATTTGAGTTCCGGATCAACAGCGAAATAACCCCGGAAATAGCCGTTTTGAATGTTTTTAACGCCCAGCTTCGCCGGGGCAGGATTTTGGACATGGACGGGAAAGCAGCGGAAGAAGAGGGATATTTTGATTACGTGATTGATTATTTGGATGAAGTTGCTGACAAAGGATTGTTTTATATCATCTATGAGTATTATTTTGAGATCGGCGGCGAGCCTGACAGAACCGGACATATATTTGCTGCTTCGGCTTATACTGGTGAAGCGGTACATTTAATTTATAATGATTACGGAGTACTTGATGCGATAACATTGTAACAGTAACAGGGTTGCAAACAAAAGTAAGTGAAAGGTACGGTGGAGAAATGGGTTGGTGTCCTTCATGCAAATCAGAATATGTCGAGGGTATTATTGAATGCGCGGATTGCGGTCTCAAATTGACAGATGAGTTAATCCCCGAAGATGATTTTGAAGCAGGAAAAAAAGATGAGGAAGCTGCAAAGAAAGACGAGGAAGCTTTGTATTTAGAGTTCATTAAAAGGGCTTCTTCCGAGGAAGGGTTAGAATTTAACGGCGAAGCTTCGGAAGAAATGCTTGAGAAGCTTAAAGAAGCGGCGGCAAATGAAATGGCGGCAAGAATGCGGTCACAGGCAGCAAGGGTCTACCAGAATAATGATGAGCGGGCAGAAGAACATCGTACATCTGCCTACACCCTGATCCTTGTGGGCGGAGTTGGCGCGGTGGTGATTGCCCTATTCTTTTTTGACATTCTTCCTTTCCAAATGGTTGGCTTTAGCAAATATATGATTACCGGAGTGATGGGCGTTTTATTTATCCTGTTCCTGGTGATGGGGATTTTGTCAATGAAAAAGTCGCAAGTTCTGGCGATTAGGGCAGGAAAGGAAGAAAATTTAACTAAAGAAATTAGGGGCTGGTGTCTTAATAATCTGGCAGCGGCGAAGCTTGACGAGGAATTATTTTCCGCTGAGGAAATGCTTGAATTAAGTGATGAAATCAAATACTTCCGCCGCTTCGAAAAAATGCAGGAAACTCTTAACCAGCAATTTTTAAACCTTGATGAAAGTTATCTTGACCGCTTGATTGATGAAGTTTACCAGGAAATATTTGAAGCATGAAAATCACAATCATTGCCGTTGGCAAAATAAAAGAAAAATATCTAAAGGACGCCATTTTAGAATATGAAAAACGGCTTAGCAAATATGCCAAGCTTTCAATTATTGAAGCAGAAGATGAGCGGACGATAGAACAGGCAAGCTTAAATGAGCAAGCCCTAAAAAAAGAAGCCGGGCGGATTCTTCGTTTGCTAAAGCCTGATACGCAAAAGCATAAGATGCAAAAGCATAAGATGCTTGTAATTGCACTGGAAATCACGGGTAAAACGATGGATTCAGAAGCTTTTGCCGCTTATCTTGATCAGATGGCGACAGCAGGAAATAGCCACATTACATTTATTATCGGCGGTTCATTGGGGCTACATCAAAGCATATCAGAAATAGCTGATTTGAGTTTAAGTTTTTCGGCGATGACTTTTCCCCATCAGCTAATGCGGGTGATATTGCTTGAGCAGATATACCGCGCTTTCCGCATTATGGGGGGCGAGCCGTACCACAAATAACATAGCGCCGCCCGGCGGCGGCGCATTAAGAGAATTGCTAAAGCAATTCTCCTTAAATGGGTAGACGTTAACTGCGTTTGTGAAAGAGGAATAGACATAGCGCCGCCCGGCGGCGGCGCATTAAGAGAATTGCCAAGGCAATTCTCCTTGGATGGGGTAGATAACTGCGTTTGTGAAAGAAAAATAAACATAGCGCCGCCCGGCGGCGGCGCATAATCGTAAACGTTATTGAACTTGTAAAGACAGGAGAGGTGAAAGTGGAAAAATTTTCCAAAGCAAAAATTAATAAAGTAATCCCTTATTTTGTAGTAATACTGCTGTTCATTGCCGTTGTTTGGCTGATGACGGAAGTAAAATTTTTCGGCGCGGTCACAGCGCGGTTTTATGGGGTGATTGCCCCTTTTATTACCGGAGGGGTAATAGCATATATTTTAAATATGCCGTGCAGCGCAATCCAGCGTTTGTTAATCAAATCAAAACGCAAATTCATCAAAAATAAAAGCCGCCCGTTAAGCGTTTTACTGCTGGTGATTATCATGATCATTTTAATCCAGGCCCTTGTCCAGCTGATTGTTCCGGCGGTCCAAAGCAGCATCATGTTTTTTGTCTCGATGATTCCGGTCTACCAGCAAAATATCCGTTTCATTATTGATTATATCCAAAATTTTACGCTTCCTTATTTTATTGCTGATTTAATTGATGGCGATTTCCGCCCTGATTTGATGTTAATGAATCTGGTTGGCCGTTTTGATTTTGAAGTGATTCTAACCCAAGCGGTAATTGGCCTTGGCGGAATCGGTTCGGCGTTATTCCGGCTGGTTCTTGCCATCATCACCTCAGTTTATTTTTTACTGGAAAAAGACCGCTTCAAAGCGTTTGTCTCACAGCTGGTAATTGTTTTAACCCCAGAAAAAGCAAGCAATTTCATCATGAAATATGGACGCAAGCTCGATTTTAATTTCCGGCAATATGTTTTTGTCCAAACGATTGATGGCTTAATTCTGGGGACGCTGATGATTATAGCTTTGTCAATATTCCGGTCGCCTTACGCCTTGATTCTTGGCTTAATGCTTGGCATTATCAATTATATTCCTTATTTTGGCTCGATAATCGGGACGGTGATATCAATAATAGTTGTTGCTTTTACCCAAGATATCCGGACGGCTTTTGTTGTTGCAATTGTGATGTTTATTATCCAGCAAATTGACGGAAATGTCATTCAGCCGAAATTAATGAGTGAATCGTTTGCCATTAGCCCCTTGCTTGTCATTATCAGCGTCACAATCGGCGGCGCATATGGAAATGTCATGGGAATGCTGATTGCGATTCCGATTGTGACCGTCATAAAAGATATGATTGACAGTTTTATTGAAGCAAAAAAACCAAAAATTGTTGTGGCGGAAGAAGCAGAGGCGGAGGAGATTGCGGGTCAAAGCCCGCAATGACTAATTCGCTTGGATTACGGGCCAAGCCCGCAATGACTAGTTCGCTTGGGTTACGGGTCAAAGCCCGCAATGACTAATCCGCTTGGATTACAGGTCAAAGCCCGCAATGACTAGTTCGCTTGGGTTACGGGTCAAAGCCCGCAATGACTAATCCGCTTGGATTACGGGTCAAAGCCCGCAATGACTAATCCGCTGGCCTCCGAGCCCCTGTCATTGCGCCACCGAGTCCCTGTCATTGCGGCCACCGAGCCGCAATCTTATAAGAATTGAGGTGCATTATGCGAATGTATGATTTAATAAACAAAAAGAAAAACGGCAGTGAATTAACCAGCGCGGAAATTGATTTCATGGTTTGCGGTTTTACCGATGGCATAATCCCAGATTATCAGATGTCGGCAATGATGATGGCGATTTTTTTCCGGGGCATGAGCGAAAAGGAAACCTTGGCCTTGACTAACGCGATGGCGAAAAGCGGCGCAATGCTTGACCTTTCGGCAATAGATGGCATAAAAGTTGACAAACATTCAACCGGAGGGGTGGGCGACAAGACTTCGCTGGCATTAGCTCCGCTGGTTTCCGCTTGCGGCCTTAAGGTTGCCAAAATGAGCGGGCGCGGTTTGGGGCATACGGGCGGAACAATTGACAAATTAGAAAGCTTCCCCGGTTTTACGACCGAAATATCGGTTGATGAATTTGTGAAAAATGTTAATGAAATCGGGATGGCAATTATGGGGCAAACCAATGAATTAGCCCCGGCCGACAAAAGACTTTATGCCCTGCGTGACGTGACGGCAACGGTTGACCAGATGTCGTTAATTGCTTCTTCAATTATGAGCAAAAAATTGGCGGCCGGAGCGGATGCGATTGTGCTTGATGTAAAAACCGGAAGCGGCGCTTTTATGAAAGATGAAAAAGATGCCGTTCTTTTGGCGGAAGAAATGCAACGAATTGGCACTAATGCCGGGCGTAAAACGGTTGCTTTGGTTACGGATATGGATCAGCCCTTAGGTTTTGCGGTCGGAAATGCCCTTGAAGTAAAGGAAGCGATTGAAACACTTAAAGGAAATGGGCCAGAGGATTTTGTTAAGTTATGTGTTGCTTTGGGTGCACAAATGTTGCTGGTTGGAGGTTTAGCGTTAAACCAAAATGAAGCGGAAGCCAAAATCCGCGCCGCCATAAATGATGGCTCTGCCCTCAAAGTGATGGCTGATTTTGTAAAAGCCCAAGGCGGAGACCCGGATTTTGTTTACCAGCCGGAAAAATTGCCAGCCGCAAATATTATTACGCCAGTTTTTGCACCGGAAAGCGGTTATATCGAAAAAATCATCTGCGATGAGATAGGCCATTGTTCTTTGATTCTAGGGGGCGGCCGGGTGACAAAGGACAGCATTATTGATCTTTCAGTCGGGATTGTTCTTTCAAAAAAAATTGGCGACCCGGTTTCAAAAGGTGAGCTTCTTGCCAATATCCACGGCAACGATGAAGCAAAAATCGCCGCGGCCAAAGCGCGGCTCTTAGGGGCTTATAAAATATCAAAAAGCCCGGTCAAGCCTCCGGTTTTGATTAAAAAAAATATTGGGCAGGAGTTTATATAAGAAAGTTTGCCGCTTGGCAACCTTTTATTTTCTCATATATTTCCCTGGCTTCTCATATCCTTTATCATGAGAAATATCATCAGAAAAAAAGCCCAAATCCTCCCGGTTCCCAAGCACGAGAAAATCGTCGAATCCTTAAAATTGCCTAAGGATTCTTTGCTTGGGGCATCTATTGTCACGGTGACCGGAAACTCGGAAGCCTTTATCGAAAATTATAAAGGAATGATTGAATATACCGATGAAAATATCTTGCTCCAAGGCAAAACCTGCCGGATTGCGATAGAGGGCCAGCGGTTGTTAATTGAATACTATACGAACGAAGACATGAAAATCACCGGGCGGATTACGAAAGTTTCTTATCTATAGTGAAAGGGACAAAATGCTAAAATTTTTTCAATTCATACATGGCTACCTCATTATCAAGGTACAGGGTTTTTCACCCGAACGATTTATGAACCTTGCCAGCCATCACCGTTTATTTTTGTGGGATATCGAAAATCATGGTGATTTTTATCTGATGAGCATTAGCCTTAAGGATTTTTACAAGCTAAAATCAATTACCAAAAAAACTGGGACAAGAGTCTTTATCCAAAAAAAATGCGGCCTGCCTTTTTATGTTCCGCGGGTAAAAAGACGCAAGTTTTTTGTCTTGGGCCTAATTTTAAGCATGAGTTTTTGGATATGGATGTCCGCTTTTATTTGGGCGATTGAAATAAGGGGCAATTTTCATTTAACGAACGATGTTTTGCTGCGCTTTTTAAGTGAACAGGGGCTTAAAGTCGGGAAACGCAGAAAAGATGTCGATATCGAAAAAATAGAAAAATCATTGCGTAATGAATTTGATATTATTACTTGGACATCGGCCAGGATTAACGGGACGCGGCTGATTCTCCAAATTAAAGAAAATGAACTAGGCGAGCCGGAAGAAATAGCGGCAGTAATAAGTGATGAAGAGGGTTTTGATTTGGTTGCCGCAAAGGATGGGGTCATTGTCAGCATTATGACCAGAAGCGGCGTTCCGCTTGTTATGGCCGGAAGTGAGGTTTTTGCCGGGGACGTCCTGGTTGAGGGCGGCGTCCCGATTTTTAATGATGATTTAACTGTCCGCAGTTACCAGTATTATCAAGCTGATGCGGACATTTATCTTAGGACTGATTTTAATCACATTGAAATCCTGCCGATTGATTATGAGGAAAAAGTATTTAGCGGAAAAGAAAGCAAAGTCCGCTATTTTGAAATATTGGGAAAGCGGATCAAATTTGGTTTTTTTAGCCATGATTTTGAAAATTTTGATATAATAGATGAAAAGACTCAAGTCCGCTTGCTGGAAAATTTTTATTTGCCGCTTTTTTTCGGGAGTGAGTTGGCCCGTGAGTACCAAATAAACGCGAAAAAATATAGCAGTGAGGAAGCAAAAACAATTTTTTCCGGGACGGCGAAAAAAATTATTGAAAACTTAACTGAAAAAGGGGTACAAATTATTGAAAAAAATGTTACAATGAAAAAGGATAATGTCAATTGGTATCTTGACGTTGATTTTTTAGTGATTGAGAAGACGGGAAAGAGTGTTCCGACGACGCTTTATGTGCCGCCGGCCACGGACGCGGAGGAGTAAGCTGGGTAAATTAGCACTCGCGATTTAGTTTTTATCCGCGTGCGAAAATTCTCTGCGCTTCATTGAAGCCAGGAACTACTCCGCGTGTGAAAATCTCTGCGCTTCATTGAAGCCAGGAATTACTCCGCGTGTGAAAATTCTCTGCGCTTCAATGCAGACACGCTTTCGCTCGGAAACCCAGCGTTGCGCTACTAAGCTGACAGAGAACGTCAGCAAGTAGCGACCCTGGGTTAACGGTCTGCGTATGAAGCCAGAAATTTTCACTCACGATTTTAGCTTTGGCCGCGAAAGCGAGAATGCGATTCAACGTGCGATCACTTTATTCGTGAAAGTGAGAGACCGATTCAATGAGCAACACTTTGACCGCGAAGTGGACACTTCATCGTGCGATGGAGAGTGCGATTCATAAGACCGACCCTTGAGAAGCGTCGTTACTTATGCGGTGTCCTTTACCGCATTATGTAACGCAACGCTTCTCTCGGAGCGAAAGCGTGTCGGACGGTGAATCGGCAGCTCTCAAACGCGCGGAGACCCAGTATCTCTCGGAGCGAAAGCGTGTCGGGCGTTGAATCAGCAGCTCTCACTACGCGGAGTAACCTCACTATGCGGAATAACTAGCGTAACAAGTACCAGCAAAAAAGGACAACCATGGACAAATTTGAAAATAAAATTAAATTACCGCTCGAACACCTGCAAAACATCTTCGGCCAGCACGACAGCTATATCCAAAAAATCGAAAAGGACCTAGATGTCGTCATTGTTGACCGCGACGGCGGAATAAAAATCAAAGGCGAACAGACCCAAGTTGAAAAAGCCACCAAAATAATGAAACAACTGATGGAAATATCAAAACGCGAGCATAACATCGCCGAGCAGAATGTCGATTATGCCCTGGCGATGAGCAAAGAAGAAAATGGCTTTGACGAACTTAACACCCTCAATGAAACCGACTGCATTTGCCACACAATGAGCGGAAAACCAATCCGCCCCAAAACCCTTGGCCAAAAAAAATACGTTGACGCAATCAATGAAAAAATGATCGTCTTCGGCACAGGGCCAGCCGGGACGGGAAAAACCTATTTAGCCATGGCGATGGCGATTACTGCTTTCAAAAAAGAAACCGTCAGCCGGATTATTTTAACCCGCCCCGCCCTTGAAGCCGGGGAAAAACTAGGTTTTCTTCCCGGTGACTTGCAAAGTAAGATTGACCCATACCTGCGGCCGCTTTATGATGCCCTGCACCAGATCATGGGAGCGGAAAGCTTTCTTAAAAACATGGAAAAGGGCCTGATTGAAGTTGCCCCCTTAGCTTATATGCGGGGGCGGACGCTTGATAATGCTTATATAATTTTGGACGAAGCCCAGAACACAACCCCGGCGCAGATGAAAATGTTCTTGACAAGGATTGGCTTTGGCTCAAAAGTCATTATTACTGGCGACCTGACCCAAAAGGATTTAGCCCCCGGCACAAAATCAGGCCTTGATGTTGCAATAAAAGTCCTTGACCGCGTTGATGATATCGCCTTTATCAACATGACAAGCAAAGATGTGGTCAGACACCCGCTGGTCCAAAAAATTGTCAAGGCCTATGAAGAATATGAACAAAACCTTGCCAAAAAAGAAACAGTAAAAAAACGGGCTTTAAAAAAGAAAACGGGCAGATAAGAAACGATAGAATATGAACAAAAACCTTACCGTTCCAATTTCAATCTTATTTTTCCTTGTCTCCGGATTATTAACCGGAGGCGCTGCTTATCTTTACGGAAAAACATATATCGAAATAATCAGAATCGTCATTTTAGTCTTGCTTTCGAGCGGAATCGTGCTTTTCCTTTTTGCCGCGGCGAGAGAAAAAAACAACTTATTATTTGATAACGATGAACATTATGGGCGTTTCATCGGCTTGTATCTGGCTGGCCTCATGGTGGCTTTGGCATTTCCCTTTCTGCCTGAGCATGGCTGGATGTACCTAATTATTTTTGTTGTGATGGGCCTTTTAAGCAACCAATCAGTTGGCATTTGCGCAGGCGGAACATTGCTCATGATTTCGGTGCTGTTATCACCTGCCCCGGCGATATCCGTTTTCTTTACTTATTTTTTGAGCGGTGTGGTGGGGATAATCCTTTTTTCCTATATTGATGAGGATTTCCGGATTGGCTTGCCCCTGTTTATTTCTTTATCCCTAAACCTTGTTTTAATTGTGGTAAATTTGGTCATGATGGGGGAAAATCTGCTCACCTTTGAAACCTTATTTATTATTTTCGCCAATCTTTTAGTTTGCCTTTTGCTTCTTTTAGTTTTCATGCGCTATTACAGTACGAACGTGGTTCATCGCAACCGGGACAAATATATGGAAATCAACGACCCGGAATGCCCGATTCTAGTTGAATTAAAACAAAAATCGATTTCGGAATATTATCAGGCCGTCCATACCGCTTACCTTAGCGACAAAATTGCCAAAAAACTTTTGCTTGATGACATGGCGACAAAAACTTGTGGTTATTATCACAAAATAGGCACTTTAAGAGGGGAAAATTCGTGGGAAGTCATCAATGAAATTTGCCGCGAGTACAAGTTTCCCAATCCGGCCATCAACCTGCTTAAGGAATATACTGACCGCGACACAACTTTAATGAGCAAAGAAGCAGTTGTTGTCTTGTTTGCGGATACGCTGGTTGCGTCACTGCTTTATCTTTTTTCCAAAGACCCCAAGGTTCAGCCGGATTACAATCATATTATCGAGGCAATTTATGAAAAAAAGGTTGAAAGCGGCATTATGGATAAAACCTTAATCACAATGGGGGAAATGAAAGAAATCCGCAAAATGCTAAAAGAGGAACATCTTTATTATGACTTTTTACGTTGACAGGGAAGCAGAATTATTTTTGGAAAATAATGGAAAATTTGACCTAGATTCGGTGACCGCTCTTGTGATAAAGGCGGTGATGGCTTCCGAAAAATGCGGGCATGAAACGCAGATTAACATTGTCCTTACTGATGACGCGAATATTAAGCAGCTTAATTTTGAAGCCCGCGGGATTGATAAGCCAACCGATGTGCTTTCTTTTCCGGCCCTTAGTTTTAAAACGGCTGCCAATTTCGCTGAAGTTAAAGATAATATTACGAATTTTGACCTTGAAAGCGGTGAATTATTGCTGGGCGACATTATCATTTCGGTGGAAAAAGTCCGCGAACAAGCCACAGCATACGGTCATTCTTTGAAACGTGAATACGCCTTTTTACTGACCCATAGCCTGCTCCATTTGCTGGGGCATGATCATGACACCGAAGATGAAGCAAGCATTATGGAAGAAAAACAAGAAACCATCCTTAATGAAATAGGGATTTTTAGGTAAGTAGGAGCAAACTAATGAAAAATCAAATCCAGTTTAGAGAAAAACGTGACCCGCTGATTAATTCTGGTTTTATCGCGATTATCCTGTGCCTTATTTTCCGGATTCTGTTGATGAAAATAATCGGGGCGGAGGGAGTCGCCTATTTTGCCCCGGTTAATGAGGTTTTTATCCTTTGCATTGCTTTCTTTAATATCGGTTTTTCCGAAGCATTAAGCAATATGATGAAGTACCGGATAAAGCGGGAGCAGTACCGCAATGCCCACCGGATTTTCCGGATTGCCTATACGCTGACGATTGGTTTGTCGGTCCTTGTGGCGGTTTTGATTTTTATCTTTAACAATTTTATCACCGAGGCGGTTTTTTTGCAGCACCTAAGTAAAATGGCCCTGTTAATGATTGCCCCGGCGATTGTGGTCATGGCTTTTACCTGCTTGCTCCGGGGTTATTTTAAAGGAATGGGTTCACCCTATCCAAGCACCCATTCGCTGGTGGTTGAGCAAATTTTTACGCTGGTCCTGGGTTCATTTTTCGCCGCCCTCTTTGTCACTTACGGCGAAAAAGTTGCCGCCGTTCTCCGCGACAACAGCTTTGCCTTGTCATATGGGGCATTGGGGGCAGCGTTTGGGATAACCCTTGCGTCAATTATTGCCCTTTTGCATTTACTGGTTATTTATTTCATGTACCGGGGGACGATAAAACGCCAAATTTACCGCGACAGTACCCGGCAAATGGAAACGCCAGGTTATATTTACCAATCGCTTTTGTTTGCCGCTGTCCCGACCGGAGTCTTTGTCGTCCTTTATCAGCTTAACAACTTGATTGACCAGCGGCTGTTTTATTATTATTTTAACAAGCTGACTGAAGAAAATAGTTATATTTTTACCAAGGCGGAGATCTGGGGGAATTATTACGGCATCTTTTTGGTGGTGACCGGGATTCTGACGGCTTGTGTCAGCATGATTTTTATGAAAGCGGTCCGGACTATTTCCACGGCCTGGCTTAGGGAAGAGCAGCCTGGCGCAAGGGAAAAATTAATGCAGACAATTACATCAATGGCCATTATGGCGATTCCAATCGCGGTCATGATTGCTGTTTTGGCTTTCCCCATCGCTTCTTTGCTGGATATTGCAAATGATGAAATTACGGTGAAGCTTTTACAAAGCGGCAGCGTTTTAATTGTCCTTTATGCCTTTAGCTATTTTTGGTTTGACTTATTAAAGCAATTTAAGCGGACGTTCCAGATGTTAGTCCTTGCCGGAAGCGCGTTAGCGGTCCATATTTTGGCAATTATTGGCATCATGCAATTTATCAATAATGCCGAGCAATTAATTCTAGGGGTCATTGCCGGGAATATTGTTGGTGCTTTGTTTAGCTTTGTGCTTGGGTTTATCTTGGTCATGCGGATGCTAAAATACCAAGGTGAGATGGTTAATAAAAATTTGCGGACTGTGGTCATAACTTTGTTATGCAGTGCGATAATTGGTTTGATGGCTTTATTCCTAAGCAGGGGAATCATTAATTTGGTCGGCCCGGCGGTAACGCTTTTAGTTTGCCTTACGGTTTCAATTATTGCTTTTTTCGTCCTGATGATGCTTTTGCGCGGGCTTACGTTTAATGAGCTTGACCGCATTCCCGGTGGCCAGTATCTGATTAGGCTGGGGCGGCTGTTTCGGTTTTATGGATAACTTACGGTGTTTTGGTTGATACTATTTACATGAAATTTGTAAAGGGTTTAACCGCATTTATTTTATTACCGGCTTTTATGTTTGGCGGCGGATTTGCTGTCGGCACGGTTGTGATGGATTATTTTTATCCCGGGCGAAATTTTGCCGCCGAGGATTTGCTAAGGCAGGTTCGTTTTGACCAGAGGATAAATGAAGACTGGCTTGGCGTTGATTGGCAGGTTTCGGCGAGGGCTTCCGATTTGGCTGAAAGTAAGACGAAAGAAGCGGATTCGTCTGGGTCTGGAGCTGGGTTAGTCATTTTTGAAGATGATTTAAGCGAAGAGATGTTAACAGATGTTCCGCTTCAACCTGATTCTTTGGCTGATGACGCGGTTTCGGTTTCGCTCCTTGGCGGGACGTCAATAAATGCGGACACTATTTATGTGATTCAGGAGTATTCGCGAAGCACCAGGGATTTGACCGAAGAGATAATCCCGGTCCCCGAAAATTTCATCGGAATGGATTTTAATTTATTTAGCCAGGTGATGGCGGATTTTGACCGTTATCCGACTTTAAGTGAAATGCAAAAGGGGATGGTTAGCTGCGAGGTGATTTCTTTTTCCCCGGCGCGGGTTGTCATCAGGAAAACTTATGGTGATTTAACGGAGGAGATTGAGCCGGGTTATTATTTGATTAATGATAGTGGTTTGATTACGGTTTACTTAAGTGATTTAAAGACGGTTTTTATGAATACGAGCATTGAGTTTCAGAATCTTCCGGCCGAGCTTAGGGATGAGATTATGTTTACCAAGTATGTTGAGGGGCAGGAGGAGCTTTATGGGTTTCTTGAGGCTTATTCGTCTTGACGCGCAATCCGCAATCCTATTATTTAAATCCGCGCGTTTGAGAGTGTCAATTCACCGTCCGACCCGCTCTCGCTCCGAGAGAAATGTTGCGTTACATAATGCGGTGAAGTACACCGCATAAGTAACGACATTTCTCAAGGGTCGGTCTTATGAATCGCACTCTCTATCGCACGATGAAGGGCTTGATTGTGTCATTGGAAAGCCGTAACTGCACACAGTCAATGAGCAAATAAATTTCCACGTCTCAAAGGGCAGGACGTAGAAAATTTTTGCTCATGTACATACATATACTTGATGTGGTAAACTAAAATTGTAACACCAATGCTGGAAAATATGATAAAATCATAAATGAAAGTGAGGGTTACAAATGCCAAGCAAATCCAAAAATTACAGCAAGGAGTTCAAGGAGCAAATTG
>WRLH01000041.1 GCA_009777715.1 Lachnospiraceae bacterium
TGATAACGTAACCAAGAGTTCCGCCATTGCTGACATGGTCAAGAAAATCAACTGGAAATGGCGGACTGACCAGGTCAACAACCCGGAAGCAGTCTCAAATGCCAATAGTTATAACGGACGCTTGCTGATTGAAGGAATTGGGATGCAAGCCCATTACGACCAGAACACAAGCGTTACCGCGGTTGAAGCATCACTTCGCCGCTACATTGAAACCGGCGCAAGAGTCAGCGTCACGGAACTTGACATCAATGTCAACAATAGCCAGTTTGGCTTATCCCCGGCCCAATTAATGGGGCAGGCGCAGAAATACGCGCAATTATTCCAGCTTTACAAGCATTATGCGGATTTCATTGAACGGGTAACGATTTGGGCAAGGGAAGACGGAAAAAGCTGGCGGCCAGGTTCGGTCATCTTTGACGAGACCTTCAAGAAAAAACTAGCTTTTGACGCAGTTATTGACCCTGATGGTTTCCTAGCGGCTAACCCAGCCAGCCCGGTCTTTACCCCGATGGCGATTGCTGCAGGCTGGCCGGCAGCCCAGACTGATCCCGGCCCAGACCCAGACCTTCCCGATATCGACTTAGGGCCAAAGAAAGCTAATGCCATGCAAGGAACACCAACCTTTGGCATTAACGACCCCTTATGGAATACTGCTCCGCTCATCATTGCTGACAATATGATTTTTGGCCCCGGCACAAGGGATATCGGCCGCCCGGATACATCAGGCAATGCAAGGGTCTTATGGGACAGCGAAAACCTTTATGTCCGCGTTGAGGTAATTGATGAGATTTACGATGTTTCCAGCTCCAATGACTGGGAAAAAGATTCGGTTGAAATATTCCTTAGCGAAGAGAACTTCCGCGGCGCATATAGCGCGGCGCAAGGCAACCAATACCGCCTGACCGCGCCGGGAACAGGATTTGAGTATGGCAGGGTATCAGCCAAGACGGCGAACGCTCTTTTGGGGGCAAATTGGCCGACAGGTGCAACTGCTGCCCTAGCGGACAATGATTATGCCATCTCGGAACTGACCACTAACGGTTATATCGTCGAAATGAGGATTCCGTTCCGCGGCGGTTTCGCAGCCGAAGCCGGAAAAGTAATTGGCTTTGACATCCAGATAAACGATGCGCCTCCGGCAGCTGACGAAAGAACGCAGGTGACATGGAGTGATCCGCTGGCTGGCGGTTATAACTCCAGCATGGCATGGGGCGAGGTCACTTTGGTTAGCCCACAAGGACCCGGCGGACAGCCATCACAAGGCACTGGCGGCGGCGGAGCTTCTGTTGAAGCACCGGGACCAAGCTTTGGCAACCAGCCGCAAGCAGCCGAATCATGGAATAAGGTTAACAATACTTTAAATGTCCTTAATAATAACGGAACTAGTGCCAATACCCAAACTAACGCATCCGGTGACGGTTTCGACCACGTTGTCATGACCGGAAAAGAAGTTGTTGTCCCAGCCCAGATCCTTAATACTTTGCAAGGCACAAGCGGGACGGTGATGATGAATACCGGAGCCGGCGTGACCTTTAGTGTCAGCGGCGGCAATATTCCGGACGGTTATACGGCAACGCGGATTGACCTTTCCCTTAGCGAAAAGGGCATGGCAGCCCCGGCGGCAAAGATTGCCGCAGTAAAAGCCGGATCAGTAGCCAGCGTTGAAGTCCCGATGGTAAGCCGTGAAAGCTTTGGCGTTGCGATTGGACAGCATTACAATTTCGGCACAGATAACGCTGGCAAATTTGCCAACCTGTACCGCTTTAATGACACGACAGGCGAGTTTGAGTATCTGGGCAGCTTCGAGATAAACGAAAAAGGCCAGGCGATGTTTGGTGTCACACGCGGCGCGGATTACCTCGTCACGGTCACGAACCAAAGGCCGAACCTTGCGGTTGTTCCGACCCTTGATGTCAGTTCGTATATCGTAAGGCCGGGCGACAGTTTGTACCGGATTGCGAGAATGCACGATATTTCACTTGCACAGCTTATCGCCCTTAATCCCCAGATTTTACGGCCCAACTTTATCAGGCCGGGTGAAAGGATTAGGTTGGTGTAGTTTATAGTTAATAGTTATGTTGGTTTAAAAAAAGAGGCCCCCAAAGGGGGCCTTTTTTTGGGGATTGCGGCTCGGAGGCCGCAATGACTAAGCCATGTCATTATGTCATTGCGGGCTTGACCCGCAATCTCTTCGCAATGATGTAAGCCCCTAAGCCGTGTCATTGCGGGCTTGACCCGCAATCTCTTTGCAATGACGTTGTTGTGACTAAGCCATGTCATTGCGGGCTTGACCCGCAATCTCCGAAACTCTTCTAAACCTTAATATCCTTACCGCGGGGGGCATAATGCGTATGCAGGATCTGATGGGCGATGGGGCTTCCCGGTTCACCCAAAAATTCCTCATAAACCGCCTTTATCAGCGGGCTTTCGTGGCTTTTGCGGATTTCTTTATTCTGATCGTCTTTATAAAGGGATTCGGCCCGCCTTTCCCAGAGGTTTTCAAAGTTGCGGACGCGGATAGGCTGGACTGGCTGTCCGCCGCCATTAACGCAGCCGCCGGGACAAGCCATAATCTCAACGAAATCAACGTTTGTTTCGCCGCTTTTAATCGAATTAAGCAATTTTTTGGCATTGGCTGTTCCGCTTGCAACGGCGACATTAATCGTTTTGTCCCCGATTTGGTAAGAGGCTTTTTTGATTCCCTCATCACCGCGGACTTCCTCGAAATCAATTTTATCCGCTGATGATCCGCCCAGAAGATGCCCGCCCAGGAGATATGCGGCAGTACGGAGTGAGGCTTCCATTACGCCGCCGGAAGTGCCAAAGATGACCCCAGCCCCAGTTCCGGTTTCAATCAGGCTGTCAAATTTCTCATCGGGCAGTTTGTCAAAATTGATGCCGTATTTTTTGATCATTCGCGCCAGTTCCCTCGTTGTAATCGCTGCGTCAACATCACGGATTCCATCACCAACTGCGGACTGGCCCTCGCGGGTTGCTTCGAACTTTTTTGCGGTGCAAGGAATGACCGAGACAAAGAAGATGTTTTTGGGGTCAAGCCCTAATTTTTTGGCAAAATGGGTTTTATAAATCGCGCCAAACATTTGCTGGGGCGACTTGCAAGTGGAAAGATTGGCAATAAATTCCGGGAAATAATGCTCACAGTATTTTACCCAGCCCGGTGAACAAGAGGTGATGAGGGGCAGAGGGCCATCAGAAATTTTCTCATCAGGAATTTTCTCGTCGGATAACTTTCCGTCGGATAATTTTCCGTTTTTAGTTAAGCGTTCAACCAGTTCCTTGGCTTCTTCCATGACCGTAAGGTCAGCGGTGAAATCCATATCATAAACGCCGTCAAAGCCAAGCCGTTTCAGCACGGCCGCCAGTTTCCCCTCAACGAACTCGCCCGGCTTACCGCCAAAGCATTCGCCAAGCGTAACCCGGATTGACGGCGCGGCACAGACAGCAACGTGGATATCAGGGTCGGCCAAGGCTTTAAAGACCGCTTCGGTTTCATCTTTTTCATAAAGCGCCCCAACCGGGCAAGCGACAATACATTGGCCGCAAGCAATACAAGGGACATCTTTTAACCCGGCTTCAAAAGCACAGCCAACGCTGGTGTCAAAACCGCGGTTTATCGCCCCGATCACAGATATTTCTTGCAGTTCAGCGCAAGCGGCAATACACCTGCGGCAACGGATGCACTTGCTATTGTCGCGGACAATTGAGGAGTGGTTGTCTTCAAGCTCAAACTCATTCATTTTGCCTTTGAAACGATTTTCATCAGAAACGCCAAGGTCAGCACTCATTTTTTGGAGCTCGCAGGTCTGGTTTCTGATACAAGACAGGCAGTCCTTGTTGTGGTCGGAGAGAATAAGCTCAAGATTGGCCTTGCGGCTTTTCTGGACGGCGGGGGTATTGGTAAATATTTCCATTCCCTCACTAATTGGCTGGACACAAGCCGCTGGCATTGAGCGGGCATTTTTTACTTCGACCAGGCAGATCCGGCAAGAGCCGATGGCATTTATTTCCTTCATGTAACATAGGGTCGGAATGTCAATGGCCGCCTCGCGGCAAGCTTCGAGGATGGTCAGGTTGGGGGCGACTTCGTACTCGCGGTTGTTGATTTTTATCTTGATTTTGCTCATTTTGTCTCCTTTGGATTGCGGATCAAGTCCGCAATGACGAGGCTCTTTGTCCTTTTGGATTGCAGTTTAGGTCCGCAATGACGGCTCTTTGTCCTTTTGGATTGCAGTTTAGGTCCGCAATGACGACTCTTTGTCCTTTTGGATATCTTTGTCATTGCGGATTTTCGAGCCGCAATCTAACCGATATTGATGGCGCTAAATTTGCATTTATCATGGCAAACACCGCATTTCACGCATTTTTCCTGCATGATAAAATGGGGCTTCTTTACTTCTCCGCAAATTGCATCGGTCGGGCAAGCGCGTTTGCAAATCGTACAGCCGATACATTTTTCGTTAATGACATATTGGAAAAGGGCCTTGCAGACCCCGGACGCACATTTTTTGTCATTGATATGTGTTTCGTATTCATGCCGGAAATATTTAATCGTTGATAAAATCGGGTTCGGTGCAGTCATTCCCAGCCCGCAAAGCGAAGAGGCCTTAATGTGTTCGCCCAGCTCCTCAAGTTTTTCTAGGTCGCCCACTTCGCCCCTGCCCTCGGTTATATTTTCAAGGATTTCCATCATTCGCTGCGTCCCAATCCGGCACGGCGTACATTTTCCGCAGGATTCTTCAACGGTAAAGTCAAGGAAATAGCGGGCGATATCAACCATGCAGTTATCTTCGTCCATAATAATCATTCCGCCTGAACCCATCATTGAACCAATCGAAAGCAGGTTGTCAAAGTCAATCGGGATGTCAAACAGCTCGGCCGGGATGCAGCCGCCGGACGGGCCTCCGGTCTGGGCAGCTTTAAAAGCTTTGCCGTTAGGGATTCCGCCGCCAACCTGTTCAGCAACGGTGCGGAGTGTTGTCCCCATCGGCACTTCAACCAGGCCGATATTTTTTATTTTGCCGCCAAGGGCAAAAACCTTTGTCCCGGTAGAGTTTTCCGTTCCAAGCTTCGAAAGCCACTCCGGCCCGTTTAGGATAACCGGGGGAATGCAAGCAAAGGTTTCAACGTTGTTTAGGATCGTCGGCTTCCCGAACAGGCCTTTGATGGCCGGGAAAGGCGGGCGCGGGCGCGGTTCGCCGCGATGTCCCTCAATTGATGTTAAAAGGGCAGTTTCCTCGCCGCAGACAAAAGCCCCGGCCCCCAGCCGGATATTGATGTCAAAATTAAAGCCGGTCCCGAAAATATCTGTGCCAAGCAAGCCAAAATCCCTTGCTTGCTTGAGGGCAATTTCAAAACGGTTGACGGCAATCGGATATTCGGCGCGAACATAAACAAAACCTTCGTCAGCTTTGATGGCATATCCGGCGATTGCCATTGCTTCAATAACGGCGTGAGGGTCGCCCTCAAGAATCGAGCGGTCCATAAAAGCCCCGGGGTCGCCCTCATCAGCATTGCAAACGACATATTTTTTGTCGGAATCAGTCAAATAAGCATAAGCCCACTTTCGCCCGGTCAAAAAGCCAGCCCCGCCGCGGCCGCGGATTCCGGAAGCCTTTACCATGTCGATGACCTCTAGGGGCGTCATGGTTGTAAGGGCTTTGGCTAAAGCCTGGTAACCATCACGGGCTATGTATTCCTCGATACATTCCGGGTCAATGATGCCGCAGTTTTTGAGGGAAATTTTGTGCTGGTATTTAAAAAAGTCCGTCTCATGGAAAGAAATCAGTTTTCCGTCAACAATTGCCTCATGGTATACTTTGCGGAGGACCGGCTCGCCGCCGATTAGGTGTTTGGTAACGATTTCTTCAATGTCATCCGGCTCGACAAGTTCATAAAATATTTCATCGGGATGGGTGATAATCAAAGGGCCAAGGGCGCATAAGCCGTGGCAGCCAGTCACAACGACTTTGATTTTGTCCTCTAAGCCATGGGTTTTTAGGGATTCTTTAAGTTTCTTAAGAATCGCGTTGCAGCCCGAAGAGTGGCAGCCAGTCCCGCCGCAGACAAGAACGTGTTTTTCGCCATTTGCGGCCGCTGTGTCCCCGGTGCGGATGGCAATGCTGTTTTTGAATTTGTCCCTAAGGGCAGTCAGTTCATTTATGTTTTTCATATTTATCCATGCTCCATTCAAAGTCAATTTTATCATATAAAATTTTTTATCCTTTTAAAATTTTTATATGATAAAATTTTTTATCCTTTTAAAATTTTTATTCTTTTAAATTTGCTATTTTTTTAAGGCTGCCCAATGCTATCAAGAGCTATGGGGTCATGACTCCGTATATTTCTTTAATATATCATCGACATCTTCGGGCTTTTCTATGCGTCCATAAACATCTTCGTTGACCAGAAAGACCGGAGCAAGCCCGCAAGCCCCGATACAGCGGGTTGCGTCAAGGGAATAACGGCCGTCTTTTGATGTTTCGCCAGGCTTTATGCCTATATTTGCGGAAATCCGGTCAAGGATATCCTTTGCCCCTTTGACATAACAAGCCGTCCCCATGCAGACGGAAATGGCAATCTCGCCTTTGGGATTGAGGACGAATTGGGAATAAAAAGTAACAATTCCGTAAATCTCGCTCATTGAAACGCCAGTTTCATCGCTGATGATTTGCTGGACTTCAAGCGGAAGATAACCGTAAATTTCTTGCGCTTTTTGTAAGATTGGCATGATCGAGCCTTTAATATCTTTGTGTTCGGCAATCATTGCGATCAGTTTTTCTTTTTGCTCGCTTGTTCCCATAAAACCAGCGGTTGTTTTTATTTTTTTCATGTTACACCTCTTGAAACTGCAAAAAACTTTAGTTTATAATTATGAAGTGGAAATTTAATTTCCACATATATTCATTATTGTGCCGCCGAAGCTGCTATTAAAATACTGCTAATTTTTCCCCAACTTCATGGACTTTAATCAAGTTCGTTGTCCCGGACTGGCCAACAGGGATTCCGGCGGTAATGATGATTAAGTCACCCTCGCTGATATTTTTCCCGGCCAGGGAAGCGTTAATCGCCCCGGTAATCATGTCGGCGCTGGTCACTTCTTCTTTGGTCAGGACCGGGGTAACGCCCCAAGCCAGCTGGAGCTGGTGTTTGACAAGGTCGTCAGGAGTGCCGCCGATGATGGGGCATTGGGGGCGGAATTTTGAGACATTGCGTGAGGTGTCGCCGGATTTGGAAACAACAAGAATCGCGGCGGCCTCAAGGTCATGGGCAGTAGTAACGGTGGCATGGGAGATGGCGTTGGTTACCGATGGCTCTGGCTTGTAAGAGCTTGTGATAAAGCGTTTCTTAAAGTCAATATTGCTTTCGGTGCGGGTTGCAATCCGCGCCATTGTTTTTACTGCTTCGACCGGATATTTGCCGACTGATGTCTCGGCGGAAAGCATTATTGCACTTGTTCCGTCATAAATCGCGTTGGCAACGTCAGAAGCTTCCGCTCTGGTCGGGCGCGGCTTGGTAATCATCGATTCAAGCATTTGCGTGGCAGTAATGACATTTTTGCCTTGGCGGTAAGCTTTTTTGATTAGTTCTTTTTGGATCGCCGGAAGGTCAACAAATTCAAGTTCAACGCCTAAGTCACCGCGGGCAACCATCAGGCCGTCAGCCACGGCAAGAATGGCATCGGTATTGTCAACGCCCTCGGCATTTTCGATTTTGGCAATGATGTTAATCCGTTCGCCGCCCATCCGGCGCAGTTCTTCTTTGATTAGGCGGATATCTTCGTCCGAGCGGACGAATGAAGCGGCAATAAAGTGAAAGCCAAGTTCGGTAATCAGCCTTAGGTCAGCGCGGTCTTTTCCGCTGATAAAGGGGATATTGAGGCTGACACCGGGGACATTCACGCTTTTTTTGTTTGAGACAAATCCGCCGTTGATGACGCGGGTGGTGACGCTGTTGCTGGAAACGTGTTCGGCGATCAGTTCAATCAGGCCGTCATCTAAGAGGATTCGCGTCCCGGATTTGATATCTTTAAACAGGCCTTCATAGCTAATGCTGGCTTTTGTTGCCGTGCCTTCGACTTTTTCTGCGGTCAGGGTAAAAATGCTGTCCTCAATCAGTTCAGCTCTTCCGCCTTCGAATGTGCCGAGCCTGACTTCCGGGCCTTTGGTGTCGGCCAGCAGGGCAACGGTTGCCCCGGTTTCTTCGCAGACCGAGCGGACAAGGGCGACTCGCTCCTTTAGTTCATCGTGCGTTCCGTGGGAGAAGTTGAAGCGGGCGACATCCATTCCGGCTTCAATCAAGGCTTTTATTGTTTCGGCGTTGTCGGTTGCCGGGCCGAGGGTGGCAACGATTTTCGTTTTTCTCATTATATGGCTTGCTCCTATATATACTTTATATTTTTTACTTTATATTTCACGTTTATTATTGTAGCATGGGTTTTCGGGATTAGCAACTCTCGATTTGGGGTTGCTATTTATTCCGCGTTACGAGCTGCCGATTCAACTCCTCAGCGGTTACACCGCGGAAACGAGAGTTGTCGATGGGGCGTCCGGCACGCTTTCGCTCCGAGAGATACTCCGCGCGTTACGAGAGCTGCCAATTCAACGTCCGGCACGCTTTCGCTCCGAGAGAAATGTTGCGTTACATAATGCGGTTAAGTACACCGCATAAGTAACGACATTTCTCAAGGGCCGGTCTTTTGAATCGCACTCTCGCTTTCGCGGCCTGTGTCATTGCGGCCTCCGCACTTGTCATTGCGATATCCGAATTGTGTCATTGCGGTCTCCGCGTTTGCCATTGCGGCATCCGAGTTGTGTTATTGCGGCCACCGAGCCGCAATCCCGGCATTGTAAATAAATTATTGATAAATTATTAATAAATATTTACCATCTTCTTGACTTTAAAAGCAATAACCCTTATACTACCTATAAAGGTATAAGGAAATAAGCCCGATAATAATATTAATAGTACATAAATAAGTACTAATAGGATAAAAGGACATTAAAATGCAAAATGACGAGTATATCATAAACCCTGATTGCCCGGTGTTAAACTCGATGATGTTGACAGAAGAGAAGAAAACTAACTTAAATATTATGTATAAAGAGCAGCAAATATTATATTCTTTAAGTAAAAACGGTGAAGTTGCGCTGGTTGCCTCATCATTAAATATTTCAGATGAAAAGAATATGATATATGATGTTAGCAATGACAAAATTTCACGTGTTTATGATAAAGAAGATGGCTTTCCTAGTATAGAAGAAGCTATTAAAGCGCAAATTAATAACAGTGGTTTTGAATTAAGTGATTTTCCCAATATAGATTTAAGAATTTGTGTATGGCATAATCATCCTAACGGAAATGGAATATCCGTTGCGGACCTGACTGTCCTGGTAGACACGTGTCCACTAATTTCCGAATTTTACCTTGATAATGTAAATATCCTCAGGTTGGTTTTAAACAAAAAGCTTAGGGAAAAAATAATGAAAAGTGAAGAGTTTAGAAGAGTATTAAGACATGACATAATAAAGCAAAAAAAGGAAAGCACAAAGGCAATGGAGCATAAAATTGATGAGATTGAAAAGAAATATCACGATTATTTTTTAAAGTGTTTTACTGAAAAATTTGAGGCTCAAAAAGCGGGGAGAGCCTATATTAACCCAACGTTTGACAAGGCTTATTCAGAATTTACGGAAAGAATGAAAAAAATAAAAGAAGAATTTATAATAAAGGATTTGCCGGATGGATTTGATGTGAAAAAAATCCGTAAAGTTAAAGAAAAGAAAGGAGAGTCATAATGACAGACAGGTACGTAGGTGAAGAAGATATCATTAATTACCTTAGAGAAAATCCTGATGAACCAGTGGTTTCGATATACGAAAAGTTGAAGCCATGCGTATTGGGAGGGTTTCCGGTTGATGACATAGCTCTTTTTTGCGATGACATCAAATGTGGTGAGATAATTGAGTTTATGGATCCTCAATACCGGGGCTTTAATTGGGTGCTTATCTGGGCAAAAATCAGAAGCAACCGGGCAGCAAAATTAAATTCATAGATATACAGAAGCGCCTGCATGAAAGCCAGCCTAAAAAAAGCTCGTCAAGAAAAAACACTTGACAGGCTTTTTTTTTGGTTGTATGATAGCAGTCGGGGATAATTTTGAATTAAGGGTGGAGCATGGAAAAAATCGTAAAACAAGGCATTTTATATGATTATTATGGTGACCTTTTGACGGAACACCAGAAAAAAATCTATGAGGATTTTGCCTACAACAATTTATCCTTAAGTGAAATTGGCAAAGAATATCAGATTAGCCGCCAGGCAGTTTATGATATAATCCGCCGCAGCGATGACGCAATGATGCTGTTTGAGGACCGGCTTAAGATGATTGACCGCTTTAAGCGGATTCGCGCCAAAGTTGATGAGTTAAGCGGCCATGTCAATAACAAATTTATCGGCAGGACTGATTTGACTGTGATAGTCAATACAATCGCTGAAGAGATACTTGACGAGCTGATGTAAGGAGCAAACGTGGCATTTGAAAGCCTGACCGAAAAACTGCAAAACGTTTTCAAGAAACTCAAAAGCAAAGGCCGCCTTAGCGAAGAAGATGTCCGCCTTGCCTTAAGAGAGGTAAAGATGGCCCTGCTTGAAGCAGATGTCAGCTTTAAGGTTGTCCGTGAATTTATCAAAGCGGTGGAAGAGCGGGCGATTGGCTCTGATGTAATGAACGGGCTTAATCCCGGCCAGATGGTCATCAAAATTGTTAATGAAGAAATGACCAGCTTAATGGGTTCGGAAACGAAAGAGCTTCGTTTTGCGCCGGGCAAATCAATTACCGTCATTATGATGTGCGGCCTGCAAGGTTCGGGCAAAACGACCACGGCGGCGAAAATTGCCGGGCAGATTAAGAAAAAAGGCAAAAAATCATTGCTTGTGGCCTGTGATATTTACCGTCCGGCCGCCATTTTGCAATTGCAGATAAATGCCGAAAAGCAGGAAGTTGATTTTTTTTCGCTGGGCGACAAAGAAAAACCAGCCCGGATTGCCAAGGCTGCCTATGAATATGCCGCCAAAAACGGACACAACGTCATTTTCCTTGACACAGCCGGACGTTTGCATATTGATAATGAAATGATGGCGGAATTAAAGGAAATCAGCGAGACGGTCGCAATTACCCAGACCTTATTGGTTGTTGACGCAATGACTGGCCAGGACGCGGTTAATGTCGCCAAGGAATTTAATGAGCAAATCGGCGTTGATGGAATTATTTTATCAAAAATGGACGGTGACACCCGCGGCGGAGCGGCCCTTTCGGCCAAAGCGGTGACGGGGAAGCCGATTCTTTATGTCGGGATGGGCGAAAAATTATCCGAGCTTGAGCAATTTTATCCCGACCGGATGGCCAGCCGCATTCTCGGAATGGGAGATGTCCTTTCCTTAATCGAAAAAGCTCAGGCCAATATTGACATTGACGAAGATAAAGAGCGGGACATGGCGGCCCGGCTCAAGAAAGGCAAGTTTGATTTTGATGATTATCTTGAGAGCATGAAGCAAATGCGCAATATGGGCGGGCTTACCTCATTGCTTTCAATGATGCCGGGAATGGGCAAGCAGATGAAAGACTTAGAAGCATTAGCCGACGACAAAAAATTAGCCCATATGGAAGCAATTGTTTTGTCAATGACCAAAAACGAGCGCAAGAATCCCAAGCTTCTTAATCCCAGCCGGAAAGCACGGATTGCCAGGGGTTCAGGTGTTGACATCAGCGAGGTTAACCGCTTCATCAAGCAGTTTGAGCAATCACAAAAAATGATGAAGCAAATGCCCGGACTGATGGGCGGCCGCAAAGGCCGGGGAATGAGCAGTATGTTAGGAGGGAAATTTCCCTTTTAAGATAAAAAAATTTTAAGATAAAAAACTTAAAAAATTTAAAAAATTTAAAAAGAAAATTTTACGGAGGAACTAAAAATGGCAGTAAAAATAAGGTTAAGAAGAATGGGGCAAAAAAAAGTACCTTTCTACCGGATCATCGTGGCTGATTCAAGATCGCCAAGAGATGGGCGTTTTATCGAAGAAATTGGCACTTACAATCCCAATACCGATCCAAGTACCTTTAAAGTTGATGAAGAATTGGCAAAAAAATGGCTTAATGACGGGGCGCAGCCAACTGAAATCGTTGCAAAAATTTTCAAAATTGCCGGAATCAAAAAAGATAAATAAGGTCGTTATTTGAAAGGTAGGGGTTTCATATGAAAGAATTGATTGAAATAATCGCCAAGGCTTTAGTTGACCATCCGGAAGAAGTTTTTGTGACCCAAAAAGAGGATGCGCGGACTATTATGCTTTCGCTTCACGTTGACCAATCGGACGTGGGAAAAGTAATCGGAAAGCAAGGTAAAATCGCCAAGGCAATCCGGGCTGTCGTCAAGGCGGCCGCAACAAAAGAATCAAAGCGGGTTGATGTTGAAATTATGTAAGAAAATTCACTAGGACGATGGATTAAATGGACAACAGATTAAGGGTTGGCGTCATTGCTTCGCCCCACGGCCTTAAGGGTGAGGTAAAGGTTTTTCCGACAACCGATAATGCCAGCAGGTTTAAAAAACTAAAAGCAGTAATGATGGATAATGGTTCGGAATTTGTCAAGTTGGCCATTACCGGGCTCAAATTTTCCGGTAAATTTGTTGTTCTTAAATTTTCCGGCTTTGAACGGATTGAAGATGCCCAAAAATGCAAAGGCTTTGGGCTTTGGATTGACCGTGAAGATGCCGTAAAATTAGCCAAAAATGAGTTTTTCATCGCCGACTTGATTGGAATGCAGGTCATCGATGAAGATAGTAAGGAGTTAGGGGAAATAAAAGATGTCATCCAAACCGGGGCAAATGATGTTTATGTCGTCAAGCAAAAAGAGGGCAAAGACCTGCTTTTCCCGGCGATAAAAGAATGTATTTTGGATATCAATGCTGAAAAAAGGATTATCCGTGTCCATGTGATGGAAGGTTTATTGGAATGCTGAATTTTCATGTTTTGACCTTATTTCCGGATATGATTGATAATATCCTAAAGACCAGCATTATCGGCAGGGCAATAGCTAACGGGCATATATTGACCGAAGTGGTCAATATCCGCGATTTTACGAATAGCAAGCATAAAAAGGTCGATGATTATCCTTATGGCGGCGGGGCGGGGATGCTTTTACAGGCCCAGCCGATCTATGACGCATATCTATCGATTATGAATAACATAAAAGATAAAGCACCAAGGGTAGTTTACGTGACCCCGCAGGGGAAGCTTTTTAACCAGCAAATGGCAAAGGAACTGGCCGAAGAAGAAAATATTGTTTTATTATGCGGCCATTATGAGGGGATTGACGAGCGTGTCCTGTTAGAAATTGTGACGGACAATATTTCAATTGGTGATTATGTGCTGACTGGCGGCGAGCTTCCGGCAATGGTGGTTGTTGACGCGGTTTCCCGGATGGTGCCGGGGGTTTTGTCAAACGCCTCTTCCGGTGAAAACGAAAGCCTAAGCAATTTTCTCCTTGAATATCCGCAGTATTCCCGGCCGGAAGTCTGGCAGGACAGGCGCGTGCCGGAAATTCTTTTATCCGGCGACCATGCCAAAATTGACAAATGGCGATGTGAGCAAGCAGTAATGCGGACGAAGGAGAGACGTCCTGATTTATATGAAAAATATCTGAATGAAGGGTAATATAGATGATAAAATTTATCAGAGAAGTACTGCTTAAGGGTACGAAAAACCGATCTGCGCCTTATATTTTTCTTGTCCTTTGTTTTTATGCGGTCGTACTGTTTATCTATGAAGGTATTTTTTGGGAACCGATCCATGTCCAGATCCGCCTTGTCCTAAATACGATTAATTTGTCCAGTTTCATATTGCTTAACCGCAGCCGTTTAAGCGATGCAGTCATTGGTTTTACATATCCGATGATTTTTATCACGAACTTGGTCATCGGCTCACTTGTCATGGGCGGTGATTTCAACCTGTTTATTTATGCGATCGGCGCGGCCATTATTTCTTTGACTTATTTAAAGCCCAAGGCGTTGCTTCTTTATGTTATTACCTACAGCACCGCGACGGGCATTATTATTTTCGTTTTTGGGATAAACCTTTTGGGCTATGAATTTTCGATCATCATTAATGCTATCTATTGGCTCTGTGCCGCCGGGATAAACGTCATGCTTTATATTTTCTGCAAATTCTATGAAACGATGATTAGGACTTTGACAGAAACCAAAAACAATCTGGAAGTCGCCACAAAAGCAAAAAGCCAATTCCTTGCAACAATGTCACATGAAATTCGCACCCCAATGAACGCAATTATCGGGATAACCCAAATGCAGCTCCAAAAAAACAACAATCCCGATGATATTTTGGCATGGGAGCGGGTTTATATGTCGGGAAGCACGTTATTAGGCATTATCAATGATATCCTTGATTTATCCAAAATCGAAGCCGGGAAGCTGGAGCTGAATCCCTCTGCTTATGATGTCCCGAAGCTGATTCACGACTCGGCGCAGCTTAACGCAATGCGGATTGGCGAAAAAGAAATCAAATTTTTGCTCGAAGCGGATAAAAAATTGCCGGAAAAATTATTTGGTGATGAGCTTAGGATCAGGCAGATTCTTAATAATCTTTTATCGAATGCTTTTAAATATACCGAAAAAGGCTCGGTCAAATTGTCAATCAGCCATGACGAGATAGCAGACGATGAAGTTTTGCTTACCCTTACTGTCGAAGATACTGGGCAAGGCATGAAAAAAGAAGACAGCGCAAAGCTTTTTTCCGAAGAGTATGTTCGTTTTAATGCTGAATCCAACCGCGTCATCGAAGGGACTGGGATTGGCTTAAACATCACCCAGACGCTGACGGCGATGATGGACGGAAGTGTTGCGGTTGAGAGCGAATACGGAAAGGGCAGTATTTTTACCGTCAAATTAAAGCAGAAAACGATTCCGGGGACTGCCCCGATTGGCGCATTGGTTTCAAAAAAGCTAACTCATTTTGCCTTTAGCGACCAAAAGGAACGGCAAAATTTAAGCTTTGAAATCATGCCTTACGGCACGGTCTTAATTGTTGATGATGTTGATATTAACCTTTATGTTGCCGAGGGCCTGATGTCGCCCTATGAACTTCAGATTGAGACGGCCACAAGCGGTTTCCAGGCCATTGAGTTGCTTGAAACTAAGTCTTACGATATTGTTTTCATGGATCATATGATGCCTCAGATGGATGGGATTGAGACCACGAGAAGAATCAGGGAAAAAGGTTATCAGGGGACGATAATCGCGCTGACTGCCAATGCGCTGGTTGGCAATGACAAGATGTTTAAGGATAACGGCTTTGATGATTTTATCGCCAAGCCGATTGATGTCAGGGAGCTTAACGACAAGCTTAACCAATGGGTAAGGGATAAGCACCCGGACGAAGCCAAGAAGCATAAACCGAAGCTATTAAAAGCTGATAATGCCAAAGCACCAGATATTGATAAAAAGCTGATTGAAGTATTCTTAGGCGATGCCAAAAAGGCCGCGATAACGTTAAGGGAAACGGTTGCTTCACATGACATGAAGCTTTTTACCATCACGATTCACGCGATGAAGTCAGCGTTAGCGAATATCGGCGAAAAAGAAAAATCCGTTCTGGCCGGAAGATTAGAAGAGGCCGGGCGGGAATCTGACGCGGCATTTATTTCCGCGCATTTTGGCGGGTTTATTGATTCGTTAGAGTCGCTAATTAAAAAGCTTTCCGGCGTGGTAACTGACGTTGCAAAAGTTGTTGATGATTCGGCGGTGGTTGAGGACAGTGTTTATTTGAAAGAGCAGCTTATGATGATTAAGATAGCTTGCGATGAGTATGATGAAAAGGCGATTTATGGCATTCTTGACAAAATAAAAGAAAAAGAGTGGAAGAATGAAACGCTTAAGGGCCTTGATGAGATTAATCGGCTGATTTTCTTTGAGAGTGATTTTGAGGGGGCGGCAGGGGTTGCGGAGGCAATATAAGAGATTCCGCATGGCTCGCTTTCGTAGCTTTCGTCATTGCGGCCTCCGAGCCGCAATCCCAGTATGGGTCACAGTGCATGAGCAAATAAATTTCCACTTATGCTGTTTCCGCGTACGTCACTCGACTTGCTTTCGTTCCGAGGTACTCCGCGCGTTCGAGAGTGTCAATTCACCGCCCGACCCGCTTTCGCTCCGAGAGAATCGTTGCGTTACGTAAATTCGCAAAGGACGCGAATTAAGTAACGACGATTCTCAAGGGTCGGTCTTATGAATCGCACTCTCTATCGCACGATGAAGTGTTTGTAATAGTTTGTCCCTCTTTCGCTCTGTGTCATTGCGGACTTGCTCCGCAATCTCAAGTTGTAACTGGAATGTACATGAGCAAAAAATTTTCCACGCACTACCCTTTGAGACAAAGAAATCATAAAATGCACAATTGAGGGAAAAATAAAAAAAATCGCGAGCAATATTCCTTATTATGAAATAGGAATTTGCCGCGATTTATTTTTATGACCGAAAATTGGGCATTTTGCTTTTGATTTCGCAGTCTCACGGGCATAAGTGGGATTTTTTTGCTCATGTACTGTATAGTACGGGAAATACCATATTGGGATTGCGGCTCGGAGGCCGCAATGACAAGGTCGCGAAAGCGGGTCGAGCGGTGAATTGACACTCTCAAACGCGCGGCATTAGATTGCGGCTCGGAGGCCGCAATGAAAAGCGAAAAATTTAGTCTTGCAATTTGAGAAAGGCTGTGCTATATTAGTAATGTTGCAAAAACGATGGTCCGCTGTACATGATGAGAGTATATTGAACATCCGTAGGAAATGAAAGGATTATTTGCGAAATGAACGCGATTATCAGAGAAATTGAAAAAGAACAACTCAAAAAAGAAGTTCCCGTCTTTCATGTCGGCGATACTGTAAAAGTGCATTGCAAAATCAAAGAAGGAAACCGCGAGCGGATTCAGATTTTCGAAGGCACAGTCCTTAAACGCCAAGGCGGAAGCAACCGCGAAACCTTTACCGTCCGGAAATCATCAGGCGGAATCGGCGTTGAAAAAACTTGGCCGCTTCACTCACCAAGCGTAGAAAATATCGAAGTAACCAGACGCGGTAAAGTCAGAAGAGCAAAGCTTTACTACTTGCGCAGCCGGATTGGCAAGAAAGCCAAAGTAAAAGAATTAATTACACGTTAGTTGCAGTTACTTGTACCCAATAGGTGACCACTTTGCGCGTCACCTATTTAAAGCCTTATATAATTCGCAGCTACCATAGCATTTAATGAGAATGCGGTACACAAAGTTGTATTGCATTCTCTAGCGGTGATGGGGCGGCGAATCTATTAAACTATACATAAATTTATAAATAAATTATCTTAGGAAAGGGGTGAAATTCTGGGCAAATTCTATGCGATATTATTATTGACAGCAATATGGTGTATCCTGCAAGAAAGCTTCACTATTTATACGATTGTAATTGGACTGCTTATCAGCATTGCCGGCATGGTTTTTGTCCATCATTTTCTGGCCTTACCTAAGATATCCGGCATCAAGCCGCGGATATTTATTTATCCCTTTTATCTGCTCTGGCAAGTATATATTGCTGATTTTTCAGTAATTAAAACAATTTTTTCTAACCCTCATGTCGAAATTGTTAAAATAAAAACCAAATTAACCAATAATGCTTTGCGGCTTGTCCTTGCAAATTCGATTTCCCTTGTGCCGGGTTCATTGTCCCTTGACCTGAACGAAGATGAGATTACGGTCTTGTGGTTAGGCGAAAAATCAAAGCTTCCGGATTCGGCAGAGGGGGTTGATGAAATAATCAAAGGCAAGCTGGAAAGAGCATTGTTAAAATCGCAAAAAAACTAGCGCAACGCGGAAAGAGGCATATTTTGCACATGATGTATATTTTTTGGATTTTGATGGCATTTATGATTATATATCTCGTCCGGGTATTGATTGGCCCTTCGATTTGGGACCGTTTGGTAGGTTTTAGCTTGATTTCATCAAAGATTATTCTATTAATCGTTGTTTATGCTTCAATAATGGAAATTAATTATTATCTGGATTTTGCCATTGCTTATGCCCTGCTAGGGTTTATCTGCATTAGTTTTATCACAATTTTCTTGCGGGGCAGGCTAAAGGAGGAAAAATAATGCTGTTAATTATCGGTAATGCGATTATCATCGCCGGGATTGCCATTATTATAATCGGCATAATTGGGATTCACAAACATAAGAGCTTTTACACCCGGATTCTCATCGCTGCCAAAATTGATACCGTTGGCGCAATAACCATCCTCTTGGGAATAGCCCTAAAGCATGGACTTAGTTTTTTTTCCTTGAAAACTTTGCTACTGTTATTGATTATCGTTATCCTAGAGCCGCTGACTTCGCATATAATTGCGCGGACGGCATACTTAAGCGGCTATCAAGTTGAAGCGGGAAATATAGTTGAAGAGCAGGGCTTTAAAAAAATTGAATCATAAATTATAGATTCAATTCAAATCGCAGATTCGGCGAACCATAGATTCAATTTGAAACGTAGATTCGATCGAATCCGCGATTCGGGTAGCTTTGAAAGGAGTATTAGCATAGTTGATCCAAATTTTCCTCGTTTTCTGGCTGATTAGCGCCCTTTTAATCATCATCGACAAGCAGTTAGTCCATTTGATTATCCATCTGGGGATTTTTTCAATGATTTCATCAGTCTGCTTTTTCCTGCTGGCTGCCCCCGATGTCGCTTTGGCGGAAGCGGTTGTTAGTGTTTTTACAACGATTATTTTTATCGTTTGCTTTGAAAAATATTATAGCCTGGTCGATGTATCGGTTGTTAAGGACAGCAAAGGCAAGATCTGGCGGAAACTACTCCCAATCGGATTTTGCGCTTTGCTGGCAGTGATGTTTTTGATGTTCATTCCCGATGTTCCGGCGAGTATATACTTAAAAGACAAGTATATCACAATGTTCGCTGAAGATATCGGCGGTGAAAATGCCGTGACAGCGATTTATCTTGGTTATCGCGTCTATGATACGCTTTTTGAAGCCTTGATGCTTTTAGTCAGTATCGCCGCAATTATCCATTTGTCGTGGCATGAGGGAAAAGCCCAAATTGAGGAACAGGGCGAAAGCGGAATGGGGAATTATCGTATTGCCAGCGCGACAATCCGGATTATCGTTCCAGTCCTAGTTTTATTCAGTTTTTATTTGATGGTAAATGGGCATATTTCCCCCGGCGGCGGATTCCAGGGCGGGGCGGTAATCGCCGTTTTGTTTATTTGCCGTTATATTATTTACCATCTTCATGATGTGAAGATTGATCGGATTATTATTCTGGAAAAACTGGTATTTGTGTTAATTGCGGTGGTTGTGATTTATTTCATTTTCCTTGGCGCAGGAAGCTGGCTTTCGCTTCCCGGCGAGGTATATTTACTCATTATGAATCTGTTGATCGGGGTTAAAGTTGCCTGTGGCTTGCTGGTGATGTTTTATCGTTTTGTCATTTATGAAAGGAAGTAATACCATGTTTAACCATGTAGGAATAATAGAAATTTTTGCGGTCATCGTTTTTTTCTTAAGCTTTTATGGCTTGATTACTAGCAAAAACATTATCAAATCAATTGCTTCAATTGGAATCATGGAAATTGCCGTGATTATGTTTTTTCTTGGTATCGGCTTCTTTGACGGCATGAAGCCGCCAATTGGCGCGAACCTTGAAAATGCCGCCGACCCTTTACCGCAAGCGTTAGTAATTACGACCATCATCATCGGGATTACCATCTGCGCGGTTAATTTATCAATGCTGATTACCCTTTGCCGCCAGCATAAAGCGGCCGATTGGGATGTAGTCGAAAAAAAATCATCGGAGTAACGTAATGCTGTATTTATTCTCATTAATGCCAGTTGTTTTGGCAATCCTGTTATATATCATTCCCTATGTAAGGGTCATTAAATCAATGGCGCTTTTTTGCCAGCTTGGACTTACCGCAAGCTCTGTTTACATTTTCTTTTTAAGCAAAAGCGAGGAAATAGTCACGAATATTGGCGATTATGAAAGTGTGCTGGGCATAACTTTGCGGTCGGACACCTTGTCATCAGTTTTTGTGGCCCTGACATCTTTTTTGTTTTTAGTCGTCGTTATTTATGGCTTTAATGATAATTACGGACGGTTTTATTGGTTTTTCATGTTTATTTGGCAAGGCTTGTTAAACGGCCTGTTTCTTTCCAGTGATTTATTTAATATGTTTGTCTTCATTGAAGTTGCAACAATTATTGTTTCGGTGCTGATGATGTATAAACGCGATAACCGCTCCATGTATGACGGAATGGTTTATTTGATGATAAATACAGTTGCGGTGCAATTTTATTTATTTGGGATTGGTTATATCTACAAATTGACCGGGGTGCTTGACATTGATGCGGCAATGAAAATTATGAAGCAGATGGATCCAGCAACATTTTATCTGCCGTTTGCCTTAATTATGACTGCGATTAGCCTAAAATGTGCGTTAGTTCCGCTATTCGGGTGGCTTCCGAAAGCGCATGGGACTGCAAGCGCCCCAACGGCGGTTTCAGCTCTGCTGTCAGGGCTGCATATTAAATGTGCGATTTATTTATTTATCCGCTTCCAAATCTTTTTTGAAATGATTGATCTTTCCGTTTTCTTTATCGCAATCGGTATCATTACTGGTTTTGTTGGTTTTATCATGGCCCTGTCGCAGTCGGACATCAAGCTTATCCTTGCCTACCATACCATTTCCCAGATCGGCATTATCATGCTTGCGCTTAATATTCCCGATGCTTATTCGCGGACTGGCGGGGTGTATCACATTATCAATCATGCCATGTTTAAGTCGGCTTTGTTTTTATGCGCCGGGATAATTAATGAGGTGTATGGGACACGCGATATTTACCAAATAAGAGGGGTGCTTAAGCGCCTTCCGCTCGTTGGCGGGGCGACGATTATGGCGATTCTTGGCATTACCGGGGCCCCGCTTTTTAACGGGAGCATTTCCAAATATTTTATTGTTTCCGGGGCTGGTGCTTTTGTTTCGGCCATGATTATTTTAATCAATCTGGGGACGATTATTTCTTTTATTAAATATTCAACTATTCTCTTCGGCGGCAAGAAGCAAAGCATTAACCGGGAAGAAATAGATGTTTTCCGCCAGATGGCAGTGCTTATTTTGGGGATAATCTGCTTTTTCGGCGGTATTTTCGGCGAGCAGTTCATTCATTTCTTGTTTAATATTGATGTCGGCGTTGACGCGGCTGGGTATTTTGAGAAAATACTATTGTTTGCCATAAGTGTTGCTGTGGGGTATGTGGTTTTCCGCTATTATGTGAAGAAGAGTTTGATTTTAAAGAAAATTGGCTCGTTTAGCCAGAATTTCCGCGGAATGTGTGCTTCGCTTGGGGTTTTCTTCGTTTTGGTTTTGATTGCGCTAAGGGTTCTATTATGATATGATAAGATTGCGGCTCAAGGGCCGCAATGACGAGGGGCAAGGGCGGCGATGACGAGGGGCAAAGCCCGCAATCCCATCAGGTGTACATATGGCAAGAAAAAAAGGCCTTACCTTTATAAAGAAAAAAAAACGGATTAAAAAAACCCATATCAAAGAGTTGATTATTTTTATTTTTTCGATTTTGGTGACGGTGTTTCTTTCCTTTGTGCTGGTTTACACTTTTGGCACGAGAACCAGCGTGATTGGGGTTTCGATGGAGCCGGTCCTTTATAACGGTCAGGAAGTTTTGATGGATCGCCTTGTTTATCAATTGACAGCCCCCAAAAAAGGCGATGTAGTGGTTTTTTTGCCCAATGGCAATCCCAACTCGCATTTTTACCTCAAACGGATAGTTGGCGTCCCCGGCGAGACGGTGCAGATTATCGGCGGTTATCTTTATATAAATGACGTCCTTTATGATGAGGACGACAGTATCGACAAAATGGAAGATGAGGGAATCGCCGGAAACATGATTAGGCTAAGGAGTGATGAGTTTTTTGTCCTTGGTGATAACCGCAATAACAGCGAAGACAGCCGCTCCGGCAATATTGGGGTGGTTACCCGTGACGTAATTAGGGGCAAGGCATGGTTTAAGCTTCCGTTCCTAGACGTGCCGATGGGGTTTATTGAGTGAATAAAAGGAGTAAGAAATGAATTATCAGTGGTACCCTGGCCATATGACCAAAGCAAAACGAAGAATGCAGGAAGATATTGGCCTAGTGGACTTGGTGATTGAACTGATTGACGCAAGAATCCCAGTGTCAAGCCGCAATCCGGAAATTGACAATTTGGGCAAAAATAAAGCCCGCTTGGTTCTTTTAAATAAGTCTGATTTGGCTGACGAAAAACATAATCGCTTATGGATGGACGTGTTCAAAGAAAAAGGCTTCCATGTCCTTTTGGTTAATTCAAAAAACGGCCAAGGAATTAAGGCGATTCAAGGCATTGTCAAGGAAGCTTGCCGGGAAAAAATCGAACGTGATCGGCGGCGCGGAATAATTAACCGCCCCATCAGGGCGATGGTGGTTGGCATTCCCAATGTCGGAAAGTCAACTTTTATCAATTCATTTGCCGGAAAAGCTTGCACAAAAACTGGCAACAAACCGGGCGTTACCAAAGGAAAACAATGGATTCGCCTTAATAAAGATTTAGAGCTTCTTGACACACCCGGCATTTTATGGCCCAAGTTTGAAGACCAGACGGTGGGCCTTAGGTTGGCGATGATTGGTTCGATAAAAGATGAAATCATTGACGCAACAGAGCTTTCGCTAAGAATTATCGAATTTTTGCATGAGCATTATCCCCTTGCACTTAATGAGCGTTATGGTATATTAGATTTTGACGACTTTAACGAAGCCCTAAGAATGATTTGCTTAAATCGCCGTTGTTTTTTAAAGGGCGAAGAGCTTCATATTGCCCGCGCCGCCGGAATTGTTTGTGACGATTTCCGCAATGGGCGTTTGGGGCGGATTACGATTGACAGAAACCCGTAAATGAGATGAGGATAAAAGTTGGAAGAATTTCATTCTTTCAACGGCTTTGGAAGGAGCGTAGATATAAAAATGAAAGCTTTCATCAAGGAATTATTAATTACCAGTGTTTATATTTTGGGGGCATTGCTGGCCGCGTTTTTGATTGTGAGGTTTGTGGGAATCCGGACGGAGGTCCACGGCAATTCAATGAATGATACGCTGGTGAACGGTGAAAATTTGATTGTGGATAAAATCAGCTACCGTTTTAGCAATCCGGCCCGCTATGATGTTGTTGTTTTCCCCTACCGCCATGACAAATCGGTCCATTATATCAAGCGGGTAATAGGTTTGCCGGGGGAAACGATTTTTATTGATAAGGATGGCAATATTTTTATTAACGATATTTTGTTAAACGAGTCCTATGGGCGTGAGGTAATTCGCGATCCGGGGCGGGCCGCGGAAGCGATAACGCTGGGTCTTGATGAGTATTTTGTTCTTGGCGACAACCGCAACAATAGTTCGGATAGCCGCGATCCGGCGGTTGGGAATATTTTGCGGAGTGAGTTGGTTGGCAAAGCGTGGGTCAGGATTTGGCCTTTGTCGCGGATAGGGTTCATCAGGCATCAGTAGGGAAAGGCAGGACATGGCAACAGAAAACATCCAAAAGATAAAAGAACGCTTCCAAACGGCGGATTTTGAATTGCTCAAAACCTTATTAATTGAATATCGCGCCGATGAAAGGAGCGGAGTCCGCAAACTTTTTTTGCAAGCTGAAAAACGGATTGCCGAACGGCAAGCAGAAGATGAACGGCTTATTTTGATGTCACGTTTTGAGCGGGAATACGCCCATCACGGCTTGATCTGCGGAGTTGATGAAGTAGGCCGCGGCCCTTTAGCTGGCCCGGTGGTTGCCGGAGCGGT
>WRLH01000042.1 GCA_009777715.1 Lachnospiraceae bacterium
CCATTGGTAAATTCTACAGAGGAATCCCTGCCGTCAATTCGTAGAACTGTGTATCCGTCTTTGTACTCGGCGAGTTCGCCGGAGTTGTCAAACAGGCTGTAACCTTCGGTGACTACCCGCGCCACCTTTCGGACTCCCGAACCGCTCTTCATATCAAACTCAATTGTGGCGGTCGGGTTGCCTTTGGAAAGGTTGATGCTCTGCACATAAACATAACCCTCGGTTGCGGTGCTGCCTGTCACCGAAATACCTTTGACAGCTATCTTCTTGACGAGTCGCTTGTTGTAGGCTTCAAGTGCGTCAAGGCGGTAAATCATGTTGTACGTATTGCCTGCTTTGTGGGTTGCAGAATAACGTAGTGTGGCAAGCGGTGCAAATTCCTTTAAGCGTTCCTTGGTAGCCGCTCCCTCGACCGACTGCGGCTCGTCGATTATCAATATTGGGTTTGTTTTCGCCAATATATCAATCGGGCGGCGGGAACGGAACTCATCCAACTTCATATAAATACGCCGAGCATCCTTGCCCCTTGCGTTGAACGCTTGGTTGTTGATTATCATCACATTTATCGCGCTGTCAGAAGCGAAGCGGTCAATATAAGTGAGCTGTGCCGAATTGTAGATAAAGAAGCGGATTTTCTTCCCATAGTCCTCGGAAAAATGCTCCTCGGTCACTTGGAACGACTTGTAAACGCCCTCACGAATAGCAATACTCGGAACAACGATGATAAATTTACTCCACCCATACCGCTTGTTGAGTTCGTACATGGTTTTGATATAGGTATAAGTTTTGCCAACGCCAGTTTCCATTTCCACGGTTAGGTTAAAGCGACCGTCGAGGGAATCAGACGGGCGTATGCTCCCTTGCCGCTGAATAGTGCGGATATGTTCCAGAATTTTGCTGTCGTCAACTACAATGGGCGCATTGCTGAAGCCCGTGAAAGCCTCTTGTTGGTTCAGTACCATCTGACCCAAGCCGGAGTCTATCATATAGGTCGGAGTACGGAATGGCTGACCCGCGAACACGTCGCAGACCGCTGCTGCTGCGTCCGCCTGAAAAGGCTGATGTCTGAATTGTAGTTTCATTCGCCGTCACCTCCGCTTTCTTCAATTTGGCGTTCTATAACTTCACGCGCATAACGTAATTCAGCTTGCAACTCTTCTTCAGTGGGGAGATACTGCATATACTTTGAAACAAACAAATTATCTTTGTCGGCAAGCACAGAGTATTTCGCTATCGCCTCATCTTTGTAAGCGCAAAGGACTATACCAATAGTCGGATTATCATCTTCTCGTTTAACTTTTTCGTCAAAGAGACGCGTATAAAAATCTATTTGCCCCACATCCTGATAGGTCAACTTGCCCGTTTTAAGGTCAATCACGATAAAGCACTTCAAAATATAGTTGTAGAACACAAGGTCAATGTAATAATGTTCGCCGTGTTCGGTGGTTATCCGCTTCTGCCGTGCCACAAAAGAGAATCCCTTACCCAATTCAAGCAGAAATTCTTGCAATTTATCAATCAAGCCTTGTTCCAGTTCGCTTTCGCTGTATTTGGCGTTTTCCTTCAAATCGAGGAACTCCAGAATATACGGGTCTTTTAGAAGATAATCCGTATCTGTTTTTGGTTCAGTACGCTCTATCTCTCCCGATATTTCGGCTCTATGCTCTTTTTGTGTGGCAAGTAAGCGTTCGTAATAAAACGAAAACATTTGTCGTTCAAGCTGCCGGACTGTCCAGTTATTATCAGCACACTCTTTCAAGTAAAACTCAAGCCGTTTCGGTTCGGTATTCTTCATCAATACGCGATAATGCGACCAACTCAATTCGGCACGCAGCGTGTGCCGAATTGGGAACGTCTGATAAAACTGGCGCATATTTCGCAAATTTCGCACAGTAAAACCTTTGCCGAACTCGACGGTCAACCGCTCCGACAGATATGCAAGTAGACTACGACCGTACTCGGCGCGTTCTCCCACGGCTTCGGTGATTTGCCTGCCTATTTCCCAGTAGACGCTGACCATTGCTGTATTGACGGCAACGACAACACTTGTCCGTGCTTCGGCAAGAGCGGCGCGAATGGAATTGTAAATTTCTTTATCGAATCCGGCAGTCGGTGGCTGCACTTTTTCAATTTTGCTCAGCTTGCTTTTACCGTCCATCATATCACCCTCACATTCGTGTTCGGGGCGAGAAGTTTGAAAATCTCGAACACGTTTATTTTTTCGGGCGAACTAGTGAAGCTGCTGTCACGGAACACGGCGCGGAGCGGCTTGCGATTGGCAATCTCACGGATAGCCTTTTCGCTGATGTGTTCCTCAAAGCAGGCGATAAGGTCGCCGTTGTTGTAGGTGTGGACGGTGAAACCGTCGATTTTTTCATGGGTGTGCGGCATGGACAGCGGCAAGCCCCAGTCGAGCAGACAGCCGTAGAGCAAGTCCATATCGGTACGGTCGGGCTTGATGTTACTTTCCATCATTGAAAGCATATCCTGCGTGTAGTCGCCCGCCGCGTAGTACACATCGTTCATGTTGGTATCGTCAAGTTTTAGGACGCGGAAACCTATGTCGAGTTGCTCCGGGTGAAAATTGTATTTATCTTTGGGGTTTTCAATGTTGTACGTTTTGTATTCACGTTCACCAGTTTGCAAGTCAATAAAAGTTTCGTCTTTTGATGGCGCGTCATCAGCCGTTACAATTCGCCCTGTTGTACTATTGCCATAACCACTGGCAATGCGGGTTTTTCCCGCTAAAATATCATCCTCAGTTATACTCTCCCCCAAAGGCCGATTCGGATTACATTCATAACGTATTTTGTCCCCGGCGCGACGGATGCGTTCTTTGCCGATTTCGCAGATGTTTTTATAGCCTGCTTTTGCTGCTTCCGTACCCTCGGCGCAAAGTTCGGGGAGTTGTACCATGATGAATTTTCGGTTGCCGCCGTCTTCGGCGTTGAGTTGCATGACGGCGTGGGCGGTCGTAGCGCTGCCGCTGAAAAAATCAAGGATAATGTCGTTGTCGGCTGTTCCCAATTTAACGAAAAGTTTAATCAACTCGCTTGGCTTTGGATTTGAGAACAAACCAGTTTTTGAAAACAAGGCTTTGGTTTCATTTGCGGCATGGGTATTGAGTATTCCTTGTATAAGATTTTTGTAAGGCGAAGAGCGAACAATTTTTTTCCCTTCATTGTCAACATTCATATAAATTTTATAATAAACACTCCAACCGCACTCTTTATCAGATGACGGCTTAAGTTCTATATATCCGTTCTCAAGCCCCCATTCCAATTTCGCCTTTCCCCATTTCCAACGCCAACCATCATTGAATTGCTTAGTTCTTCCATTAGGAAATGCAAACGTGCCATCAGGAGTTTTAACACCATAGTCAAGACTTTCAATATATCCGAGCGTACCTCTGTCAAGATTATCAAAATAAAACTTACCTCTTTGTTCTAAATAATTATCTTGAAATCTATATCTCTTATCATCGTGTGCTTCAGTATTTTTGGTAAGTTTTAATGAACTCGTGTTTTTCGCATAAGCCAGAACATACTCTGTGATTGTTGCAATGTTTTCAGCATCGGAAGCTCCTGTTTTCTTTTGCCATATCATTTCCGCAACAAAATTACTCTCCCCAAAAATCTCATCACCAATTTTACGTAAATTATCTACTTCACCATCGTCAATACTAATAAATATAACTCCATCTGGCGTAAGCATATTCCTTGCCAATACAAGTCTCGGATATATCATGTTGCACCAATCGGAATGAAATCTCCCGTTGCTCTCCGTGTTACGAAACAAACGGTCGCCGTCCTCGTCATACTCGCCCGCTTCTTCGGCATATTCCTCACGGCTCTGTTTGAAATAGTCACGGTATATAAAATCGTTCCCCGTATTGTACGGCGGATCGATATACACCATTTTCACCTTTCCGAGGTAGCTCTCTTGTAATAGTTTCAACACATCAAGGTTATCACCCTCAATGTAGAGGTTTTCGGTCGTATCCCAATTTTTGCTTTCTTCAACGCAAGGCCGCAGAGTTTTACGAATCGGCCGCCCGGCTTCCGCAATGGCGGCGCGTTTACCAACCCATGTAAACTCATATGCTTCGTTACCGAACACGTCCTCACCCAGCATGGAACGGAGCAAGTCGAAATTGACCTTGCCTTCATTGACCACACCGGGGAAGATGTCGGCTATTTTCGCCACATTTGCAGCGGTGAGGTCGAGGCTTTCAAATTTTGGTTTATTCATGTTGGGTTTCCTCCTGTTTCTGCTTTTTACGTAGTTCTATTAATTTTAGTATATCAATGCATTCAATAGTCGCATCAAATAGAGCGGTGTCTTATCCAGTAAATCCTTTCTTAGCGACATTATACCTTGATTCATAAGCGTATTCAAGTAGTTAAACCTAATTGCCAATAAAGAAATAATGGTGTATAATTATCACTAAGAACATTAGTTTGCCCTGCACATTTATAGAAAACGGAGAAATACTATGGATTTTCAAACCCTGCTTAGCCTAATTATTATCATCCTGCTTTTGGCAGCTATATTATTGCAACTCCTTAGCCGGAAAAAATCGCCCCTTGATGAAGTTAGGAGCTTACTTGAACAAGGAAATGATGAACTATGTGAGACTGTCGCCCGCCAGCTAAATGAGGGGGCAACGGAACAATTCAAACGCTTTGGCATGATTCAAGACAGCGTTAATAAGACCTCGCAAGCAAACCGTGAAGAAACGAACAAACAGCTCCGGGAGTTCGGGGAGCAGGTGGACACCCGCTTATCTTCGATTCAGCGGAGCAACATTGAAAGCATTGAGAAGATTAACGCTACCCTTGAAACGAAAATGAAATCCCTGCAAGAAAGCAACGAAAAGCGGCTTGACCAAATGCAAGCGGTGGTTGATGAAAAACTGCAAAAAACTTTGGAATCGCGCCTTGCGCAATCATTCGAGCTGGTCAGCAAACAGCTTGACAGCGTCCAGCAAGGGCTTGGCGAAATGAAAATTCTTGCTGCCGATACCAAAAGCCTTAAAAATGCCTTAATAAATATCAAAGAACGCGGTACATATGGCGAGGTCCGTTTGGAAAAATTGCTGGCGGATATTCTTGCCCCCAGTCAATACGAAGCAAATGTTGAAATTGCCGACAATAAAAGAATCGAGTTTGTTGTCAAATTGCCGGGTAACGGCAATGAGCCGCTCTTTCTTCCCATTGACTCGAAATTTCCGATTGAGGACTATAACCGCTTGCTTGATGCGAATGACAAGCTGGCCATTGATGAAGCGCGGAAATCTTTGACCCAAAAAATCCGCGTTTTTGCCAAAGACATTTACGATAAATATATCGTTCCGCCAAGAACAACTGATTTTGCGCTGATGTTTCTTCCCACCGAAGGGCTATATGCCGAAGTGGTCCAAAATGCGGCTCTTTTTGAAGAGCTAAGAGAAAAATATAAAGTCACCGCGGTTGGCGCGACCACTTTGTCCGCTTTTCTAAGCTCTTTGCAGATGGGCTTTAAAACGCTGGCAATCGAGCAACGCTCCCAAGAAGTCTGGGACACTTTGCGGGCGGTCAAATCCGAGTTTGTCAAATTTTCTGACCTGCTTGACCGGGCCCACAAGCAAATTCAAACCGCCGACAAGACTTTGGAAGAAATAGTCGGGCGCAGGACAAGGGCGATTACCCGGACATTGCGGACAGTCGTGGAACTTAACGCGGCTGAAAAGCCCATGCTTGAAGCCGTGGAAATTGAGGATATTGATGAGTAGGACAATCCTGCATTGTGACATGGATATGTTTTTTGCCGCCGTTGAGATAAGGGACAATCCTGAGCTGGCGGGAAAACCATTAATCATCGGGGCACTTCCTAATGAACGCGGCGTGGTTTCAACTTGCAGTTACGAAGCCCGCAAATATGGGGTGCGTTCCGCGATGAGCATTAAGGATGCCTATCGGCTTTGCCCCCACGGTATTTATATGCACGGGAACATGGAAAAATATCATCAAGCTTCTTTACTTATCCAAGAAATCTGGTCGGATTATTCTGATTTGATTGAGTATATTTCGCTTGATGAATGCTTTATTGACATTACTGGCTCGCTTAATCTTTTTGGCGGAGCGGCCAAAATCGGCCGTGAAATCAAAGAAAGGATTAAGAATAAGGTTAATTTGACTTGCTCGGTTGGCATTGGTTATTCGCTTATGTCAGCAAAGCTAGGCAGCGAGGAAAAAAAGCCCGATGGCTACTTTGAGATTTTGACCCCGGCTGCCCTTAAAGAACTTATCATTGACCGGGACGTCCGGATTATCTACGGGGTCGGGAAGAAAACACAAGCCGAGCTTCACAGGCTGGGAGTCCATACTGTCCGTGATATTTATAACAATCGGACGACAGTTATCAATGCCCTTGGCAACCAAGGAAGATATATTGTTGAATTAGCAGACGGTATTGATGACCGCGTTGTGGCAGCACCGTCCAAATCCCATTCATTAGGCAAAGAATATACTTTCCAAAAGGATATTACTGATATTGATTATTTGAAAGATGTCTTAAGGCTGATTGCCAAAGAATTAAGCTTTCACATCAAGGATAGCAAAATATATTGCCGGACAATTACGCTCAAAGTTACTTTTTTTGACATGAAGAAAATCACCCGCTCGAAAAGTGCTGAACCAACCAACCGCGCCGATGACATTTACCATACGGCGGCTTCTTTGCTAGATAAGGTCGAAAAGCGGCCAATCCGCTTAGTTGGTATCTCTTTAAGCGGTTTTGAAGATGAGCTTAACAAGCAAATTTCTTTTTTTGATAGTGAAATTATCACGAAATCCGACAAACTTAACTCCGCCTTACACGAGCTAAAGATAAAGTACGGCCTTAATGTCATCAAAACCGGAAGTGAATTAGGCTCAGAGAAAAGGCTTGAGGGAAAAAACCCCTAAATGATGTAAAGCCCTTGTCCCGGCAATATAAAAAAATTTTTTGTCTTCCTCGGATAGTTTTTTATCCATGCCATGGTAGTCTTCATCGTCCGTATCACAAATTAGAACAGCATCAAATTCCAAACCTTTAGCAAGATAAACCGGGATAATAAAAATGCCGGATAGTTCTTTATCCGTGGATGGCTCTTTATCCATTGATATCTCTTTATCAATTGATATCTTTTTATCAATTGATATCCCCTTATCAATTTCGTACCCAATTAGGTTTATAGTTATTTCCTCACCCATTTTCATCATCTCTTGGTACAAATTTTTGGCGTTTAAGGCCGTTTTTACGATTAATGCTACTGACTGATAACCAGCGGCCGATAATCTTTTAGCTTCGATTATCAGCATTTTCCCTAAGTCAGCCTTTGATGGAGCGATATGGACTTGCGGTTCTTCACCTTGGCGGTTAAAGCTTTTAATCAAGGTTTCTTTTGCCAGAAATTTCGCGCAAAAACTAAGGATTTCATTGGTTGAGCGAAAGCTTTTATCCATTGTGACAAGAACGGACTTTGGTTTGTCAAGGATTCCGGCAATCCGTTCATACAAAGAAATATCCTCTTCCTTTAAAAGGGTCTGATTATAATCGCCGAGGATAGTATATTTTGCTTTCTTTAATAAAAGCCCAAAAATTAAATAATGAAGAGGATAATAATCCTGCGCCTCATCAATTAAAGCATGGCGGATAGCTTTGTATTCTTCCGTTCCATATAGCTTAAGTTTGAGGTAAAGCAAGGCGGCAACATCATCATAAGCTATTGTTTTGGAGTTAAGATTTGCGGCCGTGATTTTTATGACTTCTTCGGGAATTTGATTCAGCAAATTTTTAAGGCAATATCCGTCAGTAAACAAAAACCGATACAGCTTCTTTGCATTAAGGCTTGAAAAACCCTTAAGCTTGTTTTTTATCCGCTTTAATTCTGCGTGATTACGATGGACGCGGTGGACATCATACACCGTTTCCATGATATGTTCTTCGATTTGCTTTAAAATCACGCCAAGGGGATGCGCCAATGCAGATGAATTAAGCTTCCGCCTTATTTGCTTTGCGCTGATAATTGATTGACCAGCATAGTCAATGTCTGGGATTTCAATAAACCAATTGGGGATTTCGGCGACAAAACGGTCGATTATGTCAGCAAAAAATAGCGATGTCTTTAATTCAAGCCGTTCTTTTAAAAAGCAAGCGGCGGGTACTGTTTTAGCCGTCAGCATTTTTTCCAGATATTCATCCCTTAATTCAATTTTTTTTGCCCCTATCACTTTTCCGGCAATTTCTTCAAACACCGCCGAAGCGACATTATCCTCGCCCAGGTCGGGCAGGACACGTGAGATATATTGTTCAAAAAATGTGTTCGGCGAAATAATCAGGATATTATTTGCCAGAAGATGGGACGAAAGCCCTTGATACAAAAGGTATGCCGCCCGGTGCAGGGCAATTGAGGTTTTTCCGCTTCCGGCTACCCCTTGCACCATCATCAAATCATTTTCCATATCGCGGATAACAATATCTTGCTCTTTTTGGATGGTTTCAACAATGGCTTTCATGTGGCTGGAAGTGTTTTTCGCCAGCAATTTGCGAAGAAATTCATCAACTATCTGCACATCAGCATCAAAATAGTATTCCATCACCCCGTTTTTGATTTCAAATTGGCGTTTAAAAACCAAAGTGCCGCAGGTCCGCCCGCCGGGTGCGTCATAATATGCTTCCCCAGTCACAAAACGGTAAAAAACGCTGGCAATCGGCGAACGCCAATCATAAATATACATATGATGGGATTTGTTATCCTTTAAAGATGTCCGCCCAATGTACATAGGTTGCGGCAGCGTATCTTTCGGCTCGTCAGCATACAAAAAATCAATCCGGGCAAAATAAGGCGACTTAAGAATATTCTCTAAGCGGAGAATTTTATTTTCATTTTCTTCCAGCTCAATTACTTGGTCATTAATCGGATTGGCATATTGGTTAAGGGCTGCCAATGCCTCAAACGCTTCACTGCCCCACAGGCTTCCAATTGTGTGGGTGGTGCTTTCGCGCATTTCTTTTTTGGCGGAAATAATCGCCGATTTTATGTCATCACCGCTTGTTTTTGCCCGTGACAGCTCTTTTCCGGCAAAAGAAAGCGTGTGTTCAAGATATTCCTTTTCGGCCTCATTGCTCCGGTTTTTATTTGCTTGGGAATCCATCTTTATTCGCTCCTATTAAGATACGTGTTCTTGCATACTTTCATTGAGTAGTATATACTAAAATTTAGGTGGTGTATATGATTAGGACGATTATTATCATTTTAGCAGTAGGAATTTTTCTTATCCTTAGTATTCCAGTACTTATAGCTTTATGGATTATCGGAAAATATAACCGGGAACTTAAAGACAAAAGCTCGCTTAAAATTGTCCTTTGGGCTTTCCGCTTATGCCTAAAAATCAGCGGTGTTAAAGTGACCGTCTTAAACGAAGAAAATGTCCCGCTTGATAAAGCGGTTCTTTATGTCGGCAATCATCGCAGTTACTTTGACATTCCCTTAACTTATGTCCGTGTGCCGCGGCTAACCGGATATGTCGCCAAAAAAGAGATGGAGCGTTATCCGCTCTTAAAAAACTGGATGCGCAGCTTGCATTGCCTTTTCCTTGACCGCAAGAATATTAAAGAGGGGCTTAAAACTATTCTTTCCTGTATCGAAAAGATTAAGTCCGGTATTTCGATTTGTATTTTCCCCGAAGGGACTCGCAATAAAGTAAATGATACTTTTTTACCCTTTCATGAGGGCAGTTTCAAGGTCGCGGAAAAATCCGGTTGCCCAATTATCCCCATGACGATAAATAATTCAGCCGCCATTTTTGAGGACCACTTGCCGTTCGTCAAAAAAGCCCACGTCATCATTGAGTATGGAAAGCCAATTTACATTAATGAGTTACTGCCGGAGCAGAAAAAGCATATCGGCAATTATGTCCAGAAAATCATTGAAGAAACTTATTTCCGGAATAAAGGGTTGGTTTAGGGGCTAAAAAACACGAGATATCTTTGAGGAAGTATTGAGTTTGCGTGTGAATTTATGATATAATGTCGTTAAGACATTATATCAGCGCAGTTTTAGTGCGCATCCCCCGGAGGGTCATGATTTCGTAGAAATCATGATATAATGAATAACCAAGGAGCATAATATGACACCAAAAATAAAATTCATCGATTTATTTTGCGGAATCGGCGGCATCCGGCTGGGCATGGAACGCGCCGGATTTGAGTGCGTGTTTTCGTGCGATATAAATTCAGAGTGCCGTAAAACCTATTTAGCAAATTTCGATGAATATCCACTAGGCGACATAAAGGATATTTCAGAAAAAATAATCCCCAGCTATGATGTGCTGTGTGCCGGATTTCCTTGCCAGCCGTTTAGTGCCTCGGGAAGGCAAAAGGGCTTTGACGACGACAGGGGGACATTATTTTTTGACATCTGCCGTATTATAAAGGAAACGCAACCAAAAGTAGTTCTGCTTGAAAACGTAAAAAACCTAATCTACCATGACGGCAAACGTACCCTTTCGATTATACTTGAAAGACTTAAAGAACTAGGGTATACCCCCGAATGGCGGCTGCTAAATGCCGTTGATTTCGGAATGCCGCAAAATCGTGAACGGATTATTATTGTTGCTTCAAAGAGTAAATGTTTTGATTTTAACATGGTTAAAACGCAGAAACGGACGGTTTTAGCTGATTTCATCGATGAAAGAGGCAATTTTGAGTTTTTAGGCGTTGATGAATATACACTCATTGAAAACCCCATTACCCAGAAGAAATCGGGATTGTGTTTTGTCGGATACAGGAATAAAAATATCCGTAAAGCAGGAGTCCGGCCGGGGACTTTACATCTTTCAAGGGTACATAGGCAAACAAACCGCATTCATTCTGTAACTGGGTCTATCCCAACACTTACGTCACAAGAAACGTCAGGACGCTATTTTATTATGTTACTTGACAAGAGAGTCCGGAAGCTTTCGCTTGATGAGTGTTTCCGTATTATGGGTTTTCCCAGAAATTTTAAACGCTTGTCTGCGCATACAGAGCAATATAAGCAAATGGGAAATTCTGTTTGCGTCCCTATGATAACAGCTGTTGCTGATTCAATAAGAGAACAATACTTTAAGGAGAATTTTGTTTATGACACATACCGACTTGTTGCGGGAAATTTATGATGAAGCACTTCAAAAGGCAATTGAACCTGAATTTATTGACATGGGATTAACTGACGATGTCAAAAAGAATGTGGAATACATTGTTTTACGTTCAGAGAGCAATAAAGCTGTTTTGTCAGTTATTGTTACGCTTTTGACGAGCAAGATAATTGAACCTGCGCAAGATATAAGATACCACTACGCGAGAATGGAAAATGGGTTTTCTGCGCGTGGCATTGATACAAAATATGTCACTCCATTCATGAAAAGCGTATCATTTCCCGCCATGAATGAATCGGGCTGGAAAACAAACACGCTTGCAATTGATTTGCCGTATGACTTAAGTTATCCCGGCGTCATTAAACCACAAGAAGTGAAAAATGTATTTCTTAGTTTGATAGACCAGTTTCAAACGCAAGGTGCAAATCCTTCCGAAATTCTATTGTATGTATTTGTCTTACTAATAAAACAGCGTGATAATCTGCGAGTTGAATTAGCTAAACCGCACAACTTGTCTATTGCTGCAATTATCGCTTTACTGGAAAAGCATTTTACCGCGAATTATAAACACACTTCCGGAGCTTCGCGCTTGCCAGCTTTGGCGATTTATGCCGCTTATCAATGTATGATGAAACAAGTAGCCCGTTATAAAGATAAGACATTGTGTCCGCTTGAGAAACACCATTCTGCCGACTCACGGTCGGGGCGTATTGGTGATGTTGACATAAATGATGATGACAATACTGCCTATGAGGGTGCAGAAATCAAACACGGAATAGTTATAACACCAAATATTGTAACCGACGCTTATGAAAAATTTAAGATATCGCGAACAGACAGGTACTATATTTTAACAACAGCAGATATGAAAAATGCTGACTGGAGTGGGATAAATACCGAAATACAGCGAATTGGCCAAATACATGGCTGCCAAGTCATTGTTAATGGCGTTTACGACACCTTGAAATATTATTTACGCTTACTTGCTGATACTGCGGAATTTGTTGACTGCTACGTGGAGTGCATTAAGGCTGATGACACAGTGAAATTTCAGCATAAGACGATGTGGAATGATATTGTTAGTGGGAAATAATTATTTGAGGGAACATTCAGTATTGGAGCATAATAAAAAAATCCGCACAGAAAGGTATGCCTAATGAAAGAAATGACGAAATTATTAAATGATAACTGGGAATTTGCCCTTGATAATGATGAATATTCCCCGGTCGAAATACCCCATGACTGGCTGATTTATGACTCGAAAAATCTTTATCGGAATGGAATTGGGCGTTACCGCCGAATCCTTAATTTGCCTGATTTGGAAGCTGGCCAGCGTGTCTTTTTGAATTTTGACGGCGTTTATATGGATTCAAAAGTTTATGTCAATAAGGCTTTGGCGGGCGAATGGAAATACGGCTACACCGCTTTTGAATTTGACATTACGGATTACATAAATGTGAAAGGCGACAATACTATCTTGGTCGAAATAAACCACCAAGCCCCCAATTCCCGCTGGTATAGCGGGGCAGGGATTTACCGGGACGTGACGCTGAAAATCAAAAACGCCTGTTATTTTTTAACCGATGGCATTTATATTACCACCTTTAAAACCAATGGCAAATGGGACTATAAAGTAACCGCCGAAGTTGAAACACAGGGCAAACCTTATGAGGTACGCCATACCGTTTTGGAAGCGGATAAAGAATTTAAGGCTTGGGATATCGGACAAGCGAATTTATACAATTTGCGTTCGGAATTAATTGTTGATGGTGAAGTAACGGACATAACCGATACCCGCTTTGGATTCCGGGAGATAGAGTTTGACACCGAAAAAGGCTTTTTCTTAAATGGGCGTTATCAGAAAATTTTTGGTGTTTGTATGCACCATGACCTTGGGGCGCTTGGGTCAGCGGTACATAAAGACGCGATTCGCCGTCAGCTTTTGCTGCTGCGCAAAATGGGGGTTAATGCGATCCGGACTTCCCACAATCCCCCGGCGAAGGTTTTTATGGAACTTGTTGATGAAATGGGTTTTTTGGTTCAAAGTGAAATCCTCGATATGTGGGAAAGGCCAAAAACAGAATTTGATTATGCCCGGTTTTTTCATGAATGGATTGAGCGTGATGTGGCTTCATGGATAAGGCGCGACCGCAACTGCCCCTCGATTATCATGTGGAGCGTCGGAAATGAAATTTATGATACCCATGCTTCGGCCGAGCGGGGCGGGGAACTGTTAAAGTATCTTAAGGATCTGGTTGAAAAGCATGACCCGGACCACCATGCCCAAGTGACGTTATGCTCTAATTTTATGCCGTGGGAAAACACGCAAAAATGTGCCGATATTATTAAATTGATTGGTTATAATTATGCTGAAGAATTATACAGCCAGCATCACGAAAAATACCCGGACTGGTTTATTTATGGCGGCGAGACTGCTTCACACGTCCAAAGCCGGGGAATTTACCGCTTCCCCCTAAGGCAGTCCGTCTTATCTGATGACGATATGCAATGCTCATCGCTTGGCAATTCAACGTCAAGCTGGGGCGGTGAGAGTCCGGAGTGGGTTGCCCTTACTGACATAAATGCGCCTTTTTCCCTCGGACAATTCATCTGGACGGGGCAAGATTATATCGGCGAGCCGACCCCATATCATACGAAAAATGCTTATTTTGGCCAAATCGACACGGCTGGTTTCCCCAAAGATTCTTTTTATGTTTATAAAGCAGCTTGGAATAAAGAGCCGATGATTCATCTTTATCCTTATTGGGATTTTTCGCCGGGGCAGACAATCGATGTCCGCGCAGCAACAAACGCCCATCGTGCCGAGTTATTTTTAAACGGCAATTCTTTAGGGGCTGTTACGCTAGAAAATCGCCTGATTGCTGATTGGAGCGTAAAATATGAAGCAGGTGAATTACGCGCCGTAGCTTATGACGAAGAAGGAAATATCATTGCTGAATCCGTCCGTAATTCATGCGGTGACGCAAAAGAGTTAAAGCTTGAGACCGAGGTTTTTGGCGAACTATATTATGTTGCGATCTCTGCACTTGATGCCTTGGGCAATGAAGTAAGCAATGCCAATAACCGCGTCCGGATAAATGTTAAGGGCGGTACAATTCTGGGAATGGACAATGGTGACTCCGCCGATTTTGACCAATATAAAACCGATAACCGGAGATTATTTAACGGCAAGCTTTCAGCAATTATCCGCCGTAATGGGGCGGAAGAGATGAGTGTTAAGGCGGCATTTGATGATAGCGAGATTCCGATCCGGAAGATTTTGCTAACTCTTGACGGTTTTAATGTTTCGGCGAAAATATATCCGGAAAATGCCACTTATGATGATTTGTGCTGGCGGCTGACTGATTCAGCCGGGATTGACAGTCCGCTTGCTGACATTTCGGTATCTCCCGATGGGAAAAATGCTGTCATTCTCCCAAAAGGTGACGGTGAATTGTGGACTAGATGTACAACCAATAACGGCGGTGAGCATATTTCCTTGATTTCGCAGATGTCGCTTTTGATTACTGGATATGGCAAACCATTTATTGACCCATATAGCTTTGTTGCCGGAGGCCTTTCGAACCGGAGCAATATAAAGCTTGGCAACGGAAATGAGCGGGGCATTGTTTCAGCGCGGAAAGGCGAAAGCCACATCGGCTTTGCCAATTTGGATTTTGGCAGCTTCGGTTCAGATGAATTAACAATTCCCATTTTCGCGCTGGAATCCCAGCCGTTTGAGTTCGAGATTTGGGAAGGAATGCCCGGCGATGAAGAAGCAGGGCCGCTTTCAACTGTTTACTATGATTTGGGGACGATTTGGAATACTTATCAAGAAATTACCTGTAAGCTGCCCCGGTTTATCAGCGGTTTGAAAACCTTATGCTTTGTCTTCAGGCAAAAAGTACATCTTAAAGGCTTTACGTTTACAAAATATGCAAAAGCATTTAGCCGCCTTAATGCAGCTTGTAACGATGGAATTAGCGGAGATACGTTTACGGTGAGCGGCAAAGCGGTCATCGGCATTGGAAATAACGTCAGCATTATTTTTAAAGATATGGATTTTGGCGAGGAAAAGACTTCAAGTGGGGCTTCAAGCGTTACTTTAAGCACCAGATCGCAAGTAGCAAATAATTCCGTGCAAATTTTGATTGGCGGACGGCGTGAGATGTTTGAGGTTAAGGGCGAACCTGAATTTACAGAAGTTTCATATCCCCTAAAAGAGCGTATTTTTGGCAAACAGACGATTTCAATTGTGTTCCTGCCCGGCTGTAATATTGATTTTGAGTGGATTCAATTTTCCCCTTAAAATAAGAGCCGATAACAGTGATTGCTACTATATCGGCTCTTTGCTTATTTCACCGCCAATTTATTTCGATATCGAGATTATCTGCGTCAGCAAAATCCAAGCGCAGCCTTATTTTTCCCGGCTTAAAATCGCTCATGTTGATCCTATCAGTAAACGCTCCTGATATGTCGTAGCTTCTCTCGGTATCTCCTTGAATGAATGTCAAAGTGATATTGCCGCCGCTATTTGTGCTGTTTACATTCATCGCGGCCAAGTTAGCCTCGGTGAATGAGTAATTAATTCTGCTGTTTCCGCTGGCCCTTACGGCCGTAAGCCTCCAAGTGTCATCCGCTACGCGGAAATTCTGGTTCACGAATACGCCCGAACTTAAAGGCATTCCTTGTCTTGTTAATACCGCAGCAATAATGGCGATAATTGCTGCAACCACCATTACCGCCACTATTACAATTACAGTTAGTTTTTTGTTTTTCATTTCTGATAATCTCCTTTGATTAATATTAAAGGCTTAGCCTTTGCATAGAAATTATATTAAACGATTTTTTGCCTTGTGTGTGTATTTTCGTATGAAAAGTCAAATTTCGTTTGAAAGTACGTTTTGATACCCTTTTAACATCAACGTGGTTTTAAATAGATTATCTTCAAATGAATTAGTAACAACTCCATTATATTTATCTGCTACATAACGAATACTCAACATTCCGATTCCGTGAAGGTCTTTATTTTTCTTATGCGTCATAAAAACACCGTTTTCAATCGCGGGTGTTATGGCATAACCGTTTTCTGCTATTATTATCAGAAGATTGCCTTTTCGTCTGATAACCATTTTCACATAGCGCAAAGCGTCCGTTTCTGCCAGTTGTGCGGCTTCAATTGCATTATCAAGCAGGTTGCCTAATAATGAGCATAAATCCAGTTTGCTTATCAGCAGGTCTTTTTGAAAAACTCCGTCAATAATAAATTTTACTTTTTTTTGGCCAGCTTCCCAATACTTCTGATTAATGATCGCGTTTGCGCTTTCATTTTCTACATTAACAAGTAAAGCAGAAAATAATTGCTTTTCATATTCAGTAATATTTTGAAGTGCGTTTTCATCGCCTTTTTCTTCCGCAAGCCTGCGCCATTGCGTGAGGCTATGTTTTAAGTCATGGCTAAGAATCTGAATCCGTTCATCTGATGCTTGCTTCCTAAGCATATAACGCTCGATCATTTCATTTTGGATAATTAATGTATTTGCTTCCGTGGCTTTAGAAAAATAACGGCAGACAAAATAGAAAATAAGATAAAGCAAAGACCACATCATCAGAAACCCAAAGGTCAAGATAACAAGGTATGTGTGAAATCTATCTGTAGTATTTAAGCCAATGGCAAATGAAATTAGATGAAAATTAACTAAAACAATCGAAAAGCAAATAATCATGCCTGTCCAATATTTACTCGGTATATAGCGTTTGCCGTCCGTGTTTAAGTGAGCGAAAACCAACATCAAAGCAGCATATATAGTAATAAATAAAATGAAAATAACTAGCGTTGCTGCCAAAGAATCTGTCATTAAATTTCTTCGCGGATAAAGTAAAACTAGGCTTAATAAAAACGAAAATTGAAATAGCACCGCGCTGACGATCCCAAAAAAAATCTGTTCTTTGCGTTTGCCGCCCATAAAAATTACCGGATATAAGATAATAACAATGAAGAACAAAATGTTTGCCGCAGAGTTTATGTTTACGGCGGCAAATTGCAAGACCGTCTTAATAACAGCAATAAATAATATCGCAAGGGCAAGGCGTAACCCGTGCCACACACCCCAATCGCGCTCTTCGTGCCAATCGCGCTTCGCGCCAATTGCCCACTTTGGATTAAGTCCGATTGTTGTATAATAAAAGACTGTCTGCATGCTTGTGGTCAGTACCATTAATGCAAATTGAATTAATGCTCCCCAAAAAAATACCGGTTCATACAAAATCATATTCGTTCCTCTAAAAACCGCAGATATTTTTCCATTGAAGCCTGACGGGCTTCGCGCTTAATCCCTAATGGGACGGTTATGCCATTAGTCAGGACAAATAAATCATTATCAATGCTCTCCACATGATTAAAATTAAGAAGATAAGAACGCAAAATTAACCCAAAGGCCGATGAGTTTAATAGCCCGCTATATTCCGCAAGGGATTTTACCAGTAAATCATATTCCGCATAGACAGTTTTCAAGATAACTCGCCTTGTTTTTTCTGCTTTAAGAAAAATAATATCTGTTTTCCTTAAGGTTATATTTTCAAGGACACCTAAATTTCGGCATTTAAAAGTGATTTCTTCTTTTTCAATTGCCGCGTGTCCCAGCTTTTTCATTATGCTTGATACTGCTTCGTTGGTTTCTACGGCAAGATTATTTTTGAAAATATATCGAAATGCCCCATAGAGATAGCCTTCACGAGATTGATGTTCCATGTAGGTTGTAAAAATCAATATAGAAGCGGTGTTCAACTCCCGCAATCTTTGGGCAACTTTAAAACCATGTAATGGCATTTCGACATCCAAGAAAATAATATCAAAAAAATGTTTTTCCTTTTCTATTTTTTCAACAAGGCTTTGTCCATCAGAAAAGGCAGATATTTTTACCTGCTGCCCAAAAGCTTCAAATGATGCCGTAATCATCCGAGCAAAGCTATCTAAAAAATCTAAATCATCATCACATATGGAAACTCTAAGCATATCCTCACCTAAAATGCACTCTCGACTGCTTGCAGTCGTTTGCAGTCGCTTGTTTTTCTGCTGGTTATTCATTATAACACCATTTTATTATATTGCAAATTTCCAAAATAAATTTTCCAAAACCCAATTGACAAATTATCCTATCAATGCTAGCATGATAATGTAACCGGAAATCCATAATTTCATAAATCTCTTATTCAGAGTGGTGGAGGTATATAGGACCGATGAAGCCACGGCAACCCCGATTGAGGAAGGTGCCTGCCTGAGCGAGTTTGCCCGAAAGGGCGTATCGAGCAATAAGAGGATTTGAGAAGCCTTCAAGTCCACTTATTCAGTGGATTTCTTCAATATTAAGAATCGATATCCAATCTAAGGAGGAAAAATGGAAAAACACTTATTTACATCAGAATCAGTTACCGAGGGCCATCCCGACAAGATGTGTGACGCTATTTCCGATGCTATTCTTGACGCTTTGATGGAAAAAGATCCGATGAGCCGGGTGGCTTGTGAAAGTGCTGCCTGTACCGGATTCGTTATCGTGATGGGGGAAGTCACAACCAACGCTTATGTTGACATTCCCAAAATTGTCCGCGACACAATCATTGACATTGGTTATGACAAATCGGAATACGGCTTTGACGGCAATACTTGCGCGGTACTTGTCGCAATTGATGAGCAAAGCACCGATATTGCAATGGGCGTTAATAAAGCCCTTGAAGCCAAAAAGGAAGAGGTAATTTCCCCAGAAAATGCGGGTAACGCGATTGAGGCAATCGGGGCAGGGGATCAAGGCATGATGTTTGGTTATGCAACAAATGAAACCGAAGAATATATGCCTTATGCGATTTCTCTTGCGCATAAATTGGCACTAAAGCTGACCGAAGTCCGCAAAAACGGAACGCTGAAATATCTCCGCCCTGACGGAAAGAGCCAAGTTACTGTTGAATATGACGAAAAAGGCAACCCCTTGCGGCTTGAAGCAGTTGTTTTATCAACCCAGCATGACCCTGATGTTACCCAAGAGCAGATTCATTCTGACATCAAAAAATATGTCTTTGACCCAGTTCTGCCGGACAGCTTAATTGACGACGCGACCAAATTTTTTATCAATCCGACCGGACGTTTTGTCATCGGCGGCCCGCATGGTGATTCCGGCCTGACCGGGCGGAAAATCATCGTTGACACTTACGGCGGTTATGCCCGCCATGGCGGCGGGGCTTTTTCGGGCAAGGACTGTACGAAGGTTGACCGTTCGGCGGCTTACGCTGCCCGCTATGTCGCCAAAAATATTGTCGCGGCCGGATTAGCTTCCAAATGTGAAATCCAGCTTTCTTATGCCATTGGCGTAGCCTACCCGACTTCAATCATGGTTGATACTTCGGGAACCGGAGTTGTGTCTGATGAAAAGCTGGTTGCGATTATCCGCGAAAACTTTGACCTTCGTCCGGCCGGGATTATCAGTATGCTTAATCTGCGCCGGCCGATTTACAAACAAACCTCAGCTTATGGCCACTTTGGGCGGAATGATCTCGATCTTCCGTGGGAGAAGCTTGATAAAGTTATGGCATTAAAGAAGTATATCGATTAGGAGCAGCCAATGCCCTTTGCTCACCTGCACGTCCATACGGAATACAGCCTTTTGGACGGCTCGAACAAAATCAAGGAATATCTCCGCCGCGTCAAGGAGTTAGGACAGACACACGCCGCCATTACTGACCACGGTGTTATGTATGGTGTCATTGATTTTTATAAAGAGGCAAGGGAGCAGGGCATTACGCCAATAATTGGCTGTGAGGTTTATGTTGCGCCAAATTCACGCTTTGATAAAGAACTGACCGGAGGCGAGGACCGCTATTATCATCTTGTTTTGCTGGCAAAAAATAATGTCGGTTATGCTAATCTGATGAAAATAGTCAGCCTTGGTTTTACCGAAGGTTTTTACTACCGCCCTCGGGTAGACATGGACATACTCCATGAATACCACGAGGGCATTATTGCCCTGTCCGGCTGCCTTGCCGGCGAAGTCCAGCGTTATATCCAAAAAGGCCTTATTAGCGAGGCGGAAAAAACCGCCCTTAAATACCGCGATTGCTTTGGCGAGGGCAATTTTTATCTCGAACTTCAAGACCACGGAATACCGGAGCAAAAAACCGTCATTACCGCTTTGCTCAAAATGAGCAAGGATTTGGCAATCCCATTGGTTGCAACCAATGATGTCCACTATACATATCGTGAAGATGAAGCGGCCCATGATGTTTTGCTTTGCATCCAGACGAGCAAAAAGCTGTCTGACGATGACCGGATGCGCTATGAGGGCGGCCAATATTATGTAAAAAGCGAATCCGAAATGAAAGAGCTTTTTCCTTTTGCTTTGGACGCAGTCGAAAATTCCCAGCGCATTGCTGATTTATGCACAAAAGAAAAAGTAGAAATAGAATTCCATTTGCCAAAATTGCCTACTTTTGATGTCCCTGCCCCTTATAACGCCGCCGGATATCTAAAAAAGCTCTGTTTTGATGGGCTAATTGAGCGTTATGGTGAAGCTTATGATGAAAGCTTATCAGCCCGGCTTAATTTTGAGCTGGAAACGATTGCCAACATGGGCTTTGTTGATTATTTTTTAATCGTCTGGGATTTCATGAAATACGCCCGTGAAAACGACATCATCGTTGGCCCTGGCCGTGGTTCAGCCGCCGGAAGCATCGCGTCATACTGCCTTGGCATTACGAATATTGACCCCATCAAGTATAATCTGCTTTTCGAGCGGTTTTTGAATCCCGAACGGGTTTCAATGCCTGATATTGATATTGATTTTTGCTATCTTCGCCGCGAAGAGGTCATTGACTATGTCAGTCAAAAATACGGCAAAGACCGGGTCGTCCAAATCGCAACCTTTGGCACGATGGCAGCAAAAGGGGTTATCCGCGATGTTGGCAGGGCGATGGATTTACCTTATGCTTTTGTTGATTCGGTTGCAAAAATGATACCAACCGAGCTTAACATTACTTTAAAACGTGCCTTGGAGATTAATCCTGAACTTAAGAAGCTTGCGGAAACTGATGAACAGGTCGGCTATTTGATGGCGATGGCAAAACGCCTTGAGGGGCTGCCGCGCCATGCCTCAACCCATGCTGCCGGGGTCGTTATCACCAGCCGTCCGGCCCTGGAATTTGTCCCCCTTTCGCGAGGTTCGGAGGGAGCTGTCACGACCCAGTTTTCCATGAATACGATTGAAGAGCTGGGTTTGCTCAAAATGGATTTTCTCGGCCTCCGCACCTTGACAGTATTGCAAAGCGCGGTCAAATTAATTGCCCGGAGTACCGGAAAACTAATTAACATCGATGAGATCGATTTTGAAGACCCGGCGGTTTTTACCTTAATTGGCAATGCAAAAACCGAGGGCGTATTTCAATTGGAAAGCCCCGGCATGAAAAATTTCATGAAAGAATTAAAGCCAAGAAGCTTGGAAGATATTATTGCCGGGCTTTCGCTTTTCCGTCCCGGCCCGATGGATTTTATTCCCCGTTACGTAAAAGGCAAAAATGCTAGCCAAGGCAAAAATGCTAGCCAAGGCATGAATGCAAGCCAAGGCATGAATGCGGGCCAAGGGAAAAGCCCGGCAGCGGTTACGTATGCTTGCCCCCAGCTTGAGCCGATTCTTGCCCCAACCTATGGCTGTATTGTTTATCAGGAGCAGGTTATGCAAATCGTCCGTGATTTAGGCGGCTATTCTTTGGGGCGGAGCGATTTGCTGCGCCGGGCGATGAGCAAAAAGAAAGCTGACGTGATGATGAAAGAGCGGGAGAATTTTATCTTTGGCAACCCCGCCGAAGGTGTTCCCGGCTGTGTATCACGCGGCGTTGATGAAAAAGTTGCTGCGCAGATTTATGATGATATGCTGGATTTTGCCAAATACGCTTTTAACAAATCCCATGCCGCCTGTTATGCGGTCATTTCTTACCAGACCGCATATTTGAAATATTATTACCCGGTTGAATTTATGGCGGCTTTGATGACCTCGGTCATTGATAATGCCAGCAAAGTCGCGGAATACATCATGACTTGCCGCAATATGGGAATTGCGCTTCTTCCCCCGGACGTAAATCAGGGCGAGGAGGGCTTTTCGGTTTCCGGAAAAGATGGCGGCGAAAAGAAAGCGATTAGATATGCGCTGACCGCAATTAAAAGCGTTGGGCATCCGGTCATCAAGGCTTTGGTTGACGAGCGGGAAAAAAGGGGCAGGTTTACCGACTTAAAGGATTTTATTATGCGGATGTCTGAGCGCGAGATGAGCAAAAAAGCGATTGAAAACTTTATCAAAGCCGGAGCGCTTGACAGCCTTCCCGGGACAAGAAAGCAGTTCATGAGTGCTTATATCCAGATCGTTGACGGCATTCAGCGGAAC
>WRLH01000043.1 GCA_009777715.1 Lachnospiraceae bacterium
CATTAGCCCCGCTTTTTATTGTCTGGTTGGGAACAGGCCTTAAAACGATTGTTGTCGCTGGCATCTCGGTGGCTGTTTTTGGTTCGGTAATCAGCCTTTATACTGGATTTAAGCAAGTTGACCCGGAAAAATTAAAGCTAATCAAAACGCTGGGCGGAAATAAAAAAGACGCTTTTCTTAAAGTTGTCCTGCCAGCTTCCGTCCCGGTGATTTTCAGCACAATGAAAGTAAACATCGGCCTTGCCCTGGTCGGGGTCATTATCGGTGAGTTCCTTGCTGCCAGGCGCGGGCTGGGTTATTTGATTATTTATGGCTCGCAGGTCTTTAAGCTTAGCATGGTCATTACTTCGATTATCATTCTCTGCTTCATCGCGGTGGGGCTTTACCAGATTATCCAGCTGCTTGAGCGGGTGTGGAGAGTTAGGTGAAAAAGGCCGCCCTGCGGCGACCTAAGCAAGAATCGCAAGGGATTTTGTTAAAATTTTATTGTGGTTTTCAGTTTAATAAGTTAATGTCATACGAAGAGCAATATTTACTTATATCATTATCATATAATGGCAACAATCCATTGCTCCTTGAAATTAAGTCTTTCCTATTGTTAAGAATCTTTTTCGCAAAATAAGAAGCCTGTGTTTCCTTTACTGGGTCGTTTATGAAGATGCTGTTTCCATTCTCGGCATCATGTTTGTAATGCAACATGATATGTCCGAGTTCATGAGCTATCGCAAAACGTTTATCCGTGCCTTGTGAGCTTGGCGCATATTTAATCGATGCCCCATACTCATAAATAAAAACCCAGCCTTGGCCTGCTTTGAAGCGTGGATTTCTATTCACATTTTTTGATATACGATAAAAATTATCATTACTCCTTTTATCAATTACATAATCTTCCACTGCCCTGATAGTGTGGTCAAGATATCCATCCTTGTTTGATTTATCAATTATAGAATCCGTGATTACATCGACTTGCTTTTTAGAAAGTGGAGCAACATAAGACTTTTCTTCTTGAGTCATTTAAATTTCCTTCCGCTCATATATTTCCAGTCACCATCGACAAAAGCTTCTTTTGTCATGCTGTATTGAAGTTCAATATCGCTATAAACATCTACATTGGAGCTGAAAGCACCCTTTACGCCCATGTAGTCCATCAAATAAGCATTACGCTTTGTAATATCTACAACGAACCCGATCTCATCAAGAATACCATCAATTAAGTTTTCATCATTGCAATCTTCAAGCCTTCCCATTAAATCTTTCTTCATTAAAGTCTCCATTTATACCTCCTGTCAAGTGATAATATATAAGTTTATCATATTCATGATTTACTTGCAAGCATAGGATTTAGGTTGTTTTTGCAATTATATTCAAGATATAGTTTCATGGTGACTAAAATAAATAAGATTAAATAAATTATCTCAATTTAATAATAGCATATATTGTGGATTTTTGTCAAATAAATATTAATTATGAAGAATCCAGCTGCTTGAGCGGGTATGGAGAGTTAGGTGAAAAAGGCCGCCCTGCGGCGACCTAAGCAATTCCTATCTATTTTAACTCCAGCAGCACCCCGGCTGTACTTTCGAAACTTAAACTAAGCGCATTATTGGCAAAGGTAAAGCTTGTGTTTCCTACCTTTTTAATCAAAGTGCAGGTTTCGTAATATCCAATCAAATCCAATTGAATATCGCATTCCATTGGAATATTGCATTCTGCCGCTTGCCTTTCCGCAGCACAGACAAATAAAACGCAATTGCTCTCGCAGGTGCTTTCGCAAGTGCTTTCGCAGGTGCTTTCGGTAAACCGCGCTAGTGCAAACACGTCTTTTCCGGCATGAACAAAACGGAAGCCGCCTCTTTTTAACGCTTCTGATTTTTTCCGGTAGCTAATTAAGGATTTATGCCATTCATAGATTTCATGGCCTTTTGCTTCTTTATCCCACTTCATTGGAAAGCGGAAGCCCGAATCCTCTTCGGCATAACCCTCTAAATCTATTTCATCGCCATAATATATGCAAGGCGTGCCGGGCAAGACAAACTGGAATAAAACCGAAAGCAAGACCGCTTCCCTTGATAAGCCCATATTTATCCGGGGATAATCGTGGCTGCTTAACAAATTAAGCAAAAAAAAGCGGACAGACTCCGGAATCAAGCTGTAAAATTCCGTAATTTCTTGAGCCAAAATATGACCGCTCCTGTTCATCGGGACATCAAAAGTTTTGTGGTCAAGAAATTTGTCGGCATCGCCAAAGAATTTCCGGATTGCCCTTGTTGCTCCATAATAATTCATGCAGCCATCCCACATATCACCTTTAAGATAATCAACACAGTCATCCCAGTGTTCCGCGAACAAATAGACATCCGGTTTCGCTTTCTTAAGCTCTTGCCTTATTTCCTGCCAAAGCTTAAAATCAAGTTTTGAATCGTTCATAACCCCTGTGCTTTGGCCAACGTCAAAACGCCATCCATCAGCATTAAAGGGCGGTGAAATCCATTTTTTAAGGACCGAATTTTCGGATTTGTAAATAATGTCTTTTAGCTCTCCTGCGTTATAATTGAGGGTCGGCAAATCTCTAAAGCCATTCCAGCCCTCGGCATTTCCGTTTTCATCATAAAAGAAAAATTCCGGCTTTTCCTTAAGCCATGGGTGCCGCCTGCCAACATGGTTTATTGAAATATCGATAATTAATTTGATTCCATTCATATGAAGCGCGTCAATCAGCCTAATCAAGGCTTCATCGCCGCCGAAATGCTCATCAACATGAAAATAGTCAATGCAATCATATTTATGGTTGCTGTAAGCGGTGAAAATAGGGTTAAGGTAAATCGCATTTATCCCTAAATCAAGCAAATAATCAATTTTCTCCCTGATTCCGTCCAGATCGCCGCCAAAAAAATCAATGTTCCCATCATGGCAATATAAGGACGGCTCTTCATGCCAGTTTTTGGCTTTTGATGTGAAGCCCCTAAATTCAAATTCGCCACTCCTGACATCATTTTCTTTGTCCCCATTATAAAAGCGGTCTGGAAAAATTTGGTAAAAAACCGCGTCTTTTACCCATTCGGGGAAAGTGTTGTTGGTTATCAGCGCAAAGTCCCATTGCTTAAGCGGATTATGGGCAGTAACCCCCCTTTGATTGTAAAACCAAACCAAATCATCTTTTATGATTATGTAATGGTATTTTGTGACCGGGTGGATGATTTTGAAAGTCACGGTGAAATAATCAAAGTGGTGCTTAGAATGGGAATAAGCCATCGGCCAGGCTTTTTCCTCGCCATTTATTAAGGTTAAAAATAAAACTCTTTCAATTCCGGAATCCGAATAAACGCGTAGCTTAAAGCTTACTTCGTCACCAAAATCCGGATTTTGATTCGAGACATAAAAACTGCTTCCATCAGCATAAACTCCCTCTTCCCAACACTTAACCATTTAAATCACCTCGTCATAACGTATTTAGAACCTAGGTTAAGTATGGCTTTACTTTGCTGTTCTGTCAATCAAATATTGCGAAAACGTTTTCTTAAGCTAAAAAAGGGGGAAAAGGCTCACCTAGTGAGCCAAAAAGACCCACTAGGTGGGCCTTTGCTTATTTCCCGCTGCCTTTTTTACGTTTTTTTACGCATTCTGTCAGCAAATATTCAATCTGGCCGTTAAGCGAGCGGAAATCGTCTTCTGCCCACGCATTTAAATCTTGCCATAACGATGGGTTAAGCCTAAGCGGAACTTGCTTTTTGGTATTTTCTTTTATGTCCTTATTATTCATATTGCCCCTGCATTAGTACAATGAGCCACTATTTACGATCGGCTGTGCGTCACGGTTTCCGCAAAGGACAACTAATAAATTTGATACCATTGCGGCCTTTCTTTCTTCATCAAGATTGACAATATTTGAGTCGCTTAAGCGGGCCAGGGCCATTTCCACCATTCCGACTGCCCCGTCAACAATCATCGTGCGGGCATCAACAACCGCCGAAGCCTGTTGCCTTTGAAGCATTGCCGCCGCGATTTCCGGCGCGTAAGAAAGGTTGGTAATCCGTGCTTCGGTGATTTCAAGCCCGGCGATTTCCACTTTCTTTTGCATTTCTTCTTTGAGCTTGTTGGCTACTTCTTCACTGCTTCCGCGAAGTGATGTCTCATTGCCGTCCTCGGCATCGCTTCCGGCAATGTCATAAGGGTAAAGCCGGATAATATTTCGCAAAGCGGAATCGCATTGGATTGAAAGGAATTCTTTGTAATTATTGACATTAAAAGCTGCTTTTGCGGTATTTGTAACTCTCCAGACAACAACAATGCCAATGATAATGGGATTTCCCTGCTTGTCATTGATTTTTTGCATATCGTTGTTTAAGGTCATTTGCTTTAAGGAAATTTTCTTCGATTTCCCATAACCGCCCAAATCAATTGAAACATCACCAAGATTAACTTTGGCCGGTTTTTCCTGCGCGCCAAAATTGGTGCTGTAAGCAGCGGTTTCCGCGGCCGGGTTGATCGAGATACAAAATGGGTTTACCTGATAAAAGCCAGGCCCTTTTAAAGTGCCGTAATATTTCCCAAAGAAAGTCAGTACCAAGGCTTCATTTGGGCCTAGCACCTTTAAGCCGGCATACAAAATCGGCCCGACAGCAAAGGCATAAATTGATGAAACGGTAACGGCCGCAATTGCTAAGATGTCAGTTCCATTTTTAGTCAGGGCAATAATCGACATGATGAACAGGACAATAAAGGCAAGGATTACAAGTGAGTTAAGGATCAAGCATGGCATTCCGGGCAAAGCACTACATTTCTTTTCTTCTTGAATAAGTTTTGTGTTCTCTGGCATTTTAATTTCCTCCGATGGCATAAAAATTTGATATCATTTTGATATCATCATTGTATCAGTATTTTTTCTGCGTGTCAAGAGGAAAATTACTTGGAAAATTTCACTTCATTGTCAAGCCATACTTTTATTTCTTCTTTCATTTCAAGCAATTCAATATTTAAAGGCAAACGAAACCCTTGGCAGCTGCCCTGGCAACGCTCCCCCCAAAGCTTCCTGTCACAGCCATAACCCCTTTTGATGATCGCTTTAAGGGGCAAGGGGAAATTTTCGATGACAGCGGAATATTTCTCTGTCTTTCTTGCCCTTATGACTAAGCAATATCCATGCTTCATTGAAGAAGAAAACTCCCAAATCCTTTTTTGGTATATATCCTGCTCGGATAAATTCTGATTGCTTTTTCTGACAAGGGAATATGCAAAATGGACATCGGAACGGCGGCTAAAGGCACAGGTTAAGCCCATTTTAGTAAAGTGGTCATGCAAATCAAGGGCAAATTCCTTAACTTTTCCGGGCAAAGGGTTAAGAAAATTCCTAAGGAGCATAAGTTCGTCCGGCGCCTGTGCCAAAATAAGCCTGTAATTTAACCCCAGCAGATAATGGTCGTTCCAATATCTTCTCGATTCACGAAGTTCCATATCCGCAACCGACATGACTTTTAAGCCCAGCAATAAGGCCGGATTATCCGGAAATGAAACTTCAAAAGGCAGGATTTTGGGAAGCTCAAGCTTTTTTGAATTTAAGTCAAGATTGGCAAAAGAAAATCCCAAGCTGCTTAAAAAACGTAAACACTCGCCTAAAGCCGGGGCGGAAATTTTCGGCTTCGGGGCGGAGCATAAAGGTATTTCTACTATTAATAATGAATTACCGTTTTCAGAAAGCTTGCCATAATAGCCGATGTCAACAAGGAGGTTTGTCATGTTGTGCAAAAAAGGATAATCGGTCGGGTTATTCGTCTTTTTCGGCTTGGCATATAAATGTCCGTCTTTAATTAAGCCGTCACAAAATAAGACTAAAAAATCCCTGAACGCAATGATGGCATTTCTTATTTCTTCCTCGCTGTTAAGCTCCTTAAAAATCGGCTTAAGCGCGAAATGCTTTTGGATATCCACCGGAACTAAGTTTTTTAGGTATTTTGCATACTCACTGATGGGCGGTTGCATTGTTTTTTCGCCGTGATTTTCACTCATTGCTTATTCCCTTCAAATCCCCTTAGCCCTAGTATTAGCTAATAAAAAAGCTTCCGGCCGGATTCGAACCGGCGGCCTACGCATTACGAATGCGTCGCTCTGCCAACTGAGCCACGGAAGCATGGATATTGGATTGATTGCCAGCCTTAATTATTATAGCGTTATTTATCATCTATGGCAAGTGGTTTTCTCCTCGCCAGCACAATCCCGGCCTTATCAAAGGCAATTTTGATGTTTTCGTTTAAGCTGCACTTTGTTTTGAATAAGTCAGCGGAATTTACCCAGCACCGGATGCCAAGCACGACCCCGCCATAAATCAGTTCATTAACATAGGCAAAATAATCTTTTTCCTTAATAATTGCCTGTTCGGCTTCAAGCACCTCCGTAAGAAGAGTTTTTGCCTTTAAAACATCAGTCTCAACAGAAACTGTCACGGATATATCAAGGCGGCGGATTGGATTGGCGGTGACATTGGTCATGCTTGCATTAGCTAAAGTCCCGTTCGGCAGAATGATTTCCCGGTTATCAAGCGTTAAAAGCTTGGTATAAATAAGGTCAATCTCATTAACCGTCCCTTCATTGCCGAACCTGTCTTCTTTGATATAATCACCGACTTTGAATGGCTTTAACAAAATAATCAAAACTCCGCCCGCCAGATTTGAAAGGCTTCCTTGTACTGCAAGGCCGATCGCGACCCCAACCGTGCCGATAAGGGCGGCTACGCTTGTTGCGTCAAGGCCAAAACCCCTTAATATCATGGCGATTAAAACCAGATAAAGGGTGGTTTTGATAAAAGAATCAAGGAACTGGACCAAGCCTTTTTCGGCATGGCTCCGGCGCAGGGCTTTTTTTATGACGGTGCGGATTAAGCGGATAAATTGCATCCCAATCAAGAAAACCACCAGCGCAAGCACCACCCGGCCGCCTAGCTCAAGGGCTTTATCCGGTATTTCATTTAGATAACGCTGCCATGCACTTAAATTAATTTCCATTATCCACCTTTAGTTTTTGGCTTTCCTGCTTTGCTAAGTTCTTGCTGCGCTTTTCTTTTGGCGGCCGCAATTTCTTCCGCCAGGCGTTTTTTTATCTGGGCTTCTTTTTTCTTTAACAAAATTTCCTGCTCTTCTTCGGTATAAGGCTCATATTTAAAAACCTGGAGTGAAAGGGGGGCGGAAGTCATTGTAAAAGAATAGGGAAAATCATCAGCTTCTTTTTCTTTTGCTTCGATTGCGATGTTATTTGTCCTGCCGCTGCCGCCAAAACGGCTTTCATCAGTATTAAAAACCTCGCGGTATTTGCCCTCTAAGGGAACGCCGATTTCAAAATCTTGCTTGATATTGGCAAAGTTCGCAATGACAAAAAGCCGCTCTTCTTCTTTTTTGCTTAAGCGCATAAAGGAAAGCATACATTTTTCGGCGGAAATGCAGTTAAGCCAGCAAAATCCGGCCGGATTGTCGTCCAAGCAAAATAAAGCCGGATTCAAGCGGTAAAAATCATTTAATTCCTGCATTAAAAGATTTAGCTGTTTATGCTCTTCATGCTCAAGCAATGCCCATTGGATTTCACGCTTTTCTTCAAATTCGCGAAATTCCGCCAAATCCTGGCCCATAAAAAGCAGTTTTTTGCCGGGGTGCATGATTTGATAAGCATATGTCAAACGCAAATTGGCGAATTTGTCCTTGATCCGGCCGGGCATTTTCCCAATCATCCCGGATTTGCCGTCCGTCACTTCTTGATGGGAAAAAGCCAGCATGAATTTTTCACTATAAGCATAAATCATGCTAAAAGTCAGTTCAGGATGGTGGTGGGCGCGGAAATATGGGTCAAAATCAATGTAGCGCAAATAATCACTGCGCCAGCCGTTATTCCATTTGAACGAAAACCCTAAACCGCCCTCTTTTAGGCTTCCTGTCACCATCGGCCAAGATAACGTTTCATCAGCAATTGTTAAAATGCCGGGGTTACGCTTTTTGATGACGGCGTTAAGGTGTTTGAGCATTTCAACAGCTTCTAAGTTTTCGTTGCCGCCATACATATTGGCAATCCACTCACCCGCACTTTTCCGGTAGTCAAGATAAAGCATTGCGTTCATTTCGCTGATTTTCAGCCCGTCAAGATGGAATTTCTCAACCCAGTAAAGCGCATTGGCAATGAGGAAATTGGAAACTTCGGGGCGGCCATAATTAAAAAATAACGAGCCGTTTTGGGGATTAATACCCTGCCTGGGGTCAAGATGTTCATATAAGCAGGTTGAATCAAAATTGGCAAGGGCAAAATAATCATTAGGAAAAGATGAGGCTGGCCAGTCAAGGAGGACTCCGATATTATTTAGGTGCATTTCGTTGACAAAATACATAAAATCCTCGGCATCGCCATAACGTGCCGTCGGGGCGTAAAAGCCCGTGATCCGGTAACCCAATGAATCATCATCATAGTGTTCCATGATCGGCATTAGCTGAATATGGGTATAGCGCATTTTTTTGACATATTCTATTATTAGAGGGGCAAGTTCGCGGTAATTTAAATAACACCTGTTATTTAAATCGCTGTTGCGCTTAAATGACCCTAAATGCAATTCGTAGATATTAATCGGGGCTTCTTTGCTTTGCCGACTCGCCCTAATCGACAGCCATTCTTTGTCATCCCAAGCAAATTTTTTAAGGTCGCGGACGATGGAAGCGGTTTCGGGGCGAAGCTGCGAACCAAAGGCATAAGGGTCAGCTTTTAAGGTGATAAAGCCGCCGGGAGATTTAATTTCAAATTTGTACAAGTCGTTGGCACAAACTCCGGGGATAAAAATTTCAAAGATTCCCTCTTTATCTAGTTGGGACATTTGATGAATGCGGCCATCCCAGTCATTAAAATCGCCCACAACGCTTACCCTTAAGGCATTGGGGGCCCAGACGGCAAAATTCGTCCCCATAACTCCGTTTATCGTCCGGGGGTGGGCACCCATTTTTTCATAGATGGTATAGTTGATTCCGGCCCTAAATTTGCTTAAATCGCGTTCGGTCAGGAAATCCGGCGTAAAAGCATAGGCATCATGGATTTCTGTTTCTTTATCATTTTCATCAGTGATTATTAGTGTATAGTGGTTTATATTTTTGCCCGGAATTAAGCAAGCGAAAAAACCTTCTTCATCAGCCAGTGACATATTGTAAGTCGCCAGTTTGTAAGGGTCTTTTAGGTCTTTGATTGCCGCGACGACTTTTTGCGCTTTGGGCTTAAATGTCTGGAGCAGGGTTGCGTTTCCTGTTGCGTGGGGGCCGAGGATATCATGGGGGCGGTTTTCCTCGGAATAAATGATGGCTTCGATTTTGGGCCAGTCCATCAGTTTATATAGTTTGTTGCTGAGTTTGTTCATTGTTTCTCCCATTGTTTAAGAAATCTGCGTAGGTGTAAGTTTTGTGTATGTTCTATATTTTACCAAAGTATGGGCTATAGCACAAGGGTAACTTGATATTTACCCATCATTGTCATTGCGGGCTTGACCCATGGTCATTGCGGGCTTGACCCGTGGTCATTGAGGCCTTGTCTCGTGGCCATTGCGGCCTTGTCTCGTGGTCATTGCGGCCTTGTCTCGTGGTCATTGCGGCCTCCGAGCCGCAATCTTGTAGCTCCGCGCGTTAAATCCGCGCGTTTGAGAGTGTCGATTCATCGTCCGACCCGCTTTCGCTCCGAGAGAATCGTTGCGTTACATAAATTCGCGCGTTAAATCCGCGCGTTCGAGAGTGTCGATTCACCGTCCGACCAGCTTTCGCTCCGAGAGAAATGTTACGTTACATAATGCGGTAAAGTACACCGCATAAGTAACGACATTTCTCAAGGGTCGGTCTTATGAATCGCACTCTCTATCGCACGATAAAGGGCTTGGGCGTGTCATTGCGGACTTGTTCTGCAATCCCGCTAGACTTGACTAGATTGTAGGGTACATGAGCAAAAATTTTCTACGCCCTGCCCTTTGGGACAAGAACATCATAGTGTGGAAATTAAAATTTCCACTTTTTATTTAAGCAGTTTCACAAGCTACGCTTGTGAAATGCAAGAGGTGTAAAATGCTCAATTGAGGAGCAAATAAAAAAAATCGCGAGCAATATTCCACGAACTTTAGTTCGGTGTTTATAAAATAGGAATTTACCACAAAGCAATCCACGTAAATCCGCGAAAGAGAGAGTGCGATTCAAAAGCTCCGACCCTTGAGAAACATCGTTACTTAATTCGCGTCTTTTGCGAATTTACGTAACGCAATGTTTCTCTCGGAGCGAAAGCGGGTCGGGCGCCCCATCGACAGCTCTCGATACGCGGAAACAGACGTGGGAATTTATTTGCTCATGTACCGTGTAGATATCCAGCTACGAGATTGCGGCTCGGAGGCCGCAATGACGCAGGGCAAGTCCACCATGACCGGGGTCAAAGAGTAGGTCGCGGCCCTACCCTCACTTATAAAGCAAGAAATCATCAAAGCTGCCCCAGCCGCGGGCCGCACATCTGACCGAAACCCCAATCGTAATGCTGCCGCCGTCCTCGGCAACGTAAAGGCCGGAAATTTCCGGGGTCTGCCACTCCTGCCAGCCAGTCACAAAAGAGGGCTCCTCAAACCGCTCACCGTCAACAATCGCATAGATAAAAAACTCGGCCGCGCTTCCAGCGTCACCGCCTTGCAAATTGGTACTGTAAGTATAATAACCGGAAGCCAGCCCGCCGATAGTCTGCTCCGCCGAAAATTCTACAATATCCTCGCTCCAGAAATGAAGACAATACTCACCGCTTCTTGCGTTATTGGGCTCGTGCCGAATCCCGGCAACAGCGGGGTTTGATATCGTCCACATTGAGATGTCATTTTCTTCAAAACTGGGGTTCGGCACATAATTAATCGGGCTTATGTCAAGGCGGCAAATTGCGTTAAAATTAACGCCCTCAACTTCGATTGTCCCATCAATATAATATATCCCCATTCCTTGAAGGACAGCTTGCCCGACTTGGGTTTCGTCCCAAACTACATTAACATCGCTAGTGCTTGAATCATTATAAAGAACGGAAACGCTTGCGGGAAGAATTGGCTCCTCGCCGGGATTTACTTTTACTTCCGCTTCCTTTACCATTTCGATTTTGAGAGGGGCAACTGCACCATGCCTTACATATTTCCATATGTTTAATGACGCTAACGGCTTCCCGGCAAAATCAAACATCGCTTGATTGTCCCAAGACGAACCGCCGTACCAGATCCCGGCATCTAATGGGTCATAATCGGCGGCAAAGCTGCTTGCCCAGCCAGAACCGAACTCTTCCCATTTTTCCAAATTGGTGCTAAGCACTTCTGCCTCGCCGTTATAAATTCCCACCGGAATCCAAGCCGGCTCCCAGTAGATGACCCCCAGCCCGGCTTCGCCAACTAAAGCAACAGTATTTACGATATCGCGGATCGCGTCTGCTTGCCCTTGGACAGAAACCGGATAAAAATATTTTATGCCCGGAGTCTCGTCACCGATTGAATTGGAATGCCCATCACCATCCGCAAAAGTATAAGCATATGATGTTTCTGTGACCAAAACTTTTTTGTCAAACATTTGGGCTATTTCTAAAAGGACAAAAGATAAATTTTCCAAATCACCATGCCAGAAAGGATAATATGAAGCGGCAAAAACATCATAGTCTATTTTGTACCTGTCCATTGCCTTGGCATATTCAATAAAACCATCGGTCCGGTTCGGATCGGTGAAATGGACGGCGATTAAAATATCTTTTTCAAACTCATTGGCTACTTTTCTGGCGGCATCGCAGCCGCTATGGTAAAGCTTGGCCATATTGCCCCAAGCTCTTTCACCGCTGAATCCATGGTTCGTTTCATTGCCAACTTGCACCATTCCGACATCAACTCCGGCATTAAGGAGCTTCCTTAAAGTATCTTCCGTAAAATCAAAAAGGGCGGCGGCTTTATCATCAATTGCCAAATTTTCCCAATTTTTGGGAGCGAATTGTTTTCCCGGATCAGCCCAAAAATCAGAGTAATGAAAGTTAACCAGTACTTTCATTCCGGCATTAGTTGCCCACTGTCCCATGCGGATGGTCTTTTCAACGTCATTATTCCCCCCGCCGTAACCGCGGCCGTTTTGATCATAAGGGTCATTCCAGACCCTAAGGCGGACATAATTAAGGCCAGCGTATGCGAGCAGGTCAAAAAAACCTTGCTCATCAAGCGGATTCCCATCCCAATCATAATAAGCAACTCCGCTTTCAATCTGGCTAATAAAGGAACTGATGTCAGCACCTGTGATAAAATCCTCGTGAAGGCCCTCAACTTTTTTTACGTGAATTTCGGAATCATAAGGGCCAGCGGGCTGCGCAATGGGCTGCGCTGCTGGTTGTCCTGCTGGCTGCTCGGCTGGCACATTTGATTCCTCATTTTCTGCCTTGCCACATGAAGCAAGAATCGTCATCATTGCTATTAAGCTAAAAACTAAAAACCATTTGATTTTCATTATATTAATCACCATGCCTTTCCAAAAAAAACCTGTAAACTTTAGGCCGTTAGAAACACTTATTTGCAAAACGAATAATTTACCTCTTAAAATCCCTAATCGTTTTAAGGGACGGCAGGGCATTGCCATGGTAATCAAATAATGCCTGATTGGCCCATTCATTGCCGCAAGGCCCAACATCTTCAATATATTCTAGGGACGCTTCAGTCGCCCAGCCTGAGCCTTTGACCGGAAGCCAGCCCGGTTCCCAGTAATAAAAACCAAGCCCTTTTCCCCCAGGAACGCGGGCAATCCGTGCCATAATATCCTGCATGAAATCAGCTTGCCCCTCTTTCGTCATCGGGTATTTAATCTTGTCCACAAGGGCTTGCCTTGTTGCATAACCTTTACGTTCTTCGCGGGCAAGGCCCTCATAATTCTGGTAATCTTCCATCGTAAAGCCCATTGAGACCTCGGCCAGAATCAAATCTTTGCCATACCGCTTTGCGACATCAGCCATATTGTCACTAAGCCCCTCGATTGTTCCATGCCAAAAAGGATAATAGGAAAGCCCGATCACTTCAAAATCTTCACCGCGCTTAAGATAATTGTCAAACCAGTCCCGGTAAAGCTCGTTTTTGCCCCCATTATCAAGGTGGAGCATAATCGGCAAGTTCCTGTCAACAAAACGTACCGCCCGGATTCCGGCATTTACGAAGCGGGCGATAGTGTCATAGTCGGGGTAGCGGCCCAGCGGAAAAAGCAAACCGTTAGAAAGCTCATTGCCGACTTGAATCATTGTCGGAAAAGCGTCCGCTTTTTTGAGCGATTCTAGTGTTTCCTTTGTAAAATCGTAAATTGCTTTTTCGAGCCCGGCGGCATCTAACCCGCGCCAAGCCTTAGGCACGAATTGTTTGCCGGGGTCAGCCCAAAAATCACTATAATGTAAATCAAGCAAAAAGCCCATCCCTTTATGCAAAGCCCGCTTGGCCAAGGTGATGGTTGTTAAAAGGTCGTTAGTCCCTGCGCCATATGGCTTTTTGTCCTCGCTATAAGGGTCATTCCACAATCTAAGACGCACGGAATTTGTGCCGTATGACTTTAGGATTGATAAAAGGTCTTCTTCTTTGCCCCCGTCATAATATTTTGCGCCAAGCTTTTCTAACTCAAGCCAAGTTGAAATATCCATTCCTTTAATAAAATCCATTGCGTCTCTCCTTTATTTTCTTCTTTATCAGCATAAAGGTGACGCGCTTAAGCGTCACCCTTATGATTCGGAACTAATAGGCTAGTTTGAATCTAACCTTTAACAGCACCAGATGTAATGCCTTCGACATAAAATTTCTGCATGATGACAAATAAGACCGAAATCGGGATCGAAACTAATACTCCCCCGGCGCAGAAGCGGGCAAAGTATGTATTAATCGAGGAACGGTCAAGCATATTGTATAACCCGATTGCAACTGTCCAGTCTTTTGAAAGGCCGGAATTGAGAATAATCCGGGCAAAGATGAAATCCATCCATGGGACAAGGAACGAAGCAATAACGGTATAAACAATAATCGGCTTTGCCAGCGGGACGATGACATGAAGGAATACTTGGGATTCAGTCGCCCCCTCAATCCGTGCCGATTCGCTAAGGGTCTCCGAGATCGTGTCAAAAAAGCCCTTGGCAATCAAATAACCCAAGCCAGCGCCGCCTGAATAAACCATGATCAGCCCCCAATGGTTGTTGGTCAGGTTAAAAGTCTGGAGGATAAAATAAACGGCAATCATGGAAAGGAAACCGGGGAACAAGCCTAAAAGCACACCGATATTCATTAACCCCCTCCGCCCGTTAAAGCGCATCCTGCTCATCGCATAACTGACCATTAAGACAAATGAGCTAGAAATTAGGCAGGTGAAAACCGCAATTGTCAGCGTATTCCTGAACCAGACGGTAAACTGGGCAATCGAGTCACCGCCGCTAAATAATAACCAGCGGTAATTTTCCAGCGTCCATTCCTCCGGATAAAAACGGCGGATATTTACGCCTTGGAAAACGGAAAACGAATTGAGGACCAGCCAAAAAATAGGAATCAGCCAAATCAAGCAAAGAACTAATAGGAATAAATGCCGGGCGGTAAAGGACAGCCCTTTCTTAAAAGTAATTTTTCTCATAATTGGAATTTGTCCTCCTTATTAGTTTTTAGGACGAGATTGAAAGCCCACAGCGTAATGATGGCACAAACGATAAAGACCATGATGCCAATGACCGACGACATCTTGTAGTTGTAATATTCCTGCGTCAGCCGATATAGCCATGTCACCAAAAGATCAATTTCCTTTGCGTTAACATTCGCCAGCGTCTGGTCGGTTGTTATATATACGTCCTGCGTTAATAGGTAGATGATATTGAAGTTATTGATGTTTTGGACGACCGATGTAACTAGGAATGGGGCTGTCACAAACAGCATATAAGGCATTGTAATATGGATAAATGAACGGAACGGATTCGCGCCGTCAATCCTTGCGCTTTCATATAATTCCTGCGGAATATTCATCAGAATCCCGGTTGCGATCAGCATAAGATACGGCACTCCGACCCAGACATTAATCGTCACGATCATGAATTTCGTCCATTGCGGATTGGTAAGGAATGGGACATAATCAATATGGGACGCGACAAGGCCAATATCCTTTAGGAAGTCAGTCACTCCCCATTGGGATAAATATGTATTCACGATTCCGGTATTGGCAAAAAAGTTGCGGACAACAAGCAGCGAAACGAACTGCGGCACAGCGATTGAGACCACCAGCATTGTCCGCCACAGTGATTTGAATTTGGTTTTTGCGCTATTAATCAATAAGGAAACCATCACTCCGCCGATATAGCAAGTAGCAGTCGCAAGCACCGCCCAAGTCAGCGTCCATGACAGAACTTTGATAAAAGCATAACCAAATGCGCTGGTTGCTGTGTTTGCAAACAAGGTTTTAAAATTCGCAAAGCCAACCCAGTCAATCAGGGCGGCCGGCGGCATATTTTGCTGGTCGTAATTGGTAAAGGCGACTAAAATCATGACCAGCAAGGGAATTATAGTAAAAAGGATAATGCCAAGGCAAGGAAGGCTAAGCAAGACGACGTGGAAACGTTTATCACGAAGCTCCCTTACTTCATCAAGGAACGAGGGTAAAGATTTGCCCTCGCGGCTTAGTACCTCTGACTTTCTGACATTCCGGATATTTTGAAGCCAAAAGAATGCCGCTGCGATAAGCACAACAATCGCGGCCAGGCTGTATATAAGTATTTTGAAAGAATGATCAAAGTCATTAACTTCATTTCTCATCGTTTCTAAATTGAAAACCGCTTCAAATTTAACTGTTCCAAGCGTTGGGAACTTTGATAGATTGGGAATTGCAAAAGAAAAAATAAACACGATAATAACTAATTGGAATAAGGTAACCAGAATCCCCTTTACATATTGGCGGCGGCGGATAAATCCAATCCCCATAATCAGGGCGGAAAGTTTGACAAAAATATCACCCTTAATGAAATCCCGGCCGACTCCGCCAAAGAAGCCGAAAAAGCCTAATAGTGCCTTTTTAATGTTTTCCATAAAAATAACCATGCCTTTCCAAAACTTGCAAACTTTGGGTCTTAGTTGGGGCAAAAAACACCCAGGTGCGACTTTTCGCACCCAGGTGTATGATTGCTAAATATTATTGAAGCGGAGCAGTAATGCCTTCAACTGCGGCATCAAGCAGGGTCTGTAAGTCGATATTGTCCGGATTGCCTTGAACAATGATTTCGCCAAGAGTTCCGGCCGGAGACCAATAGTTTCCGCCGATGACCTGTGCGACTGAATAAGGCATCTGGGCTGCCAGGGCAGAAAGGGCCGGGTCAGACATGACGGCTTCTGAAGAAGCGGCGGCAATGTTTGAAGGGCCTTGTCTTCTGACTTCAAAACGACGGACTTGGTTGTCATAGTTGGTCAGCCATTCGGCAAGAAGCATTGCCCAGCCAGTATTTGCGGAAAATGCGTTAACGCCAACTAATTTGAATCCAGCAAAGCCGCCCATTTGGACTTGTTCGCCATTGACAGTAAAGGTCGGAAGTTTGGCAGCGGCATAGTTATCACCCCATGCGGTAGCTGCTGCGCCAGCATTCCAAGGTCCGTTAACGCCGGCAATAAGTGAACCGTCAGCGATTCCGGTCTGGAATTCTGCATCACCTAAGGAAATGAAACCAGGATGGGCAGCGATATCAAGCATTGCCTGGACAACATCAGTTCCGCCCGGAGCGTTCCAGTCACAGAAGTTTGTTCCGTCTTCATTCATGACGGCGGTAAAACCAGCACCTTTAAAGAATGAGAAGTTGTACCATGCGCCGTGCATTTCCATTGTGACTTGCTTTCCGGCTTCGGCGGCAACATCCATCATGCGGTCTAATGATTTGACATCATCTTCGGTAAAGTACTCAGAATTGTAGAACATGAAGTAACCGTTGTCAGCAGTCATCGGATAAGCATAAAGCGTTCCGTCAACTGAAGCTGCGCCAACTGCGCCAGCGGCATTGTTTGCAATGATGTCAGCGGTATTGATTAAGACTTCCTGTAATGCGCCAGCCATGACTAAGTCGCTTACTTGGTCATCAGCAAAGACGAATACATCAGCACCAGCGGTAATGTCTGTTAAAAGCTGGTCTTTAACAAGTGATTCGCTGACTCCGCCTAAATCAACAGTCAGATTGACCATATCTGCATTTGCAGCAATAAATTCATCAATCATTGCGCGGGTCATGATCTGGTCTTCTTCGATTTCGCTAGCCCATACAACAAGGTTGACATCTTCGAGTGCTGCGGTATCAACTGGTGCAGGATCGCTTGGCGTAGATGTATCACCCGCCGGAGCTTCTGCCGGGGCCGGAGCCGGGGCTGCCGGTTCGTTTGAACTGCCGCAACCGGCTAACAGGCTTGCTACTAATGTAACTGCCAATAAAACTGATAAAACTTTTTTCTTCATAATAACCTCCCTAACTTTTTTTGCGCTTTTGCGCAATCGGTTGTTCTGGTATATATTGTAGCACTACGAACCTATGTTGTCAATCCCTAATTCATGCCAAAAATCGTGGCAACAATCGTGGCAACATCGTGGGTGGAAATTGCTGGGATTTTGGGTGTTCCGCGAGTGTCATTGCGGACTTGCTCCGTGGTCTCCCCACGTGTCATTGCGGACTTGTTCCGCAATCTCTTAAGTTGTAAAGTACATGAGCAAATAAATTTCCACTGCGAAATCAAAAGCAAAATGCCCAATTTTCGGCCATAATTTGCTCCTCAATTGAGCATTTTTTGATTTCTTGCCTCAAAGGGCAGGACGTGAAAAATTTTTGCTCATGCACATCTACAATCTAGTCAAGTCTAGCGGGATTGCGGAACAAATCCGCAATGACACGACTTGGAGACTTCTATATGCGAAACTGTGAAGTCAGACTATCACCAACCCTTCATCGTGCGATGGAGAGTGCGATTCATAAGACCGACCCTTGAGAAACGTCGTTACTTATGCGGTGTATTTTACCGCATTATGTAACGCAACGTTTCTCTCGGAGCGAAAGCGGGTCGGGCGGTGAATCGACAGCTCTCAAACGCGCGGAAAAACGCGCAGAATTTCTCAAACGGCATGGAGAGATTGCTGCTCGGAGGCCGCAATGACAGGGCTTAGAGGATTTCTAAGGCTCAACTTCTGTTGATTCATTCAGCCTAATGCTATAATTAAGCAACGTCTTCTTTAACGCCTCTTTCCCATCTATAATAGCCAGAATTGTCTCTCCGGCCCGCTTCCCTAATTGCTTGGTATTAAACTCAATGCAGGTTATGCTTGGTGTACGCCCATCTAAGAATGCGCTGCCAAAAAGCGAAGCAATTTTTATGTCCTTGGGGACGTTAATTTTTAGGTCTTTAAGCTTGCGCAAAGTAATCTCGCAAATATTGTCGTCCATGCAAACTATGCAATCTGCTTTTTCGGCAAGGGATTTAAGGATTGCTTTTTCGATTTCATCTTCGGTAAGCAGATTGGCAAAATAAAGCTGGGGCGGATGCGTGATTCCATGATTGGCATAAGCATCAAAAAAGCCCTTTTTGCGGGTTTCGGTAACGATATAGGCTGGATTTCCGCCGAAAAGCGCTAACCTTTTAAAACCCTTTAAGAGCAGCTTTGTGACAAGGTCACGGCTTCCGTTTTGGTGATCCTCATCGATTTGGTATACGGTTTCATCAGGGTAGCTCCCAATCGCAACAAACGGTATTTTTTGATTCTTTAAATATGTAATCGCCGGGTCTTCATTGACTGTACGAGTCAATAAAACCGCGTCCACTTTGCGATTGGAAATAATCCGCGCCAAGTTATTGATTGCAAGCTGGCCGCCTAAGTTATTGTCGATGGTGGTCAGGATTACATCATAATTTTGTTCCAGCAAGCATTCGCATATGCCAAGCTGAATATTCTGGAAAAATGGCATATCGGCAAGATTCAAATCATTCGGAAGCACAACACAGATATTGTATGTCTTTGATTCTGCCAAGCTCTTTGCGATAATGTTCGGCCGGTAACCATTTTCGCCGATATAGGCTAAAACCCTTGCCCTGGTCTCATCACCAATCCGCCCTTTCCCGGAAATGACGCGGGAAATTGTCGTTTTGGAAAGGCCAAGGCTGGCGGCGATGTCATCAAGCGTGACGCTTCTATTTCCTGTTTTTGCTGGCATATTTCCCTCAAATTACTCAATCGAAATCCGTAATCCGCCTAAGAATGTCACGGTAGCGGAAACGTGCCATCTGGTTTTTTTCTAAAACATCGGCCTCATTTCCGGTATATTCACATCTTAAGCAATAATATTCCTCTTTTTCTTTATCAAAAAACATATCAATATCCAAGTCCCGCATAAAACATGAGGGGCAGCGGTAATTTAGTTTGCCTTTTCCAGCTTGAGCCATGTGTTAAGCGCCTCCTTTTCTTTCATTGCTGCCTTGAAGCCAAGGGTAAACATCGGCGAGAAAGCATAGCCTTCTTTTATGTAGCCAACTGCGTCCTCGCGGTCGCTCCTAAATGACACCAAGGTCTCAATCGGCGGAATGACTGCCGCGGCCAATTTGGCCCCTTTCATTTCTTCTTCGCGGCATTTGTAGTTGTAAGAAATTTCTGTGGATTCGGCCGCACCCTTTAGGGACAGGGTAATTGCGGTCATGTCTTCGGGATATTCCGTTGTCCCATAACAAGCAACAATATATTCGTTTATTTCAACAACGGCGTCAGGGTCGCTCATTTTGGTGATTGTCCGCTCGTACCGGATTTCTCCGCTGTCTTCGGAAAAAATAATCCGCGTTTCCAAAGTAAGGGTCAATTGGTAAAATTCAATTTCCATTGGCGCAAGGGTCAAAATACGGTTTTTTGTCTTTGTGCCTAAAATTTCTTCCTCTGAAAATACCGCTTTCGTCCGGCATAGGCATAAATCAACTTCTTCACCTTGATAGATTAATTTGGCACTCCGGATCGTCCCCTCTCCGGCATAGTGGGTAAAGTACCCGGCGCGGTATTTTTCTTGGATTAAAAAGGGATAAGACGCATCTTGGACGTGCTTTGTGCCAATCCCGACTTCCCAGATGAGCTTTGCCGCATAGGGGCGAAGGTCAACCAATGCCCCGCCCTGGTCCATGTTTATGCAGGCCCGCATATAAGGGTCAGTATACCAGAAAAGCTGTTTTTCCGAGCCATATAAAATATCTTTCCATAAGGCGCATTCCGGTTCGGTGTAAGTTTTCTTCGTCCGGAAATGGCTGGCAAATTCGCTCATTGTCATGTCGGTTAATTTGCCCGCTTTTTTTAGCTCGCCGTAATAAGCCATCCCGTCCTCGTAAGATTTTTTAAGCAGCTTAAAAGGCGCTTCCCAGCGGCCCATCTTGTTTAGCCAGCCTGGGCCGACAAACATCATATTGTAAGCGTAACCATTATTGTATTTTGCCAGATGGCGGTATTGGTCGATTAGGTTAAACAGGTAGGGATATTCGCCGTCCTGATAAATCATGCCGCGCAAGACGTTTTGGGGGTGGGTGCCAAAATTCGACCCATTCCCGTCATAACAGGCAAGCAGGTCACGCGAAAGATGGGGAATCGCAACAATCCCGGAATCTTCCGCTTCGTTTGCCGCCGGGGCGTGGACGTTCTGCTTCGAGGGAATCCACGGATTCCATGGCCCGCCGTCAAATAAGGTATACCATGAATTATTGCAGGTATGGTAAGCCTTTGGGCCTTCTTCCCAGCAAGTTGCAATCGCGCATTTGACGGACGGATATTTTTCTTTGATATAGTTGATTAGTTCCGCGTCCATATAATAAGAGCCTGTTGATTCAGGGTAAAAGCCAAAAATGCCATGGAATTTTTCAAACAGGTCATCGATAATCGACTTTTTGTCTTCCATTGAAAACATCCAGATACAAAAGTCCTTGGTTTTGTACTTTTCCCGAAATTCTGTGCAGGGCAGGCCCAAAAGGCCCATCGCAATTTCATCGCCGTATTTCTCGTGATGTTCTTTGGCAAGTGCTACCGCTTCCTCATTAAACAGGCTGGCATAGGTCATCTGGATCGTGGTTTTTAAGCCGTTTTTGTGGGCGGTTTCTTGCTGGAGCTTGAAGATATCAAGCGATTCTGTTAGCAGGGCCTTGCGGCCGATATCTTCTTCTTTGCCGTGCCCGGTCAGTTTTTCCGCGTATTCGGGCACCATTTCTGGGCGGTGAATGATGTTGAGTATCAGGTTATCCATTTTTTTTCCTCTTGAAGTTTGCGCAAACGGTTGTTCTAGCACTAGTATATCTATTTAAAGAAAAGTTGTCAATTAGAAAAAAAGTTTCGGCCCGCTTTCGCTCCGAGGGATTTATTCCCGCGTATGTGAGAGCTGTCGATTCAACGCCCGACACGCTTTCGCTCCGAGAGAAATTCCGAGCGTTAAATCCGCGCGTTCGAGAGTGTCAATTCACCGCCCGACACGCTTTCGCTCCGAGAGATTTATTCCCGCGAAAGTGAGAGCTGTCGATTCAACGCCCGACACGCTTTCGCTCCGAGAGAACTCCGCGCGTTAAATCCGCGCGTTCGAGAGTGTCAATTCACCGTCCGACACGCTTTCGCTCCGAGAGAATCGTTGCGTTA
>WRLH01000044.1 GCA_009777715.1 Lachnospiraceae bacterium
GTTATGTCGGGGCCCTTGAGCGTGATGGGCGGGTTTATGTCGTTTCACTTCTTGCCAGCGGCTGGCCAAGCAACCGGAGCTACAAATGGTCTGATACCAGAAAATTAATGGAGTATGGCTTGGATAATTATTTTTTCCGTGATGTTTTTACCCTGCCGGAGCTAAACCCCATTCCGGTTAATGACGGTGTCACCATAAGCGGCCGCCCCTATGATGTTGTTTTTGAAAATCTTTTAATCCTAAGTGAAGACGATTTAGGGCAAAGGCTGCTGCGGGAAGATGAAACAGTAAATGCCAAAATAGATGTGCCGGAAAGCCTTAACGCGCCGATTGAAGCCGGATTAAAGGTCGGCGCGGTATCTTATTACTTGGATGGTGAAAAAATAAAGGAGCTATCGGTTGTCGCGGAAACATCAATTGAAAGAATTGATTATCGTTTCATTTTTTCTTATATTCTAAATTTATTTTGTGTAAAATAGATACTTGGAAAATTCTTCTAAATGTGCTATACTCATTTTGTAACAAATGAAAGCATGGTATGAAAGGAACTTCCAAATGAAAAAATTTTTATTGGTAAGCAGTATTATTGCGGTTCTGTTTGGGGTGATTTGCTCTCAAAAAGTAAACGCCGCCGAGCCTGATGGCAATTTCTTGTCAGTTGAAGAGGCAATCCGGATTGGCAATAGCTTTGTTGACGATTTCAACCAAATTGTAAAAGACGGAGCTATCGAGCAGTATTATGGGACATGGGCTTATGATTTTTTGCTTGACTGGAGCAATGTCCTAAACGAAATCGGGACTTTTTACGGCATTAAAAGCACTACGGCAACGGTCGATTCCGAAAAAGCCGTCATCAAAATTTTGGTGCATGGGACGAAACGGCTGGCCGTAATTGACTTTGTTTTATACTTGGAAGAAGTGCCGGAAGTTAATGTCTATAGCAAATTTTCGATGACCAAATGGCTGGTTGATTCCGGCGTGGGCGCGTTTTTGCTGATTCTAAATACGGCGGCGGTCGTCGCTTTGTTTATCTTGGTCCTTAGGCGGCCAAAGGCTTTAGCTAAGCTTCCATGCAGCCAGATGATTGATGATACGATTGCCCATATTATCCGGAGCGAAGAAAATAACGAGGCGGAAGCCGAGGTTGAGTTTGACGAAATCAGTAATGAATCTTCCGAAAGTGAGGAAGTTGAAGAGATTGAGGAAGCAGAAGATATTGAGGAAGTTGAAGAGATTGAGGAAGTTGAAGATATTGAGGGAGCAGAAGAAATTGGGGAAGCAGAAGAGATTGAGGAAGTTGAAGATACTAAGGAACTAGAAGAGATTGGGGAAATTGAAGAAATTGATGAAGAGGAAGAAGAAGAGATGAAAAAAATAATTGAATCAGCTGATGTCAGCGAGGAAGAAATTGAAAGAGTAATTAACCAAGTCAGGGTAGACAAAAAAAAACCTGCCAAAGGAAAACGTAAGACCGGAAAAGAAAGGGAAATAGAAATAGCTCTTCGAAAAATGCTGAAATAAATTTGACATTTTTTACTATTTGCGCTACTATATAATAACAGTCGTTATTAGTAAAGCCTAAAATTTGCAAATATTGGAAAGGCATGGTCATTTATATGGCGAGAAAAGAATCAATTTCCCGTGACGGTATTCTTGATGTAGCGTTTGCGATGATGAAAGAAGAGGGCATAATAAGTGTTACCGCAAGGAAGCTGGCGGCCAAAGCTAATTGCTCAACCCAGCCGATTTTCAGAGTATTCAAAAGCTTAGAAGAAATGGAGCAGGCGATATTCCTAAAGGCGGTTACATATTTTGAAGATTTTTATTTGGCGTTTGCCCAAAGGAGCAATATTCCATTCGTAAACTTAGGAATGGCTTATATCCGCTTCGCCCTTGACAACAAAAATATTTTTTCCCTGTTATTTATTTCTGATAAACGCCACGGCAGGACGCTTTATGATTTGATTAACGGCGAATCGGGAGCGGTCAGCAAAGAAATTAGCAAAGCAAAAGCCGCCGGGATCAAGGACGCCAGCGATTTATTCATGAAAATGTGGATGGTGATTCATGGCTCAGCTTGTATGTCATTAACCGGCGATTACGATTTGAGCGAAAATGATACGCAAAAATTGCTTGAAGAATCATATAAGGCATTTAGCTAAGCAACGCTAAATTGCTTCGAATATGCAAAAGGAAATAAAGAAAACACATGGAGCATGATATTATTTCCCGGATGAATGACAAATTTCCGCGGATGAGTAAAAGCCATAAAGCCATTGCCGCTTATATTGCCGACCATTACGAGCAGGCGGTTTTTATGACGGCAGCCAAGCTGGGCGAAACGATTGGTGTCAGTGAATCAACAGTTGTGCGTTTTGCAACGGGCATTGGTTATGACGGATATCCCGAATTTCAGCGCGTTTTAGAAGAATGGGTCAAAAACAAGCTTAACAATGTCGAAAAGGTTGGAGCTAAGTATGGGAAAAGCACGCAGTCAGAGATTTTGGCTTCGGTCCTTAACTCGGATATCGAAAAAATAAAGGATACGATTACAAATCTTGATCCAGTCACTTTTGAAGCGGCCGTTGACGCAATTATCGGCGCAAGGACGGTTTATCTGGTTGGCCTTAGAAGCTGTGAGCCTTTGGCGGAATTCTTGAATTTTTACCTCAATATGATCCGTGACCGGGTCGTTTTACTTAAAACTACATCGGTGACGGAATTATTTGAACAGATGTTGCGGATTAATGAAAATGACGTTATCATTGGGATAAGCTTCCCCCGTTATTCAATGCGGACCCTAAAAGCGATGGAGTTTGCCAGCGACCGGAACGCAAAGGTCATCACCATTACTGATACAATCCATTCGCCGATGAATCTTTATTCATCATGTAACCTTTTGGCGAGGAGCGACATGGTTTCAATTGTCGATTCCCTTGTCGCCCCGCTTAGCGTGATAAATGCCCTTGTTGTTGCGCTTTGCCTTAAACGCCCAGAGGAAGTCAGGACTAATCTTGAAAGCCTTGAAGAAGCTTGGAATAATTATCAGGTATACCTAAATGATGAGATAAATTTCATCGATGAAACCCCGGTGTTATTTTATCCGCTCAAGAAACCTTAGGCTGCGGATTGAAAGGTAATAAATGCAAAATATCATCGTAATTGGGGGCGGCCCAGCCGGGATGATGGCAGCAATTACCGCCGCCGAATCAGGAAACCGCGTAATCCTGATTGATAAAAGTGAAAAATTAGGCAAAAAACTTTTTCTGACTGGCAAGGGACGCTGTAATATTACCAATAACTCTGCCAATGCGGATTTTTTTGAAAATATCGTCACCAATCCGAAATTCCTTTATAGTGCATATGTAGGGTTTGACAGCATGATGCTCCAGGAATTTTTAAAAGCAAATGGGCTAAAACTCAAAGTGGAGCGGGGAAGCCGTGTTTTTCCGGCCTCGGACCGTTCATCAGATGTCACTAAAGTATTAAAAAAAATATTAACTCGCCTGGAGGTGGAAATACTTCTAAGGACAGAAGTTACCGAAATAATCACTAAAGCTTATGAAGCCGGGACGAAAAAGGATTCTTGCAAGCATAAAATAACAGGCGTTATTTTAAAAAACAATCAGCAGCTTAAAGCGGACAAGCTAATCATCGCAACAGGTGGGATGTCGTACCCGGCAACTGGTTCGACCGGGGATGGTTTCCGTTTTGCCGCTTCCACCGGACATAAAATCTTAACCCCAAGCCCGGCCCTGGTGGGCCTAAAGGTTAAAGAGACGTGGAGAGAAGATTTACAAGGTTTATCCTTGAAAAACATAACGGTCGCTATTGAATCGCCGTCAAAGGTTATTTACAAAGGGTTTGGTGAGATGTTGTTCACCCATTTTGGCTTAAGCGGCCCGTTGATATTGTCGGCAAGCAGCTTTTACGCGAAGCATTTATCAGCCATCGAAGAGCCAGAAAAAATAACAGCTGTTATTGATTTAAAGCCAGCCTTATCCTTTGAGAAGCTTGATCAGCGTTTGCTGCGCGACTTTGAAAAAGGCCAGAACAAATACCTTAAAAGCATTCTCGTTTGGCTTCTCCCGAACAGGATGATCGGGATTATTTTAAGGCGTTCGCGCCTGGCCCCGGACAAAATAGTAAATAAGATTACCAAAGAGGAGCGGCATGGTTTAGTTAAGATGATTAAGGGTTTTACGCTTGAAATAAAAGGAAGCCTTGGTTTTAAGGAAGCAATTATTACGCAGGGCGGAGTCAATGTTAAGGATATTAATCCAAAGACGATGGAATCAAAGCTTGTAAAGGGTTTGTATTTTGCCGGGGAAGTGATTGATGTTGATGCTTTGACCGGGGGCTACAATCTCCAGATAGCTTGGTCAACCGGGTATTTGGCCGGGAAAAGTGCCGGGGGGGATATAGTGTAAAGGTGTAGGTATAGTATATGTGTAGGTATAGAGTCTGCGCCGTATTGATACTAATTCCATCGCTGGGCGCGCTTTCGCTCCATGAGAGATGTTGCGCTACATAAGTTCGTACAGGACACGAACTAAGTAGCGACATCTCTCAAGGGCCGCGATTGGAATTGTATCAAAGGCACAGACAATACACCTAAATGCACTATATGCCGAGGTGGAATTGTATCAAAGGCACAGACAATACACCTAATACAATATATGCCGAGGTGGAATTGTATCAAAGGCACAGACAATACACCTAAATACAATATATGCCGAGGTGGAATTAGTATCAACGAAGCACAGACAGAATAACAAAGGAGCAACCATGGGATACCAGATTGCGATTGACGGCCCGGCTGGAGCCGGAAAAAGCACCATTGCAAAGCTTATTGCCAAGCAAAAAAATTTCATATACGTAGATACAGGCGCAATGTACCGCGCAATGGCCCTCTTTTTATTGCGCAGCAACATAAATGCCAATGATGATGAAGCAGTTTCTTTAATATGCCCTAAAGCGGAGATTACGATCCGCTATGAAAACAATGAGCAAATCGTTCTCTTAAACGGCGAAAACGTCAATGCTTACCTTAGGACGGAAGAAGTGGGCTTAATTGCTTCTAAAAGCAGCGCAAATCCCAAAGTCCGCGAACATCTGCTTGGCTTGCAGATTAAGTTAGCAGAGGAAAACGATGTTGTCATGGATGGGCGTGATATCGGCACTTGTGTCCTGCCGAATGCCAATGTCAAGGTTTTTTTAACCGCTTCAAGCCGGATTAGGGCGAAACGCCGCTACCTTGAGCTTACAGCAAATAACGCCAATGAGGAAAGCCCCCTTGACTTAGATGACATCGAGCAGGACATCATAAAGCGCGACAATCAGGACATGAGCCGGGAACACGCGCCGCTAAAACAGGCAGCGGACGCGGTTTTGGTTGATACTTCTGATTTGACAATCGAAGAAGTTAGTGCCTTAATCATTGAAATTTGCGGGCAGAAACGGTAATATTTAAAAATAGAAAGCTGGCTTAATATGAATATCATCATGGCAAAAAACGCCGGATTTTGCTTTGGGGTCCGCCGGGCAGTAGATACGGTTTATGAGCAAATCAAAAAAAATGACGGTTCGCCGATTTACACCTATGGCCTGATTATCCACAATATGGAGGTCGTCAAAGACTTAAAGGAAAAAGGCGTTATCGTCCTAGACAATGAAGATGAGCTAAGAGCAGTTACGAAAGGCACGGTTATTATCCGCGCCCATGGGGCGGCAAAGAAAATCCATCGGATTTTGGCCAGCCAAAACCTAAAAGTAATTGATGCAACCTGCCCCTATGTCCGCCGCATTCACCAGATTGTTGAAAAAGAAAGCCGGGATGGGAAAAGGATAATTATTATCGGCAACAACGGCCATCCCGAAGTGGAAGGCATAACCGGCTGGGCAGAGGGCGAAGTTTTTGTCGCCGAATCCGAAGCAGATGCGGTTATTTTAGCCGAGAAAATAAAGGAAAATGCCTGCATTGTTTCGCAAACGACATTTAACTACAACAAATTAAAAAAATTAGTTGATATTTTTACGGAAAAATGTTACAATGGTACGATTGTAAATACTATCTGCAATGCAACAGAGGAAAGGCAGGTAGAAACAGGACTTATCGCAAAAGAAGTAGATGTCATGATCGTGATTGGGGATATACACAGTTCCAATACAGCAAAGCTGGTTGAGATAAGCCGAAAGGAATGTGCAAATACCTATTTTGTGCAGACCCTAAAGGACTTGCCGCTTGCTCTGCCCGAAACAACTACTCTGATAGGTATCACAGCGGGGGCTTCCACCCCAAACAATATAATTGAGGAGATTCAAAAATATGTCAGAACTAACTTTTGAACAAATGCTGGGAGATTCGATTAAATTAATACAAACAGGAGAGGTAGTTGAGGGTACAGTCATTGATGTTAAGCCTGATGAGGTCATTCTGAATATCGGATACAAATCAGACGGCATTTTGACAAAACATGAATACACCAACGAACAAGGCGTAGACATGACCCAAATCGTGAAGCTTGGCGATACGATGGAAGTAAAAGTACTCAAAGTCAATGACGGCGACGGACAAGTACTCCTTACCTACAAACGCCTTGCGGCCGACCGCGGCAACAAGCGGATTGAGGAAGCGTATCTTAATAAAGAGCCCCTTACCGCAACGGTAACCCAAGTGCTTGACGGCGGCCTTAGTGTAATTGTCGAAGAAGTGAAAATCTTTATCCCTGCCAGCCTCGTATCTAACACTTACGAGAAGAACCTGGGCAAATATTTAGGAAGCGAGATAAAGTTCATCATTAGCGAATACAATCCTAAGCGTAGAAGATATATCGGCGACCGCAAGCAGGTCCTTAATGCGGAAAGGGCGGAAATGCACAGGCAGCTCTTAGAACGGATTGCGATTGGTGACATCATCGAAGAGGGCGTAGTCAAAAATGTAACCGATTTTGGCGCGTTTGTTGATATCGGCGGGGCTGATGGGCTGCTCCATATTTCCGAGATGTCTTGGGGGCGGGTCGAAAATCCGCGCCGCTACATGAAATCTGGCGACACCGTCAGAGCCTTTATCAAAGACATTAGAGGAACCAAAATTGCCCTAAGCCGCAAATTCCCTGACGCAAATCCTTGGAAAGATGCCATGACTGATTTTGCCATTGGTTCAGAGGTGACAGGAAGAGTTGCGAGAATGACGGATTTTGGCGCATTTGTTGAGCTTCAGCCGGGAGTTGACGCGCTGCTTCATGTCTCACAGATTGCAAGGGAGCATATTGACAGGCCCTCGGACAAATTAAGGGTCGGCGATACGGTGACGGCAAGGATAGTTGATTTTAATGAAAATGACCACAAAATCAGCTTAAGCATTAAAGCATTGTTGCCGGAAGATGAAGAGGGGGCAGTTTTAGACCAAGCAGAAGCTTTTGATGAAGTTACTACTATGGCTGACGCAATAGCTGTAGCTAGTGCAAACGCTGACGCAGCGCTTGAAGCTAGTTCAACAGCTGACGCAACAATTGAAGCTAGTTCAACAGCTGACACAACAGCTGACGCGACAGCTCATGCGGCAATTGAAGCTAGCGCAGCAACCGAAGATAAACCTGCCAAAGCTCCGGCGAAGAAAGCACCAAAGGCAAAAAAAACTAAAGAAACCGAAGCTAAAGAAGAAGTAAAAGAAGAAGTAAAAGAAGAAGTAAAAGAAGAAGCAAAAGAAGAAGCAAAAGAAGAAGCAAAAGAAGAAGCATAAGAAACCGATACTTAAAAGTATAAGAAGGATAAATTAAGCCTTCTTACATATTATGGAACTTAATAGTTCTAAGGTGGAAAACGGACTTTCCCAATTATTATTAAGCAGTTATATAAATACTGTTTGAAAGGCATGGGACATAAAATGACATATAATTATGAATGGTTCAAAAAAGCAGTTTTTGATTTAACCAAAATCGATCTTAACGCATACAAAGAAAAGCAGATGAAACGCCGGATTGACACGCTCATCAGCAAAAATGCGGTTGATGGTTATGATAAATATATAAATGAGCTTAAAACAAATACGGCTAAATTTGAAGAGTTTGTTAATTACTTGACGATTAATGTCTCTGAATTTTACCGCAATCCGGGGCAATGGGATATTCTTGATAAAGATGTGTTTCCCCGCATTATTGACAAGTTTGGCAAAAACCTCAAAATCTGGAGTGCGGCTTGCTCAACAGGTGACGAGCCGTATTCCTTGGTAATGGCTCTTTCAAAGCATTTACCGCTTAACCAGATCCGGATTTATGCAACGGATATTGATAAGCAGGTTTTAGCGAAAGCAAAGGTTGGCCTTTATCATGAAAAGAGCATCGCCGGAGTGCCGTCCGAGTTTAAGAAAAAGTATTTCACCAAAATTGGCCCTTCGTACCAGATATCTGATGAAATAAAAAGACAGGTTGATTTTAAAGAACACAATCTCTTAAAAGATACTTATCCGTCAGGCAATCACTTAATCGTCTGCCGCAACGTCTTGATTTATTTTACCGAAGAGGCCAAAACCGAGATCTTTAAGAAATTTTATAAGTCCCTTGCTTCCGGCGGCCATCTTTTTATCGGAAGCACCGAGCAAATCATTAATCATGCCGAAATAGGCTATAACCGGATCAGTTCATTCTTTTACGGTAAAGATTAGCCTTATTTCATTGCATTTAAGACATGGCTGGCATAGTTTGCGAAAAACTCACGGTCGCGCTTTAATTCATCAGTGACTTCAAAAAATAAGTCCTTGCTTTCATAATCACGCTTAAAAAATGGCTCTAAAAGGACATCCCACTGGGGCAGGAAGGTTGCCGTTTTGCGGGCATAACAATTTGAAGCGGTGGCATTTATGCGGAATTCTTTATCGACATAAGTTGCAATCGTTTTGTGTAACGCAATATCTTCAGCCGGAAGATAATAATACTCTTTGTAATTGGCATAAAAATATTTCATTTCTTCTTCATAAATCGGCACGGCAAGATAACCCTCGTTATCTTCATATTTAAAATAACACCTGTTATTATTGAATGAAAGCGGGTACGGAAGCTCCGTTTTTAATTTTAGCTTCATATAAAGCATATTTTTGCTTTTGCCCCGGATATCCGTAAAATAGTTTGCCTGTACTTTCCTGACTTTGATTTTTCCGTTAAACATATCATGGTAAGCAAGAATCGGCGTGATGGAAAGCAGGCCTTTTAAATCGCTGCTATTATGGAGCAGCATTAAATAGCGGCCCTCGTTTGACGGTGAAGAAACGTAATCATGGTAAACAGAAATCAAATCACCGCCGTCATACAAATCAAGCCGTTTTACTTTGAGGAAATTTTCGATTGTTTTCTGTTTGCAGTTAGGAAGCCCTAACCGTTCGCGGTAAGGCGTAATCCGGCGGTAAATATCAATGCCGATGAAGTTGTCAAAATGATAGGAAAAGCCATATTTGGCGCATTTTTGCATGATGAATGGCAGGTCAAAATTATTGCCGTTATAGTGGAAAAGATGGGTAAAACCAGCGGAAAATTGGAAAAAGGCATTGATGATTACTTTTTCTTCTTCATAAGTTTCGGCCAGCCATTGGATTAGGTGCCAGTCGTTGTTTTCGTAGTAGGCTAAGCCGATTAGGTATAGGGTGGAGCTGGCGGCCTGGAATCCGGTGGTTTCAATGTCAAGAAATAATATTTTTTCTAAAGGGGCGATTTTGCCCAAAGGATATTTTATCGTAAAATTATGAAGAATTTCAGTTTCAGTACGCATTTTTTTACCTTTCCTTTTTTAAGTATATCTATTTGATTATTCATTATACCATGATTTCTAACGAAATCATGACCCCACCGGGGGATGCGCACTAAAACTGCGCTGGTATAATGTCTTAGTGACATTATACCATAAATCCACACGCATGGGCAATGCACGAGCCAAGTAAATCATTCCAATGTCGATTACGTCAGTATCGATATTATAGCATGATTACACTAATGCGAAAAGAGTAAACCTTTATTTTAGTCTGCGTCATTGCGGCCTCCGAGCCGCAATCGCTTTATGGGTTTTCCGCGTATCGAGAGCTGCCGATGGGGCGTCCGACGCGCTTTCGCAGCCTGCGTCATTGCGGCCTTTAGCCGCAATCCCTATGGTGTTCTGTATGTACTGTCCATGAGCAAATAAATTTCCACGCCACCCATGAGACTGTGAAATCAAAAGCAAAATGCACAATTTTCGGTCATAAAAATAAATCGCGGCAAATTCCTATTTCATAGACAGGAATATTGCTCGCGATTTTTTTTATTTGCTCCTTAATTGCGCATTTTACACCTCTGCATTTCACAAGCGTAGCTTGTGAAACTGCTTAAATAGAAAGTGGAAATTTTAATTTCCACACGATGATTTTCTTGTCTCAAAGGGCAGGACGCGGAAAAATTTTGCTCATGTACATATAAGTTATGACTTACGAGATTGCGGAGCAAGTCCGCAATGACACAGCCAAACACTTCCTCGTGCGATAGAGAGTGCGATTCATAAGACCGACCCTTGAGATATCGTCAAAACGATTCTCTCGGAGCGAAAGCGCGTCGGGCGCTGAATCGACACTCTCGAACGCGCGGAGTTAATTGACACTCTCAAACGCGCGGAATTAATTGACACTCTTAAACGCGCGGAGTAAGCCAACGCAGGATTACAGGATTAAAACTTGCGCGATTAAGAGAAAAATGATATGATAATAAAATGATGACACTAAAAACCTTTATTGGGGGAATAAACCCCCGCAATAATAAAGAAATGGCGAAAACGACCCCCATTGAAATCGTTCTTCCCGGCAAAGAACTTGTATACCCTCTGGCAGGGAAATACGGCACTCCAGCGAAAGCAATTGTAAAAGTTGGCGACAAAGTTTTTGCGGGGCAGAAAATCGGCAGGGCGGACGGCTTTTTTTCCGTCCCAGTCCACGCAAGCGTTTCAGGAATTGTCAGGGGCATAAAAAAGCGGGCTATTTTTACTGGCGAGCAAGTCAAAAGCATAATTATTGAAAATGATGGGTTATATGATGAAATTGACTATCCGTCCCCAATTCCCCTAGCTGAAATGGCGAATCCCGATATCATCAACCGGATTCAGGATGCCGGAATCATTGGCATGAGCGGGTCAGGCCATCCGACCCATATCAAATTATCACCCCAAAACCCGGATAAAATATCACATATTATTATTAATGGGGCTGAATGCGAGCCTTACATAACAAACGACCACCACTTAATGCTTTCCGAGCCTGACCGCCTAATCGGCGGCCTAAAAGTACTGTTAAAATTATTCCCTTATGCCCGCGGCGTAATTGCCATTGCCGACGACAAGACAGACTGTATCGATTTATTAAGGGAAAAAACCGTAAAAGAAGCAAGGATAAGTATTAAAATCCTCAAAAACAAATATCCGCAAGGGTCGGGACGGCAATTAATCTCGGCGGTGACGGGACGCTTTACCAGCACAGCAATTACAGCGGAAGCGGTTGGCGTAATTTTACTAAACATCGACACGGTGATTAATATCCAGCGGACGGTGCTAACCAACAAAAATTTAACCTCCCGGATTGTAACTGTTGCCGGCAACGCAATCAAAGGACCAAGAAGTTTTTGCGTCCGCCTTGGGACAAGCTATGATACATTAATAGAAGCTGCTGGCGGTTACATAAAAAAGCCGGAACAAATCATTTCCGGCGGCCCGATGATGGGAAATGCCCTTAAAGAGACCGACATTCCGGTGACGAAATTATCAACCGCAATCCTTTTGCTGACAAAAGACGAAGTCCTAAAATCAAATCAAACAGCCTGCATAAACTGCCTGAAATGTGTTTCGGTTTGCCCGGAGCGCCTATTGCCACAGCAGCTGGCTGTTTTTGCGAAACACGATGACAAAGCTTCCTTTATTAAACACGCCGGAAAAGAATGCCTTGAATGCGGCTGTTGCAGTTACATATGTCCGGCAAAGCTCGATTTAACCGAAGCAATTAAAAGCATGAAGCTCCCCCTTATGAGTTGAAAGGAAAGAATGAACGGAAAAACAAAAGCAAGCCCCCATTTACGATCCAAAATCAATACCAGCGGGATTATGCTGGTGGTGATTTTAGCGCTAATGCCAGCAACCGGGTTTGGCATTTACAATTTTGGGCTTAATGTTCTTTATCTGATTTTGGTGACGGTTGGAACGGCAGTCGTGACCGAATATGTCACGGGCTTAATCTTAAAAAGGGCGGTGACAATTGATGATTATTCGGCAGTCGTGACCGGGCTTTTGCTTGCGCTTAGCTTGCCCCCCGATACTCCATTATGGCTGGGGGCAGTTGGCGGGATGTTTGCGATTGTGATCGTAAAAATGCTGTTTGGCGGTTTGGGGCAAAATATTATGAATCCGGCGATGGCGGCGCGAAGCTTTTTATTTATCTCATTTACGCCGCTTCTTAACTACCGGAATCCTGCCTTAGAAGGCGAAAGTCCAAGCTTATTGGATATGCTGGTAAAAAATACCAGCGGGGTAATTGGCGAAACCTCAATGCTGGCAATTATCCTTGGCGCGGCTTTTCTGATTATCCTGGGCGTTATTGACCTAAAAATCCCCGGTGCTTATATTATTTCATTTTTTGCTTTTATCGTGATGTTTACAGGCAGTTTTTCACCGGATTATCTTGCGTCTTATTTGACAGGCAGTTTGGTGTTTGCCGCTTTTTTCATCGCCACGGATTATGTGACACGGCCAATATCGGCTCGAAACCAGATTCTTTACGGCATTTTATTAGGTTTTCTCACCGCGCAGTTTTCGCTTCGCGGCTACGGATTTGAAGGCATTGCTTTTGCGGTGATTATTGGAAACCTAATCGTACCTTTGCTTAATAAAATGGGAACAGGGACAAGAAATGATTAAAAAATTAAACTTAAAATCAAATGCGGCGGTGGAGCGGTTATTTAATGGGATTGTCAAAGAAAATCCGCTTTTTGTCCTCTTGCTTGGCTTATGCCCGGCGCTTTATGTGACGACCTCAGCCCTTAATGGGATTGGGATGGGGCTTGCCACCCTTTTTGTCCTTTTGTTTTCGAATTTAGTTATTTCACTAATCAGAAATTCGATTCCGGACAAATTAAGGCTTCCGGCCTATATTATCATTATTGCTATATTTGTGACAATTGCCGAAGCGATTATCAAAACGGCTCTTCCGGCCTTGGACAAAGCCTTAGGGATATATATCCCCTTAATTGTCGTAAATTGCATAGTTATGAGCCGGGTGGAAAACTACGCGGCAAAAAATAAAGTTTTGCTGGCAGTTTTTGACGCTTTCGGGATGGGGCTTGGTTTTACCTTGGCTTTAATGATGATTGGGGCAATTCGCGAGTTTATTGGAGTGGGCGAATTATTCGGCTTTAGGGTAATGCCGCCATCATATCCGGGTGTTTCGATTTTTGTTCTTGCCCCCGGCGCGTTTTTTATCATGGCGTTCCTTTTTGCGATTCACAAAAAATTGAAAGTTCACAAAGTGATGAAAGAAACATCACCGGACGCAGCGGAAGATAATAAAAAAGAAACATCACCGGACGCAGCGGAAGATAATAAAAAAGAAACATCACCGGAAGCAGCGGAAGATAATAAAGAAAACCCATCACCGGAAACAGCAGAGGACAATGATAAAAATAAAACCTCGGAAGCACCGCAGGGTAAAACAGAAAAAAAAGTAAAGAAAGAGAAAGAGAAAAAAGAGAAAGAGAAAAAAGAGAAAGAGAAAAAAGAGAAAAAAGAGAAAAAAGAGAAAGAGAAAAAAGAAATAAAACTAAAAATAGCAAAAACAAAGCCGGAGGGAGAAAAAAATGATTAAAGATTTATTTATTATTTTACTGACCTCATCACTGATTAATAATATTGTTTTAAGCCAATTTCTAGGGCTTTGCCCTTTAATGAGTACATCAGAAAAAACCAAAACAGCAGCTAGAATGGGCATGACGGTGATATTTGTAATCACCTTTGCGTCGGCAATCAACGGCTTTATTTATGAGTATATCCTGCTAAAGCGGAATGTCGTTTTTTTAAAGACAATCATCTTTATTTTGGTGATAATTGCTTTAGTCCAATTAATTGAACTGATAATGAAAAGGTTTTTTAATAAAAGCTTTAAGGCAATGGGGATGTATTTGCCTGTTATCATGACAAACTGTGTTGTTTTAGGCGCAATGCTTATTAACGCCCAGACAGGGTTTGGTTTTCTTCACAATCTGATGAACGGCTTTGCCCTTGCCTTTGGTTTTGCGATTGTAATCATAATTATGGCGGGAATCCGCGAAAAAATCATCTATAACAATATCCCGGAATCATTTAAAGGGTTGCCGGTTATATTACTTATTGCCGGGTTGATGTCAATGGCATTTTTCGGGTTTACTTTCTTGATTTAAGGATTTAAATGAATCCATGATTCGGGTTATTTTGGGAAGATAGTGATTAATATGAAATTGCCAGATGAAAACGATTATTACGATAAAGGAAGAGGCATACCGATTGCTTATGCGATTGGCGGGGTTTCTGTTTTTGTCTTTTTGATTTTGGCAGTCGTCTTTTTTAGCAATAGCCAAGGAAATAACCGGAACGCTGTAAGAAGCCCGAATCCAAACCCAACAGCTCACAATATTAATGATAATGCCATTTCCCAAACAGAAGACAGCCAGCTAAGGGTTGAAGATTTAAGTTTTTGGGATTTGTTTCCTGAGCGTGATGAGGACTTAGGCTTAGGCAATGAGGAAGTCACGCCGGAGCAGCCAGTTTACTCGCCGTCCCCGGAGCCGCTAGACCCCTCGGAAGACGGCCGCCATACTTTTGTTGAGCGGCGTAACGGCACATCGGAATGGGTGCCGATTAATCCTTTTATCACCCGTAATAATTACGATCCGCTTGGCTTTATTTTGCGCCGGGACAGGATGGCTTATTTTGAATTTGACAAACCAGTCTCTTATTTGGGCATTGATGTCTCACGCCAAAATGGCAGGTTGGATTTTAACCGGATTAAAAGTGCCGGGGTTGATTTTGTAATGCTTCGGGTCGGCGCAAGGGGATATGAGACTGGCCACATAACCATTGATGAGGATTTTAGCGAAAACCTAAAAGCGGCGGTTGAAAGCGGCTTAAACGTTGGTGTTTATTTCTTTTCCCAAGCCATAAACGAAGCGGAAGCAACCGAAGAGGCTTCTTTGGTAATAGAAATGCTGGCAGAGGAAAAAATCACTTATCCGGTTGTTTTCCATATGGATTTTATCGCTTTTGATTCATCACGGATTGACAGGCTTACCAGAACCCAAAAAACCGAGATCACCGCCACTTTTTGCAATTATATGAGCGGCGCAGGATATACGCCCATGATTTATGGCAATAAAGAATGGCTGATTGAGCAGATTGACCTAACGAAACTCATGGAATATGATATCTGGCTTTCCCAGCCTGGTGACTTGCCGGATTATCCTTATAAGTTTCAGGTTTGGCAATATTCTTTTACCGGATCGGTTTCCGGAGTCACCGGGAATGTAAATATGAATATTAGTTTTGTTGATTATACGGCGCGTTAGTTGGATATATTGCTTGTTACACGTTATTGCTGGGATAATATCATTGCTTCATAATGTCATTGCGGGCGTACCCGCAATCTAGGCAGGTTTATACCCTACCACTTTTGGCGAAATAATGATTTTTGAATAAATATCCGCATAACTTTTCGCCGTGATTGTTTCGATATAATTAGGGACGAATTGCTTTTTGACCCCGGCTTTTTTAAGGATGTCAATCGCTTTATTATAGGCAATTGCCGCTTCGTTTTCGGTTTCATAAGTGCCAACCGTATAATTCCCGACGATATGGATTTTGACGCGGTACAAAAATTTCCCGCGCTTCGTTATTCTTCTTACGCCATTATAACGGTTGATAATCTCGATATTCTCATAGCGGAAATCAGTTTCATCATCATTGACAAAACGATAATCACGGTTTTTAACGCCATAGTTTTTGATGCCGTAGCGGTTTAAAATATTGACCTGCATTCCATAATCGGAAACAAAATAATGCCCGCCGCGCTTCATGATTGTCCTTGTCGAATAATAAAATAAGTCGTCAATGTCAAACTTAAGAATCATCGTTGGCTTAAGATGATATTCGAAATAATTTTTCCGGATAAAGATGGGCGTATTAAAATAATAATTGGAATCGCGGAAATTTAATAAGACTACCCACTTGCCATGGGGTAAAATCCGGTGCGGCGAATAGTCGGAAAGGGTAATTTCTTTATTTTTGATAATCATTTTTGCTTCAAGATAAGCGGCATGAGCCTTAAGCATACTTTCATAGCTTCCAAGGCTGATATGCTTTCTCTTGAAAGTCAGCGAAGAGCGGTAATATTTTTCTTTATTTTTCTTTTGGTCCGGATAAACGCCCGGCAATCTTTTTTCCATATAAAGATTATAGCATAAAAATCTTGCGCAAGCCAAATAAATATTGGATAATCTCTAACTACAACTCTGTTCCGTTGTGTGTGTACTTATGGCTGTGAAAAATAAAATTCGTCAACGCCCCATCTACGTTTAATCTCATCATCGCCTTCAGTTATATTTAAGAACGCATCTTTATCACTCCAGTTCGGAGGATAAAGGTAAGAAGCCTCATTAAAATCTACAGTACGGTCGGGATTGGGGTAGAGGACATTGTCTATGCGGATGTACCCGTCGTGGCCTTGAGTGCGGCTTTCGGCAGCTTCGACAGTATCCGTTACCAGTTTCCAATGGTAGTTGACCACCGACCCGTCCCCGCCAAAACTGGCAACCATATAAACCCATCCATCATCAGCAATAAGACGATTAATCCAAACAGCATAGTCGTCGGTAGTCACATAGAAATATCCCTTATCTCCTGCGTGACTTTCAAGTGGCGGTTCTACATACGGTGGTGTGCCGTTATCGGGAATGATTACATCGCCGCCATTTCCGTTCGTAGGGTCGCCTGTTCCGGGGTCATTATCACCGCTGCCCTGTGTTTGGTTCGGTGACGGCGTGGACGTATCGGGTGCGGATGGCGTTTCCGATGGCGGCGGCGTGTTGGTACTGCCGCCTGAATTGTTGTTGCCGCTATCAGAGCAAGCGGCTAACGCGAATACCATTATTAGCGCAATGGCGAGCGCGAAGATTTTTGTTGTTTTCATGGTTTACATTCTCCTTTATTTATTCGCAGTTTCTTTCGCATTGCGATAACTTTGAAACCGCATTTTTATAAGTCGGTACATCAGTACCGACATTATATCATAGTGAAGCCATTTTTCCAACAATGAATTTTCGCCGGATATGAAAAAATCTTCGAGAAAGAAATTTCAAGAATAATAATTTTCTAGAAAGAATTTTCGAGAAAAGAATTTTCGAGAAAAGAATTTTCTTATTGACTCTCACATTATGGTATACTCTATAATAAGATTGAGCTCAAAAACCATACATTGTATGAAAGACTGTAAACACTATTACTATAAAACCCGAATCTACGATTCAACCCGAATCTATGATTCGGATTGAGATTATGAGCTACGCTCAAAGTCTTTAGGCTGAAAGGAGTGTTGATGAATTATGCTAAAAATAGGTGATTTTTCAAAACTGACCCGCATTAGCATTCGTATGCTGCGCCATTATGATGAGATAGGATTACTAAAACCGGAAAGCATTGACAATTTTACAAGTTACCGCTACTATAGTGCTGCCCAGCTTCCCCTTGCAAATCGCATTAGCGTTTTGAAGAATATGGGGTTCAGCTTAGCGGCAATCTCTGAAATAATGTCACAATACCACGATGCAGGGCAATTAAAAGCTTATCTGCAAATTAAACTTGCGGAAGTAAAAGAGCAAGCGGAGCAAATTAACGACCGCCTCCATCTGCTTGAAACAACAATTCAAAGATTAAGAAAGGATGATATGATGATGAAGTATGATGTTACATTAAAAGAAATGCCGGAAAGGTATGTTGCAAGCGTTCGTAAAATTATTCCCAACTATGAATGCGAAGGAGTGTTATGGAGGGAGTTTGCCGAAGAGACCCAAAATCTTAACCTAAAGGCAGCGAATCCCGAATATTGCATCGCCATATTCCACGACCCGGCCCATGTAAATTCCGATGTTGATGTTGAGGTGCAAATGTCAGTTATTGGTGAATACAAGGACACGGAAAACATGAAGTTTAGAACCGTGCCGCCGATCCCAATGGTTTCGGTTACATTTAAAGGCAGTTATGAACAGATTGCGGAAATAAGCGAAAGTGTCGCAAAGTGGGTTACTGATAACAATTATGAATTTAACGGCGCGATGTTTAATATTTACCATGTCAGCCCCGGTCACGATCCAAACCCTGAAAATTGGGTTACGGAAGTATGTTATCCGGTAGGAAAAAAATGATGTTGGTCATCACAGAAGACCTAATACTTTAATGGCTCCATCAGCAATTACAGATTTTATATCACAAACTCAAGTACAAAATTTCAAGAAAAAATCGGTTTAGCATTAGCTAGCCGATTTTTTGCGGGAGTATTATCAAGTAACACATCTCATAACAAATCAAAAACAAGCCCTATTATTTTTTGCTCTATTCAACATTTTTCACTTCCGGCAATAAAAAATCAAGAAAAATTGCATTTACTTCATCAGCAATTTCATGATTTATGCCATGACCGACATCAGGAAAAAAAAGCGCTTTAAGCCCAGATTGGATAAAAATATCTTGACCGCCTTTTTCTACAAACGGGTCAGCTTCTCCCAACAAGTATAATGTTTTATTGCGTATCAAATCAATTTGACTGTCGTTAAATCCGATGAGATTATGGTATCGCATTGCCATGTTGTTGAAACCCTTAAGCAAGGCTTGATAATGCTCCATGATTGCAATATTGCTTGTAAATACCATGCTGTTTTTTCCGGATAATTTTTTAATCAGCTTATTCATATTATTTAAAGTCGGAAATAAGGCCTCCGGCAAAAAAACCCTCATCATGGCAACCATAGCTTTTTTTGAGCTAAAACTGCTGTCAGGAACACCACCTGCCATGCAGATAATTTTTCTGATCCTGTAAGGTCTGTAAACTCCATAATATTGCGCTAAATAAGCACCGTTTGATGTGCCGGCAATAAAAATTTCATCAATCCCAAGCTCCTTAAGGACTTCATCAATCCATATTATCCCGTCAAAGTCTTTGTTATAGTTTTCATTGGGAATGCTTTTGCCCGGGCCGCCGATGGTATCAATGGCTATCACCCAAAAATGGCGGGCTAAAAATTCGGCATTAAATATCCACATCAGCGCGGAGTTATCGCCTACGCCATGAAAAAGAACAAGCGGCGGATTGCTTTTATTTCCGCATAATATCACATGGGTCATTCCATATGTAGTTTGGATATCCCTTTCTTCTTTGTCTACATTCCACATTTCAAGCAATTTGTCATATGTATCAAGAACACGTTTTTTCGCCTTTTCATTTTTATATACTTTCATTGATATTTTCTCCCTAACTCAATATTTGAAATTTGTCAATATATCTCCCGATATATTTTGATCTGGTCAAGCTTTTTTGTAACACTTACGCTGAAATATTTACCTGTAAGAATTCCTCTTCTCAAATGGTGTCAGGTATCCATTGTATGAATGCGGTCGTATGTGATTATAATAACAATAAATAT
>WRLH01000045.1 GCA_009777715.1 Lachnospiraceae bacterium
TTTTACCCCCAGTAATCCCGGATACCGCTTCCCCCCTACGTATTACCGCGGCTGCGGGCAGGTAGTTAGCCGGGGCTGCTTATGCAGGTACCGTCCCCGCCACAAAGTGGCGTTTTTCTTCCCTGCTGATAGAGCTTTACGTACCGAGATACTTCTTCACTCACGCGGCGTCGCTGCATCAGGGTTCCCCCCATTGTGCAATATCCCCCACTGCTGCCTCCCGTAGGAGTTTGGGCCGTGTCTCAGTCCCAATGTGGCCGTCCGCCCTCTCAGGCCGGCTGCTGATCGTCGCCTTGGCGGGCCGTTACCCCGCCAACTAGCTAATCAGACGCGGACCCATCCCGCGCCGGAAGGGCATGAGCCCGACCTTTCCGGGAAGCGCCATGCGGCGCTCCCCCATATGCGGTATTAGCACCTATTTCTAAGTGTTATCCCCCTGCGCGGGGCAGGTTGTCCACGCGTTACTCACCCGTCCGCCACTGGGCCACGCATTGTCCGGGCCAAGATGGATCCCGGCCCTTCAAAGAGCATGGCCCCGTTCGACTTGCATGTGTTAGGCACGCCGCCAGCGTTCATCCTGAGCCAGGATCAAACTCTCATATAAAAGTTCATTCCGGCCAGGTCTTCCTGGCTTAATTGCTTTGGTTGGGCATAAAATGCCCATTTTTTAGTTTCTTTTAGAATCTTTCAGGGTTGCATTACTGTTCATTTGTCAAGGTACGGTGGTAAGGTGTTAAAACGGAGAAGGAGGGATTTGAACCCTCGCGCCGCTATTAACGACCTACCCGCTTTCCAGGCGAGCCCCTTCAGCCACTTGGGTACTTCTCCATGGCTTATTCTTTAGGCATTAAATAGTAGTAAAAATACGGATAAAAAAAGCACTTAAATTTCAGCGCGTCGCCTAGCCACTTTTATAGCGGACTTTAACAGTATATCCGATGGAAAAAGGTTTGTCAATCATTTTTTTAAGAAATTTTATTTTTTAAAATAACAGGTGTTATTTTATCCCTTTCCTTAAGCAATGTAGTTCTGGATTGCGGCTCTAAGGCCGCAATGACAAAACTCAATGTTTACTTGGCTCGTGCGTGTGTGCTATACTATCTATACTAATACCCAATATAAGGAAAATTATTATGAGACATATTATCCGCCTTTTTAAATTGGCCAAGCCTTGGCATATTTACATTATCATCTCGACAATCGCCCTTTTTGCCGCTTCGGCAATCAACCTTTATACCCCCATTGTCACGAGGGAAATCATCGCCATGATTGAATCCGGCGAATATATTAGCGGAATGGACACCGTCATCAAGATGGCGCTTTTCTTATTATTGCTTTTTGCTTTGCGGGGAGTCTGCCTTTTTTTAACCAGCTATCTTTCACACGTGGCTTCATGGCGGCTTGTCGCCAAAATCCGCAGTATGCTTTATAACCATTTTCAAAAGCTTTCGATGAATTATTACCATGACAAGCAAACCGGACAGCTAATGTCGCGGATAGTTGCTGATACGGCTACTTTTGAAAGCATGATTGCCCATGCGATTCCCGATTTGGTCACAAACATCATCACCTTAGTTGGCGTTTTAGTGATCATGCTGATAATAAATCCTATTTTGGCTGCCCTTATTTGCATACCAATCCCTTTCCTTGCGTTAATGCTCTTTATTTTGCGTAAGCTCCGTAAGTATTTCCGGGTTGGGCAAGAAAAAATCGCCGAACTAAACGGAATGTTGCAGGATAATTTTTCCGGAATGAAAGAAATCCAGGTTTTCAATAAGCAAATATACGAATATGAACGCATTGACCATAAGTCAAAGGACTATGCGACGGCATTAATCAAAGCTCTTTTTTATTCCGGCATCCTCAATCCGGCAGTCGGGTTCATTGCTTCAATCGGCACAATCATTGTGCTTATTGCCGGGCCGATGCTGGCTATCAGCGGGGGGCTGATGATTTCTGACATTGTTGCTTTTCTTCTGTATTTAGGCTTGTTTTATGCCCCCATTTCGCAACTGACACGCATTGCCGAAGATATGCAAATGGCTCTTGCCGGAGCGGAGCGGGTTTTTGAGGTGCTTGATACCAGCCCAACGATCAAGGACAAAATAAGTGCCAGCGATGCCGGGAAATTATCCGGTCAGCTTTGCTTTAAAAATGTCTCATTCGGGTACAAAAATGAAATGAAAGTGCTTGATAATGTCAGCTTTAACGTCAATCCGGGGGAGATGGTTGCCATTGTCGGCCCGACCGGGGTCGGCAAAACAACCATTTCGGCTTTGATTACCCGCTTTTATGATCCCGATGCCGGGCAAATTTTGATGGACGATATTGACATAAGCGATATGACGCTTTCAAGCTTGAGAGATAATTTGAGCCTGGTTTTGCAAGATGTCTTCTTATTTAATGGGACTATTTATGAAAATATTGCTTATGGCAGCGAAACTGCTTCCAAGGAGCAAATCAAAAAAGCGGCGGCGATTGCCTGTATTGACGAATATATCGAATCTCTTCCTGAGGGTTATGAGACAGTCATCGGCGAGCGGGGCGTTCGTCTTTCCGGCGGGCAAAAACAGCGGATTTCGATTGCGCGGTCTGTCCTTCGTAATTCGCCGATTTTGATTCTTGATGAAGCTACTTCGGCCGTTGATACCGAAACTGAATTGGAAATCAAAAAAGCGATTAATTCCATCGCCGGAACGCGGACGCTTATTGTCATTGCCCATCGGCTTTCCACCGTCCGCCAAGCGGATAAAATCATCGTCCTTGAGAATGGGTGCATTGTTGAGCAAGGCAATCACGAAGAACTGATTAAAAAAGCAGGTACATATGCGAAGTTATGCGGAATACAGGAACTGGCATAACATTCATCATTCATGCTGTGAAATTGTGCGTTCCTTGACGGTGGCCGTAAGCTTTTTCTTGCAATAATGATAAGCAGGGACAAGGAAAATATCTGCCAAAATCCATGCCAGCGGACTGGCAATTGCGGCGGCAGCAAAGCCAAAATGAGGAACGAGGTAATATGCTGCCAATGCCCTTGCAACCAATTCACATATCCCGGCGACAATCGCCAGCGGCCCAAATCCCATGCCTTGAATCATGAAGCGGTATATTATCACCAAAGCAAGAGGGATAAAGAAAGCCGTTGAAATGCGCAGATACAAAACCGAATTGTCAAGAATATGCGCTTCCGAGCCATCGATAAAGAGCATTGTTATTTCCCTGCCAAAGAACCATATGACAACATATGCCGCCAGAGAATATACTACCCCGATGATTATGCTTGCCTTAAGCCCTTTATTAAGGCGGTCTAAGCGGCCTGCGCCAACATTTTGGCCGCTATATGTCGCCATTGCGCTGCCGAGGGCTTCAAAAGCACAGCTGAAAAAGACGCTGACCTTAACCGCTGCCGCAATTGAAGCTACGGCGGCTGAACCAAGCGTATTTACTGCCGACTGGAGAATGACCGAGCCAATTGCTGTAATTGAATATTGTAAGCCCATCGGAATCCCCATCCCGCATAATGTCAGCACCAGTGATGGCTGCCAACGCCATTCATCTTTTTGAATATGTAAAATAGGAAATTTTTTCATGAGGAGAATCAAGCACAGACTCCCAGAAATCAATTGGGAAGTCACCGTTGCATAAGCTGCGCCTCTAGTGCCTTTTTCCAAGACAATAACAAACAGTATTGCTAACAGGATATTTGCGATTGTGGAAACAACGAGGATTTTCATCGGCGTTTTTGAATCACCGATTGCCCGCATTACTCCGGCTAATAGATTATAAAGAAAAACTGTTGGTATGCCAAGGAAAATGACAAAAATATATGAATAAGCATAACCAAAGATATCGTCCGGCGTTTTCATCATCCTTAGGATTGGGCCAGCTAAGGCTGTCGTCAAAATAGTGAGGATAATGGCAAAGATAATCGATAACCAAATGCTGTTTGCCATAAAGCGGCGCATCAGCTTGTAATCACCTGCCCCGAATTTCTGCGCCACCGGAATCGCAAAGCCGCTGCACAAGCCAAGGCATAATCCGATAATCAAAAAATTGATCGCTCCGGTGACGCCAACACCCGCAAAAGCTTTGACGCTAACGAAGCGGCCAACGATAACCATATTCACAACTAAATAAAGCTGCTGCATTAAAGTCCCCAGCACTAATGGCAGGGAAAAGCCCAAGATAAGGCGCATCGGCGGGCCTTCCGTCATGTTCTTAGTCGTGTCTTTTGCTTTGGGCGCGCCTATTTTTTCTGGCGTGCCTATTTTTTCTGGCGTGTCTATGTTTTCTTCTGGCGTTGTTTTGATTTTTTCTCGATCTTCACTCACTGGTTTATTCTTTCTCTTTAAAAACTACGATTTTGGCGGGCGATTTGCTTGGCTTTAAGGTCGGCAATCGTTACCCCATCAATGACATCATTAATGGCAGCATTAAGCTGTTTCCAGACATCAAGGGTTTCACAAGTATCACAGCCCCCGCATTCGCCAACATCATTTTCAACCGGGCATAAATTTCCCTCCGTCAAGCGGAGAATCATGCCAACAGTATAAGATGAAGCTTCCTTTGCCAGCCTGTAGCCGCCTTGGGCCCCGCGGGTGCTTTTGACAAAACCGGCTTTTTTAAGAATGCTGATGATTTGCTCAAGATATTTTTCCGAGATGTCTTGTCTTTTGGCGATTTGATTTACTTTGGCCGCTTCGCCTGTATCATTTATCGCAAGGTCAATCATGATACGGACGGCGTACCTGCCCCGGGCAGTAATTTTCATGGCCGCTCCTAATATATTAAATTCATATCCTAGTATTGCATTCAATCCCCGCTATGTCAATCGGAATTTGAGCGAAGCGCGTTAATAATTGCCAGGAATGTGCCGAAAAAAATAGCAATGTCTCCGATATTAAAAACTATCTTCCGCAATTTTTCCGGATAATTAAAGCTAAAATAATCAACAACATATTTGCGGGTTAAGCGGTCAAATGTGTTGGAATACGCGCCGCCAAGCATAAGTGACAGGCCTGTTTTCAAAAGCGGTTTGTCCTTTTTAATTAGCACATAATAATAAAAAAGCTCCAAAATGCCTGTCGCGATAAAAGAAGCAAAGGCGATTTTTTCTTGGTGGTTTTCCGCAATATTCATAGGAAGGCCGCGGTTATGGTGCTTGCTTAGGGTGATGAATTTCCCTGCTGGCTTTTTTTCATGCTTAGCAAGGGTTTTTTCAGCAAGGTTTTTAAAGTGTATGTCAGTTAAGAATATTGTGAGGGTGAGAATCAGGTATTTGAGGTTTTTCATGGCTTTCTCCTTTTTTCAATAATACCAAAAAAGAGCCACTCATTCAAGCGGCCCTTTAGTTGCCATTAAATAACAGGTGTTATGCTTTGGCTGCTATCTCTGCCCTTAGCTTCTCGGTTAAGCCGGGCAGGATTTTCTTGTAATCGCCTACAATGCCATAGTCGGCAACGCCAAAAATTGGGGCTGTTTCGTCTTTGTTAATCGCAATAATCAGGTCGGACTCTTCCATTCCGGCTAAGTGCTGGATCGCGCCGGAGATGCCAACCGCGATATAAAGATTGGGGCGGACGGTTTTTCCGGTCTGGCCGACTTGGAAATCTTTTGGTTTCCACCCGGCATCAACAACGGCACGTGAGCAGCTGACAGTACCGCCAAGCTCTTTTGCCAAATCTTCAAGCATATAGAAATTTTCCGGGCCGCCGACGCCACGGCCGCCGGAGACAAGAATTTTTGCGTCCATGATGTCAACGATATTTGCCACTGATTTGACAATATCAAGGATTTCGACATAGTTTACATTTTCTTCAAAGCTTAATTTTACTTCTTCGATAACCGCTTTTAAGCTTTCGTTTTTCTCAAGCTTTTGCATAACGCCGGGACGGACGGTCGCCATCTGCGGACGGTGGTCAGGGCAAGCAATCGTGGCGATTGTATTGCCGCCAAAAGCAGGGCGGGTCATCAAAAGCTGATTGTGCTTTTGTTCCTTGCCCGGAATCGGGTTAAGCGGAAAATCACCGATATCCAGCTGGGTACAGTCAGCAGTCAGGCCAGTATGGATACGGGCGCAGACACGCGGGGCAAGGTCACGGCCAATCGCGGTTGCCCCGACTAAGACAACTTCGGGTTTGTATTGGTTGATGACGGTTGAAAATGCGTGGGTATAAGGTTCGGTGCGGTATTCCTTTAAGGCCTCATCTTCCACGATAATCACCTTATCCGCGCCGTAAGCCGCAAGACGGTCAGCCTGTCCTTTGATGTCAGCACCGATTAAAACCGCGGTGACATCGCACTTTAGGTCCTGTGCAAGTCTTTTGCCTTCGCCGATAAGCTCTAATGCAATTCCGCCGACAACATTATCGACCTGTTCCGCATAGACAAATACGCCTTTATATTCTGATGTGTTCATATTCTATTTCCTTTCTAAACAACGTGTTTTTCTTTGAGTTTTGCGACAATATAATCAATTGATTCACTTGGTTCCAGGCTGACGGTCTCACCTGCGCCTTTGCGGACCTTGTCCGATGCTTTGGCGATTTGGGTCGGTGAACCTTTAAGGCCTAGGTCAGAATCTTTGACATTGATTAGTTTGTCACGTCCCCACACGGTGATTTCCGCTTTGCAAGCATCAAAAATTCCGCCGGGGGTCATATAACGCGGCTCATTCAGTTCCGCAAGGGCAGTCAAAAGGCAAGGCATTTTTGCTTTGATGATATGATAACGGTCATCATATTGGCGGTTGATGATAAGGAAATCGCCATCAACTTTGATTTCCTGGGCATAAGAAATGACCGGGATATTAAGATGCTCGGAAAGCTGCGGCCCGACCTGGGCGGTATCGCCATCAATTGCCTGGCGGCCGGTAATAATCAAGTCATATTCTAGGTTGCGGATTGCTCCGGCTAAGGTTTGGCTGGTCGCCCAAGTATCAGCTCCGCCGAGGACACGGTCAGTTATCAAAATGCCCTTGTCAGCACCCATCGCCATTGCTTCGCGTAAAACGTCTTCGGCTTTCGGAAGTCCCATCGTAATTGCCGTTACTTCTGCGCCAAATTCATCTTTTAGCCGTAAAGCTGCTTCCAATCCTGCTTTGTCGTCAGGATTCATAATTGCCAGCATTGCACTTCTATCGAGAGTACCATCGGGGTTAAATTTTACGCCCCCCGCTGTATCTGGTACTTGCTTTATGCAAACTATAATTTTCATTTTCATCTCCTTTATAAGATATTTACAGTTAGTAAAAAGTCACCCACCTTAAGGCTTGTGCCTTTCGGTTTCGTGTAACTTAAAGTTACACGATTTCACAAATAAATCCGTAATTTGCTTCTATATTTGTGAAGTGCCTCCTCATTATTTAATAATGTTTGCAGCGATTACCATTTTTTGCACTTCTGACGTGCCTTCATAAATCTCGGTGATTTTCGCGTCACGCATCATTCTTTCAACGTCATATTCACGGGTGTAACCGTATCCGCCGTGAAGCTGGACCGCCTTAGTCGTAATTTCCATGGCCACCTCGGAAGCATAAAGCTTTGCCATCGCTGCTTCTAGTGAATAAACTTTTCCGTTCTTTTTTGCTTCCGCCGCTTTATAGACTAGCAGTCTAGCTGCTTCAACTTTGGTTGCCATGTCTGCCAGCATAAATTGGGTATTCTGGAATGAAGCAATCGATTTGCCGAACTGCTTTCTTTCTTGGACATAAGCAATCGTCGATTCTAAAGCACCGGCCGCAAGGCCTAACGCCTGGGCGGCGATACCAATCCGCCCGCCATCCAATGTCCCCATGGCAATGCCGAAGCCTTTGCCCAATTTGCCCAAAAGATTTTCTTTCGGGATGCGGCAGTCAGTAAAAATCAGTTCATAAGTAGCCGAAGCACGGATGCCCATTTTCTTTTCTTTCGTCCCGAAAGTAAAGCCGGGTGTCCCTTTTTCAACGATAAATGCCGAAATCATCTTTTTCGTGCGGCCTCTGGCATCAGTTACCGTATCAGTGACAGCAAAAACGACATAAACGTCTGCTTCTTTGCCGTTGGTGATAAAAATTTTCGTTCCATTAAGGATATATTCATCGCCATCAAGAACCGCTTTTGTCTGCTGGCCTTGGGCATCTGTTCCTGCGCCAGGCTCGGTCAGCCCAAACGCCCCTAGCTTTTCACCTTTGGCAAGGGGGACTAAAAACTTCTGTTTTTGTTCTTCCGTTCCGTAATTGTAAATCGGATCACAGCAGAGCGAGGTGTGGGCGGAAACAATAACTCCGTGAGTACCGCACACCTTGGACAGTTCTTCAACGCACATCGCGTAGGCTAAAGGGTCACAGCCCTGTCCGCCATATTCTTTGGGAATATAAATACCCATAAAGCCAGTTTGAGCCATTTTCTTGGTTGTCTCGGCGGGAAATTCTTCTTTTTCATCAATTTCCTGAGCAATTGGTTTGGCTTCTTTTTCTGCAAACTCGCGGTAAAGAGTCCGCAGCATTTCATGTTCTTTGCTTAACATAAAATTCATTTAATGTATCCTCCAAATTTTTATTATCTATTATAATCATAGAATCCTGCCCCGGTTTTTACGCCAAGCAGGTTGCCCCTGACCATTTTCTTTAAAAGCCCGGCCGGGCGGTATTTTGAATCTCCGGTTTCGCTAAAGAGGACTTCCATAATCGCTAAAACGATATCGAGGCCAACATAATCGCCCAGAGCAAGCGGGCCCATCGGGTGATTTGCGCCAAGCTTCATCGCCGAATCAATATCAGCGGCACTTGCAACTCCTGCTTCAAGGACTCCAATTGCTTCATTTATCATGGGAATTAAAATGCGGTTGACGACAAAACCGGGGGCTTCATTGACTTCAACTGGGATTTTGCCGATTTCTTCGGAAATTGCCTTTATTTTCGCGACCATATCAGCCGGGGTGTTAAGTCCGGCAATAACTTCAACAAGTTTCATGATGGGGGCAGGGTTAAAAAAGTGCATTCCGATGACGGGGCGGTCAAGGCCTTGGCCGATTTCGGTAATTGACAAAGAAGAGGTATTAGTTGCAAAAATGCAATCCTTGGGGCAGATATCCTGTAATTCCTTGAAAGTTTGTTTTTTGATATCCATTACTTCAAGAGCTGCTTCGACGATTAAATCAGCGTCAGTACAAATCGTTTTGACTCCGGTGGTGATTTTCGCAAGAACCGCATCGGCTTTATCCTGCTCCATTTTGCCGCTGGCAACTCGTTTGTCAAAACCTTTTTTGATTTTGTTTTTGCCGTTTAATGCAAATTCTTCATTGATATCACAAAGATATACTTCATACCCATCAACCTGGGCAAATACTTGGGCGATTCCGGAGCCCATTGCTCCCGCGCCGATTACTCCAACTTTCATATAATTTCCTTTCTATTCGTTCTTCGTTTTATTTGTTAAGGAACGCTTCTACTTTTCTTTTTTCCATAAACGCGGCCATTCCTTCGACTTGGTCATGGGTCTCAAAGCAAGCTCCAAACATCTTTTCTTCTACCACAAGCGCAGTATCCATGTCAACGTCAAGCCCGTCATTGATTGCTTTTTTGGCATTACGGACAGCAATGGGGGCATTTTTTGCGATTCCGGCTGCCATTTTTTCTGCTGCTTCCATTAGCTCTGCCGCGGGGTAAACTGCGTTAACTAAGCCAATCCGGAACGCTTCATCGGCTTTGATGTTGCGTCCGGTGTAAATCATCTGCTTTGCCATTCCTGCCCCGACAAGGCGGGCAAGGCGTTGAGTTCCGCCGAATCCGGGGGTAATTCCAAGCGAGACTTCGGGCTGTCCGAAAATAGCATTATCAGAACAAAGGCGGATATCACAGCTCATCGCAATTTCACAGCCGCCGCCTAAGGCAAAACCGTTTATTGCCGCGATGGTGGGAAGCGGGAAAGTTTCGAGGCGGCGGAAAACATCATTGCCTTTTTTGCCGAATGCTTCCCCTCCGGCTTTTGTCAATGAACTCATTTCGCCAATATCAGCTCCGGCAACGAATGATTTTTCTCCTGCCCCGGTTAAGATAAGGCATCTCACTTCGTTTTGGTCAATTTCGTCAAGGACTTGCCCTAATTCGGAAAGAACGGTTGAATTAAGGGCGTTTAAGGCTTTTTCGCGGCTGATTGTGATAATGCCGACCGCTCCTTTTACTTCATATAAGATGTATTCCATGGTTTCTCCTTAAAATAATTAATAATTTGCATATGCAAGTCAGAAAATAATCTCTTCGTTGCTGTGCCCTAATTGAATGAAAATACCAGCAGCCATTTGGATAGAAGGCGGCCAAGGCAACTGCGAGAAATATTTTCTGCCTTGCTTCAGTTTTTACCGCTCTATAATCGCCGCGACTCCCATTCCGCCGCCAATGCAGAGGGTGGCGAGGCCTTTTTTCGCGTCAAGTGCTTCCATTTCGTGGAGCAAGGTGACCAGGACACGGCAGCCGCTTGCGCCAACAGGGTGGCCAAGGGCAATCGCGCCGCCATTGGGATTAAGCTGCTTGTCCACATCAATGCCTAGGTCTTTTCCAACCGCAATCGACTGGGCGGCAAAGGCTTCATTGGCTTCAATTATATCAAAGTCGGCAATTTTCATTCCGGCCTTTTCCATGGCTTTTTTGCTTGCAGATACCGGGCCGATTCCCATCACGGTCGGATCGCATCCGGTTAACGCCCCGGCAACCCAAGTTGCCATTGCTTTTACGCCAAGCTCTTTTGCTTTTTCTTCGCTCATGACAACTACTGCTGCTGCGCCGTCATTAATTCCGGAAGCATTTCCGGCGGTAACAAAACCGTCTTTGTTAATCGCGCGGAGCTTCTCAAGCCCTTCAATCGTTGCCCCGGCTCTGATGCCTTCATCTTTATCAAAAACGACGGTATTTTTTCTTTGCTTAACTTCAACGGGGACAATTTCTTTATCGAAAGCTCCGTTTGCCTGGGCTTTTTCAGCCTTTAGCTGGCTTTTAAGGGCAAACTCATCAAGTTCTGCCCGGGTTAAATTCCAACGCGGATCAGCACAAACATTATCAGCAGTTTGAATCATGTGATAATCATTAAAAGCATCCCATAAAGCGTCTTTGACCATATTGTCAACCAGAGTTCCGTTATTTAGGCGATAGCCATAACGCGCCTGGGGAATGGAATAAGGCGCAAGCGACATATTTTCAGTTCCGCCAGCGACAACGATATCAGCGTCTCCGGCAATAATCATATTGGCGGCCATGTTGACGGCATGAAGGCCTGAGCCGCATACCACATTAATTGTCAACGCTGGCACTTCGGTTGGCAATCCGGCTTTAATTGATGACTGGCGGGCGACATTTTGCCCCAGTCCGGCCTGAATAACACAACCCATATAAACTTGGTCAACCGCTTCCGGGGCAACTCCGGCCCGGCTTAGGGCTTCCTTAATCACAATTGCGCCAAGGTCGGCGGCGGGGGTAGTGCTTAAAGTTCCGCCCATCGTGCCGATGGCTGTCCGGCAAGCGCCTGCTAATACGACTTTTTTCGCCATTTTAATCCTCCTGAATTATACTTTTTGCTACGGCAAACACAAAAACTCTCTGATTTCTTATTTTGCCTTCGCGTAAATTATAGCATATGGAAAATCATTAAGCAATGGCTTTAATGCGACTTAGGGGAAATTTATTTTGCAAATGATTGTTGGATTCAAAAAATATTCGTAAATTTTGCCACCGCCGGGTCTTTCATCTCAAAAACGCGCTGCCATTCCCTTGTCTCGCCGACTTTTTCCGCTTTGGAACGATTCCGGTAAAGGAAGCGGGTCAAGGCATAACAATCAACCCAAATCTCATTGTCGCTGTCACGCTGTGATTCATCAAAAATCAGCTGAAGTCCCCAATGCAAATGGACGCTCTTAATATTATTGACGTTTTCGGTAGTGCTGTAACCCGTATGGCCCATGTAGCCGATGACATCACCAGCGGTGACAACATCACCCTCGCTTAGTCCATCAGCATAGGGATAATTTTGGCGCAGATGGGCATAATAATAGTATCTTTTGCCGTCAAAACTGCGAATGCCAATCCGCCAGCCGCCATATTGATTCCAGCCTAAATTTTCAACAATGCCCGATTCAACGGCCATGATCGGCGTTCCAATTTGCCCCATCATGTCATGGCCTAAATGGACGCGGGCATAGCCGTAATTACGCGATGAGCCAAAGTCGTCATAGTCGCTATAAGGAAAGCCGTGGGCAATTGGGAGAAAAGCTTTTAAGCCATACAGTTTTTTCCATTCTTTGGTTATTTGCCCATCTTCTGTTGCGTTTTCAATTTCAATTTCCCTTTCAATTTCAAACTCGCCGACCATTCCCCCAAGCACCGCTTCATAAGCTTCATAATAATAGGGATAATGGTCAAGATCGGCGGTAAGCTGGGCGATTGTCATCTTGCCCTCACTTAAATCAGCGGCGGCTTTCTTGATGGTGCTTACCGCGTTTTTGCCGAATTTGCCCCCATTTTTTGCCCCGGAATAAGCAAGCAGTTCAATCCAGTTTAGGCGGACCGGCTGGTCATAGCTTGCAACATCAAGCTCATATGCTGCGTTTAATGCTTCAAAAGAGACATTAAAATCAACCCAAGTAATAAAGGCACTATCTGTTGCGGCTAAGACCGCTTCGCCTGGCATATAACCATCATCAACAGGTTTTTGGACTCTTTCTTTGCTTAAAACGGTCAAAAAAGCGGCTGTCATCACCAGGCAAAAAAGGAATGCTGCCTCACTTATTTTTATTTTCATAATCACCTGTAAAAAGATTATTCAAATAAATATATGCGCAAAGGCTTTGCTAAATGAGGGATAAAAAAAACGGAAACAAGTTTCCGTTGCAAGAATGCAACACCCTTTGGTGTGCCGCATTCTTGTTGGAATGATTTAGGTTAGCAGGAGCAATTTCTGATAAAGAAAAAAGGGACTGCCCGGCGGCAGTCCCTCGCAATAACTACAACACACATTTGTGTGCACACAAATGTGTGTTGTAGTTATTGTTGAATTGGTATACATATCTGCATAATTTTTTAAGAGAAAAAGGGACTGCCCGGCGGCAGTCCTTTAAGGCTGGCTTTATACTTCTGGCTCAATCAAGCCATATGTACTGCCTTTTCTTTTATAGACGACATTTACTTGGTCGGTCTCGGCGTTGACGAAGATAAAGAAACCGTGTCCCAGCAATTCCATCTGAATGCAAGCATCTTCGGGGTACATTGGCTTGACATCAAATTTTTTCGAGCGGATAATCTGGACTTCTTCTTCGTCCATAAACTCTTTTTCGATAAAGTCTTGCTTAAAAACGCTGCTGGCATGGTGTTTCTGGTCAACTAGTTTTGTTTTGTACTTTTTGAGCTGCCGTTCAATAATTTCTTCAACTAGGTCAATCGAAATGTACATATCACTGCTGACTTGCTCGGAACGAATGATATTCCCTTTCACCGGGATTGTTACTTCGATTTTTTGCCTTTCTTTCTCGACACTTAGTGTTACATATACTTCTGTATCCGGTTTAAAATACTTTTCCAGCTTTCCAATCTTGTCCTCAACTGCATTGCGAAGACCTTGTGTGACTTCAATATTCTTACCGCTAATAATAAATTTCATAGGCATCATCCTTTCGAAGTATGATTTAGTATTTTTAGTATAGCATTGTAAGGATTTATTTGCAAGAGAAGAACCCCTCTAACTTATTTCGTTCAAAATGTTTTCTATGAGCGGCTTGACTTTTGTTTCGATTTCTGCGGAGTCATTTATTTTTTCATATCGAAAGCCGTTAAGATCGAAGGGCGGTTCAGAATATTCGTCTGTTGGTGCAAAGTAAAACAACATACGCTCTCTTCTTTGAGAATTAAGAGCATAACCAACCTCAACCATTACATTGTGCCGACATCCTGTTAAATCTGCAATAAATATATCGCATTCTTCAATCTCTTTATACATTACAGAGCGAATATCAAAAATAGGTCCATCCTGTGTTCCCATATCAACCAATTCAAGACCAAGATTTTCGACAACAATTTTTGTAGCGTTTAGCCTTTGCTGTGCCTTTGTGCAATTACTGTCTGTAACAACAGGATACCAGCGTGCCAAGAATACCTTTTTAGGAATACTATCGTAAACCTTATCAAAAATGTTTATAATGTCATCTATGCCAACGGTTTTAGCATCGGCGATATGATTCTTTGCGATCCACTTGATAAAACGTGTATATTTATCAATGTCAGAAAGTTTGTAGTACGCCAATGCACCTACAATCGAGCTATTATTAGATGAAGTAACTATGCTGGCTTCGCTTAATGCGTTTTCTACATTTACAAGTTCCCCTTTTATATTGTCCACGGCTGTGGCTTCGCAAATCAAACCTTCTTTAAGTAGATGCCTAAATAAATCGGCGAAGAATGAATACTTATTGTCATACACAAAATCTTGTATATGCGGGAAACAGCCGAAATCTATTCTACCTTCCCCGCATAACAAGTCGCGGGTAAACTTATAGTGCAAACCGAACGGTTGGGGTTTTTCAAGAATACTATCAGTAAAAACATCTCCGCTTTCAATAATCAGTTTTATGTTTTGTTCTAAATTAATTGGTATTTGTTTGGAATTTATATTATGAAATATGGCCCGTGAATTGTTTTCCAAATCTTTTTTATCAGGAAATATTATGAGGCAAAAAGGAATCAAAATATCATTCGTTAAGTAATCAGCGGCACTTAAGCGGTGATTTCCGTCAATTCGGCTTAATGCTATATCGTTTTCATTAAATGTTAATTGGGCAACTTTTACTTGCCTGCGCTCATCAATAAGCTTATTATCGTCAGTTTTGAAGTTGATTTTAATTTTCCCGATTTTTTGATTAAATCCTTTGTTAATCGAATCAACGGCACTGGCAAAATTTTCAAAGACTTCGTCCTCACCTGATAGTCCAACATCCATCGATAAAACAACTTCCGGAAAAAAAGCATACTCACCTTTTTCTAAAAAGTCTTTCATCTCGCCTTTGTGTTCTTCCAACAAGTCTCGTTGGATATCAGGATTGACTTCGGATATTTTTGCCAACGCCTTTATGCTCGCAATGCCACGCAAGCATAAATAATTGTCCATAATTTTAGAAATCATCCCACTTAATTTCATATGTACACTCCCTTATATTAGCCCTAAATATTTTTCAAAGAAGCTCATCAGCTTCGAAATCACGCCTTGTTTCTTTTCCTGCCTGTTGCCACCGCCGAAACGTGATACTGGTGGCAAGATTTTGTCAATATCTGTTCCGGTTGTTTTTAACACACCGTCGCGGAATGAATTATTAATAAACCGTCGGGTTTCGTTCTCTTTGAGCTTCTCATCGGTAATGAGAGTAGCGAGGTCGGCTTCTTTTTGCTCATGCACGAATTTCTGCCAGTCGTCGTCCACCTGCGTGGAAGTATTGACACGGGAGATGAAGCCCTCGATGAGTTCCTTTTTGCTCCGCAGTTCAATGCTTGAATTAACCGCTTTGTCGATGGCGGCGAGGATTTCCTTGTCGCTACAATTGCTCTCGTGGAACTTGGCAACGAGCATCAGAATATAGTCAATGTTGACCTCTATTTGCTTTATGAGTTCAATCTCGAAAATAATGTCATCGTTGATATTTTCTTTGTCGCCATTATCTTTCGGGCGGAACTCTTGATATAAGTCGATGTAACGGCTTTGGTAATCTTGGAAGTCTCGTGCCGACAGAATTTCATTGCCAGCAAAGTCATCGAATGATGTGAGAATATTACGAAGCCGCAGAATTGCACCAAACAGGGCAATGAACACCTTTTTTGCCGTTTCGCCAAGTATAGCAACACCAAGGGGATATTCTGCAAGAAGCCGCTCGATTAATTCTTTGTAACCCGCTTTTTTCTTGTCGTCCTGTTCGTAGCCGTTGTAGTAATCATTATATGTTTTCAAAAGAACGATACCGCCCGCTTCACGGTCACCGAATAGGGCGATTGCGTCATCGGTGGCTTTTTTCAAATCACGGAAACAAATTATGTTACCAAACGTTTTCACGCTGTTAAGGATTCGGTTGGTGCGGGAAAACGCCTGAATCAGTCCGTGGTGTTTTAAGTTCTTATCTACCCACAACGTATTCATTGTGGTTGCATCAAAGCCTGTCAAGAACATATTAACCACGATAAGAATGTCAATTTCACGATTTTTCATTCGCAGGGAAATGTCTTTATAATAACTCGGAAACTTATCCGGCGAAGTGTCGTAAGAAGTCCCGAATATTGCGTTGTAATCAGCAATCGCCCGCTTAAGGAAATCATGGGATGACTGGTCGAGTTTATTGTTATCAAAATCCTCGTCAGGTACAGTGGTGTCCAATTCTTCTTCGTTTACCGCAAAACTAAAAATTGTAGCGACGCGCAAATCGCTGTTTCGTTCACTTAGTTGCCGCTTAAATTCATCGTAATAAAGTTTAATGGGCAACACTCGTGTTCCCTCAACCATAATTGAGTTGGACACTGCAAAAATCGAATTATAACCGCCGACACGGAATGATTTCTTGTCTTCCTTCACACGTTCTTCCAGTGCGTGAGATTTATCCTTTGCGACTTCTTCAACATTTACAACACGTTTATGGAAGTAAAAACTTTGTCGTTTTGTTTTCTGGTCGAAATGGTCAAGAACATAGGTCACTATACCGGAAATGCGTTCCGGTGCTGCCATTGCTCTTTCGGTGTCGATTGCCCGCACTTTTGTGTCCTGAATATTATCAGGCATCTTGATTGTATTGACATAGTCGATACGGAAAGGCAGAACATTGCCGTCATTGATAGCGTCAACTATGGTGTAGGTATGGAGCTTATCGCCGAAAGCCTGCTCCGTTGTACGTAGGAGCGGGCTACCGCTGTGTCCGGCGTTGCTGGGGAATATAGGCGTACCTGTAAAGCCGAAAATGTGGTATTTTCTGAACGCCTTTGTTATCGCTTGGTGCATATCGCCGAACTGAGAACGGTGACATTCGTCAAAAACAAGAACAATATGCTTTGTAAAAATCCCATGGTTCTTGTTTTTGCTGATAAATCTATCTAATTTTTGGATTGTCGTGATAATAATCTTGGCATTTGGGTCATCAAGTTGTTTTTTCAATACAGCTGTTGATGTACTGGAGTTCGCCGCACCTTTTTCAAAGCGGTCATATTCCCTCATGGTTTGGTAGTCGAGGTCTTTGCGGTCAACGACAAAAAGCACTTTGTCTATGTAAGGCAGAGCCGTTGCAAGTTGTGCCGTCTTAAAGCTGGTCAGCGTTTTGCCGCTACCGGTGGTGTGCCAAATATAACCGCCGCCCTCCACGCCGCCGTACTTCTTATAGTTGTTCGCTACTTCGATGCGATTCAAAATTCGCTCGGTGGCGGCGATTTGGTACGGACGCATAACAAGTAGGAGTTCCTCGGTGGTAAACACGCAGTATCGCGTGAGGATGTTCAAAATCGTGTGCTTAGCGAAAAAGGTCTTTGTGAAGTCCTTAAGGTCGGCAATGACTTTATTTGTGCCATCCGCCCAATAGGACGTAAACTCAAAACTGTTACTGGTTTTCTTTTTACTCTTGCGGGTATCCCCGCCCACTTCTTTGATATGATGAAAACGGGTTGTATTGCTATAATATTTCGTATATGTTCCGTTGCTGATGACGAATAACTGCACATACTCAAACAGAGCACTTGCCGCCCAAAAACTCTCGCGTTGATAGCGGTTGATTTGATTGAACGCCTCTCGGATTGCAATGCCGCGCCGTTTGAGTTCGATATGTACAAGCGGCAAACCGTTTACAAGGACGGTCACGTCATAGCGGTTGGAACGAGTGCCGTCCGCTGTTTCGTATTGATTTATTACTTGCAAGTGGTTGTTGTGGATGTTATTTTTATCAATGAGACAAATATTTTTTGTCAAGCCGTTATCAAGTCTAAAGCTATGCCGTTCGTTTTCTTGGATTTTTCTAGTTTTTTCAACAATTCCTTCGTTTTTATTAATAAGATATTCATTGCAAAAACGCTCCCACTCACTATTGTAAAATTTATAGTCATTGAGTTTTTCAATTTGAACACGCAAGTTGTCTATAAGCCCATTTTCGTTAGTAGCACTGATGTATTCGTACCCCTGTCCGGACAGCAGGCGGATAAATTCGCATTCTAAATCGGCCTCGCTCTGATAGCTGTCTGGGCGGACATAATCGGAGGTATATTCGGCGACAACGGTAGATTCGTTGTCGCTTGAAACGATGTTATAGGTACTCATGCAACCCTCTCCTTGAATGTGAGTAATTTATCACGGTAATACTCATACTGTTTCTGCCGAGCCGCGATTTCGGCGGGAAGCCCTGCGGCAATGTCGGTAGTCAGCGCATCGAACTTGTCGAGGATTTCCACAATGCGGGCTTGTTCTTCATACGAAGGTTGTGGCACAGGAATCTTGTTTAAATTTGCCTGATTCAGCTTTGGCTGCGCGGCTGTTGAGATGTATGGAGATAAATCAATCGAGTTCAAGTAAAACTCAATAAACCTCCGCTCTGCATACGTTTCAAATTGCAAAACGTGAGCATGATTATTCACCCATATTTTACCGCTTGACGAAAATGCGATAGGCGTTACTCGTGCCGTCAAATTTGCGCCATCCTCAGACACCAATAAATAATCGCCGTCAAAAATGTAGTCACTAACGTAATCTACAATCCCAGAAGCACCATAATACGGGTATTCCCCAGCTTGGCGAACTCCCTTTGTAACAGGCTTCCGTTTTGAATCGAGGTTTTGTGCAACATATCCAAGTTTTGCCCATTTTACTCTCTCTCTGTTTTCACCAAAGGAGAGTAGCGTATCCCGATAATATTCATACTGCTTTTTTCTCGCTGTAAGCTCCGCTGTAAGCTCCGCTGTAAGCTCCGCTGTAAGCTCCGTAAAATTGTCGAGTATCTCGACAATTTTACTTTGGACGGGGAGCGGTGGCAAAGGTAATTTGAATTGCGAATACTTGCTAATCCATTGTCGCTCATGCTTCGCAAAGTCTGGTTGATAGCGTATTGTGCTTATGGCATAAAAAAAGTAGCGGAAATTTGCTACGCTGGTATCTTTTGGAGTGAGCATTTTCATTGCCGATGATTTCACTTTGAACTCAAAGTCTACCCAGTGGAACGAGGTTGTGAAGTCATCAAAAATTATTACAGGGTTTTCCTTGCTTGCCCTGTAAAGCCCGTCCGTTTCATCTGTATAGCCAAGAATAAACGACTGACCGGCCGTCAAAACTGGTATCTCGTAATTATCGTCATAGTCGGTACTGCTGACGATATATTTTGTGGGTTGCTCGTAGTCGATAACTTCCCCCAACCTCACAAACACCACCCCATTAGGGCAAAGTTCCTCAACCATCTTGTCGAGATTAGTCATCGCCGTCACCTCCGGCTACGTTTTTGCTTTTCTTTTTTGCGGTTTTCTCAATTTCTTTTATTGCATTTAGATAATCTTTCTCAACTTGCGTAAGCGTTCGTGATTTGTATTTTTGTATTTCTTCTTTGGCTTTCATTTTAGCGTCTTCGCTTGAAATTTTGCCTAAATCGGTTAAT
>WRLH01000046.1 GCA_009777715.1 Lachnospiraceae bacterium
ACAAGCATTTTTTAACCCTTGCCAAAGCTTGTTTGAATTCGTATAATTAAAATAAAGAGCATATTTCTGGAAATGTAAACTACTTTTTTGCAAAAATCCTGCTTTTGCGTAAATTTATTAAAGCAAAGCATAGCAGGGTTGGCAAAAAACAATTAAGGAGCGTATCAGTCATGAAAAACCTTGCTTTCCTGACAATCTTACTGGTTTTTACAATCATATTTTCAAGTGGCTGTGCTGACGAAATGTCCGGGCGGGTCTTGGAAGAGAATGCGGTCGAGGATAATCATCTTTTGGCCGTAATCCCTGTAAAGTCTGATGACTTAGGCACATCGGCAGATGAGAATTTATTAATAAAGAGTCTGGACATAGATTATTTTCCAGCTATTACTAATTACTCATATGTTGATGATTTGGGTTTTGAAATTCTAATGGACATTTATTCTCAAATTGATTTCATTGTACCTTTTGCAGAATTTGACAAAGATACCCTAGATATTTATTTGCGTAATTTTCACCGTCTGCTTACTGATGAAACTGTTATTCATGCCGATGAAGATAAATTATATATTGGAGAATCTGAAGAAAGATATATCCAAGATTTTCTGCATGATTTCCAAGACAATCACCCATCAGAGCTGCCATATAAGTATTTATTACTTAATTATTCCGGCGAAAGCTTTCCATTGCTGGGAGTTACTTCTTCCGGCAGAGTAATGATTTTCAAATATAGCCTTGATGAAGATAGGTTTGATTTGTGGTATCGCGCTGAATCAAGTTATGAATATTTCATTGCGCCTAACCGGATGTCACATGGTGGGGGAAGAAATCCTCTTGAACAGTTCTTTGTGCTTGTTGATGAAAATTCAACTAAAAAAATGGCAATTCACTTTTATTCATTAGGAATCCCTCTTGATGATAATGAATGGGATTCTATGAATTTAGTTAGTTTACCATTTTCCCAAGACGTCCCTTATATTCCTGAACAACTTGAAAATCAAGCAATAACATTCGAGGGCAATCCATTCATGTTTTTCCGGGTCACATTGGAGCAATTTAACATTCTTCGCAAAGATTATGAATACTTAAGAAATAATCTGCCAGTCGCCATTGATTTCCATGAATTGTTTGTAGGCTCATATGAAGTGGTTCAATAAAATATAAAGGAGCTGCCGCCAGTTTTAAAAGCCGCAGCAACTCCCTTTATTTTGTTAATCGTATACAATTATATTGATTAACTCATAATCTGACAACTCAATTCCTAATGCATCCCGGACTTTGCTTTTTAAAGTCCTAAACTCAATAGTCGAACCGTCCATATGGCTTTCCGCCCATTGGGATTCATTTGTAGAATTCCATGACCGAGGATAGGCTATCCCGGTTTGATGCATTCCACTTTGTATGCCATGGAATTGAACAATTTCATGGCTGAAAAGATTATTATTTGGATGCTCTGAATGTGGATAATGGTTTAACGTATGTGCTTTTAAACCACCATTTGTTACAATACATTCGAGAATCTCTTGCTGCTCTGTTGACCTATTGCGTATTATTGCGTCAACATTTCTCGGTAAATCAAAATCTTCGTTCCAAATCCGCCCTGTGTCAGAATAACCAGAATCTAATATTTTGGGACCGACACAAATCCTTATTCTTCCTGTAGCTGAATCATACATATTATCATCAAAACTATAATAAGAGAACCAATTTCTTTTTGGCTTAAGTAAAATGTCCACCGTTGTCCCATTAGTACGGGTTATTACGCCAGAAATAGATTCCGGTATACTGATTGTCCTGCCAACATTCCCCGCCCCCTCGTCCGGGCCATTTTGCAGACATTTTATCGGACAAGTGCACGTGCCTGGCGGCTGGCTCGTAACCGCAATGACAGTAAGGGAAACTGTTGCAAATATATTGCTGTTGCCACTAGACCTTGCCGTAATCGTGACATTACCCGGAGCTATCGCGGTTACGCCCCCTAAACTGCTGACCGTGGCAATGGAAGCATTATTGCTGCTCCAGCTGACATTCTGGCTTGCACCTGCTGGCAAGACAGCCGCCGCAAAAAACCGGGTTGCGCCGACTGTCAAGCTTCCGGCGCTTCCAGCGATGGCTACGCTTGCCGGGGCGGTCTGCTGGCACGAGGGGTGCGGCTGGCACGTGGCCGGGGGTTGGCACGAGGATTGGCACGAGGGGTGGGGCTGGCAGATGACAACCGCAATAACCGTAATGGAAACTGTTGCAAACATATTGCTGTTGCCACTAGACCTTGCCGTAATCGTGACATTGCCCGGAGCTATTGCGGTTACGCCCCCTAAACTGCTGACCGTGGCAATGGAAACATTATTGCTGCTCCAGCTGACATTCTGGCTTGCACCTGCTGGCAAGACAGCCGCCGCAAAAAACCGGGTTGCGCCGACTATCAAGCTTTCGGTGCTTCCAGCGATGGTAATGCTTGCCGGATTGGTCTGCTGGCATGAGGGGTGCGGCTGGCAGATGACAACCGCAATAACCGTAAAGGAAATCGTTGCAAATATGCAATTGTTGCCACTGGACCTTGCCGTAATCGTGACATTGCCCGGAGCTATTGCGGTTACACTCCCGGAACTATTAACCGTGGCAATGGAAGCATTATTGCTGCTCCAGCTGATTCCCTGATTTGCGCCAGATGGTGACACAGAAGCCGTAAAAGTCCGGGTTGCGCCGACTGTCAAATTTCCGGTACTTCCATTGATGGCTACGCTTGCCGGGGCTGGCGGTGTGCCTGGCGGCGGCGTGACTGGGGGCGGTGTGCCTGGCGGCTGGCAAACAACAGCGGCGGTGACAGTAAAGGAAACCGTTGCAGAAATGCTGTTGTTGGCACTAGATCTTGCCGTAATTGAGACATTGCCCGCGGCCCTTGCGGTTACGCCCCCGGAACTATTGACCGTGGCAACAGAAGCATTATTACTGCTCCAGCTTACGCTTTGGCTTGCGCCAGATGGTGACACAGAAGCCGCAAAATTCCGGGTTGCTCCGACTGCCAAGCTTGCGGTGCTTCCACTTATTGCAACGCTTGCCGGGGCTGGAGGCTGGGGTGAACCCGCCTGAGTGACAGTAATGGAAACCGTTGCAGATATGCTGTTTATGGCCGCCGAGCTTGCCCTGATGGTTGCTGAGCCGGCCTTAATTGCGGTCACTCTCCCGGAGCTGTTGACTGTGGCAACGGAAACATTGCTGCTGCTCCAGTTAACGCTTTGGTTCGCACCCGGGGGCAATACTTGCGCCGAATAGTTGCGGGTACTGCCGACAGACAGGTTTCCGGTTGACCCTTGGATGATAATGCTGGTTGGACATGACATGATTTTTCTCCTCTTTTTGATTTTTCTGGATGGGCTATTTACATCTCGGTTCAATACCACTATAACTGCCAAAGCTGGCAATAAACATGGACTATAGGCCAGTATTTTTAAGGCTTATCGCAATGGATAAGGGTTTATCCATGGAAATAGCTTATCATAAAGAAATGGAAAAAAATGGCATTTTCATGGTAAAAGCACTTCTCCATAAAAAAATAATTTGACTTTTATCCAAGATAATGTATAATGATATTCGTACGCAAAATTTGTTTAGTGTCATTAAACTTTTGGTTTAGTATTTGATTTCGCAAATGTGAGGCGGATATGGATATTGGAAGCAGGTTAAAAGAGCTGAGAATGCAAAAAAGCTTAACGCAAGAGGAGCTGGCCAGCCGGAGCGAGTTATCGAAAGGCTTTATTTCCTTGCTTGAGCGTAATCTTACCTCGCCGTCAATTGCGACCCTCGTTGACCTGCTCCAATGCCTTGGGACGGATTTAAAGGATTTTTTTACCGAAACTTTAGAAGAGCAGATTGCTTTTGGCGAGACTGATTATTTTGAAAAAATAGATAACGAGCTGGGCAACAAAATTGAATGGATTATCCCCAATGCCCAAAAAAATATCATGGAGCCAATCAAGCTTTCGCTTAACGCTGGCGGCGCGACCTATCCCGACAATCCGCATGAGGGCGAGGAATTTGGTTATGTTTTATCCGGAAGCCTGACGATTGTTTTGGGGAATCGGCATATCAAGGTAAAAAAGGGCGATTCTTTTTATTACAAGCCTGATACTACCCATTATATGAAAGCAAACGAAAAAACTGGCGCAACACTTATTTGGGTCAGCAGCCCGCCAAGTTTTTGATGGGAATGGAGATACTGTTATGAATTTCAACAACCAAAAGCCCTTAATTCATCTTGAAAACATCAGCAAGTCTTTTGACGGCCAGTTAATCATTGACGAGCTGGATTTGCAGATCCGGGAAAATGAATTTGTGACGCTTTTAGGGCCGAGCGGCTGCGGAAAGACGACCCTGCTTCGGATTATCGGCGGTTTTGAAACCCCGGATACTGGCAAGGTCATTTTTGATAATGCTGATATTACCCATCTTCCGCCCAATAAAAGGCCGCTGAATACTGTTTTTCAAAAGTATGCCCTTTTTTCCCATATGAATGTCGGGGAAAACATTGCGTTTGGGTTAAAAATAAAAAATAAACCCGCGGATTATATCGCGGAGAAAATTGCTTATGCCCTCAAACTGGTTAATCTGGATGGCTTTGAGAAAAGAAAGCCCGATACCTTAAGCGGCGGCCAGCAACAGCGGATTGCAATAGCCCGCGCAATTGTCAATGAGCCAAAGGTGCTGTTGCTTGATGAGCCGTTAGGGGCCCTTGATTTAAAACTGCGCCAGGATATGCAGTATGAATTAATCCGCCTCAAAAATGAGCTGGGGATTACTTTTATCTATGTCACCCACGACCAAGAAGAGGCTTTAACGATGTCAGATACCATTGTCGTGATGAACCAAGGTTATATCCAGCAGATTGGGACTCCCGAAGGGATTTACAATGAGCCGGAAAACGCCTTTGTTGCTGACTTTATCGGCGAAAGCAATATCATTGACGCAATCATGATTGAGGATAAATTAGTTGAAATCCTTGGCAGCCGCTTTGCTTGTGTTGATACCGGGTTTGGCAAAAGGAAACCTGTTGACGTTGTGATCCGGCCGGAAGATGTGGAGCTTACGAGCAAAGAAGCCGGGACGCTTGAGGGCGTGATAAGCCACCTTATTTTTAAGGGCGTCCACTATGAAATGGAAGTAACCGCCGGAGGTTTTGAGTGGCTGGTCCATTCCACGGGTATGTTTCCCGTCGGGGCCAAGGTGGGGATAAAGATTGACCCTTTTAATATCCATATCATGCACAAGCCGGAATCCGAGGACGAGGAAGCTGTTTCCATTGAGGCACTTGAGGAACAATCATAAATGGCAAATTTGCTGCGTAAAAAAGAAAACAACACTTTTATCATTGGTTCGCCTTATTTTATTTGGGTCGTCATTTTTATTGTCGTTCCCTTAATAATGATTTTTTATTATGGCTTGATTGACCGGAATGGCAATTTTACCCTTGAAAACATTGCCGCCATTGCCCAGCCCGTGCATTTAAAGGCACTTCGGCTTGCCCTATGGCTGGGAGTCATCGCAACGGTTATTTGCCTGATTATTGCTTATCCCTTGGCTTATATCTTGTCGCAAACCAGCATTAACCGCTATGGATTTGTTGTGTTTTTATTTATCCTGCCGATGTGGATGAATTTTTTGCTCCGCACCCTTGCTTGGCAGACATTATTAGAAAAAACCGGGGTGATTAATAATATCCTTGTTTTTTTAAGGCTGCCGCCGCTTAACATCATTAATACGCCAGCTGCGATTGTCCTTGGGATGGTTTACAATTTTTTGCCTTTTATGGTCCTTCCTATTTATAATAGCTTGCTAAAAATTGACCCCAATATCATTAACGCCGCCCGTGACTTGGGTGCTAACAGTGTTAAGGTTTTGCAAAAAATCATCTTCCCTCTTAGCTTGCCGGGCGTAATCAGCGGGATAACGATGGTTTTTATCCCTGCCCTGACGACCTTTGTCATCAGCAATTTGCTGGGGGGAAGCAAAATCCTCTTGATTGGCAATGTTATTGAGGAAGAATTTACCCATGCCGGAAACTGGCATTTAGGAAGCGGCCTTTCGATCGTTTTAATGCTGTTTATCATTGTCAACATGATTATTTCATCAATTTTTGACAAAACTGGGGAGGGCAATTTCTTATGACGAAAAAAAACCTCCAGCGGCTTTATATCGGCTTAATTTTTTTCTTTTTATACGCGCCAATCATAACACTTGTTATTTTATCTTTTAACGATAGCAGGACGAGGGCAAGATGGGGCGGTTTCACTTTTCGCTGGTATGGGTCATTGTTCCAAAGTGATGAAATCATGTGGGCTTTATTTAATACGCTTTCAATTGCTTTGCTGTCAGCGTTTTTTGCTACTCTAATCGGAACAATTGCCTGTGTTGCGATTATGCGCATGAAAAAAACAAGCCGGGCCGTTTCGATTGGCATAACAAATATCCCCATGCTTAATGCCGAAATCGTAACCGGGATTTCGCTAATGCTTTTATTTATCAGCCTGGGGCTAAGATTCGGCTACGGCACGATTCTTTTGTCGCATATTACTTTTAATATCCCTTATGTCATCCTTTGCATTATGCCAAAAATGCGCCAGCTTAATCCGAGTACCTACGAAGCGGCCAGGGATCTTGGCGCAAGCCCCATTTATGGCTTTTTCAAAGTGGTGTTTCCGGATTTGCTGCCGGGAATTATTGCCGGGTTCTTGATGGCTTTTACGATGTCGCTTGATGATTTTATCATTACCCATTTTACCAAAGGGCCAGGTGTCCATACGCTTTCAACAATGATTTATTCCGAAGTCAGGAAAGGAATCAAGCCGGAAATGTATGCCCTTTCAACGCTTATTTTTGCGTCAGTATTATTGCTTTTATTGCTGATAAACCGACTTCCCGCTGGGGAGGTCAAGAAAAACCAACATAATCTTTAGGAGGATCTATGAAAAACAAATTTTATGCCAAAAAACTGATTGTCTTACTTTTCGCGCTGGCCTTTTTTGCTTTCCTTACGGCTGGTTGCGGAGGCAAGGACGGCCCAAATGGCCGGGTCGTTGTTTACAACTGGGGTGAGTATATTGACCCCGATGTACTCAAGATGTTCGAAAAAGAAACTGGAATCCGGGTCATTTATGATGAATATGAAACTAATGAAATCATGTTTCCCAAAATCGAATCCGGGTCGTCAAATTATGATGTCTTATGTCCCTCGGATTATATGATCCAAAAACTATTGGAAAATGATTTGCTGCGGGAAATAAATTTTGCGAATGTCCCCAACGCCAAAGAGCATATCGGCGCGGAATATTTCGAGCGTTCGTTGGAATTTGACCCGACCGGGACTTATTCTGTCCCTTATAAGTGGGGGACGGTCGGCATTCTTTATAATGAAGCAATGGTTTCCGGGCCGATTGATTCATGGGCGGTTTTGTGGGAAGAGCAATATTCCGACAGCATTTTAATGCAGGATTCCGTCCGTGACGCTTTCATGGTCGCCCTCAAATTAAATGGGTTTTCATTAAATTCAATGGACGAAAATGAGCTTTTAATTGCAAGGGATGCCTTGATTGCCCAAAAGCCGCTGGTGCAAGCTTATGTCATTGACCAAGTCCGCGACAAGATGATTGGCGGCGAGGCCGCGCTTGGCGTCATTTATTCCGGCGAGGCCCTTTATACCAGGCAGGAAAATCCCGACTTGGCTTTTGTAATCCCCAAAGAGGGGACTAATGTCTGGATTGATTCATGGGTCATTACCAAAAATGCGGCCAATCCGGACAATGCGGAGACATTCATTAACTTCATGTGCCGCCCGGATATTGCTTTGATGAACTTCGAGTATATCACTTATTCAACGCCTAACGATACTGCCCGGTCAATGATTGAAGATCCCGAAATCCGTTATTCGGAGGTCGCTTTCCCCAACCTTGCTGATTTTTATGGTTTGGAAACTTACCGTTTCTTGGGCGCAGAGGGTGATGAGCTTTATAATCAGCTGTGGAAAGAAATTAAGTCTTGGTGATAAACTAATCTGTCCGGGCGGGCTTTCCGCCCGGATATTGCTCACTCGCCAACCGTCCCATACGGCCAATCATTTATCCCGCCAAAATTAAGGACATTAAGATAACCCATCTCGGCCAGTTTATTTGCTGCCGCTTCGCTTCTTTTTCCGCTCCGGCAATAAACCAAAATCTTGGCATTTTTGTCCGGAAGTTCTTTCTCGGCGCGGTTTGCGATTTCATTGTCCGGAATCAAAATCGCCCCGGCGATATGTTTTTCGCGGTACTCTTCGCTTGACCTTACATCAAGCAGGATAAATTCTTCGCCTGATTCCATGATTTTAAAAGCTTCCATTGCCGTTATTGCCGTTATTTTGATATTCATTTCGTTCCCAACCTCTTCTTTTTCGTTTGTTCCGCACCCAATCATTAATAATATCTTAAAACTAATTAAGCTAATCAAAAGGGATTTATTTATTTTCATTGCCTTACCTTTTTTTAAAATTTCACCCTAAGCCAAAAAACTTTAGTTTTTAATATAAAGTGGAATTTTTATTTTACCCTATCCTATAAGAGATGTCCGGAATTGTCAAGCTGGGGGATTTTATTATTCCCATTCTTAAATTTTTGTGGTACTATATGTTTGTGTCCTAATCCAAAAATTATTCCACGGACTAATATAAAAATATAAAGGAGAAATATGATTAAAAATACTTATCTTAAAGAGGTACTTGAAAAAGTCAGAAAGCGTGACGGCAACGAAGTTGAGTTCCTGCAAACGGTCGAGGAGGTTTTTAAATCCCTTGAAGTGGTGGTTGACAGGCATCCGGAATACCAGCAAATGGGGCTACTTGAAAGGCTTACTGAACCGGAGCGGAGCATTACATTTAGGATTAGCTGGGTTGATGACAACGGCCAGGTGCAAGTTAACCGCGGCTTCCGGGTCCAATGGAATGGCGCAATTGGGCCGTATAAAGGCGGACTGCGTTTCCACCCCACCATGAATCTAAGCATTGCCAAATTTCTTGCTTTTGAGCAAACTTTCAAAAATTCCCTGACCGGATTGCCCATCGGCGGGGGAAAAGGCGGCTCTGATTTTGACCCTCGCGGCCGTTCCGATGGGGAAATAATGCGTTTCTGCCAAGCTTTTATGACTGAGCTTTATCGCCATATCGGGCCGGATGTTGATGTCCCGGCAGGCGATATCGGGGTCGGGGCCCGTGAAATCGGCTATCTTTACGGCCAATACAAACGGATTAAAGGGGTGTGGGAAAATGGCGTTTTGACTGGCAAAGGCCTGGCATACGGCGGGTCGCTGATCCGTCCCGAAGCAACCGGGTATGGCGCGGTTTATTACGCAAATGAGATGTTTAAACATGAAAATGTTGACATCAAAAATCTAACCTTTGCCCTCTCCGGTTTCGGTAATGTCACTTGGGGATCAGCCGGAAAAATAGCTGAACTGGGCGGAAAAGTCATCACCATCAGCGGCCCGGACGGTTATGTTCATGACCCGGACGGTGTCAGCACCCCCGAAAAAATAGATTATCTTGCGGTTATGCGTTCCTCCGGCCGTGATAAAGCAGAGGATTATGCCGTCAAATTCGGCTTGCCGTTCCATGCCGGGCAAAAACCTTGGGCAGTAAAAGCGGACGTGGTGATGCCTTGTGCTACGCAAAATGAAATTGGCCTTGATGAAGCAAAGGTTATTGTTGCTAATGGGACAAAATATATTGTTGAAGTTTCAAATATGCCCTGCCGTAATGAGGCGATTGATTATTTCCAGAAAAATGGCCTTATCGTTGCCCCGTCTAAGGCCGTAAATGCTGGCGGCGTAGCAACATCAGCCTTGGAAATGAGCCAAAATTCAATGCGCTATTCTTGGTCGGCCGAAGAAGTTGATTTAAAGCTAAAGGTCATCATGAAAAATATCCACGATGAATCCGCCAAGGCAGCCGCCGATTATGGGCTTGGTTATGATTTGGTCGCCGGGGCAAATATCGCTGGCTTCAAAAAAGTGGCCGAAGCGATGATTGCCGAGGGGATTATTTAAGGAAAACTAACAATACAGGCTTTTTATTGTTCGCTTGATATATCCGAAAGCTGTGTTGCAAGATACCGCTCTCCCGAATCGGGGAGCATTGTGACAATAATTTTCCCCGCGTTTTCCTCTTTTGCGGCAAGCCCTAGGGCCGCCCATACCGCCGCACCGGAGGATATGCCGCAAAGCACGCCTTCCTCACGCCCTAATTTTTTCGCCGTGTCAAATGCGTCCTCATTGGTTACGCAGATAATTTCATCAATGACCGAGCGGTTTAAGATTTTCGGCACGAATCCCGCCCCGATTCCCTGAATGCGATGAGGACCCGGCCTGCCCCCGCTAAGAACCGGGGAAGCGTCGGGTTCTACCGCGACTATTTTCACAGAGGGCTTACGCTCTTTTAGCACCTCACCAACTCCGGTTATCGTGCCGCCCGTGCCGACCCCTGCCACGAATATATCCACTTTGCCGTTTGTGTCGCGCCAAATTTCTTCGGCGGTGGTTTCGCGGTGTATTTGCGGGTTGGCGGGGTTTTCAAATTGCATTGGCATAAAGCTCCCGGCAATTTGATTTGTGAGTTCGCGCGCTTTTTTTACTGCCCCAGCCATTCCCTCACTGCCCGGTGTCAGGATTAAATCCGCGCCAAGCATTTTTACTAACTTGCGGCGTTCGATTGACATGGTTTCGGGCATGGTAAGGATTAGCCGATACCCCTTAGCCGCGCAAGCAAACGCCAGGCCGATGCCCGTATTGCCGCTCGTTGGTTCAATGACCACGCCGCCGGGCTTTAGCTTGCCTTGCTGTTGGGCTGCGCAAAGCATAGCCGCGCCGACACGGCATTTTACGCTTCCGGCAGGGTTAAAGGCTTCTAATTTACCCAGCATGATACCCGGCAATCCCGCGCTGATATTCGGTAACTTCACAAGCGGCGTTGCCCCGATGACATCGGTAATCGCATTGTAAGTTTGTGAACGAAAATTATTAAACTTCATATTGAATACTCACTTTCATGCTTAATATCGTACTTGAAAAGCGATGAAATCCGCTGTTTTAATTCTAACAGCTCCGGGTCGCTCCGCCTACGCGGACGCTGGGTGTCAATGGTAAATTTGTTGCGGATAGAGCCGGGATTAGGTGAAAAAACGACAATCTCATCTGACAAATATAACGCTTCGTCGGTATCGTGCGTTACCATTACAATGGTGACCCCTGTTTCTTCCCACAAACGCAACAGGTCGTCTTGCAGTCGTTCGCGGGTAAGCGCGTCCACGGCGGCAAAGGGTTCGTCCATCAGGATAATGCGCGGCTTGACCGACAAGGCGCGGGCAAGTGCCAACCGCTGCCGCATCCCGCCCGAAGCTTGGGATGGGTATTTACGGAAAGAATCGGCAAGTCCGGTCTTTTTTAGATAGACAAACGCTTTTTCTTCCCGTTCACTTCGGGGAACGCCGCGCAGTTTTAAGGTAAAGGTGACATTTTGCAAAACGGTCATCCATGGGAAGACAGCGTAATCTTGGAAAATCATGGCAATGTCATGCTTAGGCCGATTTTTGAACATACTGTTTGCCAAAGGGGATAGGAATTTATACTTCTTTCGGTATGCGTCCATCTCTTTACGGGTGGACGGCAGCGGTTCAAGCACTTGCACGCCGTCGATATAAACGCTTCCTTCGGTCGGGGCTTGCAACCCGCCTAAAATCTCCAAAAAGGTAGACTTCCCGCACCCCGAAGGACCCAAAAAACTCACTATTTTCCCGTCTTCAATGTTAAGTGATACGCTAAGCACGGCGGTAATGCCATCGGCTGTCCTGTCCTCATTGATGACAGAAAAGAATTTGCTGATGTTTTTTGCTTCAATCATTTAACGTCCCCCTTTCCATACCGCTAATTTAAGTTCAATAAATTTCAAAACCTCAATTAAGAACCAGCCGATTATGCCTAGTGTAACCATACAGACAACCATTTTAGGGATTTGGAAATAATCTTTTGCTTCGTTAAGCACAAAACCGATTCCCGTCCGGCCGCCGTACATTTCGGCAATAATCAGCATAACAAGCCCCATCGCCACGCCAGTTTTAATGCTCATAATAATCGCGCCAAGCGCGTGCCAAAAATATACTCGCAGTATAAGCGTCAATTCACTTGCGCCGAATATCCTGGCACTTGCCAAATAGCGCGGCTCGGTGTCCTTTACGGCTTGATATGTGTTAAACAAGATCGGATAAAACGCGCCTAAAAAAATCAAAAAGGTTTGCATAGGCAGCCCAATCCCGAAAATGATGATCGTAAGCGGAACCCACGCGGGCGGCGGTATCGGTGACAAAAGCTGAAACAGCGGCAGGGTACGTTTTCTGATGTTTAAGTTCCAACCCATCAATATTCCGATTGGCACGGCGGTAATGACCGCTATTCCCAGCCCCAAGAAAAACTTGTGCATACTGTTTGCTATGTCCGCCAAAAAATTCTGCCGTGTCAGCATCTCCCAGAAAGTTACGGCTACATCGCTGATGGGCGGGACGAGCGTCCGCGGAACAAAACCGAGCCGCGGCAAAAGCTCCCATAATATTAGCAGGGGAATAAATACGATGAGAAATTCCCTTGAAAATATATTAAGTGCCGCACCTTTAAAAAAGTAACCAATCTCGCGCAGTACCGTAACGAAACCGCCGCGGACGCTCCGGATTTTGTATTTATTCATGATAATGTCCTCTTTAGCAACAGCCATCGCCCAGTTCAAGATACCAGTTTTCGCCATCATTTGTTTCGCAAGCAGTTAAAGTAAGCGATAACATAAGAACCAACACAAAGCTAAATAATATTTTTCTTACCATGTTACACCTTTAAACACATCTGAAAACATACTATCTTCCGGGTTTTCTTTGATGTTATCAAGAATGATAAGCTCATCGGCAAGTGCCTTCAAACCGTCAGTATCAAGCGCGATACGGAATTTTAGCAGGTCGTTGCCGTTAATAATCGCGTCTTCCGGCGCGCCCGTATAATCGGCGGCGATGGTTACGATATTTTCCGCGATGGGATCAGCAAGAATAATTTCGTTAGCTTCATCAATCGCTTTGATAAAGTCCTTTAACTGTTCGGGATTAGCCGCTAAAATACTGTCGCTTGCGTTAATGGTACGGCAAGGAATATTTTCGGCCACCTCACGGAACAGCACGGTATATCCCAACAGCTCGGCAATGCTGGCACTCGGTTCTTCCAAAATCGCGCCGTCTACCGCACCGGCTTCAAGGGCAGCAATCGCCGGGCCGCCCGCTAAGCGTTGCAGCTCAAACTCTGCTCCCACCGCACCTGCGGCAACTGCTAACGAGATAACCGCTTCGCAAGTCGGTGATATTCCGGCAATTTCTTTTCCGTCTAAGTCCGCCAATGTTTTAATCGGGGAATCTGTCGGAACTAACAGGACGCTTGTGCAGGGCTTTTTCACCTGTGCAATGGTCTTTAATGGCGCGCCGTTGGCAATAGCGGCAATGGCAGTCGTCGGGCAGGTCCAAAACACGTCCGCACCGCCGGATACCACCAAATCGCGGGACGCGGCGTTATCTTCGGTTGAAATAATTTCAACGTCAAGATTGTATTTCTCAAATAGCCCCAGTTCCTTTGCGACGTAGAGATTAAGGTGGTGGGTAGTTTTCGCGTCGGCGACGATGATTCGCGTTAGACCCGCTTCATTGTCCGATGAGGATTGCGGCGTACCGCATCCGGCCAACAGGGCCATAAGTAAAACTCCGGCCGTTACAGTTTTAATCAGTTGTTTTAGTTGCTTTTTCATTTTTGCTCTCCTTTTTTACATATAATACATATGTGATTAGTATGTTTAGAATTGTACATCATAATTCTCCGGTTGTCAATAGTTTTTAGAAAAATATTTATTTTTCATATCTGAAAAGTAGGTATTGACAAAAGGAAGCTTTTAAGTTATAGTGCTATTCATAAAGGTTGACTGGATTCATTCTTTCAACCACTTTGGAAGGAGCAGCGGGATAAATATGAGAATATCCGCAAAATCACGGTATGGCATTGCGGCTCTCGTGAGCATGGCGAGGGAGGCTAAATCTGATGAAGCGATCACCATCATCAGCTTGTCAGAAAAACTAAAAATTTCAAAAATATACTTGGAGCAAGTTTTTTCCCTGTTAAAACGCGGCGGGATTGTCATATCAATCAAAGGATCGCAGGGCGGCTATCGTCTAGCAAAACAGGCAAAGGACATCACTGTTTTTGAAATATTATCCGCCATCGAAACATCACTTTTTGAAAAGACGGAAGAAACAGTATCAGATAATAATGAAAATATCGAAAAGGCGATGAGGGAAATAGTATTTGATGTTTTGGATAAGTCGTTAAATGACGTTTTGAAACATATATCCCTTGATGATATAGCCAATCGTGCGGATAAATATCAAGAAAATGATAATTTTATGTATTATTTATAGGAGAGAAAGACATGAAAATAGATACAACCTGCATACACGGGGCAAAGGACAAAACGCACACAACGGGAGCTATCGCCCCTCCTATATATCAATCCGCGACCTTTGTTCACCCCGGCGTGAACGAGGACACCGGGTATTCATATTCCCGGCTGCAAAATCCCACGAGGGAACACGCGGAAAAGTTAGTGGCGGCATTGGAAGGCGGCGCAGCGGGCTTAGCTTTTTCGACCGGAATGGCGGCCATCACAACCTTGATGGAACTGTTTTCGCCCGGCGATGAGATGATCGCCTCCGATGATTTATACGGCGGGGCGTTCCGGTTGTTTAACACCATCGCAAAGAAGAACGGCGTTACTGTTAATTATGCAGATACATCTGATATTGCGATTGTTAAGTCACTCATTACCGACAAAACAAAAGGAATTTTTATTGAAACTCCTACCAATCCAATGATGAAAGTAACGGACATTGCTGCCGTCCGGAAGCTTACTAACGGCATGGATATTCTTCTGATCGTGGATAACACCTTTTTAACGCCATATTTTTGCCGTCCCATCGAGTTAGGCGCAGATGTGGTCGTGCATAGCGGCACAAAATATCTGTCAGGCCATAACGATACCCTTTCGGGATTCATCGTAAGTAAAACGGCGGTATTAGGGGAAAAATTGAAGTATTTGCATAAAACAATCGGCGCGGTGCTATCGCCCTTTGACGCTTTTCTTGTCACGCGGGGCGTGAAAACTCTGGCCGTAAGAATGGAAAAAGCCCAGCAAAACGCAATGAAAATCGCATCCTGGCTTAAAAATCACCCGAAAGTGACCAAGGTTTATTACGCCGGGCTTTCTGACCACAGCGAATTTGAAATATCCAAACGGCAGGGAACTGGCTTTGGCGCAATGATTTCCTTTTCGGTAGACAGCGCGGAAACAGCGTGTCATGTGCTTAATAAAACGGAGCTGATTCTGTTCGCTGAAAGCTTGGGCGGCACAGAAACATTGATAACTTATCCGGCCGCCCAGACACACGCAGACTTGCCGGAAGCGGAGCGTCTTAAACGCGGAATTGACGGCAAATTGCTCCGCATATCTGTTGGCATTGAAAATGCGGAAGATTTAATCGCTGACTTGGAAAGGGCATTAACATGAAGTATGATTTTGATAAGGTGACAGACCGAACTAATACAAATTCATTAAAATATGATTTCGCAAAGGAACGCGGCAAGCCGGACGGAGTGCTGCCGATGTGGGTTGCGGATATGGATTTTCCTGCACCGCCCCCGGTGCTAGAGGACATTAAGAAAGCTGTGGCACACGGTATTTTTGGTTATACGGAAGTGAAGCGTGATTATTACCTGGCCGTCAGCGAGTGGTTTAGAAAATGGTTTGATTATGATGTTTCTGAAGAAGAAATCGTAAAAACTCCCGGCATCGTTTTTGCACTCGCGCAGATGGTGCGGGCGTATACCAATCCCGGCGACAGCGTGATGATTCAAACACCCGTGTATTATCCGTTTTACGAGATTATCCGCGACAACAACAGGACAATAGTCAAAAATCCGCTTGTTTATAAAAATGGGAAATACTTTATGGATTTCGAGGACTTCGAACGCAAGGCGGTCCAAAATAATGTTAAGCTGTTTATCCTGTGCAGCCCTCACAATCCGGTCGGGCGGGTGTGGAACAAAGATGAACTCCAGGCCATAAATGAAATATGTGAGCGTTACGGCATTTTGATTATCTCCGATGAAATCCATTGCGATTTTATATATGAAGGCCATCCTCATACTGTATTTGGCCATATAAACGAAAACGCGATCATATGCACCGCGCCGAGCAAGACATTTAACTTAGCAGGATTGCAAGCTTCTAATATTTTTATTAAAAATGCGGAGCTTCGCCGCAAGCTAGCCTACGAAATTCAAAAAAGCGGTTACAGCCAGCTAAACACACTTGGGCTTATTGCCTGTATGAGTGCATATCTTAATGGCGGTGAGTGGCTTTCGCAATTAAAGGAATATCTTTGGGGCAATATCAGTTTGGTTCGTGAGTTTTTAACGGCACAATTGCCCGAAATAAAATTAATTGAACCCGAAGGAACATATTTGCTTTGGTTAAATTTCAGTTCCTTGGGCCTTACCCAAAAAGAGCTTGATAATTTAATCACAAATAAAGCAAAATTGTGGCTAAGCAGCGGGACGGCATTCGGCGAGGAAGGCAACGGATTTTGGCGTATGAACATCGCTTGCCCAAGAGCAATTTTAGAAGATGCGCTACTAAGGTTAGAGGGAGTGCTTAAGCATCCAATCCAATGCGTTCATCTGCCGGATACCGTTGTGATTTGCCCCAGCTCCGATATCGTCTAACGTCAGCAAAATTTTGGGGTTGTGATCAGAGATTTTTTCAAGCGATGAAAGCTCTCGTCTAAGAGTATTCTCATCAAGCACGGTTGCCGCCACTTGAAAATAGGTGATTCCGTCAGAATTCCTTGCAACAAAGTCCACTTCTCCATTTGCAAGATGTCCCACATATATATCATAACCGCGCCTAAGTAGTTCTAAGTATACCAGATTTTCCAATATATGTCCTTGGTCGGATTCATTAGCACCCAAAAGAAACTGACGAATTCCAATATCAGCCATATAATATTTCTCAAGCGTGGCAAGGTATTGCTTACCTTTTATATTATAGCGATTTACTTGGTATATCATCAAGCTTTCCATCAGCCCTTTTATATATTTTTCTACGGTCCTTTGGTCAATTTTACGACCGTTTGATGTCATTGTGTTAGCAATTTTACTTGTTGATAATAAGCTTCCAATATTATGGAATACAAATCGTACTACACTCTCTAACATCATTACATCTGATATTTTTAGCCGCGACACAACATCTTTAAGCAGGATAGAGTTATATATTCCAGCCAGATATTCACGTATATCTTTTTGCCGTCTGCCTAGCTGTAAGGCATAAGGAAAGGAACTATCATTCAAATATGAAGCATACTTTTCCATTTTTGTCAGCGTCTTTCCAAGTTCGTATATTTCTAATCCCTTGCAGTATTCCGCAAATGATAGTGGCAACATCTTTAACTCCACATAACGCCCGGTCAGCAGGGTTGCAAGATCACCTGACATAAAATAAGCATTCGATCCGGTAATATACAAATCCACGTTTTTCTTAATGAAAAGACTGTCAACGGCTTTTTCGAATTGCGCCACGTGCTGGATTTCGTCTAAAAAAACGTAATTCATTTTATCAGGCAATAATAACGGTTTAATATAATCATATAGCAAACGATAGTTTGTCAAATGCTCAAAGTCGATTTCTTCAAAGTTTAGAGAAATTATCTGCTCTGGTGCGATACCTCGTTCAGTTAACCAATCACGGTATATATCAAATAAGGTAGATTTTCCGCAACGGCGTATGCCTGATACTACTTTAATAATCTGCCTATCTTTTGAACGTATTAGAAAGTCAAGGTAATCCTGTCTATTTATTTTTTTCATTTTGCATATATCTCCTATTTGATAACCGCGGCAATAAACCTCATTATAATCCGCAAACTTTAATTTGTCAATAGGTTTGGGGATTTTGTTACGCAAAATAAAAAATGATTTAGTTAAATAAATTTTTGCATATTCCGTTTCACATTTCATTTCACATTTACGCAAAAACCCATTCTTTTTCAGGCATTTTCGTTCGCATTTACGAAACCTGTAAACACCAAGACCCCTGTAAATCAGCGTTTTCCGCTCGGTTACAGGGGTCTTGTGAAACTGCCGGCAGCGGGACTTTTATTTAGCATTTAAATAGAACCGCTTTTCGGCCTCGGTTAAAATGCTCTCTGCTGGCACTAAGCCGTCCTTGGCAATGCTTTCTTTTGCTTCAATGATAGCCTCGATTTCGTCCAACTCAGGCTTTTCCGTAGGTATAAATTTAATGAGGACATTATATATTGTTTTTGAATCTTCTTCATCGAGCCTGTCAATCAAACTGTATAATATCTCTTTGCTCATGTTGGGAACCTCCTATATTTTATTATACGCATTGCCCCTTGGCAAAACTTTGTTTACTTTTATTATTTCACTATCCATGTGGAACAATACTCTTAAATCTCCAACTCTTAAACGGTACTCATCTTTAAAGCCCTGCAATTTAGCGACATCCCCGAATGGCAGTTTGAATATTGCAGTAAGAAGCCTATCCCTCGTAATTTTGTCGCATCGGTCAATATATTTTTCCGCTTGCTTGCTAAAATAAAATTGCATCCAATTACCTCTTGATTTATTATTCTTTTAGGACTACGATATCTTTGGTATTCTCAATAAAAAACCATTCTTCCGTTGTTAGATTAGCCATTTTTACGTCGCTTATCAAAAGCTAACAATAGCGTAAAAAGGAGTCCCATATGAGGTTTACCAAGTTTTTCATATGCCAAGAATAACATCGGCCGATATGCCTACCGCCTTGCAAATTTTAATTACTGACTCAATAGATGGGGTTATTTCGCCATTTTCCCACCTGCTGACATCTTTCTGGCGACTCCTATTAGCATTGCAAAATCAGCTTGCTTTAGCCCTCGGTCTTTTCTTGCTTTCTTAATATTTTCGGCAATATTCATTAAGACCTCTTTTCCCTGCGCCTAATTACCAATGATAAGCACAGCTTTGCCAATC
>WRLH01000047.1 GCA_009777715.1 Lachnospiraceae bacterium
ACGTCAAAGCGTTAGGAGAACTATACTGATCCACAGCGTCTGTAAGAGTATAACATACTGTCCTTGGAGAGGGACAATAAACACTACTACTATATAATACGAGGAGAGTTATGATAAAAAATAACAAGCTGGCCATCGCGTCAAAGGTTTTAAAGCAATCACTTATTTATTTTGTGCTGATAATAGTTGCCATAATTGTGGTTTATCCATTATTATGGATAATAGGGACTTCATTTAACCCAACCAATAGCATTAGCAGGATAAGCCCGATTCCGGAGAATGCGACCTTGGCCAATTATACCAGATTGCTCCGCGATACGGAATATATCCGCTGGTTTATTAATACCGGATATGTTGCGGTCATAACCTCGGTTTGCGCGGTATTTGTCCACACCCTGACCGCCTTCATTTTTGCAAGGTTTAATTTTAAAGGCCGGAAAGCTGGCTTGCTTTGCGTAATGCTTTTACAGGTTTTTCCGGCTTTTATGGCGGTGACGGCTTATTATATGATTGCCCTCACCTTTAATATGCTCAACAATCTTAATATGCTGGTGATTATTTATGTGGCGACAACGATTCCGATCAATGTCTGGCTGATTAAAGGTAATTTGATGAATCTGCCCAAGTCCTTTGATGAAGCGGCATATATTGACGGGGCAACAAAGCTCCAAGTATTTTTCAAAATAATCCTGCCCCTTTCAGCACCGATTATTTCATTTGTCGCTTTGATTTCCTTTATGATGCCATGGATGGATTACATGATTCCCCGCTTTTTGATTAACAGGGCAGGGACAATGACGGTTGCGCTTGGGCTTTATGAAATGGTCAGATTGCAAACGATGTATTATGACTTTACCGCTTTTTGTGCCGGGGCAGTAATCATAGCAATCCCGATTGCGATTATTTATATGATCGGGCAAAAATATTTGATTGCCGGGTTTGCGTCCGGGGCGAATAAAGGCGAATAGTGAGTAAATTGAAAGATGAGGACGAAGCATTGAAAAATCAAGACATTCAAAAAGAGATGAAAAATAAGCTTGAGGAAATGATAAAAGATGGCCGCGAAATTGGAATGCAGCTTTGCGTTTATCATCAGGGCGAACTGGTTGTTAACACTTATGCCGGGATAATCAATACCGAAAGCAAGATACCTGTTACCGAACAGACATTATTTCCGGCTTTTTCGACCACCAAAGGATTTGCGTCAACCCTGCTCCATATCCTTGTTGAAAGAGGAAAACTTGATTATGAACAAAGAATCTGTGAAATATGGCCGGAATTTGCCCAAAACGGCAAAGAAAATATCCTCATCAAACACGCGCTTAACCATACGGCGGGCGTACCCCATCTCCCCCCCAATTTAACTGCTGCGGATATTTGCAATTTTGAAAAAATGTGTGAAATAGTTGCAAACCAAACGCCGATTTCTGCCCCCGGCGAACGGCAGGAATATCATGCTTTTACATATGGCTGGATTATCGGGCGGTTAATTGAGTTAGCAAGCAAGATGTCATTTACCGCATTTTTGGAACAAGAAATTAAGAAACCGCTGGGAACAGACAGCATATTTGTTGGCGTGCCGGATGACGTGATGGCAACATGGCCAATTGCAACGGTCTATGAGCCGGGATTTGACAAAAGTAATTTCAATACAGAGGGTTATGAAACCTATCCGGAATGCTGTATGCCGATGTGCGAAGGCATTAACCAAAAGGCCTCTTTACAGGCGTGCATACCCGGGGTAAACGGCGTTTTTAACGCCCTGTCGATGGCGCGGCTTTATGCGGCGTTGCTGCCGGGCTCGCCGGGCGTCACTAACGGGATTAAGCTGCTTACCCCTGAAACGGTCAAAAAAATATCAGCGGTTTCATCAAGGCTTGTCACGCCCGAATGGACAAGCACGTTGGGCCTTGGTTATTTTATTGGCGGATATGGGAAAAGGGAGACCATTTTTGGGCATGGCGGATATGGCGGTTCGGCGGCATTTGCTGATCCAGAGTATGATTTTTCGATTGGTTTTACCAAAAACTATTTCCACCCAAACGGCGCGGAGCTGGAAATTGTAAAGACGGTCAGGGAGCTGCTTGATATTCCGGTCGATTAAGGGTTTGATAGACAAATTTTCCAAAACCTAGTATAATAGTTTTAAGAAAATACTTAGGACGGAAGGTCGAAAGAATGAAATTCTTTCGACCGAAGATTTGAGCTACGCTCAAAGTCTCCAGGCCTTGATTGGAGCATTATATGAAAATGGATTTTGAGTGGGCGCTGATAAAAACCAACCACAAAATTCTTTTTATGACGATCGCAATAAATATCGCATTAACAGCGGGATATATCGCTGATGTTTTAAAGGGCCGGACGCAATTATATACGATAATTATTTTGTTCAGCTTAATTATTATTAATTTGACTGTCAGCACCTTTACATATTTGCGCAACAGGGCATCGCAAAAATTCAAATATCTGGCGTTGTTTGGTTTTCTTGCTGTTTATTGCTTTGCGGTCTTTGATTCAAGAAATACATTTACATATGTCTTTGTTTTTCCGGTCACAATCCTTTTTGTCCTTTATTATGACGTGAAATTTACGCGCAACATCGGTATCGCCATCATCATTATTAACGCCATGAAAATTATCCTCCAGTTATACCGCGGTTACACGGACATGAATTATGTAACGGAATACACGGTTCAGGTCGCATTTGTTAGCTTAGTCTGCTGGGGTTTATATGTCATTACCCAGCTGGCAGCTGATATTAATAATGAAAAACTGGAAATAGTTTCCAAGGCGGCCAAAAATGCCGAGGAAGCTAACCGGGCGAAGAGTAATTTCTTGGCGGCAATGTCCCATGAAATCCGGACTCCGATGAATGTGGTGCTAGGCATTGCCCAAATCCAGCTGCAAAGCGAGAGCCTGCCGCCTGACCAAGTCGCAGCCCATGAGAAAATTTATAATTCGGGGACCCATCTTTTGGGGATCATAAATGATATCCTTGATATGTCAAAAATCGAAACCGGAAAAATGGAAATCAGCCGCGAGGAATACGATATCCCCAGCCTGATAAGCGATGCCGTCCAAGCAAGCATTGTCCGGATTGGTAAGAAGCCGATCAAATATATCTTAGAAATCGATGAAAACCTGCCGTCGCGGGTAATCGGTGATGAGCTTAGGTTAAGGCAAATCCTCAATAATCTACTTTCGAACGCGGTCAAATATACCGAAGAGGGGTATATTAAGCTTACGATATCACGGTATCGGCGGGCTGACGGCAGCATAAGCTTACTCTTTAGGATCGAAGATACCGGGCAGGGCATCAAAGAAGCGGATAAAGAAAGAATGTTTACCGAATATTCACGTTTTAACCAAGAAGCCAACCGGGCGACCGAGGGGACTGGCCTTGGCCTTAACATATCAAAAAGCTTAATTGAGCTGATGGGGGGAAGCATCAGGGTAGAAAGTGAATACGGAAAAGGCAGCGTCTTTTATTTTGAGGTTTTACAAAAACAGGTTGACTGCCCGGTAATCGGAAAAGAGCTGGCCGAGCAACTAGAAAGCTTTTCTTTCATGACAAGACACGCCGACACGGTGAAAATTAGCCGCGATCCAATGCCTTATGGAAAAGTGCTTGTTGTTGACGATGTGGATACGAATCTTTATGTCGCCGAGGGTTTGATGTCGCCATATGAGTTAAAAATCGAGACGGCGCAAAGTGGATATCAGGCTTTGGAAAAAATAGCAAGGGGAGCTAGCTATGATATTATTTTCATGGACCATATGATGCCGGAAATGGACGGAATGGAAACAACCAAAAGACTTAGGGAATCAGGTTATAAAGGAACAATTGTTGCTTTAACAGCAAATGCCCTTGTTGGCAATGCCGAATTGTTTAAGCAAAATGGTTTTGATGAATTTATTTCAAAGCCAATTAATATTCAGCGGCTAAATTCGATTTTAACCAGGTTCGTCCGTGACAAATATCCGGAAGAAGCCATAAAGTATCAGGCCGTTACAGAATCAGTATCAACAACCTCGGCTGCGCCTAGTGACAAAATGCTGGCGATTTTTAGAAAAGATGCCGAAAAAGCGATTATTGTCCTAAGGAATACGCTCATCGAGCAGAATATCCCTTTATTCATTACCACCGTCCATGCCATGAAAGCAGCACTTGCCAATATCGGAAAGCAATCAGAATCAAGCAAGGCATTAGCATTAGAAGAAGCCGGGCGAAGAAATGAAATCGAATTTATGATGCTAAATGCGCCGGGATTTATTGATGACTTGGAAAATTTTACCAAAGAATTGGCCTTTAATGATGGGAATGAGACAGGCAACGGGCAAGGCGTGGAAATAAATGAAGATACAGCATACCTTAAAGAAAAGCTTCTTATTATAAAAGACGCTTGTGAAAATTATGATGATGTGGCTGCATACGCTGCCCTTGATGAAATTGAGCTAAAAGCATGGAATGGCGGGACAAAAGCAAAGCTTGATGAAATCCGCGACAAAATTTACTTCGAAACGGACTTTGAGCAAGCGGCGGATATTGCCGATAGCTTATGCTTATGAAACCATTCCCCCAAGCATTCCGCTTCCGGTGCAAAGCAGCATGACCGTCACGAAATCATTAGTGACCCCGGACAAGCCTTTGCCTACCGCAAGGGAAACGAGAAGAAGCACGATGAAATAGGCCGCCCCCATCAATAGCCCCCAGAGGAATTTGCGCGCCCCCATTTTTTTTCCGGCGAAAAAGCCCGCCAGGAAAGTCACAACTACATAAATGACAATAATTGCAATCGAGACAATTTGCTCAGACAGTTCAAAGCGGTACAATAAAAGCGCCAGCAAAAGCAAAAGCCCCGCCGTCAAAAGATAAGCAAAAAGTAAACACTTAAGGACAAAAGTAACTTTAAAATCAAGATGAAAATTTTTGAGCATATAGCCTCCGCTACGACCTTAGATTAGCTAATTATATGCTAATAAGCACCCAAACTTGACAATTAAGTTAAGGTGGGGTAGAATTGTTATTGCTCCCGATTAAATTGCGCATTAGCACAAGTGAGAATGTGAAAAGGTTTAGCCGGGGGAGCAATTGTATCACCCAACATAGGAGCATTACCTTGGATACCGACGCTTCAATACAATTAATAATCATTATCATCCTTATCTTAAGTTCAGGATTTTTTTCATCTGCGGAAATCGCCTTTACCACCGTCAGCAAAGTACGCTTGCGGACACTTAGCGAAGAGGGCAACAAATCAGCACGACACGCGCTTGATATCATCGAAAATTACCGCAAAATGCTAAGCGCAGTTGTGGTTGGCAATAATGTTGTCAACATCACCGCATCAGCTTTGACCACCGCCCTTGTGTTAAGGTTATTTGGCAGTTTTGCGGTGGGGATTGCAACCGGGGTTTTGACCTTCATTATCCTGTTATGGGCGGAGATTATCCCCAAAACCTTAGCAAGCTTAAATGCAGAGAAAATGGTGCTAAAGTATGCAGTCCTGGTGTTATTTTTAATGAAAATCCTGACCCCGGTTATTTTCCTTGTTGATAAAGTTGCCTATTTTACCTTGTTATTAATGCGCGTTGACCTTAACAGAAAAGAAATAATGACTGAAAATGAGCTAAAAACCTACGTTGATGTCAGCCATGAGGACGGCGCAATTGAAACCGATGAGCGGACGATGATTTACAATGTTTTTGATTTGAGCGATACGAAAGCCCGCGATATCATGATTCCCCGGATTAATATGATCGCAATTAACGCCGAAGCCAATTACGGTGAAATCCTCCAGATTTTTGCGGAGAACAAATATACCCGCTATCCGGTTTACCGCGAGGATAAGGACGTAATTATCGGCCTGATTAATATCAAGGATTTTTTCCTTGTCGCCGAGCATGAACGCGAAAGCTTCCGCGCCGCCGATATCCTGCGCGATGGTTTTTATACCTACGAACTCAAGAAAAATGCGGATTTGATGGACGAAATGCGCGAAAAGCCTTATACGATGGCTTTTGTGCTTGACGAATACGGCTTGACGGTCGGCATGATTACCTTTGAAGATTTGCTAGAGGAAATCGTGGGGGAAATCCGTGATGAATATGATGAAGACGAAGAGCAATGGATTCAAAAAATCGATGAAAACACTTATCTTATTGAGGGAGATGTTAAAATTGATGATATTAATGACGCGATTGGCCTTTCGCTTAGCTCTTCTGAATATGACTCGATTGGCGGACTGATGATTGAGGCTTTGGTCCGCTTGCCGGAAGATAACGAGACGGTTACAACTTCTGATGGCGTAACCCTTGAGGCTAAAGGGATTAGCAATAACCGCATTAGCAAGGTCTTGCTTACGATTCCGGCTGGTGAAGCTAAGGAAGAGATTGCGTGTCAAGCACGCAATGACGCTGAAGCGTAAGGATTGCGTGATTTCGTCATTGCGGCCTCCGCGCCGCAATCTAAGTCAAATACGTAATGACAAAAAAATCTTGAGATTTGGGCAAATTTATTTTATAATAAAGAGCTTATTAATAAGGAGAACGAAATGAAACAGATTAAAACCATCACGCCAGGGACATTAAACGAAACAATAAAGAAAGGCGGTTGCGGCGAATGCCAGACTTCATGCCAATCAGCTTGCAAAACCTCATGTACCGTTGGCAACCAAAGCTGCGAGCAAAAGACAAAAGCGAATAAATAATGGTACATTTATATGAAAACAATGGCTTCAAAATAGCTTTAGATGTTAATAGCGGGGCTATTCATTTAGTTGATGAGGCGGCTTACAACTTAATTCCCGAAATTGAGGAATTAGTAAACGCGAAAATGCTTTTTACCCCCGACAATTACGAAGATTATGCGAATGAGATAAATGACCGCGAAACAGTTGTAAAAGCCCTTTGCCTTCATGTCGCGCATGATTGTAACCTTGCTTGCCGCTATTGCTTCGCCGAAGAAGGCGATTACGGCGCGAAATGCCCTAACGCCCCCAAGTTAATGAGCCTTAAGACCGGAAAACGCGCCCTTGATTTTTTGATTGCCAATTCCGGTAACCGCGTAAATCTCGAAGTTGATTTTTTTGGCGGCGAGCCGCTCCTTAATTGGGAAGTCATCAAGGAATTAGTGGCATATGGCCGAAGCCTTGAAGAAAAAGCTGCCAAAAAATTCCGCTTCACCCTGACAACGAACGGAATTTTGCTAACCGAGGCAATGTTTGAGTTTATCAACCGCGAAATAAGCAATGTCGTCCTAAGCATTGACGGCCGCCCTTTCGTAAATGACCGGATGCGTCCTCTCCATGACGGGCGGGGCAGCTATGATTTGGTGGTTGGCAAATTCTTAAAGCTCGCGGAAAGCAGAAAGCAGGCCAATTATTTTGTCCGCGGTACTTTTACCCGCTTAAACCTTGACTTTGCCGAAGATGTCAAGCATTTGGCTAGCTTGGGCTTTAAGCAGATTTCGATTGAGCCGGTGGTTACGGCGGGGGCTGGTGCTGGCGCAGGGGTGCTAGCGGGTGCGTTGACCGAGTCAGTCAATGAAACAGATGAGAAAAGTTTTGCGATAAGGAAAGAAGATATCCCGGCCATTTGTGCGGAATATGACCGTCTTGCCGCTTATCTTATCGAGCAGAAAAGCAAAGGAAAGCCTATCAATTTTTTCCACTTTATGATAGACTTAACCGGAGGGCCTTGCGTGGCAAAACGCCTTTCCGGCTGCGGGGCAGGTTCAGAATATCTTGCGGTCACTCCTGCTGGTGATTTTTACCCATGCCATCAGTTTGTCGGCCAGCCGGATTTTCTAATGGGAAACCTAAATGACGGTATTACCGCAACCGCGATTTATGATAATTTTAAAGCAATAAATGTATATACTAAACCTAAATGCCGCAGCTGCTTTGCCAAGTTTTACTGCTCCGGCGGCTGTGCGGCAAGTGCCTACAAAATATGCAAAAGCCTGACTGATTGTGACGACCTTGCTTGTGAATTACAGCGTAAACGTGTTGAATGCGCGATTATGATTAAAGCAAGTGAGACAGGGAATGCGGCGCAGGGGCCGAAGTGAAGTACTGAGATTACGGCTGGGGGGCCGCAATGACGAAACACAAGCCCTGTCATTGCGGGCTTGACCCGCAATCTTACATGAAATTCAAAAAAATACGAGAAAAGGAAAATTTTACCATGAAAAAAAGCAGAGCAATAATCTACCTGACAACCTTTATCATCATCTTAGGCGTATGTGCCTACACATCATTCATCGGGTTTGGCAATACCCAAAGCGGCTCAATCTTTGGCATAAAGCTAGGCCTTGATTTGGCTGGCGGTGTCAGCATTACTTATCAAGTAGTCGGCGATGAAAATCCCAGCGCGGAAGATATGGCTGACACTATTTACAAAATGCAAAAGCGGATTGAGAACTATAGCAATGAAGCGATTGTTTATAAAGAAGGAAGTGACCGGATCAATATCGAAATCCCCGGCGTTTCTGACGCTAATGCGATTCTCGAAGAGCTTGGGAAACCCGGTTCGCTAGTTTTTTTAAACCACAATTTTGAAGAAGTGCTGCGCGGGACGGACGTAATCCATGCCGTTGCCACTTACCAGCAAGACCATATGGGCAATAATGAAGCGGTGGTTGCTCTTTCCATGTCGCCTTTAGGGACAGCCAAATTCGCCGAAGCAACCCGGATTGCCGCCCCGACAAGGGAAATCATTTACATTGTTTATGATGATGAAATCGTCAGCAATCCAGCCGTCCAAAGCGAAATCACTAGCGGCGAGGCGGTTATTTCTGGGAATTTTACTTTCGAAGAAGCAGAAAGGCTGGCGTCAACGATCCGGATTGGCGGCCTAAAGCTCGAATTAGAAGAGCTTCGTTCCAATGTCGTCGGGGCGCAATTAGGTGAAGAAGCGATTACTTCAAGCCTTAAGGCGGCCGCGTTTGGCCTTTTGATTATTATCGCTTTTATGATTGCGGTTTATCTCATTCCCGGTTTTGCCGCCGGGCTTGCTTTATTATTATACACTTCCTTAATTATTGTCTTGCTCGATGCTTTTGAAATTACTTTGACGCTTCCGGGCATTGCCGGGATTATCTTGTCAATTGGGATGGCGGTTGACGCAAATATCATTGTTTTTGCCCGCATCCGTGAAGAATTGGCGACCGGGAAAACGATTCCTTCATCTATCAAATCCGGCTACAAAAAGGCCCTGTCCGCCGTTGTCGATGTTAATATCACAACCCTTATTGCCGCCGCCGTCCTTTATATGCTGGGGACAGGCCCGATTAAAGGTTTTGCCGCGACATTAGCTTTGGGCATTATCCTGTCGATGCTGACCGCCCTGTTTGTGACCAAGTGGATAATGAATATCTTGTTTGCCCTTGGCTTTCAAAGCATCAAATTTTACGGGACGGCAAAAGAAAGAAAGGTTATTGATTTTGTCGGAAAGAAAACGGTCTTTTTCGTTGTTTCAAGCCTTCTTATTATTACTGGCTTTGTCTTTATGTATTTGAACCAGGTTAACATAGGTTCACCGTTTAACCTAAGCCTTGAATATTTGGGCGGGACTTCGACAAAGGTGGTATTTAATGAAGATTTAAGCCTTGCGGAAATTGATAATAATGTTGTCCCCCTGATAGAAAATATCACAGGTGACGCGAATGTCCAGACCCAAAAGGTTGCCGGGACTAATGACGTAATTTTTAAAACCCGCAGCCTTGATGCGTATGAACGGGAAGCATTTAACCAAAGCATGGCGGAGCAATTTGCCGCTGACCCTGAACTGATTACGGCCGAAACAATTAGCTCAACGATTTCCAATGAAATGCAGCGTGACGCGATTCTGGCGGTGCTGTTTGCCTGTATCGGCATTACTTTGTATATTTGGCTTCGCTTTAAAGATGTCCGTTTTGGCGCAAGCGTGACCTTTTCGTTACTCCATGACGTGTTGGTTGTTTTGGCTTTTTACGCGGTGTCTAAGGTATCGGTTGGCTCAACATTTATTGCTTGTATGCTGACAATAGTTGGCTATTCGATTAATGCTTCAATCGTCATTTTTGACCGTGTCCGGGAAAATATGGCGGAGATGAAGCGTAAAGACAGCCTCGCTGAAATATTGAACATCAGCATTAGCCAGACCCTGTCGCGAAGCGTCTTTACTTCAATCACAACGTTTGTGATGGTTGCAGTCCTTTATTACTTTGGCGTATCTTCGATTAAAGAATTTGCCCTTCCTTTGATGGTCGGCATTGTGTGCGGGACTTATTCATCGATTTGCATTGCCGGAACGTTCTGGCTTATTTTGCGGAAACGCTTTGTACCGAAAGCGGAGTAACAATTTTTATGATTTTGGATATATTAGTTATAATGAATTAATAACTGTTTAGCAAGGAGGATTGATATGTATGCAGAAAGAAATTGGCGTTCATTAATTGAGAACTCGCGCTCGTTTGAAGAAGCAGATAAATTAATTATGGAAGAAACGTTATGGAGAACAAGCAGGGAAAAACTGGCTTTCCTAAGCGGTATCTTTAGTTTTTCATTGGTTGCTTGTAATGATGACGAATCAACAGATGAAGAAAAAAGCAACTTTGATTATATTGCGGTATTAAATACCATTGTTAAGGCGAAATGGAGGTAATATTGAATTTAAAGTACATTAAAGATAAGGCAAAAGAAATTAATAAGCGATCCTTAGATTTTCATTTAGCCAATTGCAGCTTGGCTTGTGAAAGAATGATTCAAGATGAAATACACATTTATTTAGAAAAAGAACGGAATGAAATAAAGAAAAAAAAGGACGCAGCCCATAAGCGCAACGACTTAAAAGAGATTGAGCATTTAGCAGCAAGAGAAGAAAGTCTAAGCAAAAAGCGGACAATAAGAATTTATATCGAATACATAAATGGCATCGGAATAAACGAAAAATCAGGAAGAGTAGTATTTTTTGATAATCATTTTACAATCAACATTCCAAAAACTCTTTTGGATAAATCAGTAAAAGAAAACTATGAATATACAGAATACGTAAAAATTCTACGAAACATTATGGCACACGAACTTGGACATATAACATTACACTGGCGTGAGCTCATTAATCTAAAAGGGATTCAAGGCAGTAGAAGCATAATTGGGGAAAAAGATGAGGAAGCAAAATTGTTTGGGGAAAGCTTGCTTGAGTTACGCCAAAAAAGAAATAAGGCAATGATTGATAATGAAAGCCTTAAAAATTTTTTTGGATTAAATGCCTTGTAATAGTTACGTCCTAAAACATCTGCCCAATTTACGCGATGCCTAAATCTTGATTCTCTTTCCCGACAAGTTTATAATAAATTTGTAGTCAAAAATTGGAACATATTGTTATCAACGAAAGGAAAGTGAGGAATTATAATGGAAAAATTAACCATGACCGCAGAAAGAGACAACGAAAATATTTACCGGATTCTTGGCGACTTAATGAGTGCCAACAAAGAATTCCAAATCATGATTACAGTCCCAAGCGGTCTAAACCGAAAAGAGGAATTAGTCAAAGCCGAGCAGAAAAAACGCGGCCAAGGCAGGGTAAACACCTTTGTTACATATGATTTGGAGCGTGATGTCACCGACATGATTCACGAAATCGGCGTTCCTGCCCATATCAAAGGCTACCAATACCTGCGGGACGCGATAATGTTATCCGTTGAAGACAGCGAAATGCTAGGCTCAATCACAAAGGTCCTTTACCCGACCATCGCAACCAAGTTCGCGACCACCCCAAGCCGGGTTGAGCGGGCGATCCGCCATGCCATTGAAGTCGCCTGGAGCAGGGGCAGAATGGAGACCCTTGATGCCTTATTTGGCTATACAATCAATACCGGAAAAGGCAAACCAACCAACTCAGAATTTATTGCTTTAATAGCTGACAAAATTCGTTTGCAGTATCGCGCATATTAGCTCGCCTATTAGCTTCGCCTATTAGCTCGCATATTAGCTTCGCCTATTAGCTCGCTTATTAGCTTTAATAAAACTGTTTGTAAAAAAAATCTTTTTCATGTATACTAAAGATTAATGATGATTTAGCGCATAATCTGGAGGACATAAGATGAAGAAGAACATACTTTTTGCAGCTTCTGAGGGAGTGCCATTTATTAAGACCGGGGGACTTGCCGATGTTGTTGGTTCATTGCCGAAAAATATCGACACAGAATACTATGATGTCCGGGTCGTTCTCCCCAAATATGTATGTATGAGCCAGCCAATAAAAGCGCTGCTTACATATAGAACCCATTTTACGATGGATTTTAACAAGAAAAATGAATATGTCGGGATTCTCGAATACGAGCTTGATGGAATCAAGTACTACTTTATTGACAATGAAAGTTTTTTTTCCGGCATTCATCCCTATGGCAATGACGGGTATCTGGAAATCAAAAAATTCGCATTTTTTTCAAAAGCGGTGCTTTCGATTCTTCCGGTGATTGATTTCCGGCCGGATATCATTCATTGCCATGATTGGCAGACGGGACTTATTCCCGTCTATCTTAATGAAAGATTCCAGGCAAATGAATTTTTCCGCGGCATCAAAACCGCGATGACGATTCACAACCTCAAATTCCAAGGCAAATGGAGCGTCAAGGAAATTCAGGAGCTGACTGAATTTCCGCCCTACTTTTTTACCCCCGACAAGCTTGAGGCATACCGGGACGCCAATCTTTTAAAAGGCGGCTTGGTTTATGCAAGCGCGATTACGACGGTCAGCGAGACTTATGCCGAAGAAATCAAAACCAAATTCTACGGTGAGAGCTTGGAAGGCCTCCTAAACGCAAGGGCTAATGACTTAAGGGGAATTGTAAACGGAATTGATTATGATGAGTTTAACCCGGCGACTGACAAGTATATCCCATTTAATTATGATGCGCGGAATTTCCGCAAGGAAAAAATAAAAAACAAACGGGCCCTGCAAGAAGAATTAGGAATCAGGCAAGACGAAAAAATGATGATGATCGGGATTGTCTCACGCCTTACTGACCAAAAGGGCTTTGACCTTATTGCGCATATGATGGATGAGATTTTAATGGATCATGTCCAGCTGGTTATCCTGGGGACAGGTGAAGAGAAGTACGAGAATATGTTCCGCCATTATGCTTGGAAATACAATGACAAGGTTTCGGCGAATTTATATTATTCCGAAGCCCTTTCACACAAGATTTATGCAGCTTGTGATGCCTTTTTGATGCCCTCATTATTTGAGCCTTGCGGCCTTAGCCAATTAATGAGCCTAAGGTATGGGACGCTTCCGATTGTCCGCGAGACAGGCGGCCTAAAAGATACGGTCGAGCCTTATAACGAAATCTATTCAACCGGAACAGGCTTTAGCTTCCTTAACTACAATGCCCATGAAATGCTTAACACCATTCGTTTCGCCGAGCGGATTTATTACGACAAAAAGCGCGAGTGGAATAAAATGATTGACCGGGCGATGGCGGCGAATTTTTCATGGCAGGTATCAGCGCTCAAATACCAGGAAATGTATGATTGGTTGATTTAAAATCATGACAAAACAAATTAAGAAAGACGGCTTCATAATGCAGGCGGGGATTCTGGCAGTAGCCGGAATCCTTAGTCGTATTATTGGCCTTTTATACAACAGCCCGATGACGGCAATAATCGGCGACGAAGGTAATGGTTATTACGCCTTTGCTTACCGGGCTTATACAATTGTGCTTTTGATTTCATCATATAGCATTCCGTCAGCCATTTCCAAGGTTGTGGCCGGGCATCTTGCTGGCGGCGAGTACAAAAACGCCCACCGGATTTTTAAAGGCGCAATGCTTTACGTGATTTTTGTCGGCGGAAGCGCAAGCTTATTAGTTTTTTTCTTTGCCGACAAATTATTAAGCCTTGCCGGGGCGGCGACAGTCCTAAAGTTTTTTGCCCCGACGATATTCCTTTCGGGAATCCTTGGGGTCCTGCGCGGTTATTTCCAAGCTCACCGGACGATGGCACAAACATCAGTTTCCCAGATATTAGAGCAGATATTAAATGCCTTAGTCAGCATTTTGCTTGCCATTTGGCTGACCGGGCTAATGCCGTTTAATATTGCCGGGGCAGAGGAAGCAACAAGGCGGAGCGTTAATGGGGCAATCGGCGGGGCGCTGGGAACTGGTTTTGGCGTCCTGACCGGAATCATTTTCATGTGGGCGATTTATTATCTTAACAAAAAAACAATCAAACGCCGGATTGAGCAGGACAAACATCCCGAAGAGCTAAGTTATCAGGCAATCTTTAAAATGATCCTCTTTGTTGTAACGCCTTTCATCCTTAGCACCTGTATCTACAATATCAACAGTTTCATAAATGCCACTATTTTTAGCTCGGTGATGGCGGCAAAGGAAGTAAGTGTTTCAGAAATCGCAGTTTTAATGAGTGCAGTTGAAAAATCAACGAAAATTTCCAATATTCCCATCGCGCTGGCGGCGGCCATGTCGGCGGCCCTCATTCCGGGCATTGCCGGGGATTTTGCCGTGAAACGGCTTGATTTATGCCGGGACAAAGTCGCCAAAGCCATCCGCTCAACGATGTTTATTGCGATTCCGGCCGCAATGGGGATTTTGGCCTTGTCAAAGCCAGTCATGCTGCTCCTTTATCCGCAGAGGGAAACCTTGGATCTTAGCGCGAATTTGCTAATCATCATGGCGGCGGGGGTAGTTTTTTATTCATTATCAACTTTATCCAGTGCCGTTTTGCAAGGGACAGGGCGGGTCAACAGCCCGGTGGTTAACGCGGCGATTGCTTTAGTTTTACAAACCGTAGTGTTGGATTTGGTCTTGTTTTATACTGATTTTTCAACCTACGCGATGGCGGTTGCCCCGCTACTCTTTGCCTTTTTGATGTGTCTTTTAAATGCCTTGTCAGTCCGCCGCCACCTTGAATACCGCCAGGAATGGGACCGGACTTTTTTCCGCCCTCTGCTTATTTCAATCGTGATGGCAGCTTTGGCATTTGGCACATACCATGGTTTTTATTTCTTGTTAAAGATGAACCTCCCAGCTTTGATAATTGCCGTTTTGGTTGGCGCATTGGTTTACTTTGTGCTGGTGGTTAAATTCAAAGTTGTTAGCGAGGCAGAGATTAAATGGCTGCCGCATAGCAAGCAATTGACTGAGCTGGTGGGTAAAATCGGGGCGAAGCGGGAAAGAAAAAATAAGCATGGGCATGGGCAGGGGCATGAGCATGAGCATGGGCAAGAGCAAGAGCAAAAGCAAGCAAAAGACCAAAAAGAGTCCGCCGCAAGCGGGGATAAGAATGATTTTGAATTTGATTTTTTAGATGAAGAATAAAGGTGCAAAATGGCATTTGATGGAATAACAATCGCTAGCATAGTAAGTGAACTGAAAGCAGAATTAACCGGAGGAAGAATTACCAAAATTTCCCAGCCGGAAAATGACGAGTTAATTCTGACGATAAAAACCAATCCGCGCGAAAATCAGCCGTCTAAGACAAAACGCCTGCTTATTTCGGCTGACGCGGCCCTGCCCTTGATTTATCTGACGGAAAATAACAAAACCGCGCCGCTTACTGCCCCAGGCTTTTGTATGTTGCTTAGGAAGCACTTAAACAGCGGGCGAATCCTGGATATCACCCAGCCCGGTCTTGAGCGGATTATCCATATCCACATCGGCCACTTGAATGAAATGGGTGATTATCAGGAAAAAAGGCTTGTTGCTGAAATCATGGGCAAGCATTCAAACATCATTTTTATTAATGATGAAAACATGATTATCGACAGCATTAAGCATATTTCCGGGCTTGTCAGCTCGGTGCGGGAGGTCCTGCCCGGGCGGCCTTATTTTGTCGCGGAAACCGTTGCCAAAAAAAATCCGCTGGCGACCTCTTTTGCGGAATTTGAAAACGTGATCTCGTCAAAAGCAATGCCGCTCCATCAGGCTATTTATATGAATTATACTGGGATATCACCAGCCGCCGCGCAAGAGATATGTGAGCGGGGCGGCCTTGATGGTGATGAGTCGGCGGTGGTCCTTAGTGAGGGAAAAGAGCTTATCACATCTCTTTATCGTGTTTTCGAAAGTTATCTAAACCAAATAAAAAATAATGATTTTACCTTGAACATATATTTAAAAGACGGCAATCCTTATGATTTTTCTGTGCTTAAGATGGATATTTACCGCGACTTCAAAGCGGTTTCTTATGCTTCGCCATCAGCAATGCTGGAAGAGTATTATCTTACTCGGAGCATTTTTAACAAAAGCCGCCAAAAGTCGGCTGACCTTAGGAAAATCGTTAAAACCCATCTGGAAAGAAACCAGAAAAAATATGATTTACAGTTAAACCAGATTAAAGATACCGAAAAAAAAGACCGCTTCCGCGTTTACGGCGAATTGCTTAATACATATGGTTATGGTTGCGAGCCAGGGCAGGAAAACTTGGAAGCTCTTGATTATTATAGCGGCGAAATGATTACGATTCCTTTAGACCCGCTTTTAACCGCCGGGGAAAATGCCAAAAAATATTTTGACAAATACAATAAAATGAAACGGACGGCGGACGCGCTTAATGATTTATCTAAAGATGTAAAGGCGGAAATCATTCATTTAGAGTCGATTGCCGCTTCCCTTGACCATGCTTTAGAGGAAGAAGATTTGGCCGAAATCAAAGAAGAAATGATAACAAGCGGTTATATCCGGCGCAAGAATCTTAAAAAGGCCGGACGGCGGGAAAATAAAAAAAGCCGGCCGCTTCATTATTTGAGCAGTGACGGTTTTCATATTTATGTCGGGAAAAATAATTTCCAGAATGAAGATATCACGTTTAAGCTTGCGGACGGCGGCGACTGGTGGTTTCACGCGAAAGGAATCCCCGGTTCGCACGTAATCATCAAAACTTTAGGGAAAGAATTGCCGGACCGGGCTTTTGAAGAAGCGGCCAGTCTTGCCGGGTATTATTCCAAGGGCTGTAACCAAGAAAAAGTAGAAATTGATTATACCGAACGGAAAAATGTCAAAAAACCGAATGGAGCAAAACCGGGCTTTGTGGTTTATTATACGAATTATTCAATGATTGCCCGTCCCGATATCAGAAATCTGGTGCAGATTTCTTGATTCGAGGTAATATTTTAACAAAACATAAACACCAAAGATGTGTTGCGATTCTTGCAAAAATCGCCGCTAGGCGAGCTTTTTAAAGTCGCCGATTTAGGATAGCATTTCAACAATAATACAGCACACCAAAGGTGTGCTGGCATTTTCAAAAGTCGCCGATTTTGGACGCCATTTCAACAAGAATGCAGCACACCAAAGGTGTGCTGGCATTCTTTCCGGAAGCTTTGCTTCCGTTTTTACATAACTCCACTTTCAAATAATGAACGCAAGTGGTCAACGTCTTTCTGCGCTGCTTTCGGGGCCGGAACGTGATAAGAGCGTTCGCGGGCGATTTGGAAAATTTCTTCCTGTGACTGCTCACAGGCATTCCTAAACTGGGTTAAGGTTTGCTTTAGCTCTTCGTTTTCTGTTTGCGGAATCATGCTTGCAAATCTGACAAGCTCACCGTTAATGCCAGCTAAAGTATCAGTTACCATTGTTTTTTCGTCAATCATTGTATGCTCCTTTCTTACTTACATTTCTAGTTAAAGATTTCTACTGCAAGAATTCCATTAAAGTATTTTTGTTATCCATTGCCGATTGGGCGCCTTTTTCAAAAAATTTTTTGATTTGCTTGTCCTCGGCGACTTCCGCGTATTCATTCATTTTGCAATGAACTGTGTCATAACCGCCAATTAAGTGGCGCAGATTCTGTAATTCTAATTCAGATAAATTTGCCATTTTATATCCTTCCTTTCTAATTTTGCCAAATTTTGGTAAAAACTTTTTTTGGTACAAATTTTTTTGGTAACAATTTTGGTGCAATTTTTTTGCCACAATTTTTTTTGGACCACAAAATTTTTGGTGCAAATTTGGTGCAAAGTTTTTCATAAAACGGAAAAAAAGATGGCTAATCCGTTTATAACTCAGTATGTCCTTAATTTATTAGATTACTCTGGTAATTA
>WRLH01000048.1 GCA_009777715.1 Lachnospiraceae bacterium
TATGCCTTATATATCTGTTCAAACTCGGTCACTTTTTCACCTCCTCGCCTATAAGACTCTCGAATTGCATTTATCTTACAAAATATTTTTCATAAACATAAAACGGGGCAAATATGGATTTCATATTTGCCCCTTCAATCTGCCCCAAACCACAATGCCCGAAGCCGATACCCTGGAAGCCTTGCGTACATTTACAATGCCGAATAAACAATATTCCTAAGCCTCCGCACATAACACTTTGTGCTTATGCGGACGCTTTGCGTCATATAAAGGAAAATAAGGCCGTCTAAAGGGCTGATAAAGAATTGCGTTCCCAGCCACCCTGCCCCGATTAATTCCCCGGCCCGCCCAAAGGCTGTCATTTGCGTTGGTTCCATTAAGACATCGATGAAATTCCCATAACGGTAACCTGATGGGCCGCCATATAAGGTTTCTTTGCATAACTGTGGTTCTTTTAAAATCCGCGCCGTTGTAAAATAATCAAAGGCGGCTTTTGATAAAATCTGCACTCCGTCAAGTGTTCCTTTGCCTAGCAGCATTTTGAGAAATTTCATATAATCATCAATGGTCGAAGCAAGCCCTGCGCCGCCTGATTCAAAAGCTGGCGGTGATTCCATCCGGTTTTGGATGCCAAGCCGGGGTTCGGTAAATTCTATCAAGCCCGACGCAGTTTCTTCATAAGTCCTTGCCAAGCGCGGCTGCTTGTCCGCCGGGACATAAAAAGCTGTATCTTTCATGCCGAGCGGCCCGAAAAATTCATCATTTAAAAACTCGCCATAACTTTTGCCGGAAATGACTTCCACAATCGCTGCCATAATGTCGGTGCAAGTCCCATAAACATAAGCCTCGCCCGGCTGGAAAAGCAAAGGGCATTGCCCCAATTTGTTGGCAAACTCATAGGTAGTGATTTTTCCCCCGCCGGGAATTTTAAGGCTAGAATCCACTTCATTAAAAACCGCATCAACTTCCTTTCCGGTGAGGGTATTAAGATCGTCCGGGTAGGGCATTCCTGCCGTCATTCCCAAAAGATGGTTAATTGTCATTTCTTGCTTTAACGGAACAAGGCCGTCTTTAGTTGCAACTTTTTGTGACGCAAAGCCGGGCAGGTATGCGCTGACAGGGTCTTGGACATCTAAAAGCCCGCGCTCAATAAGCAGCATTACCGCTATGCTGGTGACAGGTTTGGTCATCGAATAAATCCGGAAGATAGTGTCGCGTTTTATTGGTTTGGCGGCGGCGATGTCGGCGTGTCCGGCATTGACATAATATTCTTCTTTGCCGTCCTTAAAAACCATCACGCTAGCCCCGGCGTTATGCTCTTTTTCGATCGCGTCCGCCAGTACCGCGTCAATTCGCTTTAGCTTATCTTGATTCATTAAGTTAACCTCGCTTTTTTATTATAGTTTACCAGAAAAAATCTTTTATTTTAAGTACAATTAGGGCATGGATATATAATAATGCCTAGCTATACACTAAGAAAATGCTAGCCCTAAGGCTAGCACTCTCTTAAAGTCAGTTTTGCCTAATTCATATTAGCCATATAAGCGTCATAAGCTTCTTGGTGGGCATTAAGCCATTGGTAATAACCAACGCTTTCAAGCTGTTCAATAAAGGTGTCCCATTCGTGTTCAATTCCGCCATGTGAAACCCATTTAGCCAGGGTATAATTCACCAAAGTACGGATATCAGCACGGTGGGCATTAATGATTTCCGTCTGCTCAGGGGTATAAAAGGCAAGGTTTGGGAACTCCTCGGCCGGGTCAATGTAAGGCATTGCAATCTCTTGGATGGCTAGCTTAAGCATATTGCCGCCCTCGGGATAAAGTTCCAGCTTGATTCCGAAATCTTCGTAATTATCAGGGAAGAATTTGGGGCCGTAATCAACGGTTGCGGTCCGCCATGATCTCATTCCGACATCTTCTTCTGGGGTCGGCGGCATTTCTCTCCATGTGCCGTCAGCAGTTATTTCCATGCAGCGGCCGTCTACCGGGCCAATAAGATTTTGGAGTGATGCTTCAATCGTAAAGAATTCATCGGCCCAGCGGGCTGCAATTTCGGGATATTCACAGAAAACGGTAATCATAAATTCGTTCCGTGTAATCTTGCCCGGCATTTGTCCGCTAAAGCGTTGGCCGTCGGGACGTGCCGGAGGTGCAATGACGATATACTGGTCTGCCCATTGGCCAAAGCTTGCGTCAGGAGTCCATCCGAGTTCGAATCCAACAAGTGCTTGTTCGCTATCTACCCTTTTACTGAATGACTGTCCCCATGACTGGGTATAAAATTCATTGTCCATTAAGCCATTTTCAAACATCTTGCGCATGAACTGGATTGCTTCCCTGTTTTCCAAAGTAACAGGAGCAAAAGTAACCACGCCATTACGGACGCCAAGGCCTTCAGCGTGATTGCCGCGTGCGCCAAAGAAAGTGCTGATTGGGCCTTCGGCAAAGAAAGTCGTGGCATCAGAAGCTCCGCCGGTAAAAGGAATGACAAGCGAGCCGTCACCTTTAGGGTCGTTGTTTTTGAAAGCGTAAAGGACATCATATAACTCGTCCGTAGTTTCGGGAGCAGCCAAACCAAGATTGTCAAGCCAAGTTTTATTGATGATCGGCTGGGCCCCGGCAGCAGCCCTGATGCTGATGAGTGAGGGAAGAGAATAAATATTGCCGTCAAGATGAGTGACAGCAGCCTTAAGTTCCGGCTGGAGTTCAAACGCCCGTTTAAGGTTCGGCATGAACTCATCAATTAAGTCATTAAGGGGCAGGAAATAACCAATATTATTGATGATATCATCATCGGTAAATCCGTTTGAGCCATAGATAACTCCGGGCAGGTCGCCGCTGGCAAACATAATCGCTTTTTGCTCGGTAAAAGCATTAGCGGTAGGGGTAATCCAGTTGAGGTTTACGTTTGTTTTTTCTTGTAATTCGGCAAACCATTGATTGTCTTTAAATTCTTCACCGTGTCCTTCAAAACGGACGTGCATAATATCCATTTCATAAGGGGTGTTGACAATGGGGTAGCCGGTCCGGTTAAAAAATTCGTCATCAGCCGTCTGGGTTGTTTCACCCGCGGCAGCAGAATCAGTTGTTCCCGCTCCAGACGGGGTTGCGGTGTCGGTGTTACCGGAAGTGCTTCCGCAGCCGCTTAAGATGCTTACAGTAATAAGTATTATCATAAGCAGTGTGACAGTAGGTCTAAAATGTTTTTTCATAATGATCTCCTTTTTATTTTATAAATAAGATAAATGTAAATATATTGCCATTACTGCGTTTATTATCCTCCTTTCTCTCCGCAGCTAAATATTAAGTCCGCAGTTTTAAGCTAAGAATCGCTTGCGATTCTTCCCCGGAAGCCTTGCTTCCCCGGAAGCTATGCTTCCGTTTTTACCCTTTTATTGCCCCTATCATGACGCCCTGGTTAAAGTGCTTTTGGACAAAGGGGTAAAGTAACATAATCGGCACGGTTGAGACAACAATGCTGCTATACATCAAAAGGTCGGCTATTTGCTGGGCGCGGACAGCGATATCATCACCGCCCCACATGGTGGTTGATTGGTTGACGACCAAGATCGAGCGTAAAACCAGCTGCAAGGGCAGAAGCTCTGGGGCCCGGGGCAGATAAATCAAAGCGTTAAAATATGAATTCCAATGCCCGACCGCTGTCCATAAACCGATAACGGCGATGACAGCCTTGGAGAGGGGCAGGGCAATGATAAAATAGAATCGCAAATTGCCGCAGCCATCTATTTTGGCAGCATCGAGCAAATCTTCCGGCAGGTTTTGAAAGAACGTCCGGGCAACGATGATATGAAAGGCCATGACCGAAAAGGGTAAGACCATGACCAGAAAAGTATTAAGCAGCCCAAAATCGGAAATATTTAAGTAAGTCGGAATCAAGCCGCCATTAAAAAACATCGTAAAGATGAAGAATAAAGTGATGAACTTCCGGCCGACCAAATCTTTTCTTGACAGCGAATAAGCAGCGGAAAGATTGACAAAAAGGCTGATGAATGTCCCAACGATGACATAAGCAATCGTGTTGCGGTAGGCAAGCCAGATATCACCGCGCTTAAAGATTTCTTGATATCCAAGCAGGGTAAAATCAACTGGCCACAAAAACACCCTGCCATTATAAACCGCCGAAGGGTCACTAAAAGAGGCGATGAGGATAAACCACATCGGATATGCCACAATCAGTAAAGCAATGCTGGCAAGCCCATAAACAACTATATTAAATGCGACATCTGACTTAGTCTTATGAATTTTTCCAGAATTTTCCATTTTCTATTCCTTTCTATATTTGCCTATAACGCAGTTACGAATACCAAAGACTGCCAGCGGCTACCACAAACTGCTATTGCTGACCCGCTTCGAAATTTGGTTAACGGTGATCAGCAGGATAAAGTTAATCACATTATTAAAGAGGTTAACCGCAGCTGATAAGCTATACTGCATATTAAGCAAACCAATTTTGTAGACATAGGTCGAAATGACTTCGCTTTGCATGATGTTAAGCGAGTTTTGCATTAAAAATACTTTTTCAAAACCAATGTTCATCAGATTCCCCGACCTTAAGATTAAGAGGACAATCATGGTCGGAAGAATCATCGGGATATCAATGTAGAGAAGCTTTTGAAATTTTGACGCCCCATCGATATCGGCAGCTTCATAAAGCGCCGGGCTTATTGCCGAGAGGGCAGCAAGATAAATTATGCTGTCCCAGCCGGTATTCTGCCAGACATCGGACCAGACAAAGAGATGGCGGAAGGCTTCCGGTATTGCCATCAGATTGACCGGGTCAACCCCAAAAACCCTGGCCACCAGCCCGGCGACCCCAACGCTGGGGGACAAAACAAGCAGCATTAGGCCAACAAGGACAACAGTTGAGATAAAATGCGGCATATAGGTGACGATCTGGAAGACTTTGCGGAAATATTTAACCCGCATTTGGTTAATACATAAAGCCATGATAATCGGAAGCGGGAAAGCAACGATTAAATTATAAAGGCTTAAGGTGATTGTATTTCTAATCGTTGTGCCAAAAAGAAAAGAGTTAAAGAAGCGTTCAAAATGCTTAAACCCGACCCAAGGGCTGTCTGTAATCCCAAGGCTGGTGTTGAAATCCTTAAACGCGATGGTAATTCCGTACATTGGCTTATACGTAAACAAAATCAAAAGCACAATCGCCGGAGCAAGTAATAAGTAAAGCCCCCAATTCTTTCTGACTGAGTTAAAAAATGAAATTGCTTTTACACCCATTTTAAACCTGCCTTTCGAATACTGGTATATGCCACTCATCACTAATAAAAATCGTTTGGTTTCCGGCATATTCTTCATTGCCAAAGTAATTTTTCCATTTTCCCTCCGGCAAATAAACGCTGCGTCCAGCCGTATTTTCCGTGAGGATTGGGGCGACTAAGTAATCATCGCCAAGCATAAATTGATCATCTATTAAAAGCGCGTCTTGATCCGCCGGATAAGCATAAAAAAGCGGATAAATCAGCGGACGGTTTAAAGCCGCGCATTTCTTCGCCTGACTGGATAAATAGGGAACAAGCTTTTCCCGGAGCTTGTGGTAAAAGCGAAGCCGCGAAAGAAGTAAAGCGTCGCTTGCTTTGCTGGCAATATTCCAAGGGCTTCTTTCATTGTCGTTTTCATTGGTGGCAAGCAGTTCCTTAAATTGCCCGCCGATGGGTTCAGAATGCCATTGCATAATCGGACAAAAACAAGCCATCTGGGTTGCACGAAGATAAAGGTCTCTGCTAGGAAGCGGTCCGGCGAATCCGCCGATATCAAAGCCCCAAAAAATAATCCCGCTCATGCTGGCTGAAAGCCCGGCCTTTAATTGGGCACGAAGCTCGGAAAAAGTCGATAATTGGTCTCCTGCCCACAAAATGGGGAGCATATGCTGCCCGGCGAAACCGGAGCGGCTAAATAAAACCCTTTTATCCGTGACAAAATCCGTGTAAGCCTTAACATAGCTTTGGGAATAGCCGTTTTTCATTTCCGCGCCGTCCCGTCCGTCATGAAATCTTAGGTCGTCACGGTAAATAAATTCACCGCCATCAGTCTTAAAACCGTCAACCCCTATATCCAGCAAGTATTGCCTGCGTAAGAACCACTCATTCACGGTTTCGGGATTAGTAAAATCAGGAATCATTGACCCGGCAAACCAGTTGCCCGCCGGAATCTCATAAGGATTTCCGTCAGCCAATTTTACGCACAGCCCACGCGCCGAAGCGGTTTTCCGGTCAAGATCATTTTGGGCGTTTTGATTTTCATCGGGGCTAAGCAATTTAAAGACTGGGCATTGCCATAAAATAACGCGCAGCCCGGCAGCGTGGATTTTTTCAATCATTGCTTTGGGGTCCGGCCATCTGGCGTTTTCCGGAAAGGAGAAATCTTCATATTTAAATGCGCCGTCTTCTCTGACATCATATTGTGCGTCATTAAAGATATAAAAAGTGGCTTCATCGCTCCATGCCTCAAGAACCATGACTCCGGCGGGGAAATCATATTGCTTAAGCAGTAAAAGCTGTAACTCGGCTTTTTCCTGGGTATTCCAGCGGTGGGCCGATATCCAAGGCAGAAAAGCCCAGTCCGGTGGCAGGGCCGGCGTGCCAAAAAGGGACATATATTCAGAAATAACCGCTCTGGGCGGACCGGAAAATAAAACCAGCTCCGTGCCGTAATTTATGCCATTAATAACAATGCTTTCCTCATTAAAGGTAAAGGACATTGTCCTTAAATCCGCGGCGTAAAGCCCAAAACCACTATCGGTCAAGAAAAAAGGCATTGGGCAATAAGATTTATCACCTTGCTCACAAAATTTTTCTTCAATGGCAATATTTATCGTCTGCCCCTTTAGGTTTAGGGTATTAAAACGTTCACCGCCGCCAAAAGCAGCCTGATAGGGCAACGAAATGATAAGACTGCCGTCCGCTTCATTAAGTTCGGCTATCCCGCCGTCAAAGGCATATGAATATGCTAATTTTTTGCTGAAAAATATTTTATCCATCTTTACCTGCTTTAAAATTTGCGGACTGAACCGCGTTCAACGATATCAACCGCTAATATTTCCTCGCGCTTAGTCAGGTTTGGTTCTCTAATGCTTTGAACCAGGATTTCAACCGCTCTTTTTCCTTTTAAGGAAATTTGCTGTTTTACGGTCGTTAATCCGGGCGGTATGTATTTGGAAACTTCTAAATCATCAAAGCCCATGATTGAAATATCATCGGGGACATTGATTTTTCTTGCGGAAAAAGCCTTAATCGCGCCGATTGCCAGAATGTCAGCCGCGGTAAGGACAGCTGTGGCGGGCATTTTCTGGTCGATTAATTTGTTGGCTAAGTTAATTCCGCTTTCAAAATCAATCAAACCCTCGAAGACCAATTCTTTACGGAAAGGGATTTTACGTTTTTCCAAAGCTTGGCGGTAGCCCTCAAGCCTTTTTTGCATTACGCCGTCATTACGCAGCTTTCCGCAAAAGAAAGCAATATCCTGATGTCCCATGTCGGTAAGGTATTTGGTCGCAAGATAGCTTCCATATACGTCATCAATCCGGACGCAGTGATGGTGCTGGCCTGAACAGTAGCTGTCAACCAGCACAAGCGGGATATCGTGGCTGCTTGCTTCAAGATAAAAATCGCTGGGATAAACGCCGATGGCGATAATGCCGTCCAGGTTGCGTTTCCTTGCAAGGTCAAGATAACTTTCTTCGGGGTCAGTGCCGGAAACAATCAGATGATAGCCGTTTATTCTTGCTTCGCATTCAATCGCACCAAGAATTTCACCGTAAAAGCCGTTTTGGAACATCATCGTGCTGCCGGGCTCGGTTTGCGGGACCAGGACGCCGATTAATAAAGAATCATTGCTGCTTAGGCTTCTTGCGCTAAGGTTTGGCACATAACCAAGCTTGCTGATTGCTTCCATTACGCGCTGGGTGGTATCTTGGGAAATGGCCTTTTTCTTATTAAGGACATAGGACACAGTGGCAATAGATACACCGGCTTCTTCGGCTACTTCTTTAATCGTCACATTCTCGGGCATTGTTAGCTCCTTTCTGTTTAAACGCTTAACCACTTTCAATGTCATTCTAGCACAGCGATTTGGGTATTGTCAACACATTTTTTAAAAATTTTTTAGAAAATTGCGCAATATGCCGAAAATATATTTGACAAGGGCTAAAATATAGTCTATAATCAAGCGAAAGATGTTTAAACGCTTAAATGGAAATTAATGGATTTGGAGGATTACAGGCATGAAATACATCCCAACCGGAAATATGATGGTCGCCCTGCCTTGCCTTAGGGAAAGTGACGCAGCCATCGAAAACTTTACCTTTCTTCACATGGCAAGCAAAGGCATGATAGATGTCCGCGGCACAGATGAAGAACCGCTGATTAAGCCTTTTTTCGAAATCAATGGGGAAAAATTTGCGATGGCAAATCTTAGCTGGTCGCGGATTGGCGACTGGATTCCGTCATTTAGCGGCACAGTTGGCACAATGGACAGCCTTATAATAGAAGGAATAATCCTTGCGCCAGTTGATGAACGCGGTTTTGGCGTGAAGATAAGCATTACAAATATGGGCAAAGAAAGAGCAGACGCTGGCTTAGGCTTGCATTTATGCTGGGCAAAAACCTTGCATTCAGTTAATGAAGACAAAGAGATTTTGGGGGCAAAGCATTGTTACAGGAGTAACTGGAACGAAAGTTATGTTTTTGACCTGCGTCTTGGCTTGCCGCTTTTTAGTTTTGCCCCGATGTGCGTTGAAGCAAGCAATGTTTCAGAGGTTTTAGCCCCTGATATGAATGGCTTGGAAGAGAACGAAAATTTAAGGCTTAAGATCTTGCGTAAGGCCGCACTTCAAGCTAGCGAAACTTTGACGCTGACGGTCTTTTTCGGCCTTGGTTATGAGGAAGTTGCCGCGGCAACTTCGGCAAAAGAAATGTTAAGGCAGGGCTGGGATTATGAATATGAAAATACTCTAAACTGGCTGCTTCAAAGAACTTATCCCATCAAAGACAAGAAAATTTCCAAAATTTACCATGAAAATTTGTTTTTTTGCCTATTTTACGCCTTGGGTGTGACGCTTGACACGGAAGAGCTTGTTTCCGTCACTAGCCGCAGTTCACGTTATTATGTCAGCGCGGCATATTGGGATCGCGACAGCTTGCTGTGGGCCTTTCCGGCGATCTTGGCAGCTGATAAAATGCTGGCGCGGGAAATGTTACTTTATGTCTTTGGACGGCAAAGGCGTAATATTGGCGTCCATTCCCGTTTTATTGACGGAACGGTGCTTGAGCCGGGCTTTGAGCTTGATGAATTAATGGCGCCAATTATTGCGCTTAACCGCTACATAGAAGCTACAAAAGATAATGAAATCCTTGAAAAAGCTGATCTTATTGAGGGCATTTCCTTAATCTTGGCCAAGCTTACGGAACGGAAACATCCTGAAATCCCGCTCTTTTCGACCTTTTTACAGCCAACCGATGATGAAATAGTTTATCCTTATCTTACCTATAATAATGCCTTGGTCTGGTTTGGCCTTACCGCAATTAAAAAACTCTACCCTGGCTGCTATAAATTCCCGGCCGCACCGGAAGAGATAAAGGATGCGATTTGGGCAAATTGCGTCAAAGAGATAAATGGGAAAAAGCGGTTTGCTTGGTCGCTTGACCTTAAAGGCAATTTTGATGTTTATGATGAGCCGCCGGGAAGCTTGCTTTTGCTTCCGTATTATGGGTTCTTAGAGCCGGATCATCCGGTGTATGCCGCGACAGCAGAGCATATCAGGTCAGCTGATTATGAATATAGCTTCGCCGGAAACCCGATTGCCGAAATCGGCTGCCCCCATGCCCCCCATCCGTGGATCTTAAGCATTGCCAACAGCTTGTTATGCGGATATGAGGAAACGGCTTTTAACCATCTTCGCCTGACGGAAATGGATAACGGAATTGCTTGTGAGAGTGTTGACGAAAAAACCGGGGAATGCACAACCGGGGCGGCCTTTGCTACTTGCGCCGGATTTTTGTGCCATGCAATCCACTCGGTCTTTGAAAAAGAAAAAGATGCCTGTCAGGACAATGATTTAGGCAGCGGAAAGGCACGGTCCAATAATGCGGAATGACATTATACTAGGAAAAGATAAAATTTCTTGCCAAAGCGGGAAATGGGATGAAGATTTTCATGAAAGCATTTTTTTTACTGGCAACGGGCGGATTGGAATGCGGGGTTATCTGCCTTGCCAAGCGGAAAAAAGGCCGCTCAAATCAGGCCTTTATATTGCTGGCATTTTTGAGGAAATAAAAGGCGGGATTACTGACATTGTCCATCTGCCGACCCCGGTATGTGAAGAGGCATATCTAAATGGTGAGATTCTGGCTGTTAATGATGGCGTTAAACGTTGCCTTGATTTAAAAAATGGCATTTTTTCCGCCGAATATACATTAGGCGTTGGCGAAAAGCGTCTTAACGTTCGGCATGAGCGTTTTGCGGCGCTTGACAACTTGGCTTACATCGTCCAGCGGACTTTTCTTACTGCGGAAGCGGACATAAGCTTTGAATGGCGGAGCGGGATAAGCCTTTCAGCCCGCAATAACCCAGTTCCTGACGACCAAGTTAAGTCAAACGAAGAAATTATTTGCTTATTTGCGGAAGAAAAACCGCTTTTTGGCAAGGATAGTTTAACGCTAAACGTCCGAACGCCAAAGACTGGGCTAAAGCTATCTTATCATTGTTCCATTGCTTGCGGGCAAAATGCCGAAAGTTTATCCACGGCAAAAGAGTACGCCAAAGTAAACGAGTTCGCGGGGCTAGTTTATCATATTAATCTCAAAAAAGGCGAAAGCATTTCTTTTGAAAAATTCTGCTTCATTCAGGCCAGCCGTGATGTTACAGCTTTTGCCCAATATGAGAATCAGGCTTATTCATATTTTGAAGCCCAGCATAAAGCCGCATGGGCTAAACGTTGGGAAAATATCGCCCTGCCAAGTTTTTTGGACAAGGAGACAGAAGCAGCGGCCAACTATCTGGCCATGCAGCTTGTCATGAACGGTAATGCGATTGACGAAACGGTTAGCATTGGCGCAAGAGGCTTGACCCACCCCCGCTACAAGGGCTGTTATTTTTGGGATACTGACTTTTTCCTGCTTCCTTTCTATCTAAAAACTCACCCTAAGACAGCCAGAAACCTTATCCGCTACCGGATTCTAAATTTGCCGGCGGCAAAAGAACACGCAGCAAAAACTTCGGCTAAGGGGGCGCGATATCCGTGGATGGCATCTTTTGACGGAAGCGAGCAATGCGAAAGCTGGGATATCGGTTTTAGCGAAATCCATATCACGGCGGACGTGGTTTTTGCCATTGATGATTACATAAAAAAAACCGGGGACGAATCGCTATATCCTGACGCTTATACAGTTTATATTGAAACAGCACGTTTTTTTAGTGACCGTTCGACCCGCGATATTGAGGGGAATGCCAACCTGCTTTTTGTGAAAGGGCCTGATGAATATTGCGGAATTACCAACAACAACTTATTCACCAATATGCTGGTCAAACACAACCTCAAGTTGGCAATTACGGCAGCCGGGGAATTATCCGCCCATTATCCGGACTTATATTCACAGCTTTTGATAACGGAAGATGAAGTAAGCAAATGGAAAAATCTGGAAAATGACCTGCCAATTGCCAGAAACAAGGCCACCGGGCGTTTGCAGCAGGACGATACCTTTCATCTGCTTGAGCCGATTGAAATAACGAAGCTAAAAAATGGCGATGGGGCAAGCTATCACCAGATTACTTTTGACCGGGTGCAGCGATATAAAGTGATTAAGCAAGCGGATTTACTTTTGTTAATGACAAGGATGCCGGAAATTTTTACCGCTGAAGAACGGATTAAGGCTTGGGAAGATTACGAGCCGGTCTGTCTTCATGACTCAACCCTTAGTTTTGCCAGCCATGCTTTGTTTGCCGCCCAGAATGGGTTAAAGGAAAAAGCGGAATTTTATCTAAATAAAGCCCTTTTCCTGGATTTACATGATTTGATGGGCAATACAGGCAAAGAGGGCCTGCACCTTGCGAATTTTGGCGAGTGCTGGCAAGCTTTGGCAAGCTTAGATTGCGGGTCAAGCCCGCAATGACGTAACCTTTAATCATGTTGCGGCCTCCGCCCAAGTCACTTAGGCCTCCGCCCAAGTCACTTAGGCCTCCGCCCAAGTCACTTAGGCCTCCGCCCAAGTCACTTAGGCCTCCGCCCAAGTCACTTAGGCCTCCGCCCAAGTCATTGCGGCCTCCGCGCCGCAATCTTGCAAACGTTCTATTTCTTGTATATAATAGATTTGAGGAAAGGCAGGTGAATATGCAAGGTAGAATCCATTCGATTGAAAGCTTTGGCACAGTAGATGGCCCGGGGACCAGATTTGTCGTCTTTCTGCAAGGCTGCCCAATGCGCTGCCTTTATTGCCACAATCCCGACACATGGGCGATGGACGGCGGCAAGATGATGACAGCGGAAGAAATATTTGCGCAATATGAAAGAAACCGCGGTTTTTATAAAGAGGGCGGAATCACCGTTACCGGAGGTGAGCCGCTTATGCAAATTGATTTTCTGACCTTATTATTTGATATGGCAAAGGATAAAGATGTCCATACTTGCCTTGATACTTCGGGCATTGCTTTTAACCGGGCTAATGAAAGGCTGTTAGAAAAGTTAGAAAAGCTTCTTGAGTTAACTGATTTGGTCATGCTGGACATCAAGCATATCAATCCCGAGACCCATCAAAAATTGACCAGCCAGCCAAACAAGAACATTCTTGATTTTGCCGCTTATCTTAGCGAGCAAAATATTGACGTATGGATTCGCCATGTTGTAGTCCCTGGCATTTCAGACGACAATAAGGAGCTTTATAATCTTGGTTATTATATCGGCCAATTCCATAACATCAAAGCATTGGATGTGCTTCCGTATCATACAATGGGCGTCTCAAAATACGAACAGCTTGGGATTCCTTATCCCTTGGCGGGCGTTCCGGCAATGAACCGGGAGGATATTTTGGAGAAAAAGCAAATGATTCTTGCCGGAATCAAAGAGCGGCGAAAGATAGTCTAAAAAATACGCAAAACCAAAAGGGGCTTCAAACACACCGTAGGTTTGAAGCCCCTTTTTTCGTATTTTAAATCTGTGCTAATTCTTGAATGGCCGTATCTTTTATCAGCGGTTCAAAATGTTCTTCCAGATAAGCTTCCGAGGCATAGACAGTTTTCTCAGGCATTCCATATTCTGACAGTATATTACAGACTTTATTGAAGTTCGCTGGTGAAATATTGCCTTTGGTAATTACCAGAACGAAACGTTCATCACGCGGTCTTTTATAAAGAGAATTTAAGCCTTGGTAGGTATTTACTAATACGTGCGAAAGACGGATGACGATATGCAATGAGTCAAAAGAGTAAATGCGGGTTAACTCCTGCGAAGCAAAAGAAAGAGCCTTTTTACCGTTCTGGTTATGGCGGTCAATCGCTTTGCTTCGTGAACTTGATATTGTATCATCGGCGTCAATTACTTCATTAAGATGGCTATTTTGAATTTTCTTGAATAAATCAAGTACTTCATCGGCGCCTTCGGCAAGTGATTCCATCATATCTTCAAAGTCGCTGCTTTCATCATGGATTGACGGGGCAAACTTCGAAAAGCGTGTGTCAAGCTCTTCGGGATCTTCGACTTTCGTGATAATCAGGATAATGCACTCACTGCTTAGGGGAATTGCTTCAATCATCAAGGGTATGTCCTCGGCTTCAAAACCGAACTCATATGATGCCTGTTGCATCATGTCCCTGAAAAGATTTTTGGCCTTTTCGGTACCATAAGCCAGCTCGCTTAGTTTTAGTTCTCTATCGGCTAAATCTTCTCGCGTTAGCGTACAGCGAATCTGATGATCATTAACTCGTTCTATTTTCATATTTTCACGTCCTTACTAATAAGATACTGCTCAAAAAAAATTTTGTTACATAAAGAGTATCGGAAAAATCGGCGATATTCTTTATCTTTTGACATTTTATCTCACCCCTATCTTATACTTTCATTATTAAATAGTCAAGTAGCTAAGCCAATAATTTAAAAATTTTTAATAATTGGTGCAATAAAATGACATCTTTGGTAAAAAAGTACAAGAAAATACAATTTACTGCTTGCTTTATTTGGCAATATCTGCTATACTGTCTCTGCGGTACTTACGAATTTGCACAATCTTAAGTGTGAAGTATGACGAAAATCTGTTTAATATTTCTCGCCGGACAATCTGTATCGAAAGGAGGATAGCAGAGACATATCAATTTTTTCAGTTAATCAAATATCGTAAGAAGTCTTGCAAGCAAGTGCTAAAGCAAATATGCTATAAGCAAATGTGCTATAAGCAAAAGTGCTTGTCATTGATAATCCTGATTAAACCAAATATCCTAATTCAAACGAACCACCCTAAAAGAAATTCAGCACCCATACGAGTCCGGTACCGTTTGTTACGGTTCTTTTCTAGGCCTTAGACTGTAACTTTTATCTCTTTTATATCTTAGTATCGTCAATCTTTTAAAAAGTATAAGCATTTTTTTCACAAACTTTAGTTCACAAATTTTAGTGTATGCTATCTTGATTATATTTTTGTATATCACGGAGTCCTTTTAGGTCTTATTGGAAATATAATCAGAAGGAGGATTTTTATGACTAAATCTGAGAAAAAAGACAAGTCAATTTTATCAAGCTTAAAATGTATCAGCAATAAAGGGATTATCCTTTACCTCGATGGGAAATTGGCGACTCCTGATGAGATCGCCTACCGTTGCATAAATGATAAAGCCGCTTATATGCCTGATTACATCATGGATGATAAAGGGACGCTAAAAGAAATCAGATATGATAAAGTGGTTTTAGAATAATGCTTGGCCTAGGAGACACCCTTAGCTTCTGCCTTAACTTTATTCAGCGCAAAAGCAATCGAAATTTGTAAAAAATGCTAATGACGTAGCTAAGATACTGTGCTATACTTAAGAGCGTTGGAGGTAATTACGATGAAGAACTTTTTTAGGCGACTCATTCCGGTAATTATTGCCATCGCTCTTATTTTTGCGGTGGTTTACTTTGTTTTTTACCCAGAATACCAAGAACGCTTTGAATACTCGGAAGAATATGCTGATTTAATGAACTATTTTAAGTTAGGTGACCTTACCGAGGTTGCCATTATTTTGCAAGATGAAATGATCCCAGAAAAAGCCCGGATTTGGGATGATGTTTATTATTTTGACTTAGAAACAGTCCATAAATACTTTAATCCGCGCTTCTATGTTGATGAAAGAGAAAGCTTAATCTTATACAGCTTGCCTGACTTTACCGTCCGGACAAGCATTGGCACAAAGTCCATTACCACAAAAGACGGTGAAATCAACCGTCCTTACCAAGTTTCGCGCATTGAGGGAGACAAGCTTTATCTTGCGGCTGATTTTGTCAAGGATTATACCAATTTTTCCTACGATGCTTTTAAGGACCCGGGGCGGATGCAGGTATATAATGAATGGGGCGAGGTCAGGATGGCGCGGATTAGCCGTGATACTCATGTGCGTTTCCTTGGCGGGATAAAAAGTGACGTGCTTTATGATATTTCTGCTGACTCAAGGGTCATGGTGCTTGACGAAATGGAAACTTGGGCAAAAGTAAAAACCACAAACGGCTTTATCGGCTATGTGGAGCTTCGCCGCTTGGGTGAAAGATATAATGAACGCCAAGTGCCGGTGACCAGCTATCAAGAGCCGGAATTTATCTCAAATACCCGTGACTTTAAAATCAGCCTTGGCTGGCATTATATCGGCGGCCCGGCTGGAAATGATACCATCTGGGACGTGACAAGGAATACACAAGGCCTAAATGTCATTTCGCCGACTTGGTTTTTCTTAGATGACGATGAGGGCAATTTTACCAGCTTTGCCAGCAATGCTTATGTAAAGGCAGCCCATGAAATGGGCCTTGAAGTCTGGGCATTAGTGGAAAATATGACAAACAATGTTGATATGTTTGAGCTTCTTGGCTCAACCTCAAAAAGGGCTTACTTGATTGAAAACCTTGTTGAAGCTGCGCTTTCATTTGGAATAGATGGGATCAATGTTGACTTTGAGGAATTAAGGCCAAATACGGGAGTCCATTTTATCCAATTCATCAGGGAACTTTCAATTCCATTAAGGGAGCATGGCATTGTCCTTTCGGTTGACAACTACGTCCCATATAGCTTTAATGACTTTTATAACCGCCCCGAACAGGGAGTTTTTGCCGATTATGTGATCATCATGGGTTACGATGAGCATTTCCGCGGCAGTGAAAATGCCGGGAGCGTGGCTTCGATTAATTATGTTGAGCATGGGATAAGGCGGACCGTTGAGCAAGTTCCGGCGCATAAAGTCATCAATGGCGTTCCTTTTTATACGCGGATCTGGGAGACCAGCGGCGGAACGGTCGGGGTCTGGCAGACGGTTGGAATGGCGGTTGCTAATGAATGGGTGGCAAGCCGCGGCCTTACTCCGGTATGGGATGAGGAAACCTGCCAGTACTATGCTGAATATACTGACAGTACGGGGGTGCATTATCAAGTATGGCTGGAATGCGCGGAGTCATTAAGGGTCAGGACTAATGTCATGGCCAATTATGAAATCGGCGGAATTGCTTTCTGGCAATTAGGGCAGGAAACCCCAGACGTTTGGGAGGTTGTGCTTGAGTATTTGGGGGAAGATGGGTAATCAGCACCTGGCTCTTGCTTAGGCATAACTTAATTCGGCAAATCATACTATGGTTTAGAGGAGTATGAGCCGATGCTTAAAAAGCCAAATTTTATCATAGTGATTCTTTCAGCAATCTTGCTTGCCTTATCTGCCAGATATTTTTTCATTAATAAAGACGCGATATTCGTATTTTCCAATCAACTATTGGGGAAAAAAGAAGCGGAGAGCTTTGCTTTCCGGGTCGTTATTGATGCCGGGCATGGCGGCCATGATCCGGGCAAAATTGCCGCAAGCGGAGCATATGAAAAAGATATCAATCTGAAGATCGCAAAAAAGCTTAAACTTTTTCTCGAAGCCCAAGATGTTTATGTGGTGATGATAAGGGAAACAGATGAGGGGCTTTATTCGCCCGGTGCAGACAACAAAAAAGTCGAGGATATGAAAAACCGTCTGGTGCTTATTGAAAGTGCGGATGCCGACATTGCCGTTAGCATTCACCAAAACAGCTATCATCAAGAATCAATTCACGGAGCCCAGGTTTTTTATTATGCCAATAGCAAAGCGGGCAAAAAACTGTCTGAAATCATTCAAGCGCGGCTGATTGCAGGTGTTGACCCAGAAAACAAGCGTGAAGCAAAAGGGAATGACAGCTATTATTTGCTAAAGAAAACAACTATTCCCCTTGCCATCATTGAATGCGGGTTTCTTTCAAATGCAAAAGAAGCTGAAAAACTTAATGATGAGTACTATCAAGAAAAACTGGCATGGGCGATACACCTAGGCATCATGCAATATCTTAACCAATCCAAAGATTAATTCTCCTACCTTATCTCACTCAGATAAATCTCAATTCGGTTGGCGGCGATTGATGTGGTAAACTAAAATTGTAACACCAATGCTGGAAAATATGATAAAATCATAAATGAAAGTGAGGGTTACAAATGCCAAGCAAATCCAAAAATTACAGCAAGGAGTTCAAGGAGCAAATTGTTA
>WRLH01000049.1 GCA_009777715.1 Lachnospiraceae bacterium
ATAAGACCGACCCTTGAGAGACGTCGGCACTTAGGCGGCGTATTGTGACGCCTTAGTGGCCGTTACGTCTCTCTCGGAGCGAAAGCGGGTCGGGCGGTGAATTGACACTCTCGAACGCGCGGAGTATCCTCGGAGCGAAAGCGGGTCGGGCGTGGAATTTTATTTGCTCATGGACTGCGGAACACCATAAGAGATTGCGGCTCGGTGGCCGCAATGACAGCGCGGTAGCTCATATTGCGATTGCGCCAGGCGGCCGCAATGACAGCAAGGATAATAAAGAGTTGACATATTTTACCGCTTCATTTAAAATAAAAGCGTAACATAAACCATATATTGAGGGAGGTAATTAATTATGAAGTCATTTACGATTAAGCAAATTGTCGGCACAGCAATTGGTGTCGCCCTGTTTTTCCTGCTGGCGCGTTTTCTTTCGATTCCCGTCTTCGCGAATACGACCCTGACGCTCCAATATGCTGTCCTTGGCTTTTTCGCCGCCGTATTCGGACCGGTCTGCGGCGTGCTGATTGGGCTGATCGGACATATGCTGACTGACCTAAGCTTTGGCTGGGGCATTTGGTGGAGCTGGGTTATCGCAAGTGCAGTAGTGGGCTTGCTGGCTGGTTTTATCATCAAAACCGGAAAAATCGAAGAAGGCGAATTCGGGAAAACTGACATACTCCGCTTTATCGCCGGAAGCCTTATTGTCCATGCCATTTCATGGGGCATTGTTGCGCCAGTCCTTGACATCGTCATTTATGCTGAACCTGCGAACAAAGTATTTACCCAAGGGCTGATTGCCGGGACAGGGAATTTCGTGATGACAGCTGTCATTGGCACATTGCTCCTTATGGGTTATGCCAAGACCCGCGTAAAATCAGGAAGCTTAGAATAGGAAAATTGCGGGCTAGCCCGTAATCTCATGAAATGAACGAACCAATAATCGAGTTTAAGAATTTTACATTTCAATATCGCGCCCAGAAAAAACCGACCCTTGTTGATATCAACCTGCGCATATTTAAGGGTGAAAAAATCTTGATTGCCGGACCGTCAGGCAGCGGAAAGAGTACTCTTTCAAGCTGCCTTAACGGTCTTATTCCATTTAATAATCCCGGCAAAATTGAGGGCGAGTTACTAATTTCCGGTAAAAAGCCGGACAGCGTTTTTGGCCTTTCCAAAATAATCGGCACGGTTTTGCAAGACACAGATGGGCAGTTCGTTGGTCTTTCAAGCGGTGAAGATATCGCTTTTTTACTGGAAAATCTTGCCATGCCGCAAGAGGAAATGAAAGAGCGGGTCCTTAACGCTGCCGGGCTGGTCGGGGCTTTGGATTATCTAAAGCATTCGCCCCAGCGTCTTTCCGGCGGGCAGAAACAGCGGGTCAGCATGGCTGGGGTTTTGGTTGATGAAGCCCCGATTCTCTTGTTTGATGAGCCGCTTGCTGCCCTTGACCCTTTAACCGGAAAGCTGGCGACAGCCTTAATTGATGATATCCAAAAAAAGACCGGGGCAACGATTATTATTATTGAACACCGCCTTGAAGATGTTTTATATCGGCATATTGACCGCGTGATTTTGTTTGACAATGGCAGGATAATAAGCGATTCCAGCCCTGACGAAATAACTGTTTCTAATCAGCTGGCGGCAATTGGCATTCGCCGTCCCCTCTATATTAATGCGCTTTCGAAAGCCGGGGTAAATAAATCACCAAAAGACAAGCCGGGGCAGCTTGAAACCCTTAATTTGACCGAGGAAGATAAAGCAAAGGTAAGAAATTGGGTTGCTTCATCGCCTTTAGCTCCCCGTGATGACGTAATGCGGGAAGCTTATCCCTTACTCCAAATAAAAAACTTAGGCTTCACTTATCCCGAAACGGGGCTTAAAGCTTTGGAAAATATTAATTTTTCTTTGGCTAATGGCGAAATGACAGCAATTGTCGGCGCAAACGGCGCAGGTAAAAGCACTTTGGCGAAGCTGATTGTTGGTTTTGAAAAAGAGGAAAGCGGCGAAATTTTTTACCGTGGTGAAAGCATGGAGGGGCTTACGATTCCTGAACGGGCGGAAAGAATCGGTTATGTCATGCAAAATCCAAACCAGATGATTTGCAAGCCGCTTATTTTTGATGAAATTGCCCTTGGCCTTCGCGTCCGTGGCATTCCCGAACCAGAAATAAAAGACCGCGTTGAAGCTGTTTTAAAGGTCTGCGGCTTGGAGCGTTTTATCAAATGGCCGATTTCTGCCCTTAGCTACGGCCAGAAAAAGCGGGTTACCATCGCCGATGCCTTAGTGCTTGAACCCCAAATTTTGATTCTTGATGAACCAACCGCCGGGCAGGATTACCGCCATTATACTGATATCATGGAGTTTTTAACCAGCCTTAATCGGCGCGGTGTCACCGTCCTTTTAATTACCCATGATATGCACTTATGCTTAGAATACGCGAAACGCGCCCTTGTATTTGGCGCAGGACAGCTTCTTTTGGACTCTCCGACCGATGAAATTTTGTCAGACCCGGAGCTGGCCTTAAAAGCAAGCCTTCGTGAAACCAGCCTTTATGAGCTTGCCCGCCTTTGCGGGATAAGTGACGCAAAAACGCTGGTCAGGGCTTATTTAGATAATAAAACGAATCTATGATTCGAAAACGAAATTATTTGCATGGTTTGGAAAAGCGTGGTGATTAAGATGTTTGGTTATGTTCCTAGAAATTCCCCAATCCACCGCCTGACTGGCGCGTCAAAACTCATTATGACCCTCGCCCTAAGCGTTGCGACAATGATTACTTTTGATACGCGCTTTTTGGTTTTTGCGATTATTGTTTCCCTTGTCCTTTTCCGGATTTCAAAACTCCGCCTTAAAGAGTTAAAAGGGCCGCTGATTTTTATCCTCGTTTTTCTTTTCATCAATAATATTGTCATTTTCCTTTTTGCTCCTGAGCAGGGTGTTTTTATTTATGGTTCGCGCCATGAATTATTTCATTTAAGCACTCGTTACAGCATTATCGCGGAGCAGTTATTTTACCAGCTTAATGTTACTTTAAAGTATTTTGCGATTGTCCCGGTTGCCTTGATTTTTTTCCTGACAACTGAACCAAGTGAATTTGCGTCTTCATTAAACGCAATCAGGATTAATTACAAGGCGGCTTATGCGGTTTCCCTTTCGCTCCGCTATATCCCCGATGTCCAGCGGGCATACCGCGAAATCAGCCAGGCCCAGCAAGCAAGGGGTGTTGACATTTCGAAAAAAGCCCCTTTGCGCCGCCGTTTGGCCGGAGTCCTGACGATTCTTTTTCCCCTTGTTTTTTCCAGCATGGATAAAATCGAGCAGATTAGCAATGCGATGGAGCTGCGCGGGTTTGGGCGTTTGGGCAAGCGGACATGGTATTCGGCAAGGCGTTTTATGAAAGGGGATTATATTATTATTGGGCTCAGCGGGTTGGCGGTCTTAATCTCGTTGCTGACATTCCTAGTTAACGGGGGGCGATTTTACAATCCGTTTTAAGAGAATAAATAAGTCAGGCAAAATATAACTCTTCGTACGCCGGTGTCCTAATTGGATTTAAAATAAAAACATTCTTATGGATAGAAGGCGGCCAAGGCCGTACTGCGAGTTATTTTTGCCTTCCTAAATTTACGTATCGGCTTCCCATAGTTATGTATTGTTTCCAACAAGTTTGCGTCCGCAATTGTTTTATAGTAAAATAGGATAATGGAAGAGAATGTAGGCGCAAAAACTAAAGAGCAGGAGAGTCCTGCCGCCGGGCCGGAGCAAGAGGCCGCTTTCGATAAAAACCAATTGATTGTGGGCGGTTTTATTTTCGCGTCAATTGAAGACGCTGATTTTGCAAGGGCAGAACTAAAGAAAATCGAATATCTGGAAAAGAAAATGAATTACCATCTGCCGGAAAATATCCTCTCCACCTACAATAAAGTAATGGAAAGCAAAATGCTGAAAACGCCGCTTGGATTTAATTACCTTAGCCGGATGCAAAGCAAAATGCAAAGGGCTGGCATTGAAAAAGAGCGGATTAACCCGATTCCAATCTACACTAATTTTACGCCAAGGGTTTCCGGCGAAGTCACCGAGGGCATCGCAAGGCAGAGGATTGAAAGACGGCTAAAAAAAGAAAAATCGGAATCCGACAAATTACGCAGCCGCTATAAACACGCCATTAGTCTGTGTTTATTATTGTGTGTGCTGATTTTGGCGATGTTTTATATCACTCTTAATAGTGACAACCCGAATATCATTAATTATGAGCAAAACTTAATTGATAAATATGCAAATTGGGAGCAAGACTTAAAGGAACGCGAAAGCATTATCCGCGAAAAAGAAAGAGAACTGGAAAGGTAAACTAATAGGAGTTTATGGAAAGAGCAAGAATTTTGGTCGTTGATGATGAAAGCAGAATGCGCAAGCTGGTGCGTGATTTTTTGGTGAAATCAGGTTATGAGGTCGATGAAGCCGAGGACGGAAGAAAAGCCGTGGAGATGTTTTTTGCGGAAAAAAGTGATTATGGGCTTGTTATTTTGGATGTCATGATGCCAAAGATGAGCGGGCTTGAGGCTTTAAGCGAAATCAGGAGCTATTCCCAAGTCCCCGTCATCATGCTGACGGCCAAATCAGAAGAGCGTGACGAGCTCTTAGGCTTTAAGCTTGGGGTGGATGAATATATTTCCAAGCCCTTTAGCCCCAAGATTCTTGTTGCCAGGGTCAAAGCCCTGCTTAAGCGTTCGGGGCAGGGTGCGTTAGAAGAAATCCTAAGTGCCGGGGGAATCACCATTGACCGGGCTGCCCATATCGTTAAAATTGATGAGGAAACGATTGAACTTAGTTTTAAAGAATTCGAACTGCTGTCATATTTTGTCGAAAACAAAGGGCTTGCTCTTTCGCGGGAGAAAATTTTGAGCAAGGTTTGGAACTATGATTATTTTGGCGACGCAAGGACAATTGATACCCATGTCAAAAAACTGCGGAGCAAAATGGGGGCGAAAGGCGACTTAATCAAGACAATTTGGGGCATGGGGTATAAGTTTGAAACATAAGATTGCGGCTCGTAGGCCGCAATGACTTAAGAACGCAATGACTTAAGAACGCAATGACTTAAGAACGCAAGACTTAAGAATAAGAATGGGTTATTTTCATGAAATATTCAATCAGAAACCAATTTACCCTCATATTCGGAATCTTGATGGCTGGCACGGTTTTATTATGCTGGTTTATCAATAATACATTTTTGGAATACTATTATTTGCAGGATAAAGAACGTGTCCTTGAAACTGCCTACAAACGGATTAACCAAGCTTCGCTTAACGGCGAAATCGGGACGGAAGATTTTGGCGTTGAACTTAAGAAATTTTGCTCAGAAAACAATATCAGCATGGTAATCATCTCGCCGGAATCCGATATCATCATCACCGTTAATGATTCAGAATCAATGCGGCGGCAGTTAATTGACAATATTTTTGGCCGGACCGACAACATCATCAGGACTCTTTCAAAGACCGAAAGCTATAATATTTGGATAAAAACCGACTTGCTGACCCAAGCTGAATTTGTCGAAATATGGGGGCTTTTAGATAACGGAACTTATTTTTTGTCTCGCATTGCCCTTGAGGGAATCAAAGCCAGTGTTGCGCTTGCGAACCGTTTTCTGGCTTATGTCGGGTCTTTTGCCGTTATATTAAGCGTTATTGTCATTTTTTATGTTGCCAAGAAAACAACCGATCCCATCATGGAGCTTTGCAAAATATCCGAGCGAATGATTCATCTGGATTTTGAGGCAAAATATCAAGGGCATAGCAAAAATGAAGTGGCCCTGCTAGGGCAAAATATCAATGAGCTGTCACGGAGCTTGGAAAAAACGATTTCAGAGCTAAAAATCGCCAATAATGAGCTTAAGCGGGATATCCAGCAAAAAATTGAACTTGACGAAATGCGGAGCGAATTTTTATCAAATGTCTCCCATGAATTAAAAACGCCGATTGCTTTAATCCAAGGGTATGCCGAAGGGCTGCTTGACCGGATTAGCGACGATCAGGAAAGCCGCGATTTTTATTGCGAAGTGATTGTTGATGAAGCGGCCAAAATGAATGAAGTAGTCAAAAAACTGATGACGCTTAATGAACTGGAATTTGGGCATGGGCAAATCACGATGGAACGCTTTGACATTGTCTTAATGATAACGAATTATCTCAAATCAGCAGAAATATTGATCAAGCAACGCGGGGCAAAAATCGAATTTTACGAAACTGATGCGATTTTTGTTTGGGCTGATGAGTTTAAGGTCATCGAAGTAATAAATAATTATTTTACCAATGCCCTTAACCATGTTGCGGAAAACGGCACAATCCGCATCAAACTGGAAAAATTTGGCAAAAATCTCCGCGTTTTAGTCTGGAATGAGGGCGAGCGGATTGCCCAAGAAAATATTCCTTATCTTTGGGACAAGTTTTATAAGGTTGATAAGGCAAGGACCCGCGCTTATGGCGGCAATGGGATTGGCCTTTCAATTGTCAAAGCAATTATGGCCGCCCATAATCAAGATTATGGGGTTGAAAATCATGAAAACGGCGTTTATTTCTGGTTTGAACTGGAGATTGGCTAAAAGGAGCATTGGCTAAAGGAGCATTGGCTAAAGGAGCATTGGCTAAAAGGAGCATTAAAATGGAAGCAAAGCAAATTGAATTTGAGAAACGGCTTAAGCAGCTTGAAGATGAGTTAAGCGAGCTTAGAAAATTTAACGAAGAGCTTAAAGACATAAGACTCGCACCGGCTAACGCACCGGCTAAAGCGCTGGCTAACGCACCGATTGCACCGATTGAAACGCCGATTAAAGCACCGATTAAAGAGGAAACGGCGCAATCAGTCCGCGACCGGATCATTTTGCTTCGGACTAAGTCCAGCGACCTTGAATTTAACCAGTATCTGACGCAGCTTCTTAATGATTTAGATACTAACCGCGCCTCGCTGGATTTTGTTTCAAGCGAAATAAACCGCGTTTATTCCATTTATTTGGAAATAAATGGAAAAGAATTAAGTGGAAATAAAGAAATAAATGGAAATAAAGAAGTAAAAGAAAGCAATGAATATAATGAATTCGTTGGATTCAGTGAACAACCGTCCCAGCATTTTGCGAAAGAGGATAATACGGCCGGGGCGGAATACACCGTTGGCGCAACCATCATTGGGATTGTGGGCGCGGTTTTTCTGCTCGTTGGTTTTATTACCTTTGGCCTAAACTATCTGACTGGGATCTGGCAAGGCATTTTCCTTTATTTGCTTTCCGCGGTCATCATACTTTGCTCGGAATTATATGTAAAAAGAAAGCTTCCCAAATTTGCAGACGCTTTAACAGGCTTAGGCATTTCCGCCCTGTATGGCTCAACAATCATCAATTATTTTTATATGAAAACCTTTGGAAGCCTTGCTGCGGCGATTGTTACTTTATTGATTGCCGCCTTTTCCGTCCTTTTAAGCCGGAGGAAAGACTCGGCGATGATGCGGCTGATTAGCTTTATTGGCTGTTATATCTGCTTTCTGACGGTCGTGCGTTTCCAAAACCAGCTAGAATTTCTGGTTGCGTCCGGCATCCTTTTCCTCGTTAATATCGCCAGCGTTTACCTGCCCAGCCAAAAGCATAGTGAAGTAATCCACAAGGTCCAGATGGGGTTAAATACGATTTTTATCCTTGTTTTTGCGGCTTTGGCAAGAAACGACGGAGTGATGGATATCTATATAATTTTATGCCTTGTTTTAAACATCGTTTTGCTTAACATTATTTGCATGAACCAGAAAAAAGACCTTTTGGCCACGGTTTTATTTGGCATTGAATTAAGCGCGTTAAGTATCATGATTTTGGGCGTTTTATTTGACTTAACCCACCCTTTCCAGCTGATGGCACACCGGATTTATTATCTGCTGCTTGTTTATGCCTTAATCTTGGCGGTGGGGATTAGCTTTTATATCCTTAACCGGGATAAAATTGGAAAAATTTACCAATCTTATTTCCTGATTATTTTTTCCCTCTTGCTCTTAACAAGGCCGCTTGACAAGGAATATATCTGGGGAATGCTGATTTTATTTGTGATTGCAAAAGCCCTTAGCCGGGCCAAAGAATATGAGCCATTAAACGCTTTAGTCACAATAGCGGCGTTTGGTGTCGGCATTCATCTTTATAATGAATGGCAGACGTGGCTGTTTGCTGGCGCGGCGATTTTGAGCATTCCGCTGATAAAACGCTGGCGGTTATTTTATCAATATGCAACTTCACTATATCTCATCTTTTTTATCGCTTTATTGCCGGGATATGACAAGCATTTTCTTCCGGCCGCCGCGCTGTTATTATTCACTTCGGTTTTGGTCTTCCGGTATTTAGTCCGCGCCAAAGATGGGGCTGATGATGAGAAATACCAGATGATATACAATGTGACTTGCCTTGCGGCAATCGGGCTGATCAGCTTTCTTTGCATTGACAATTATTATGACTTTGTAGCCCCCCTTGTGGCTTTAATTGGGGCAGTTTCGATTATCTTGTATGTTAATCCGGCCTTTTTTATCAAATTTAAGAAGAAATATTTATTGCTTTTAGCTTATCTTGCTTTCATGACCTTAGTTGTCCGCTTTCCGAATCCAGTTTATGCCAGCTTGATTCTAATGCTGATTGCGGTGGTTTGTGTTGGGATTGGCTTTATGATTCATGATAAAGCCCAGCGGATCAGCGGCTTGGTGCTGGCAATTTTCGTCTGCCTAAAGATTAGCCTGTACGACTTCCAAGCCCTGGTTGCCCTGCAAAGGACAGTTGTCTTCATCATTGTGGGTATTTTTGCCTTGCTGATTTCCCTGCTTTATATTCATTTGGAGAAGGTCAATAAAGAAAGGCAAAATAACTCTTAGTGCAACCTTGGCCGCCTTCTACCCATAAGATGCCTTTTATATTTGCCTTTGAAAAGTGTTTTAAAAAGAGGGTCTTGAAAAAAAGGACAATGAGGAGTATAATCAGCATAGTGAGGAAAGCGATGAAGAAACTGCTAGTTTTATTAATCATAACCCTGACTCTGACCGGGTGTAGGAGCATTCCCGAAGTCACGCCGGAGCAACACGCCCAAATCGTGGAATATTCGGCGAGCTTGCTGCTCAAATACGACCGCTTTTATGAAACTAACCTGACCGTGATAGAATTGCCAGCCAAAGAACCGGAGATAATCGTAGTGCCGGAGACATCGCCGGAAACAGAAAACGACCAAGGCATTTTAATACCAGAAACTCCGGAAATAATCGACAATACCATTCCCCAGGATTTGACCGGGCTTGTTGGGATAAGCGGCCTTGAATTTCAATACTCCGGGACTTTAGTGACGGATAGATACCCTGAGGATTCGGGCGAAATTGCCTTTGGCATTGACGCTTCGCCCGGCCATAATCTGCTGGTCGTTGGGTTTAACGTCGTTAATACATCGGGGGCAGATATTTTTCTCGATATGTATGGGCTGGATTTGCGGATTATGATTGGCTACAACGGCGGAAACTTATCAAGTTCATTATTTACAATGCTTTTTGACGACCTTGCTTTTTTCCAAGGCGTAATTCCGGCCGGGGAAGCAGTAGCCCTTTCATCTTTGCGCGAAGCAAACATCACGGATATCAGCGAAATTCAGTCGATTGATTTCCTGATTAGAGCCGATAGCGGCGATTTTAGTTTTAGCTATTAGGGGCAGACTTGTGCGACAGAGTCGCTGCAGACTAGCGGCAGACTAGCGCAATTAATAAAAATTAATATTTATCTGATTTTTTTGTTGTTATAGATAATATTTTGTGATATAATCAAGTTTAGAATGGTATTAGCATAAATAATTGTGATGAGGTGAATGTATGGATACAAATATTTTGCTTGATAGTGGGACAAATGAACTAGAAGTATTGGAGTTTATGGTAGCCGGAAATTCCTACGGCATCAACGTTGCGAAGATCAAAGAGATTATCGCTTGGCAGGAAGTAACTCCAGTGCCTAATTCACATCCGAGTATCGAAGGAATTTTTATGCCGCGTGATATAATGATTACCGCGGTGGACTTGCGGAACTGCTTGCAGCGCGGTATGTCCGAAAAAGACGGACGGTTTATCATTACCAACTTTAACAAACTCGATATTGCTTTCCATGTCGAAGAAGTTGTTGGCATTTTCCGTGTTTCATGGACTGATATTATCAAGCCGGACTCGACGATGTCTTCAACCGAAGCAAGCATATCAACCGGAATCGTGAAGATTGACGGAAAACTAATCATTATTCTGGATTTCGAGAAAATCATTTCCGACATCAATCCCGAAGCCGGGCTTAAGGTTTCAGAAATTGATGACATGGGAAAACGTAACCGCAGTAATGTCCCGCTCCTTATTTGCGAAGATTCCCCTTTACTTAACAAGCTGATTGTCAACTGCTTAAAAGCCGCCGGATATCACAATCTAATCCATACCGAAAATGGCCAGGAGGCATATGATGTCATCCAGGACTGCTTGATGAATAACAATCTTAACGAACACGTGAAGTGCATTATCACGGATATAGAAATGCCGATTATGGATGGCCACAGGCTGACAAAGCTTGTGAAATCTGAACCGAAGACAAGGGACATTCCCGTCATTATTTTCTCATCATTAATAAATGATGAAATGCGCAGGAAAGGTGAAGGCCTTGGGGCAAACGCCCAATTAACAAAGCCAGAAATTGCGAACCTTGTCCGGACAATCGATGGGTTAGTAGCAGGATTATAGTAGAATATTTAGGAAACGACTATACCACTGCTTACTTAAGGTACGCAGTGGTATTTTTTGAAAGGCAAAGCTAATGGCAACAGATGAAGAATATCTTGACAGTTTGCTTAAAAATGTCATGGATAGCGAGCCAAAACCAGAAGAGCCTAAGATAGCTGCCGATGAAATCATGATGGATTTGGACGAGATTTTACCGGAAGCCGATTTTGTGTTGCCAGAAACTGGGGCCGATGAAATCATGCCGGATTTGAACAAAATCTTACCGGAAGCCGATTCTGCATTGCCGGAAGTTCCGGCCGAGGAATTGCCAATTATTGAAAGCGAATTGCCGCCGCTAGAAGAATTACTTGAAGAGCCACTAATCGAAGAACCCTTAATCGAAGAGCCACTAATCGAAGAACCCTTAATCGAAGAGCCACTAATCGAAGAACCTTTACTCGAAGAGCCATTAATCGAAGAGCCATTAATAGAAGAACCAATAATAGAAGAGCCTTTAATCGAAGAACCTTTAATCGAAGAACCCTTAATCGAAGAACCTTTAATCGAAGAATCTCTAATTGAAGAGCCTTTAATTGATTATGATGAACTGGCAAATTTGGGCGAGACCCCAAGCCTTGATGAAGAGGTTGATTTATTGTCAGCGGGAATGCCGGATTCGCCAGCAAGTGCGATAGCCAGCGAAGACGAACCAATGCTTAGTGAGTTTGACCTTGATGCAATGCTTGCCGGGCTTGATGAAAACGTTGAGCTTAAGGAAGATGATGATTTAAGCGCCAAGATGGAAGATATGGATATCGGCGATTTGCTTGCCGGAATGGGCGACGATGAAGATTTATCCGGCATAAAAGACCTTCTTGACAAAGATGACAACAACGAACTGGTTGCTGGTGATGATATGCTGGCACTTTTAAACGGCACGTCAGGTTATGACGACAGCGGCGGTGAAGCAGAAGACATGATGGCTTTATTAGGGGATTATGATTTAAGCGAAGAACCGAAGAAAAAGGCCAAGAAAAAGAAAAAAAGAGGCAAAAAATCCGCTTCAAGCGATGAAGAGTTTGCTTTATCTCCGGAGGACATTGACGCCCAGCTTGGAACAAAGAAAAAGGGGATTATTTCCCGTTTGTTTGCCGCCCTGACTGAATCTGATGATGAAGCGGACGAAATAGAAGCCACTATTAAGACGATATCAGCAGAAAACCTTGATATTTTAGAAGAGCTTGATGTTGAAGATGGGAAAGCAAAAAAAACCACCAAAAAAGACAAAAAAGCCAAAAAAGAAAAAAAAGAGAAAAAACCCAAAGAACCAAAACCTAAGAAACCCAAGAAAGAAAAACCGCCCAAAGAACCAAAAGCAAAAGAAGCCCCGGAGAAGCGGGTTTCAAAAAAGAATATTTTGCTGGTCTTTGTCTTTTCGACCTCTTTGTTAGCGATTATTACTGCCTTTTGCTTTTTGATTCCTGATTATCTGGAGCGGGAAGAAATAAAAACAGCTTATGATAATGATGATTATAAAAGTATTTTTGATTTATTATACGCCAAGAACCGGGGCATAAGTGATGAGGCTGTTTTCCAGCAGTCACAAGTGATAATGAGAATGAGCCGCCCGCTGGAATCCTATCAAATATTTTTATCCCTGGATAAGCCAGTCGAGGCATTAAATGCTTTGCTAATGGGGATTAGCCGCTATGATGAGATTAGGGAAGAAAATTATTTTGGCGCGGAACTAAAGGTTAATGCCTTTTATCAGGATATTTTGGATATTCTGGCCGCTGAATATGGAATTTCAGAAGCGGAAGCCCGCAGCATTTTGGCCCTTGACCCCGAATCATATACCAAAAGGCTGTATGAGATTGCCCTTTTAATTGATTTTAGTTAAGCCGGTAGGATTGTTTTCTAGAATTATTTTCTAGAATTATTTTCAAGAAATTATTTTCAAGAAATTAATTTCTTAGAGAGGAGAAAATATGGTGAAACGCATTATTCCTTGTCTTGATGTAAATAATGGCAGAGTAGTTAAAGGCGTTAATTTTGTCAGCCTAAAGGACGCGGGCGATCCGGTCGAAATCGCCGCCGCTTATGTTGCCGCCGGGGCTGATGAACTGGTGTTCCTTGATATCACCGCAACCAGCGAGGGGCGGGGGACTGTGCTTGACATGGTCAGGAAAGTGGCGGAAAAAGTCACGATTCCCTTTACCGTTGGCGGCGGGATTAAAACGCTTGAGGATATTGAAAGGGTTTTGGACGCAGGTGCTGACAAAGTAGGGATTAATTCCGCGGCGATAAAAAACCCCAACATCATCAGGGAAGCCGCTGCCAAATTCGGGAGCGAACGCATTATTGCCGCCATTGACGCCAAGGAAGATCCCACCAACAATTATTATAATGTCTACATAAACGGCGGCCAGGAAGATAGCGGGATTGACGCGGTCGCCTGGGCAATCAAAGTCGAAGAAATGGGGGCAAGCGAGATTTTGCTGACCAGCATTGACCGCGATGGGACAAAAGCGGGTTACAATTTAAAATTGTTAAAGACGATTGCCGAATGTGTTTATATCCCCATTATCGCTTCCGGCGGGGCGGGGACGCTTGAGCATTTTTATGAGGCCTTAACTGACGGAAGAGCAAGCGCAGCTCTGGCAGCTTCTTTATTTCATTTTAATGAGCTTTCGATTGGAGAGGTTAAAAACCATCTTAAAGCAAAAGGTGTACTAGTAAGATAAAACAGGACGGCAAAGGGAGTTAGAGTGATCCAAAATGATTGGCTTCCGGCTCTTCACGAAGAGTTTAAGAAGCAATATTACCGCGATTTATTTTATTTCATAAAAAAAGAATACCATGAAAGAGAAATTTATCCCCCGGCTGATGATATATTTAACGCCTTTCATTTTACCCCCCTTAAAAAAGTCAAAGTATTGCTGCTTGGGCAAGATCCGTATCACAATGAGAACCAAGCCCATGGCCTTTCCTTTTCCGTGCTTAAAAGCCAGCCGGAAATTCCGCCGTCACTCAAAAATATTTATGCGGAATTACATAGTGATTTGGGAATCGCGATCCCAGGGCATGGATATTTGAAAAAATGGGCTGACCAAGGCGTTCTTTTGCTTAATACCGTCCTGACCGTCAGGGCCCATCAGGCGAACTCCCATCAGGGCAAAGGCTGGGAGCAATTTACTGATGCGATAATTCGGGCGGTTAATGCCGAGGAGCGTCCGATTGTCTACTTTTTATGGGGGCAGCCAGCCGGGAAAAAGGCGGCCATGCTCAATAACAAAAAGCACTTGATTCTAAAAGCTCCGCACCCAAGCCCGCTTTCCGCCTACCGGGGATTTTTCGGCTGTAAACACTTTAGCCGCGCTAATGAATTTCTGGTTGCGAACGGCGAAACGGCAATCGACTGGAGCTTAGAAGAAATATAATGCACAGGCAAGGAGAAAAAGCATGAAAGAAAGACCTTTTATTAACAAAGAGCAGGTTGCTGAAATAGCAAAAACCTATCCGACCCCTTTTTATATTTATGATGAAAAAGGAATCCGTGAAAATGCCCGGGCTGTCCGCAAAGCTTTTGCTTGGAATCCCGGTTTCCGTGAATATTTTGCGGTTAAAGCCAACCCGAATCCCCATCTGATTGAGATTCTTAAAGAGGAAGGCTGCGGCACAGATTGTTCGTCGTTTACCGAGCTTATGATTAGTGATGCTGTTGATATCCGCGGTGACATGATAATGTTTTCTTCCAATGAGACTCCGGCCGAAGATTTTCGTTATGCCAACGAATTAGGCGCGATTATCAATCTTGATGACATTACCCATATTCCGTTTCTGGAAAATATCATTGGCACATTGCCGGAAACATTAAGCTGCCGCTATAATCCCGGCGGCATTTTAAAGATGGGCAACACAATTATGGATAACCCAGGGGACGCAAAATATGGCATGACAACCGAGCAGATTCATGAAGCCTTTAAAATCCTTAACAGCAAAGGCGTAAAAAACTTTGGCATTCATGCTTTTATCGCAAGCAATACTATCACGAATGAATATTATCCGCTGCTGGCGAAACAGCTTTTTGAACTGGCGGTTGATTTGCAGAAAAAAACTGACGCTCGTGTCACTTTTATTAATTTATCCGGTGGGATTGGCATCCCTTATCGGCCGGACCAAAAAGAAAATGATATTCACGCAATCGGCGCAGGAGTCAAAGCAGCATATGATGAGATTCTTGTCCCGGCGGGAATGGGAGATGTTGCGATTTATGCCGAGCTGGGACGCTTTATGACTGGCCCTTACGGCGCTCTTGTGACCAAGGCAATCCATGAAAAACATATTTACAAAGAATATATCGGCGTTGATGCCTGTGCGGTTGATTTGATCCGCCCGGCAATGTACAAAGCTTACCACCATATCACCGTGCTGGGAAAAGAAAAAGAAGCAGATGACCAAGTATATGACATCGTTGGCGGGCTTTGTGAAAACAATGACAAATTTGCCATCGACCGGAATCTTCCCCAGATTGAAAAAGGGGACTATCTCTTTATCCATGATGCCGGGGCCCATTGCTATTCGCTGGGCTACAACTATAATGGCAAGCTTAAGCCTAAAGAGCTATTGCTAAAAGCAGACGGCGAAATCAAGCTAATCAGGCGGGCGGAAACCCCCCGCGACTACTTAGCGACCTTGGATGGTTTTCCGGTTTTTGGGAAGTTCCGGTTTGGGTAAGGTGGTAAATCTTTATGAATTGAAAAGCGGGAATTTTATACGGGTAAAGAATGAAATTCTTAATTCTTAAATCTTTACTTGCCATCTTGCCTAAATTATGATAAGATTGTTAACAGGCCTAGCAACATAGGCCGTTATCAATGCCGGCGTGTCGGAATGGCAGACGAGGCAGACTCAAAATCTGTTGTGGGCAACCACGTGCGGGTTCAAGTCCCGCTGCCGGCAGATTAACAAGGCCCCTGTAACCAAGCGGAAAACGCTGATTTACAGGGGTCTTGGCGTTTACAGGTTTCGTAAATGCGAACGAAAATGCCTGAAAAAGAATGGGTTTTGCAGAAATATCACACGGAAAATAAAAAAAATAAGGTGTCATATCAGCTATGGGATATAAAAGAATAGTAGAAACGATTACAGATGAGGTAAGCACGAGTTTTCATTTGCTAGCTGATACTATTTAAAATAGACGTACCCCAAAAAGCGGATATGTACTTCAAATCTTGGAAAAGTTTATTGGAGTGAAAAAAGATTAGAAGTATTTTTATTTGCTCTGATTCCGAGAGTCCTTTTTATCGGACATCACTCTATTTATACTATAAATAGGTCTTAGTTCTATATATGCAGGGAATACAATTAAGTTAATATAAGTATTTATATACATTTTATGGAGGCAAGGCATGGATGGTTTAATAAAAAATAATAATAATCTAATTACTGATTTACGTAACATTATTAACGATGCACGTAGTAATGCTATTCGAAGTGTTGAATTTCACCGGGTTATGATGTATTGGCATTTAGGAGAGCGAATTTTTGTTGAAGAACAGCAAGGGAAAGATAGGGCTGCCTATGGTGAAAATCTCCTTAGAAACATTTCAGTTGAGTTAGAAACGGAGTTTGGAACAGGATTTTCATATCGCCAACTTGCATTTTGCCGTCAATTTTATCGTAAATATCCAATTGTTAACGCACTGCGTTCACAATTGAACTGGATGCAATATTGCTTATTAATCCGTATTGAAGATGATTATAAACGTGAATACTATGAGCTTGAAGCAATTAATAATACCTGGACAGGTCGTGAACTTGAACGCCAAATCAATTCACTTTTATACGAGCGCTTATTGGTTAGTATCATATCGCTATCTAGTTTTCTTATTAGATGTTAATTTGGGCTTTATTTACTTGTAAAAGTATGATATAATTTTGTTTATGTAGGAGAAGAATAAATTGGCTAAGCATAAGGCATTATTGGAATTAGAAAGGAGGCAGACATAAATAATAAATCATATGTCGTGTAAAGTATATGTTATGGTATTTAGGAATTTTCTTTATAGCAATAGGATTGGCAAAGCTGTGCTTATCATTGGTAATTAGGCACAGGGAAAAGAGGTCTTAATGAATATTGCCGAAAATATTAAGAAAGCAAGAAAAGACCGAGGGCTAAAGCAAGCTGATT
>WRLH01000050.1 GCA_009777715.1 Lachnospiraceae bacterium
TAATAAATGGTTTATCTGCAAACGGCATTAAGACTATCAAGCTGAACGAGTATGATTACGAAATCGGTAATGTAGGTTCAGATATTTACGATAGGAAGGGTATTCCTCTATCATATATCTTAATCGCTGAAAAGGGTTGATTATGCAAAACTCAAAACTAGCGAGGAATAATATATAAAATGAGCCGCAAAATATTCAAATTAGCTTATCTTTTGGCAGCGATATTAGTAATAAGCCTTATGGTTTTATTATATTTCAACTCTTATTCCTCTGTAGAAGAGCCATTTATTGCCCACTCAAATACCGAAAACCATGAACCAAACAATCTTGAAATTGATAACTCCGGTGAAACCCATATCATTAATCTTGAGATAGATATTTCCGAGCATTTTATAACTAATGTCGGCGACCCTGGAAATCTATATTATATAGATGAAAATCTAGTGTTATGGGGCAGCGGGAAAAATGATTTTGGACAGCTGGGACAAGGGAAACGGGATAATGATTTTCACAATATTATGCAAAAAATCGCTGAAAATGTTGTCCATGTTGATTATTCACAACGCGGGGTTGTTATTTATTTAACTTCTGACAACAAGTTATATGGGTTCGGAAATGCCGGGAATGGTATAATAGCTCCGATTGATTCTTTTTCCCATGAATTTTATTTAAGCTATGGAAATGAACTTAACTCTATTTCAAAACCTGTGTTGCTGATGGAAAATGTATCTTACGCCCGTTTAGGCCGAAGTGATATTACTGTAATAAAAGAAGATTCCAGTGTCTTAATATGGGGCGTAATATGGTACGCAAATGAAGGGAATTACTATTACCAAAAGCATCCCATCAAGGTGTTAGATGATGCAGTATTGATTACTGGCGGTTTTTATAATCACGCTGCATTATTAAGCGATGGCACGGTATGGACGTGGGGCTATAATTATTCAGGCAACTGCGGTGTCCCTATTGAAGAACCCTTAATCTCAATACCGCGAGAAGTTGCGAATAATGTTATCATGGTCTGGACCGGAAACCTTGTTAATAATATAAATGTATTTGATATTAACGAAATAGAGTCATACCCAATCGGAATGGAAAATACAATTATCCAAAAAGCAGATGGTTCATACTGGATTTGCGGCATGAACGTTGGAGATGAAGAAAAAATTATCCCTGTTTATTATGAGGCAATTGATTATCCTGCCATTTTTACCGACGAATTTCACCCTTATATTGACTAATCAAGTTGTCCTTATCTTGCCCGAATATCTGGAATCGCATTATCCAATTCGTAATGCAACGTTTTTCTACAATCTAATACCGCTTGGGATTAAATTAATTATCGGATAAATAAATCTGTCAAACAACCTGCTAGATATTATCCATAATAGATTAAAAAAGTACGCATAAGCTGCTATTATAAAAATAAAATAATATATCTTATTCACCTTGTCTGCCTTTTTATCTATCAAAGAACGTCATTAAGCTTTTTTTCCAACCTTTATTCCGGCATATTAAGGCCAAAATTATTGTTATGGGGATATAAAACAAATAACTTATTTTAACATCATTATAAATCAGCCATTGAACGATTTTCATGCTCACCCCTAACTCCCTGAAGATTATGCGACCAGTCACTTCTCGCAACAGTGTTGCGAGTTTTTCATTTTCGCGAAAAAGCTCTTATATCCTCATTAACCTGCTCTTTTAACTCCTCAATGCTGGCAAACTTTTTTTCAGGGCGGATAAAATCCTCTAGGAAAACCTGAATCTCCGTCCCATACAAATCCCCGGCAAAATCATAAATATAGGTTTCAGCACCGGGGCGGCGGCCGCCCTCAATCGTTGGTTTTACGCCGATATTGCTAATGCCTTTAAATTCACCAGCCGAAGTCATGACCTTACTCAAATATACGCCGTTTGGCGGCAAAACCTTGGTTTCGGGCAGGGAAAGGTTGGCGGTCGGGAAACCTAAGGTCCGGCCCAGCCTTAGCCCTTCCTTAACTGTCCCGGAAAATGAATAGGGACGGCCAAGCAGCTGTGAAGCCAACCCCATCGCGCCGCCCTCGACCGCTTCCCGGACATAAGAAGAGCTTATTTCCCTTGCCCCAAAAAAGATTTTTTCGACAATTTCAACCAAAAAGCCCCATTCTTTGGCCATTTCAACTATTAACGCGCTGTTCCCTTTTCCGCCAGCCCCAAAACGCAAATCAGAGCCAGCGCAAAGATAACCCATCTTAAGCTTCTTAAGCAAAATATCCTCAACAAAATCCTTGGCCGGAATCACCGCGTTTTCTTTATCCATCGGAAAATATATCAGGATATCGATTCCCATTGCTTCTATTAACGCTTCTTTTTCATTCTCATTAAGAAGCTGCTTAACAATGCCTTTACCAAAATAAACCTCCGGCGGCGGGGCAAAAGTAAGGACGGCTGTTTTAAAGCCCTTTTCTTTTTGCTTTAGCAAGGCCGCCAGTAATTTTTGATGCCCCAAGTGGAGGCCGTCAAATTTGCCAATCGCAAGGGCGATTTTAACTTCGTCCTTTAATTCATTTAAATCACGGATAATTTTCATTTAATAACACCTGTTATTTTATCCACTATTTTATTTTCTTTAACCAGCTTTTCAATTTGTGACAATGTCAAGGCATGACAGGCAAGAAATTCACCCGAACGGGTCCGCTCCAAAGAAGCCATCGCCCCGCCGCAGCCCAATTTTTCCCCGACATCAAAACAAAGCGTCCGGACATATGTCCCTTTTGAGCAGACTAAGCGAAATTTTACTTCCGGAAGCTCTAAAGCCAGAATTTCAAGCTCTTTTATCTCAACCAAGCGGGGCGGCCGGTCAATTTCCTTGCCTTTTCGCGCCAATTCATAAAGCCTTTTCCCTTTGACTTTGACCGCTGAATACATTGGCGGAACTTGGGAATAGCTGCCCATAAATGAAAAAATCGCTGCCTTTACTGCTTCTTCATTTACAGTAACCGCCCTTTCACTAAGGACTGTCCCGGTTAAATCCTGGGTGTCAGTTGTTATCCCTAACTTAAGGACCGCAATGTATTCCTTATCTTTGTCGGTAAGTGCCATGCTTAGCTTTGTTGCGCTGCCTAAGCAAATAGGAAGAACCCCTACCGCATTAGGGTCAAGGGTTCCGGTATGGCCGATTTTTTTTTGCCCAAGAATGCCGCGCAGCTTTGCCACAACATCATGGGAAGTAAACCCGGCTTCTTTATAGACATTAAGAATGCCATTATACATTATTTTTTAGTTGCTCCTCAATATGGTAAGATATGTTGTTGGTAATATCGTGGAAAGTGCCTTTCATCGTCATTCCGGCCGCCTTTAAATGCCCGCCGCCGCCAAAAAACGCGGCTATCTTGCTGACATCAACAAACCGTTTCGAACGCAAGCTGACCTTGTACTCAAGGTTTTTGGTCTGGTGCATAAAAATGGCACATTCAACGCCTTTAGTGATCAAAAGCTGGTTGACGATCCCCTCTAAATCACCTGCGCCAACCTTATAAAACTCTAGCGTACTGCGGTCAAGGCGGCTGACAATACAGCGTCCGCCCATAAATACAACGCTTTCAAGCAATGCCCGCCCCAGTATTTGGTTTTGGAGATAAGTTTTTTCGTGATATGTATCATTTATTATCTGGGTAAAATCAAAACCGTAATCCATCAGCTTTCCGGCAATTGCCAGTGTTTTTGAAGTCGTCCCGGCAAAGCGGAATACTCCGGTATCATGGATTATGCCAAGATAAAGGGCTTTGGCAATATCCTGATCTAATTTATCCGGGTAATCAAGCAAGCCATAAACCACCTCGCAGGTTGAAGTAATTTCGGGTAAAATAATATTTATATCGCCGCCGCCCGGATTACTGACATGATGGTCGATATTGATTTTTTTCTTCGCCCGCTCAAAGAGCTTTTCGGCTTTGCCCATCCGCTCCTTTGAGGTATCAAGGGCAATAAAAACATCATACGATTCTATGCTTGAGCTAAGGCTGGTAATTATTTCGCCAGCTCCTTTAAGGCATGAAAAGCTGGGTGGGAACGGTTCAAGAAAAGCATGGACTGTTGCTTGGGGCAGATATTTTTTCAGATACAAATAAAGCCCAAGCATCGCTCCGACGCAGTCTCCGTCAGGCCGTGAGTGGCCGCCGATTCCAATTGTTTTTGCCTCTTTTACTAATTCAAGTATTTTCAAAGTTTTGCCTCTTCTATTAATTTTGATATTTTTGCCCCATATTCGATTGATTCATCAAGGACAAACTTTATGTCCGGGGTGCTTCTCATATTGAGTGTCCGGGCAAGCTGGCTTTTAATAAATCCGGCCGCGCTTTTTAGGCCCGCCAAAGTGTCAGTCTTTAGTTTTTCGTCACCAAGGACGCTAATAAAGGCTTTGCAATTCTTCAAATCTGGTGCAACTTCCACCGCTGTGACGCTTAAAAGCGGATCAATCCGGGGGTCTTTTAATTCGCCGCGGATAATTTCCGCCAAAGCCCGCTGGACTTCAGTATTGCGCCGCGCCATTTTGTAGTTCGGTTTTTTCATGTTAAAATTAGCCTTTCAAATTTCAAACTCATCTTGGCACTTCGACCATAATATAAGCTTCAACAAGGTCAAGTTCCTTAACTTGGTCAAATCCTTCAAAAACTAAGCCGCATTCAAAACCTGCCCTGACTTCCTTGACATCATCCTTAAAGCGTTTAAGTGAAGCTAGTTCACCTTCAAAGATCTGCTCACCCTCGCGGCTAATCCGCACTTTGCAATTGCGGGTAAAAATGCCGTCAAGGACATATGAGCCGGAAATGTTCCCAATCGCTGAAGCCCGGAAAATCTGGCGTATTTCGGCATGGCCAATGACTTTTTCCTCATAGACCGGATCAAGCATTCCTTTCATCGCCGCTTCAATATCTTCAATCGCCTGATAAATAACCTTATATAGGCGGACATCAACACCCTCACGCTCGGCGCTTGCTTTTGCTTGTGCGTCAGGACGGACATTAAAGCCGATGATAATTGCTGATGAGGTGCTGGCTAAGGAAACATCGGACTCGTTGATTGCCCCAACGCCGCCATGGATACATTTAACAACTACTTCCTCATTTGACAGCTTTAGCAAGCTTTGCTTAACCGCTTCAACGCTGCCTTGGACATCTGCTTTGACAATGACATTAAGCTCTTTTAAGCTTCCTGCTTGGATTTTTGTAAAGAGGTCGTCAAGTGACATCTTTGCTTTAGTATCGTCAAGCATTCTGACTTTATTCTGGGAATGGTAGGTTTCAGCATAATTCTTGGCAATTTTATCCGATTCATGGGAAATAAATGTTTCCCCGGCACTAGGAACATCGGAAAGACCCAAAATCTCAACCGGCATTGAGGGAATTGCCTGTTTGACCCGGCGGCCCTTATCATCAATCATCGCCCGGACTTTGCCGTGGCTTGCCCCGGCGGAAATAAAGTCGCCGACTTTCAAAGTGCCTTTCTGGACTAAAATCGTTGCAACCGGGCCACGCCCCTTATCAAGCTCTGCTTCAATGACTAACCCTCTGGCCTGGCGGTTAGGGTTTGCCCTAAGTTCCAAAATATCCGCTGTCAGAATAATTGATTCAAGCAAGCTTTCGATTCCCTCACCCGTTTTGGCGGAAACCGGGACAAATTCAGTCTGGCCGCCCCAATCGGTGGAAATCAATTCATGCTCTGTCATTTCTTGCTTGACCCTGTCAATATTGGCACTTGGCTTGTCGATTTTGTTAACCGCAACAATAATCTCAATCCCAGCCGCTTTGGCGTGGCTGATTGCTTCTTTTGTCTGCGGCATTACGCCGTCATCGGCAGCAATGACAAGGATCGCAATATCGGTTGCGGTTGCACCGCGCATCCGCATTGCCGTAAAGGCTTCATGTCCAGGCGTATCAAGGAATGTAATAGACTGGCCGTCTATTTCAACAGTATAAGCACCAATATGCTGGGTAATCCCGCCTGATTCTTTGTCTGTTACGCTTGTTTTGCGGATTGTGTCAAGCAAGGAAGTTTTTCCGTGGTCAACATGGCCCATGACACAAACGATCGGTGGACGCTTGACCATTTCTGTATCATCTTCATCTTCTTCCTTTAACAGTTCCTCAATAATATCAACTTTTATTTCCGGTTCGCAAATAATATCGTATTCAATTGCGATGTTTTCAGCTTCTTCATACGAAATCTCGGTATTGACATTGACAATCTGGCCCTGCAAAAACAGCTTTTTGATAATTGCCGAGGGCTGGATTTTCATTTTGTCGGCCAATTCCTTGATGGTTACGATTTCGGCCAACATGATTACCTTGATTTGCTCTTCAACAACAGCTTTTGATTTTTCTGGGCGGATAAAAGCCCCGACCCGTCTTTGCCGTGTGTTTGCAAGGGCATCTTCATCAGCAAAACGGAATTCTTTTTTGCTGCGCCTATCCCTTTCGGCTGCTTGCTGTCTTTTGTTGTCAAGATGTTTGTTGCCCTCACCGGGACGGCCGCCGGGACGGTTAGGTCCGCCGGGGCGGTTAGGCCCACCGGGGCGATTAGGGCCACCGGGACGGCTGCCGGGGCGGTTTGGCCCCCTGCCCGCAATACCCGAACGGCTGCTGCCTTCCGGACGCGCAAAACGATTATCCGAACGTTCCGGAGGCCGTCCGCCGCGGTTATCAGAACCGGGACGGGCACCACCGCCGGAATAAGCAGGGCGGCGGTCACTTGAATAATTCGGAGACCCGGCCCGTGCCGGGGTCGTGCCAGTCATGCCAGTATTGCGGGGCGGATATTGGCGATCGCCGCTTCGCTCACGCCTTACGTTACGGTCACTTCCTTCACCGGGACTGCGGCGAATGCCGGAAGAGCCTCGGTCATCACGCCTTGGAGACTGGCCGGAAGCAGGGTGCGAAGCAGGACGGTCATCACGCCCATCTCGCCGCTGTGAAAACGAACCCGCTCGGTCATCACGCCGTTTTGGCAAAGAAGAAGCTGGGTGCGAGGCTGGGTGCGAAGCCGGACGCTCATCACGCCTTTCTGGTCGCTCATCACGTCTTTCCGGACGCGAAGCTGGGTGCGAAGCCGAATGCTCTTCACGGCCCGGAGCAACAGCCTGGGTTATGCTTTCTTTAGGACGTACTTCACTTAAAGGAGCAGAGGTTTCTTTAATTTCATCAGCTTTGGGGACGCTGCTGACATTATTAACAATGCTTCCGATATTTCCGATATTTCCATTTCCAATATTTCCAATATTTTTTTTACCAATATTTTCCATTTCTTTTGTTTCGACCGGAACATCAACATTTTCAACCGGGATGGGAGCAATGGGTGCAGGCTGCGGCTTCCGCTTCGGCTGGACTGGCTTCCGCTCAAGCTGGGTGCTTTCCGGCATGGTCGGGGCAGTTAAAGGCTTGATGATTTTGTGGGGAATATCACGGCCGCCGGAACGAGACCCGCCTCGTTGCTGCTGGTATCCTTGGTTATGGCCGCCGCCGCTGTTACGGGAGCGGTTATTGCTTCCGCCGGAGTTTTCCGGATTGAGGCTGATAATAATTTTTTTCTTTCTGCGCGGCTCTTCATAACGCTCTTTGGGAACTGGGGCTTGATTGCTTTCACTTGCTGGCTCGGCTGGCGGCTTTTTCGCGCCGAATTTATCCCGCACCAAAATGGCGGCATCGTCCGAAAGAGAGCTATTAGCCGCTTTTGCGTCAATGCCTTTATCATTTAAGAAAGCAATTATGTCTTTGCTTTTTACATCAAGACCTTTGCTTTCATTCAGTTCCTTGGCTAAGTCACTTATCTTGATTTTCGCCATATACTATGCTCCTCCTCTGCTAAAAACTCCTGTCCTCGAAAAGTTTTCTTATTGATTTGGCAAAGCCTGGGTCAGTTACCGCAATCACGACCCGTGCTTCCTTGCCGATTGCTTGCCCAATAGCTTCGCTGCTTCCAAAAATATAATATGGAACTTGGTAAAAATCGCATTTATTCCGAAAAAGCTTCTTTGTGTTATCAGAAGCATCATTACTTACAATTACTAATCTTGCCGAAGAATCTTTAACCGCCCTTTCCGCCATAAAGCTGCCGCTTACAAGCTTCCTTGACTTCATCATCAGTCCTAGCAAATTAAATATTTTCCTGTCGTCTTTTATTGTCCCGGATTGCATCAAGCTCCTTTGTCAGCCGCTCATAATCTTCTTCATTTACCCGCATTTTGAATGAACGCTCAAGTCCTTTACTGCGCCGGATATTCATTAAGCAATTGCTTTCGGTGCAGATATATGCGCCGCGTCCATTTTCGCGGCCGGTTGCGTCAACGGAAATTTCGCCGCTTTTTTTCTTTAAAATCCGCACCATTTCTTTCTTGCTTTTCATTGTCCCGCAACTGATACATTGCCTTAGCGGTGTTTTTTTACTCACTGGCTTCCTCTACGTATTCGCTCTCTTCGTACTCACCATTTGAGTATTCGCTCTCTTCGTACTCACCATTTGAGTATTCACCCTCTTCGTACTCACCATTTGAGTATTCGCCCTCTTCGTACTCACCATTTGAGTATTCGCCCTCTTCGTACTCACCATCTGAGTATTCGCCATCTTCATACTCACCATCTGAGTATTCGCCATCTTCTTCATACTCTTCATCGTACTCATCATATTCTTCATAATCTTCATCGTACTCATCATATTCATCTAAATAGTCTTCGTAACGGAAGCCCGGCGCGTCTTTTGCTTGCGTTTCTGATTTTATGTCGATTTTGTACCCGGTCAGGCGGGCTGCCAAGCGGGCGTTTTGCCCCTCTTTGCCGATTGCCAAGGATAACTGGTAATCGGGAACAACAACCTTGGCCGTTTTTTCGTCCGGGTCGGCAAAAACTGCAACAATTTTCGCTGGCGAAAGAGCATTTTGGATCAGCGTCCCGGGATTTTCGTCCCAGTTAATGATATCAATTTTTTCCCCGCGTAATTCATCAACTACCGAACTGACACGGGTCCCATTTAGCCCAACACACGCGCCAACCGCATCAACATTCTCATTATGTGACCAGACCGCCATCTTCGTGCGGCTGCCAGCTTCGCGGGCAATGCTTTTGATTTCTACAATTCCCTCTTTTATTTCGGTAACTTCTGTTTCAAATAACCGCTTGACCAGTTCAGGGTGGGTCCGGCTGACCAAAATGCGTGGCCCTTTTGAAGTATTCTTTACTTCCAGGATAAAAACCTTAACCCGGTCTTGAATGCGGAAATGCTCGCTTTTTACTTGTTCGTTTTCATTAAGAAGAGCGTCCGTTTTGCCAAGATTTATGCTCATATTGCGGCCGATAAAACGCTGGACGATCCCGGTCACAACATCTCTTTCTTTGCCCGAAAATTGATTGAAAATGACGCTTCTTTCTTCTTCGCGGATTTTCTGCAAGATGACATTTTTGGCGTTCTGGGTGGCAATCCTGCCAAATTCTTTGGATTTTATCTCACAATCAAGCTTTTGGCCCAATGCTGCTTCGGGGTCAATTAAAAGAGCGTCATCTAAGCTAATCTCCAAAGCCTTGTCTTCGACCTTTTCCACTATTTCCTTTTCGGCGAAAACTAGGTACTCACAACTTTCACGATCTATTTCTACTTTGATATTCTCTGATTTTCCAAAGTGATTTTTGCAGGCGGTGATTAATGAATTTTCAATCGCCTCAAAAATTGTCTCACGGCTAATTTCTTTTTCCCTTTCCAAAATCTCCAGGGCATCTAATAATTCTTTGTTCATTTCCGTTCCTCCTAGTATACGGTGTGGTAATTTTGCGGACTGTTACCAGTTTAGTTTGATCATTGCGACTTCGTTCCGGTTAAAAATCGTTTCAATTCCCTCTGTTTCGATAATTATTTTTTCGCTGTCAAAGCTTTTAAGTATTCCGGCAAATTCCTTGCCATTTTTTTCGCTCTTATTTTTATTTTCCTTTTTGCCCTTTTTCCCTTTTCCGCTTAAGCCGGGGCTATCTAGCGAAGCACCCCGCGGTTTGTATGTTTTAAGTAAAACCTCGCTGCCAATGCTTTTGTCAAGATGTTTATCTTTTTTTAGCTGGCGGCCAAGCCCGGGGCTTGATACCTCAAGGATATAGGCATCAGCAATAAAATCTTCTTCGTCCAAGGCGTCGGATAAAGCGCGGCTAACGCTTTCGCAGTCATTTAAGGTCACGCCGCCCTCTTTGTCAATATAAGCGCGTAAAATATAGTCGCTGCCTTCTTTTATATATTCAACGTCATAGATCGTGACGGCAAGCCTTACGGCTATCGGCGTTAGCAATGCTTCTGTTTTTGCTTCATAATCAGCGTTTCTAGGCATTTTGTCCCTATCATCGAACCAGTTTTATGGCACTTAAGTTGCTGTGAAAAAGTGAGCCGCTTGGCTCACTTCCTAATGTCTAGCTTTGATTCTATTGTATACTACAACATAAATTGGAAAATTGCAAGGGTTTTTTTGTAATTACTCAAAAAATATTGAATATTTCTTGCTTTCATGGTATTATTTTATTAAATTTTCTTTAGTAAAGGTCTTATTTGGTGAGGTGAACAGATGATAAACAAAGATATGATTAAGCAGATGATCAGCAAGGCTTTAGGTGATGCGAATGCTTCGGAAGAAAGCAGCAAAGCAATGTCAATGATTGAACAGGCACTTAAGCAAATGGACGAAGTGAAAATCAAAACAGCTGCGCCCGTTAAAAAACCTAAGGCTAAGCAAGCAAATGCCCAAGCAAACGCCCAAGCAAACGCGCAAGCAAATGCCCCTATTTATCCCATCAACTCAAGCACGGGCAAGCGAATGACAGAGCCATTTTTACAAGATAGCGGCATTCAAATTACTGACGGGCCGCTGCTTAAGTGGATTGATGAAAACCATGTTGAGTTCGGAAGCTTCCCTCAAAAGGCAAATGGCGAAGTCATGAAAATCATCTGGCGCGTCCTTGAAAACAAAGACGGCCAGCTTCTGCTTCTTAGCAAAGATATTTTGGAATCAATGTATTGGCATTATGACCATAGTACTATGATACCAAAGTCTTGGAAAAAAGAAGATATCTTAAAAGCAATTATTCCTTGGGAAAAAACTGACCTTAGGAAGTGGCTTAACCAAGATTTTTATGGCCGTGCCTTTACGCCTGCCGAAAAAAATATTATCATCGAGCGGCTTAATACTGGTAATGGCGCATATCTTCATCATGATTATGTCCCCAAGAAAATGCACAAGATGAATGTAAATATCTTATCAAGTGATTCTTATGAAACATACGAAGAAAGAGGCTGTGCCGATACAAAAGACCATGTCTTTTGCCTTAGCATTGAAGAAGCTCTCCGCTATTTCGGCAAAAGCCGGACTCTTGAGGGGACGGTTTGGAGTGCAAACGATGACCGGCTTGCCCGGCCGACCGAATTCCTAAAAAAGAGGGGGGTTCTTCTCCCGCCTGACTATAAGTGGTCAAAAATATACGATATTGAAACTTTTTATTATAAAAAGGGGGAAAAAGTGTATTTTCATGAGTTTGATGGCTGTATGTGTTATTTTCTCCGGAGTGTTGGCTCAAATGATGAGGCCATGTGCGGCCTTAATGTTACCCACCATAGCGGGCGGCATTCGCTCGTTTCAAAGCTTGGTGCGATTCAGGCTGCCGGGGTATCGCAATCCGCTATGGGGATTGGGGTTCGCCCGGCGGTGCTGATTAAGAATGTGTGAATCCGCTATTGATAATGTTGATGAAGAGTAAAGCCGCAATGACAAATCTACTTCATCACCTGCCAGTTTTTTGCCAAATAATCAACCAGCGAAACCACGGTTAAGATTATTGCTGCCCAGATAGTGATTTCGGTTAAAATCCTGAGAATGCTAAGAACATCAATTTTTATCAAGAGAAAAACCAAAGCGGCAAAATCATCAACAATAATCAGCATACAGACCATGACAGTCTGAACGATTGTTTTTAGCTTGCCCCAGAAGCTGGCCGCAATAACAACACCGTTGTCGGCCGCGACTAAGCGGAAACCGCTGATAATAAATTCGCGGAAAATAATGAGAATAACCATCCATGCCATAATCCTGCCTAACTCAATCAAGGCAATTAAGGCCGAACAGACCAAAAGCTTGTCCGCAAGCGGGTCCATGAACTTGCCGAAATTGGTCACTAAATTGTATTTGCGGGCAATGATTCCGTCAAACAAATCCGTCAGGCTTGCCACAATAAAAATAGTAAAAGCAATCCAATTGTGATAAGGAATCCCTTGACCCAGCATAAAAACCAAAAATACAGGAATCATCAATATCCGCAAAATTGTTAATTGATTCGGAATGTTCATACTACCTCCATTAACGCCTTAGCCTATTATCATTCTTTTATTTCCCCAATCAAATCATAATGATTTGACGCTGTGACAGCCACATCATAAAAGCCGCCGCTAATTAAATCTTTTTCGCAATTAACAATAAATAGATAACCGTCAATTTCCGGCGCATCGCGATAAGTCCGCGCAACAAAAACCTTTTCTTCCCCATTGCCAGCTAATTCGCTTATTGATATTGATTCCCCATCATTATTAAACTCGGCAATCCGCCCTTCAACCACCACTTTCATCGTTTTGCCGACCATGTTTTTTTCGGTTAAAAAAGCAATCTCTTGTTGTTTTTCCATTAATTCATGATAGCGGCTATCCATTATCTTTTGGCCTATTTGAGTAGGCATTAAGGCGGCCGGAGTATCTTCTTCCATTGAGTATGTAAAAACGCCCAGCCGATCAAATTTCATCTCTTCAATTAAGCTTAGGCTTTCTAAATGGTCAGCCTGCGATTCGCCGGGAAAACCTGTCATTAAGGTTGTCCGGAGGCAAATATCCGGAATTTCACGGCGCAGCTTGATGATTAAATCAATAATTTGCTTGCGGTCCGTCTTTCGTCCCATGCGCTTAAGAATGCCATCTGCGCCATGCTGAATCGGAATGTCCAAATAATTGCAAATCTTGGGTTCATCGCGGATTACTTCAATTAACTCATCTGTGATTTCCTCTGGATAACAATAAAGTAAACGAATCCATTTTAACCCCTCGATTTCGCATAATTTGCGCAGTAATTCCGGTAACATTTTGCGTCCATACAAATCAAGGCCATATAAGGTGGTTTCTTGGGCAACAAGAATCAGTTCGGTTACTCCGCCAGCCGCAAGGTTGACTGAATCAGTCAATAGCTTCTCCATCGTGACGGAACGGTAATTCCCCCTTATCTTCGGGATAATGCAATATGTGCAATGCTTGTCGCAGCCCTCGGCTATCTTAAGATAAGCATATTGGCCGCCGGTAGTGACGATCCGCTTACCCTTTAAGCCTGTCTCCCCGCTGTCTGAATTTTCATCAAAAAAGCTCAAGCATTCCGAATTATGTAAACCATTTTCCGGCATATTGCAGGGTGCATTGTTGCAGGACGCGGTGTTGCAACTTGCGTTATCGCAAGGCTCATTGCAGGGCATATTGCAAGGTACGTTGCAGTTATCTTCCGTTAAGCTTGCAACAGCCTTACATATTTCCGCGATTGCCATCACGCCAATGATGGCATCGATTTCGGGGATTTCTTCCCTTATTTCATTCCGGTAACGCTCGGATAAACACCCGGTCACAATTAAAGCTTTACATCTTCCGCTTTTCTTGTACTCGGCCAGCCGTAAAATGGCTTCAATGCTTTCCATCTTTGCGTCATGGATAAAACAGCAGGTATTAACAACGATAACCTCTGCTTCATTTTCATCATCGGTAAAGGAATGGCCTTCTTCCCAAAGCTTTGTTAGCATGACTTCCGAATCAACCAGGTTTTTGTCACAACCTAATGAGACAAAGTGGATCTTACTTTTCATCTTTGCTGGTCTCTGCTTCTTTTGGTGCTTTCGTTTTTTTAGTTTTGGCTTCTTTTGGCGCTTCTTTTTCTTCTGCTTTAGCTTCTTTCACTTCTGCTTTTGCTTTAGCTTCTTTTGGTGCTTTTACTTCTTTTTCTTTTACTTCTTTTTCTATTAATTTTTTTACTTCTTTTTCCTTTACTTCTGCTTTAGTTTCTTCTTTTTTTACTTTAGTTTCTTTTGGTGCTTTTACTTCTTTTTCTTTTATTTCTTTTTCTTTTATTTCCTTTGCTTCTTTTTTTGCTTTGGCTTCTTTTGGTGCTTTGGCTTCTTCGCCGTCAGGTTTTGCTTTGGCTTTAGTTTCTTTTGCTTCAGCGGCTTCTTTATTAGCCTCTTTATTAGCTTCTTTATTAGCTTCTTTGCCCGACTCTTTGCCCGACTCTTTGGCAGCTTCTTTTTCAGCTTCTTTTTGGGCTGCTTTTTTGGCTTCTTCCTTGGCTAATCTTTTTGCTTCTTTAGCTTCTTCGGCTTGGCGTTTTGCCAGCTCAATCAACGCAATTTCCATTTCTTCTTTTGCGCGTTTGGCTTCATCTTCGGTCAAAATTTTCATTTTCCCTTGGTTAAGCTCTTCAATCGCTGTTGAAAGCGGCTTTAGTTTGCTGGTGTAAATAAGGGCATCTTCACCGTCAATAATCTGTCTTGCTCTTTTTGAGGTCGCCATGACGATTGAATAGCGGCTGCTTACAACTGGGGCTTCGCCTTGCTCGACCTCACTATTTACTATTTTCATTAAGTCTGAATAAGATGGATGCAGCATTTTTTTACCTAACCTTTCATAATTTTTTTGTTTTAAGTTGTGATTCGCATTTCAGTTCTGCTTTAATTCTTTTCTAAACTCTTCGATAAATAAAGCATTGCGTCCCGGCGTTAAATGGGCCGCGGCGATAATCTGATGTAAGCTTTTAACGCATTCATTTAAATCATCATTTATGACAATATAATCATAAGCTTCAATTCCTGCCGCTTCTTCGCCGGCTCTTTTTAAACGCTTATTGATAATCTCATCAGACTCCGTTCCGCGCTGTTTAAGCCGATTCTTAAGCTCATCAATATTGGGCGGCATGACGAATAAAAGTAAGGCGGAAGGAAATTTTTCCTTGACCTTTAAAGCCCCTTGGATTTCAATTTCCAGCAAAACATCTTTTCCGGCCTTTAATTCTTCCTCAACATATTCTACCGGAGTCCCGTAATAATTTTCAACATAGGTTGCATATTCAATTAAGCCTTGGGAAGCAATAACTTCTTCAAATTTTTCCCGGCTGACAAAATAATATTCCCTGCCATCTATCTCATTTTCCCGGGGTTTTCTGGTCGTCATCGAGACGGAAAGGGCATATCCTTCATATTCGGATACCAGTTTTTTCATTAATGTCCCTTTGCCGGCCCCGGAAAAACCCGATACCACAATTAGGATTCCTTTTTTTTGCATGAAAGCATACCTCGGCTTTTTATCATTCGATGTTTTGAATCTGTTCTCTTATTTTTTCGATTTCGGTTTTTAGTTCAATTGCGTTATTTGTCACTTCCAAATCATTGGCTTTTGCCATAATTGTATTTGCTTCACGGTTCATTTCCTGGGCAAGGAAATCCAGCTTCCGGCCGTTGCTATCGCCCTTGCTATCGCTGCTTGCGTCTTTTTTAAGGGCGTAAGAAGTGGCTCCAATATGGCTTTTCAAGCGGACAAGCTCTTCATCAAGGCAAGTCCGGTCAGCAAAAATAGCCACTTCGGTAAAAAGCCTGGCTTCATCTATCGTTACGTCTTCCATTAAAGCTTTGACTTTTTCCTTAAGCCGATCGTGATATTCCGCAATAATCCTTGGGGCGCGTTCGGAAATATAGTCAATATTAACCAGCATTCCGTTAAGCTTTTCCTGAATATCTGCGCATAAATTCGCCCCCTCTTTTTCCCGCGCTTCGACAAATTGCCCAGCGGCCAGATTAAGTGCCTTTAACAAGTGTTCCCACAGCTTTTCTTTATTGATATCCTGCTCTTCCATCGTAAATACTTCTGGGAAACGCGATAAAGTTGAAGTCCGGATATCATAATCGAGTCCGAATTCTTCACTTATTTGCTTAAGATAGCCCATGTATAAAGCGGCAATCCCTTGATTGTATTTTACGCAAAACTGTGCCTCGTTAAGGTCTTCGTAACCAATATATATATCAACCTTACCCCGATGGATATATTTTTTCAGTTCATTGCGGATCGCAGCTTCAAATATGCCAAATTTCTTCGGCATTTTGATATAAAAATCGAGGTATCGGTGATTAACGGCTTTAATTTCAACGGTAAACTTCCTTTCGCCATCATATATTTCCGAACGGCCAAAGCCAGTCATGCTCCTTATCATCTCTGGTCCACCTCAATTCCTCATCTGTCCACGTGATGCGGCCGGACAGCATTTTTTCTGCCATAGATTACATTATAGATTAATTGGATAAATACGTCAAGTAAGGCAGATACTAAGATATGACCTGTTAGGGTAAAAACTGCTGATTAAACGCCAGAGCCTAGTAACTTTAATT
>WRLH01000051.1 GCA_009777715.1 Lachnospiraceae bacterium
TATTCATTGATACAACAGAAAAATCATACACAGAAAAACGTTTGAAAAAATACAGGCTGATTTATCCATTGCTTAGCAAAATCGGAAAACCGAAAGATTTTAGCCGCTTTATCATTCAAGCCAATGCTTGTATCAGTCATAACGCTTATGGCGAGATAGAGAAAATAAAATGCCCGACACTGGTTATCGGGGTTGACAATGATAAAGTGTTGGGGTTATCCTCGGAGGAAATAACCGAGAAAATAGAAAACAGCAAGTTGATTATATATGAAGGCTTTGGACATGGGGTGTATGAGGAAGCAAAAGATTTTAACCGCCGAGTTTTGGATTTTTTAAGTTTATAGCATCGCACCGAATAAGCATAACGCCGTGTATTAGACCGCAAAGCCCCACAACTTGATAATAGAGATTATGAATAGCGAAAGATTGTTGATAGATATAAGGGAAGCGTAGAAAATTTATATTAGCGGAGGTGATTTAACATGGAATACAGTATTATAGATGTGTTTAGCGATAAATTATTCGGCGGAAATTCTGCAGGAGTTTGCGTACTTGAAAAATGGTTGCCGGACAACATTTTGCAAAGTATTGCATCTGAAAATAATTTATCAGAAACGGCATTTTTAGTGAAGCAAAATGGTTATTACGATTTGCGTTGGTTTACACCGTCTATTGAAGTTGACCTTTGCGGACACGCTACTATCGCGAGCGGATTTGTATTGTTTGAGGAAAAAGAGAAAAACGCAAGTGTAATAGAATTTAAAACAATGAGCGGAATTATGAGCGTAACGAAAGAAAACGATTTATTCTATCTTAATTTTCCATCGCGCCCTGTTACAGTTTGCCCTGCTTATCAGACTTTTGAAAAAGCATTTGACGTTAAACCTGTTGATGTTTACAAAGCTGTGGACTTTTTAGTATTGTTGGAAGATGAACAAGAACTTAAAAATATTAACCCAGATTTCATCACTCTCAAAAATATTAAATCAGAAGCAGGTATTGATAACGACAGCTTTGGCGTAATTGTAACGGCAAAAGGAAACGACTGCGATTTTGTTTCCCGCTTTTTCGCTCCAAATGCGGGAATTGATGAAGACCCTGTAACGGGACGCGCTCATTGCTCTTTAATACCATTTTGGAGTGAAAAACTTGGTAAAAAAATCATGACAGCTCGACAGTTATCTAAGCGCGGCGGTAATCTGTTTTGTGAGGACTGTGGTGAGCGCGTTAAAATTGGCGGTAAAGCAGTACGATATTTAAAAGGTAATATACGAATACAATAAGAGATTGCGGAGCAAGTCCGCAATGACAGGAGACTTTGGTCAGACTATTACCAAAACCCTTATCGCACTCTCTATCGCACGATGAAGGGCTTGACGTGTCGTTGCGGTCCCCGAACCGCAATCTCTCGCTCCGAAGAAAATTCTGTGCGTTAAATCCGCGCGTTCGAGAGTGTCAATTCACCGCCCGACCCGCTTTCGCTCCGAGAGAAACGTTTTGACATTATCTCAAGGGTCGGTCTTATGAATCGCACTCTCTATCGCACGATGAAGGGTTGGCCTCCGTCATTGCGGACTTGCTCCGCAATCTCGTAAACCGAAACTGAAATGTACATGAGCAAAAATTTTCCACGCCCTGCCCTTTGGGACAAGAAATCAAAAAATGCACAATTGAGGAGCAAATAAAAAAAATCGCGAGCAAGATTCCTGTTCATAAAATAGGAATTTGCCGCGATTTATTTTTATGACCGAAAATTGGGCATTTTGGCATTTGATTTCGCAGTCTCACGGGTAGGCGTGGGAATTTATTTGCTCATGTACTGCGCATACGCGAAATGCAATAAGAGATTGCGGCTCGAGGCCGCAATGACGTAGGTTGCGAGAGCGCGGCAGAGCGATGAATTGACACTATCAAACGCGCGGAGTTCGCAGTTGACATTTTCCTACAAATAAGATAAACTTAAAACAGTAAAAACGCGCGAAGAATAGCAGGGGTACAATATGGCCTTCAAAATAAAAAGCTTGCTTTTCACCTTACTGATAAGTTTTCTCTTAATACCGCTGGCTTCCGGCTGCCGGGACGCTAACCCTGCCCTCGAAAGCCAGCCTGGCTTATTTACTTCATATCTGGATATCCCGGGGATTACCGAAGACGAAATCAGGGCAATCGAAAACCTCCGCGAAAAAGGCATTACGTTTAACTACGGAATGATCCCCAGCACCGAATCATTTATTAATACTAAGGGCGAGTTAAAAGGAGCTTCTGTTTACATAATTGATTGGCTGGAAGAGTTACTTGGCATCCCATTCAATTTGACCCTCCATACTGTCCAAGAGCTTAGCGCGGGGTTAAACGATGGGACAATTGATTTTACCGGATATTTTATGAACGTCCCGGAACGGCGCGAGTTCTTTTTTATGACGGACGCAATTGCATTAAGGCCGGCCAAATCCTACCGGATTAGCGGAAGCCCGTCCCTTGATGAGGTGGAAGACCCCAACGCTCTAAAATATGCCCTTATTTCCGGCGGAGCAACAACACAAAGCATTGAATCCAACCGCTTTGCCGATTTTACATCAGTCTACATAAGCGACCCCTCGGAAGCGTATGAACTGCTAAGAAGCGGGGCGGTTGATGTTTTTGTCGGGCCGGGCATTATGGAAGTTGCGCTTGAGCAATATGATGACATCGAAGCGGAGCTTTTTATCCCCTTGATTTATGCCTCATCGTCTATTTCCACCCAGGACCCGGATTTAGAGCCGATTATTTCCGTCATTAATAAAGCATTGCATAATGGGGGCCATTCACATCTTAATGAAATGTACCAAAGGGGCGACCATGATTATTTAAGGCACAAGCTTTTACTAAAGCTTACGGAAGAGGAAAAGGCATATATCGCGGAAAACCCGGTTATCCCCTATGCTGCTTTATTTAATGGCTATCCGCTTAGCTTCTTTAACCCCCGTTACGATGAGTGGCAGGGGATTAGCCATGATGTTATTGCCGAAATCGAAAAACTGACCGGGTTAAAGTTCGAAATCGCCAATGATAATAATACGGTGTGGCTTGAATTAATGAATATGCTTGAGTCCGGTGAAGCCAAGATGATTACCGAGCTTATCCATACGCCCGACCGCGAAAATCGTTTCATATGGCCGGAAACGCCCATTCTGACTGACACATTTGCCCTGATATCCAAAACAGAGCATCCCAATATCAATGCCAATGACGGATATTCTTACCGGATTGGGTTTGGAGCCGGCACAGCATATTCGGAAGTTTTCCACCGCTGGTATCCCAACCATACCAACTATGTCGAATATGAAAGCTCTGACGCGGCTTTTTACGCACTAGTTAATGGCGAGATTGACATGGTCATGCATAATACCACCGGGCTTTTGCGCCTGACCAATTATCAGGAGCTTCCCGGCTACAAGATTAACGTCCTGTTCAAAAATGGTTTTGAAACTATCTTTGGCTTCAACAAGGATGCTGATTTATTATGCTCAATTGTCGATAAAGCCCTAAAGCTAATTGATACAGGCACTATTTCTGAACAATGGCTTAGGCGGACTTATGATTACCGGACCCGCATTTTGCAGGAACGCCATCGCGCGCAAATTATCTTGATTATCCTTGCGGCCCTTACGTTCCTGGTCATCGCATCGATTCTGTTGGCAACGAATTTAAAGGCACAGAAAGCCAAAAATATCATCGCTGAACAGGCGGCAAAGCTAGAAACGGTCATGGGAGAGGTCACCGAAGCAAACAAACGGATCGAAGCAATCATTAATAATTTGCCGGGCGTGGCATTCCGGCATTATTATGATTCCCCCCAATTTACTTATACATATGTCAGCGAGGGCTGCCAAGAGCTTTTAGGTTACCCCGCCGAGGAATTAGTTGGCAAAAGCGCAGTCGAATACCTCAATATTATCCATGAAAAAGACGCTTTAAGCATCCAGACGATCAGCAACAAGACCTTGGCGGTTGGGCTTCCTTATGAAAATACGTACCGCATTCAAACCCCGGATGGCGTTGAAAAATGGATTTGGGAACGAAGCCGCGTTATTGAATATACTGAAGACGGGCGGCCTTATCAGGTCGAGGGTTATTATGACGATATTACCGTCAGGCGTGAATTTGAAGCTGCCGAACACGCCAACCGCGCCAAATCAGAATTCCTTGCCGTGATGAGCCACGAAATCAGGACCCCGATGAACAGTATCTTAGGGTTTGCCGAGCTGGCCTTAGGCAGTAACATAAACCAGCCGCACGTTAAGGGCTATCTTGACAAAATAGCCGAGGGGACGAAATGGCTTTTACATATCGTCAATGATATTCTTGATATTTCAAAAATAGAATCGGGCAAGGTCGAATTGGAAAAAGTCCCCTTTGATTTGCGTGAAGTCATTTCAAGATGTCAGTCGGTCATGCTTCCTGTCATCAAGGAAAAAGGCCTTGAACTACGGGTTTATGCCGAAATGTCACCGGGGAACAAGCTCGTTGGCGATCCGCTAAGGCTTTATCAAGTATTGATGAACCTGCTTTCCAACGCGGTGAAATTTACTGATGCCGGGGCGGTTGATTTGACTTCAATCGTTCGATTTTCGACCTTGATTACCGCTTCAAAAGAAGGAAAGGCAACCGCCTATTTTGAGGTAAGGGACGAAGGCATTGGCATGACAGGCGAACAAGTCAAGCGCATTTTTGAACCGTTTATCCAAGCTGATTCAAGCACGACCCGTAATTACGGCGGAACAGGGCTTGGCCTTGCCATCGTCAAGAAGTTAATTGAAATGATGGGCGGCAAGCTGACGGTCGAAAGCACGCCGGGAAGCGGAAGCAAGTTTAGCTTTGAAATAGAGTTTGATACGATTGAAACAGCCTTCGAAGAGCGGCAGTATATCCAGCATTCGATGATTGAAAAACCGCATTTTAACGGTCTGGTTTTGGTTTGTGATGATAACCACATGAACCAGCAGCTAATGCACGAACATCTAATCAACTTAGGCTTAAGGACTGTTGTCACCGAAAACGGAAAAGAAGCCGTGGAAAAGGTTTCGGAGCGTCTTGATAAAGGAGAAGAGGCTTTCGACCTGATTCTGATGGATATTTTTATGCCAGTCATGGACGGAATCGAAGCGGCAACGAAAATAACCGCTTTAGGCGTAGAAACGCCGATTATTGCCGTCACGGCCAACGTGATGACGGGCGAGCTTGAACGTTACAAAGAGCATGGCATGAATGACAGCTTAGGAAAGCCTTTTACATCGCAGGAATTATGGCGGACATTACTAAAATACCTTACGCCGCTAAAGATAGCCGAAACAGGGGAAAAGACCGATTTTGAAGAAGAACTAAAAGAAAAGCTAAAGCTTAACTTTGTCAAAAACAACCAGAACCTGATGGCAAAGATTAATGAATCTTTGTCAAGCGGTGACCTTAAAAATGCCCATCGCCTGGCCCATTCCCTAAAAAGCAATGCCGGGCAAATTGAAAGGGATGAGCTTAGTAAGCTTGCCGGGCAGTTAGAGTTACTTTTAAAGGACGCTGGGCTTCCTGATGAAGAAATGCTTAACTTGCTTAACGCCGAATTACAAAAAACCCTTGATGAGCTTGGCACGGAGCTGGCGGCCTTATCACAAAAGGCGAAGCTTCCGGAACTAAGCAAAGAAGAAGCAGATTTAGTCTTAGAAAAGTTAAAGCCGCTGCTTACCGCCAAGAAAACCGATAGCCTTGACTTGCTTCCGGAGATTAGCCGGATTAAAGGCGCGGAAGAACTGGCGGAACAGATAGATGATTATGATTTTGGCTCTGCGCTTAAAACGCTTGAAAAATTAAGGGAAAAAGATAATTAGATGAAAATTATTAAGCGGTTTAACTATCTTTCATTGACTTTGGCCTTATTATTTTTAATGGCTTTAGTTTCTTCCTGCCAAAAAGCGGACGAAAGCCCTCTAAGCGGACAGGCAGCATTTTCTTCATACCAAGAAATACCCGGAATAACGGCCGAAGAAATAAATGCCATCGAAGCCCTTAAAGCTCTTAATAAAACCTTTGTTTTTGGCATTAACAACAGTACCGAAGCTTTTATTGATGCTGATGGCGAAATCGGCGGCTTTACGGCCCTTTTATGTGAATGGCTTAGTGATTTGTTTGGGCTTTCAATTAATCCGGTTCATTTTGATGTCAGTGAACTTGACGAGGGCTTGTTAAATGGTCAAATCGACTTTAGCGTCAAGCTTTACCCCGGTCATGAAAATATTTTCATGACCGACTCCCCTATTTCCAAGCAGACAGTCAAGTTTGTCCGCCTTAATGGGACTGAAAGCAAAAGCATAACCCGGTATGCGGTTTTCCTAGAAAGCATTCCGGCCGGAAAGATTTATGCGTCCGTCCCCGATACTGTTGAATTAATTATTGCCGGTGATTCGGCCGCGGCATATGAAATGCTTTATGTAAATGAGGTTGACGCGATTATCATCGAGGGGAAAAACGAAGAGGTTTTTGCCCAATATGATAAAAATATACTGGTAGAATATTTTTTCCCCCTTATCTCAAGCCCGGTTTATTTAGTCACACAGGATAAGGAACTTTCAGTCATCACCAGCGTTTTGCAAAAAGCTTTGGATAACAGCGCATCTAATTATCTTGAATCTTTATATACCAAAGGCAATCACGATTATCTAAGGCATAAGTTTACCCTGTTGCTGACCGAAGAAGAAAAGCTTTATATCAAAGAAAACCCGCTTATTCCGATTGCGGCGGAGTTTGACAACTACCCCATCAGCTTTTATGACACACGCCAAGAAAATTGGCAGGGTGTTGCACATGATATAATCAAGGAAATGGAGATTTTTACTGGCTTAGAGTTTTTTATCAATCATGAAAAATATACTAATTTTTCGGTCCTGCTTAATATGGTCGAGCGGGGCGAAGCAAAGATTTTGTCCGAAATATTCCGCTCCCCGCCGCGTGAAGGACGCTTCTTATGGCCTGAGACGGCTTTCCTAGAAGCCAACCTTGTCCTAATTTCAAAAACAGAATACCCGAATATCAGCATTGATGATATTTACGCCAAAAAGGTCGGGCTTCACCGGGCGACCTTATATTCAGAAATGTTTTCGCGCTGGTTTCCCGACCATGACAATACGGTCTATTATGAAAACCAGGATTTTATGTTTGAATCATTAATGCGCGGTGAGATTGACTTGGTAATCCATAGCACGGTTGGATTATTACAGCTCACCAATTACAATGAGCTGCCCGGATTTAAGGCAAATTTCATTTTTCAAGAGCATTTTAGCTCCGCTTTTGGCTTTAACAAAGAAGAAGAGGTATTGCTTTCAATTATCGATAAAGCGTTAAACCTAGTTGACGTAAAAGCGATTTCCGAACACTGGATGCGAAAGACCTACGACTACCGGGCAATGATGGCGGAAGAGCGGGAGCGGACGCAAAAACCATGGTTCATAGTGCTGGGAAGCTTAAGCCTGTTGATAATTATTATTTTTATCTTGCTTTATGTCCGGATAAAAATAACCAACCGGAATTTATTGCAAAATCAAAAACTGCTTTTTTCCGTCAACAATGCCGCCAGCATTTTGCTGATGGCAGAACATGAAGCCCTCAAAAACTCGATTGCCGCCAGCATGGAGGTTATCGGAACGACCGTTTCTGCTGATTGCATTGAGATATGGCAAAACGAAACCATTAACGGCAAGTTATGCGCTTCCTTAAAACATTATTGGTATAGCAAGGCCGGGCTGGAAGCCAAAAAGGGTTCTGAAGTTTTAAGTTTTCCTTATTCTGCGTCCCCCAATTGGGAGCATCGTTTTTTGCGCAATGAAATCATCCACGGCCCGGTCAGCAATTTATCCTACAAAGACCAGGTGTTTTTAAGCGTCTTTAACATCAAAGCGGTGATGGCAATCCCCATCTTTATCCAAAGCAAGCTTTGGGGATTTTGCTGTATTGATGATTGTGAAAAAGCCCGCTATTTTTCCGAAAATGAAACGGATATTTTAAAATCAGTCTGCCTGATGATGGCAAATACGATTAATGCCTTTACTGAACGCCACCAGTTAAGCGTTGCCGAGCTAGCTAACCAGGCCAAATCAGATTTCCTTGCCACCATGAGCCATGAAATCAGGACGCCGATGAACAGTATCATGGGTTTTGCGGAACTGGCCTTTGAAAGCAATAATATCAAGAAAATAAAAGAACATCTTAGCAAAATCACCGACAGCACAAAATGGCTGCTTAATATCATCAATGATATCCTTGATATTTCCAAAATCGAATCAGGCAGAATGGAGCTTGAACGCATTCCTTTTGAGCTTAATGATGTCATCTCACGCTGCCAGACAATGATCCTGCCTAGCATTGATGAAAAAGGCCTTAAGCTGATTTGTAACGCTGACTCGCTCGAAAAAGCTTTGATCGGCGATCCGTTAAGGCTTTACCAAGTCCTGATGAATCTTTTATCCAACGCGGTGAAATTCACCGATACCGGATTAATTGAATTTTCAGCACAGTTAAAGGATTTAACGGACAAAGATGCTTGCATTTATTTCGAAGTAAAAGATACCGGAATCGGAATGACGAAAGACGAAATCAAAAATATCTTAGATCCTTTTATCCAAGCTGACGCAAGCACAACCCGCCGCTATGGCGGAACTGGCTTAGGGCTTGCCATCACGAAACACATTGTTGAAATGATGGGGGGCGAGGCTTTGGTTGAAAGCACGCCGGAGGTTGGCAGCAAGTTTAGCTTTGAGATAACTTTTGAAACAGCAGTTAAAGGGATAAGCCCAAGCTTTGGCCAGTATAACACGTTAAAGAAGCCCCATTTTGACAGCTTGATTTTGGTTGTTGACGACAACCACATGAATCAAGAAGTCATCAATGAACATCTGGCCAATATCGGAATCCGGACCGTTACCACCGATAATGGCAGGGATGCGGTTGAAATCGTTAAAGAGCGTCACCGCAAAGGCGAAAAGCCATTTGATTTGATTTTTATGGATATGCTAATGCCGATCATGGACGGAATAGAAGCGGCAACAAACATCATGACGCTTAAAACCGGGACTCCGATTGTGGCGATGACAGCAAATATCATGATTAATGAGCTGGAAAAATACCGGAAGAATGGAATGTCCGATTGCCTTGGCAAACCGTTCACCTCGCAAGAGCTATGGCGGATTCTGACCAAATACCTAAAGCAGGTTGCCCACGAGGACGAAAGCGAAGATAACGATGAGTTCGAAAATGAGCTTATCCTTAAGCTAAAGAAAAATTTTGCCAAAGGCAATCAAACCAAATATGCGGAGATTACAGAAGCAATTGCGCGCGGCGAACTGAAACTAGCCCACCGCCTTGCCCATTCCCTAAAAGGCAATGCCGGGCAAATTGGCGAGAAAGAGCTGGCTAATATTGCCGGGGCGATTGAAAGCATTCTTAATAAAGAAGAAGTCCCGCCCGATGGATTAATAAAAAGCTTAGAGACAGAACTGCTTTCTGTTTATGAGGGGCTTGACCATCTTGCCATCACAGATGGACAGGTTAGGGACCATGAAATGACGGAAACAGAAATCCGCTCGCTATTAGAAAGGCTTAAGCCATTGCTCCAAGAAAAAAATGTTAAGTGCATTGAACTGCTTGATGAACTTAGCATGGTTTCTGATAGTTTAATTCCCGAAATCAAAGAGCTTATCATCCAGATTGATGGTTTTGATTTTAGAAAGGCCACGGAAACGCTTTTAAAGATTGAAGAAAGCTTAAGTAGCAAAAGGGAGGAATAAAGATGGGAAACGACCATAAATACAGTATTCTTATTGTTGATGATGAAAGCTCAAATATTAAAGCGCTGACATACATCCTGAAAAACGATTATTCCATCTACGTTGAAATCAATGGGCAAGACGCAATCAGCACCGCCGAAGAACTGCTTCCCGATATCATCTTGCTTGATGTCATCATGCCGGAAATGGATGGTTATGAGGTAATCACTGCCCTCAAGAAATCCAAACGGACAAAAGACATCCCCGTTATTTTCATCTCCGGGTTAAGTGACCATGAAGCGGAAGAAAAGGGGCTTTCACTTGGGGCGGCCGACTATATCATCAAACCGTTTTCATCAGTAATCGTCAAATTAAGGGTCGGAAACCAAGTTAAAATCCTAAAGCAAAGCATTACCGAATCCGATTTGCTCAAATATAAAATGACCGGAAACGCGCTTAATATCGCGCTTTGGGATATGGATATCATCGTTTCCGATCCGGTCAATCCCGAAAATATCTTTACTTGGTCCAAGGAGTTTCGCAATATCCTTGGCTTTACTGATGAAAACGATTTTCCGAATCTTTTGCAAAGCTGGAGCGAGCGGATTCACCCTGACGACCGGGAAAGAGCCTTAGAGGCATTCAAAGCCCATATGGTTGACGAGACAGGCCAGACCCCCTACAATCTGGAGTACCGTTTAATGCTTAGGAATGGGACATACCGTTATTTTCATGCTTTTGGCGATACATTACGCGACAGTAGCGGCGCTCCGCTAAAAGCAGTTGGCGCAATTATGGATATCAACGAACGAGTCCAAAACATTGCCAATATCCAAAGGCTGGCCAAAGAAAGAGCCGAAGCAGAATTTGCCAGCCAAGCAAAATCGTCTTTCCTTGCCAATATGAGCCATGAAATCCGCACACCGATGAACACGATTCTGGGCGTTACCGAAATCATGCTGCAAGAGGCGAAACTTCCGGCCGGAATCGAAGATGGGCTTGACAAAATTTATAACGCCTGTAATTTGCTGCTTGGCATTATTAATGATATTTTGGATTTTTCTAAAATAGAAGCAGGAAAGCTTGATATCCTGCCATCAGAATACGAAATTGCCAGCTTGATTAATGACGTTGTCCATATGAACATCATGCGGATTGAAGGCCGCCCGATCGAATTTGAATTAATTGTTGATGAAAACACCCCGTCAAAACTGATTGGCGATGAATTAAGGATAAAGCAGATTCTTAACAATATCATCTCCAATGCTTTCAAATATACAGATGAAGGAAAAGTAACCCTTTCCGTTAAGTGGGACACTAGTAAAGATGAGCCGCATATTGTCTTTGGGGTAAAGGACACCGGACACGGAATGACTCCGGAGCAGCTCAAAAAAATGTTTGATGAGTACTCGCGTTTTGCCCAAGCGGACGGGAAAAGGACGATTGAGGGAACTGGGCTTGGCCTGGCGATTACCCAGAGCTTGCTTGAACTGATGAACGGCAAATTTTCGGTTGAAAGTGAAGTAAAGGTTGGTACATCTTTTACAGTCAGCCTGCCGCAAGAGGTTGTTGGAATAGAACGAATTGGCAAAGAGCTGGCAAAAAACCTCAACAATTTACGCTATGACGATGTAGAACGAAAAAAGAAAGCAAAATTAAAGCGCGAGCCAATGCCATATGGAAAGGTCTTGATTGTTGATGACGTGGAGTCAAACCTTTTGGTTGCCATGGGGCTGATGAAACCGTACCGCCTTTTGATGGATAGTGTTTCAAGCGGGCCGCTGGCAATTGAGAAGATTGAAGATGGCAATGAATATGACATTATTTTCATGGATCATATGATGCCGGGCATGGATGGAATCGAAGCCACCAAACATCTGCGTGACTCCGGTTATCAAGGAACTATTATTGCCCTCACGGCAAATGCTGTCCATGGCCAGGCTGAACTGTTCCTCAAAAATGGCTTTGACGCTTTTGTCTCAAAACCAATCGATGTCCGGCAATTAGACGCGGTCCTTAACAAATTTATCCGCGACAAACAGCCCGAAGAAGTGATTTTAAAAGCCAGGAGCGAAAACGAGCGCAAAAATTCCGGCGAAGAGCAGCCGAAGGCGGATTTGCTGGTTGTGAAATCATTTATCCGGGATGCAAATAAGGCTTTGGAAATTTTTGATGATTTATTAAAGCGGGATGCCCTAAATGAAAAAGAGGGCTTAAACAGCTTTGTTGTCACTGTCCATGGGATAAAAAGCGCGCTTAAGAATATCAAGGAAATTAAGCTTTCGGAACGGGCGTTTGATTTGGAGCAAGCGGGCAGGAATCAAAATATTAATTTAATTAAAGAGCGGATCATAAGCTTCCTTGATGAACTGCGCGAAATGCTTAAAAAGCTTGAAATTCATGCCGATGACGAAAAAGCAAAGGCGGCTGATGATATTGATGATATCGATGAAAAGCTTAAGCTGGCCAAAGAAATGTGTGCGGACTATAACCGTAAGGGTGCTTTGGATATCTTATCTTCGCTAAAAATTAAAGACAGCGAAAAGAAAGCTTGCCTTAATACTGCCATCGAGCATTTATACCTAAGCGAATTTGACAAAGCCGAAGAAGCATTAGAAAATATCCTAAAGCGAGCAAAGAAAATAAGCGATTGGGTTATCGAGGGGATAGATATCAAAGCCGGGCTTGAAAAATTTGATGATGAAAAAACATACATAAAATTGCTAAAGACCTATAAAGCAAGCGTGGAATCCCTGCTTAGTTCTTTGGCGGCGGTTGATCAAGATAGCTTAAGGGAGTATGAGATAAATATCCATGGCATTAAAGGGTCAAGCCTTGGCGTGATGGCAGATGGCTTAAGCGGGCTGGCCAGCAAGTTAGAACAGGCGGCAAAGAATCAGGATCTTTCCTATATTAATGAGCATAACAGCGTCTTTTTAAAGACAGCGGATAAATTCTTAAAAGAGCTTGAGGAAATGTTTGTTGCCTATGAACTTTTAAATCCCAAGCCCAAGAAAGCCAAACCGGACGAAGAAGTACTAATAAAACTAGGCACTGCCTGTGCCAATTATTCAATGACCTTGGTTGATGAGGCAATGGAAATAATCGAGGCATATGAATATACCGATGATGATGGGCTGTCAGAATGGCTTAAAGACAAAGTCAGCTTAATGAAATTTGATGAAGTCGTAGGAAGGCTTGCAAATTCAAGTGAGGAGGAATAGCGTTGGAAAACATCATGAAAAAAATCATCATCGTTGATGATGTCAATTACCATTTGCTTTCGGTCAAGGAAAGGTTAAAGCACCGCTATGAAATATTCCCGGCGCAATCGGCTGAAATTTTGTTTGAAGTCCTTGGAAAAGTCGCGCCTGACTTAATTTTATTAGACATTCAGATGCCCGATGTTGACGGTTACCAAGTCATCGAAAAATTAAAAGGTGACAATAAATACCGGGAAATCCCAGTTGTTTTCTTTACCGGGAAAAACGATAAAAAAAGCGCGCTTAAGGGCATGGCTCTTGGCGCAGCCGATTATCTCACCAAACCGGTTGATACGGATAAATTAATTGATTGCATTGAAAACCAACTAAATCTGGCAAGAAAAAATGCCATTACCCCCATCATCCTTGCGGTTGATGATTCCCCGCTGATCTTACAGTCAATTAACCAGGCGCTTAGGAATAAATATACTGTTTATACCGTGCCGCGGCCGGAGCTGGTGATGGAAGTCCTCAAAAAAGTGACCCCGGATTTATTTATTTTGGATCTGCAAATGCCAAGGGTGACAGGTTTTGAGCTGATTCCGATTATCAGGAGCAGCGCGCTTAATAAAGATACGCCGATTATTTTCATGACAACGGAAGCAACCAATGACAATATCATGATTGCCATCCACCATCATAAAGTTGCTGACTTCATCGTTAAGCCAGTTGATGAGAAGATTTTACGCGAAAAAGTCGCCTTACACCTTGGTGATTTCATGATTAGGCGGAGCATTAGGAATTTAGAGGACAAAAACAAATGAAAATTATTTTTATCGTTGATGATAATGCCACCAATTTATCCGCCGCCGAAAACGCCTTAGATAATGAGTATCGCGTGATTGCCCTTTCTTCGGCCGAGCAGATGTTTAAGGCCCTTTTGAAATTCACCCCGGATCTTATCCTGCTCGATGTTGAAATGCCGGAAATGGGGGGCTTTGCCGCTTTGGAACAGCTTAAAGCAAATCAATTATATAAAGATATCCCGGTCATCTTCTTAACTGGCCTTACTGACGCAGTTAACGAAGCCCATGGGATCGAGCTTGGGGCAGTTGATTTCATCACGAAACCCTTTTCTAAGCCGGTCCTGCTTAACCGCCTAAAAACCCACCTTGATATCGATGAGCTAATCAGGGAGCGGACCAAGCAGCTGATTTTACTGCAAAACGCCATTGTTTCCACCATGGCAGACCTTGTTGAGAACCGGGACAGGAATACGGGTGGCCATATTGAGAGAACGGCAAATTATATGAAGATTTTAATTGACGGCTTACTTGAACGCAGCGTTTATGCCGATGAAATAAGCAAATGGGATTTGGAAGCCGTGATATCATCAGCCCGCTTGCATGACGTAGGCAAAATAACGATTTCTGATACGATTCTTAATAAACCGGGCAAGCTTACTGATGAAGAATTTGAAATCATGAAAACCCATTCCAAAGAGGGTGAGGATATTATCGCCAAAGCAATTGAACGGACCGGGGACACAGAATTTTTGCACCATGCCAAACTTTTTGCCGCTTACCACCATGAACGTTATAATGGAAGAGGTTACCCATATGGGCTTACAGGAAACGATATTCCGCTCCATGGCAGGATAATGGCAATTATTGATGTTTATGACGCTTTGGTGTCTGAACGTCCCTACAAAAAAGCCTTTACCACCGAAGAGGCCCACCGGATTATCATGGACGAAAGAGGGGAGCATTTTGACCCGCTGATTACTGATGTTTTTGATGAGATAATAAAAGAACTGCCGGGCAGCAGTTCCTAATAAAATATAAACAAGGGACAAGGAGATAATAATTAAATGGAAGAAAAGAAAAAGCATAGCTTGCTGATTGTGGATGATGAAAAAACTTATTTGATGGAGCTGACCAAAATCTTAAGCCCCGAATATGAAATATATGCCGCCAAAAATGGGGCTGACGCAATCCAAACAGCACTTGAGCTTTCGCCTGATGTCATTTTACTGGATATTGTCCTGCCTGACATGGATGGATATGAGGTTATTTATTATCTAAAATCTGACGAAAGGACACATGACATCCCTGTCATTTTTGTCTCGGGGCTGACGGAAGTGGATGATGAGGAGCGGGGGCTTCATTTAGGGGCGGCTGATTATATCACCAAACCATTTTCGCCGGGAATCGTCAAGCTCCGGGTTCTTAACCAAATCAATATGGTTGAGCAATTGCGGCGAATCGAGCAGCTTAGCATGACCGACCAGCTCACGGGGCTTCCCAATCGGCGCAGCTTTGACGAAAGATTAAATGCAGAGTGGCGGCAAGCAAGCCGCGAAAAGAAGCCGATTAGCATTTTAATCATTGATGTTGATGAGTTTAAAAATTATAATGATACTTTCGGCCATCAGCAGGGCGACAGGGCTTTACAGGCTTTGGCTTTAGCTTTTGACAAAGCCCCGAAACGCCCGGTTGATTTCGTTGCCCGCTGGGGCGGCGAGGAGTTCATTGTTTTGCTTCCGTTAACAGATTACGACGGATCGCTTGAAGTTGCCGAGCAAATCCGCCGCAACATAGAAGAGTTGGTTATTCCTGGCTCTAGCGGCCCGGAGTCCAAAATAACGGTCAGCATTGGGCTTAATACGTGGCGGCCGGGTGATGAATTTACGCTTGACAAGTTCATTTCCGGGGCTGATACTGCTTTATACAATGCCAAGGATAAGGGGCGTAACAAGATTTGGCATTTTATTTAAGAGAGATTGCGGCTCGGGGGCCGCAATGACACAGACTTAGGAGGCTCGCAGGCCTTTACAATATCTTGGGAAGATTGGAATTATATGATCAATTTCTATGAAGTAAATGAAACCAACCAAATGATTGAGAAAGAAAACCTAGATGTCCGCACCATCACAATGGGGATTAGCTTGCTTGATGTGATTGATTCTGACCTAGGCGCCCTAAACCAAAAAATACATAAGAAAATCTTTAATGCCGCCAAAAAACTGGTTACGGTCGGTGAAGAAATCAGCCGTGAATTTGGGATTCCGATTGTCAATAAACGCATTTCCGTAACCCCGATTTCCTTAATCGGCGGCTCGGCCTGCAAAACCCCGGCTGATTTTATCACCATTGCCAAAACCCTTGACAATGTTGCAAGGGATGTCGGCGTGAATTTCATCGGCGGTTATTCTGCCCTTGTCGCAAAAGACCAGACCTTTGCTGATGAAATGCTGATTAAATCAATTCCCAGCGCCCTTTTTATGACTGAAAGGGTCTGCGCTTCAGTTAACCTAGGCTCAACCAAGACCGGGATAAATATGGACGCGGTCAAGATGATGGGGGATATTGTCTTAAAAACCGCCACCTT
>WRLH01000052.1 GCA_009777715.1 Lachnospiraceae bacterium
TAACAATTTGCTCCTTGAACTCCTTGCTGTAATTTTTGGATTTGCTTGGCATTTGTAACCCTCACTTTCATTTATGATTTTATCATATTTTCCAGCATTGGTGTTACAATTTTAGTTTACCACATCATTCATTGGCGTCCTGATTTCGTGGCTCATGGTCGCAAGGAAAGAAGTCTTGGCTGAATTCGCCGCTTCCGCCCTCATTCTTTGCTCAATTTCTTCCGTCAAAGCTGACAGCGTTTTTTTCTCATCACGTAAATCACGGGAGTAACCAATAACAATTTGCTCATTTCTGTGTTCCATGCGGATCAGCGTAATCTCACATGGCATCTGGTTGCCGTTAAGTTTCTGGTGCATCCATTCAAAGCGGCAATACCCCTTTTCATAAGCAATCTTTACCATTTCGATGGCTTTTTCTTTTGATTTTGCTCCGCTAGGCTGAAATTTTGGCGATAATTCATGGAAATTCCGAAGATAATCCTCTTTGCTTAATAAATCAAACAAGCGGACGGCTTCCATATTGCAGTCAGCGATTTCATATTGGTTATTCCAAAAGGTTGTACACATCGGCATAGCGTCAAGCATGAGCTGGGTTTTGTGATTTGCTTCGCTTCTGGCGCGGTTAATCCTTAAGAGAATGATGTTTAGGATAAGTGCAAGCCCCACACCAGCAATCAGCATGAACCAAGCCATATTGCGGATGCTTTGGTAATAGGTATCATACGGCGTAACAATTCCCAGAATCCAGTCATTATTGAGAAATTTGTAAAAAATCGATGACCGTTCCCCCAGATATGAATAAGAATCATAAACGCCAAATTCGACCCCGGCATGAATATCCGCCGCGATTGCTTCGCCATTAACTAAATCATAGATGGTCAGGCCAATCATTTCTGGGTTGGGGTGGGCAATGACATTCAAATTGGAATCTAATAAGACCCCGTAACTATCTTCTGCAAGCTGGCTTTCAATGGCATATTTGCCCATCCGCTCAAGCATGATGTCAAGGGCAACAACGCCAAGCTGATTCCCGTCATCATCAAAAATCTGCCGCGAATAGGCGATTGCAACAAGCCCAAGTGACAAATCAAGATAAGGCTCTGAGATCCCGACTCCCCCCTCGGCTTCAATGGCCGCGAGATACCAAGGCCGCTCCTGTGGTATGTAACCGTCCTCCGGCACCCAGTCAACACCAATATAAAACTGCCCATCAAAGCAATCAAACACGCCATAAGCAGCCATGGCATAATCCATCATCTCATCGTCATATTTCATGTGGTCAGAAATAGTGTCTATGTAATCACGGACAATATCAAAACTGGCACCGTGCATTATCATATGGCGGATTGATTCGGCGATGTTCGCCAGGGTAGCTTTGGGTTCAAGCAAATCAGTTTCGATATAGGCTTGGGTATTTGCGAGGGCATTTTCTGCTTCCCTAACCAGATGGGCGCGGACAAGCTGGCTTGAATAATGATAGCTTATCCCTATCATGACAATAAAGGCAAAGTAAACAAAAAGTATTTGTGATATACTTCCCATCAGATTTTTGCCGCTTGATTTAGTTTTCGTAAGAAAATCAAATTTCATCTGTACAAGTTTAACATATAATTGCCGTTGGTGCAATAGAAAAAAGGCAATTTCCATAAAAAAACTCAACGTAGTGTTTTTTCTATCGAAAAAAGGCAAATTTCATAAAAATCTCGACGTTATTTTTTTTCTATCGAAAAAAGGCAATTTTCATAAAAATCATAAAATTTCAATTTTCGTAAAAAACTACCCCCAGGTGGTGGTAAGCCAAATCGGTGGCAACCCGCCCCCTTGGCGTCCGGTTAAGCAAGCCGTTTTTCAATAGGTAAGGTTCATAAACGTCCTCAATTGTCCCTGCGTCCTCGGAAATGGCGGCGGCAAGGGTATCAAGCCCAACCGGGCCGCCTTTAAATTTGTGAATCAGGGTCAGCAAGAGGTTTCGGTCAATATGGTCAAGGCCAAGCTTATCAATGTCCAAAAGGTCAAGGGCCGTCTCCGCCACTTCCTTTGTGACAACGCCGTCATATTTTACTTGGGCAAAATCGCGGACACGTTTTAGGATGCGGTTCGCAAGGCGCGGCGTTCCCCGGCTGCGGCGGGCCAGCTCAGACGCGCCGTCTTCCATTATCTTGACATTCAGGATCTGGGCTGAGTGCATGAGGATAGTTTTTAGTTCTTCCACGCTATAAAATTCCAAGCGGTGGATTACCCCAAAGCGGTCACGGAGCGGGGCGGTTAAGAGTCCGGCGCGGGTTGTTGCGCCAACGAGGGTGAATTTCGGAAGCTCCAAGCGGATTGAGCGGGCCGATGCCCCCTTGCCTATCATGATGTCAATGCCATAATCTTCCATCGCCGGATAAAGCACTTCTTCTACTTGGCGGTTTAGCCGATGTATTTCATCGACAAAAAGCAGGTCGCCCTCATTTAAGTTATTAAGGATTGCCGCCATTTCGCCGGGTTTTTCAATCGCAGGCCCACTGGTGATTTTCATGTTAACGCCCATTTCATTGGCGATAATCCCGGCAAGGGTGGTTTTGCCAAGGCCGGGCGGGCCGTAAAAAAGGGCATGATCAAGCGGATCTTTCCGCTGTCTTGCCGCTTCCATGTATATGGCAAGGTTTTCCTTGACTTTGGTTTGGCCGATGTAGTCGGAAAGCTTTTGGGGGCGGAGTGAGCCTTCGATTTTTAGGTCTTCTTCTTTAATATTGGTTTCGATTATTCTTCCTGGCATTTTGCACCTTTTATGCGTTCGCGGTGGGTATTTTGTACTTCAATGCGCTTGTTGCGCTTGTATGCGTTAGCCGCGGTGAGTATTCTTTGCACTTCAATGCGCTTGTATGCGTTAGCCACGGTGAGTATTCTTTGTACTTCAATGCAGACACGCTTTCGCTCGATGTAAAACGTTACGTTACATAAATTCGCAAAAGACGCGAATTAAGTAACGACGTTTTACAACGGTCTGCGTTTGAAGTCAAAAATACTCACTCGCGATTGTGTTAAGGTAAAGTATACTCACAAGCGATTGTGTTAAATCACTCACGGTGTATGTTAAAGTAAAGCATACTCACTAGGTGAGTATTTAAAGTAAGTATACTCACTAGGTGAGTATTTAAAGTAAGTATACTCACTAGGTGTGTATTTAAAGTAAGTATACTCACTAGGTGAAATATTTAAAGTAAGTTTACTCACTAGGTGTGTATTTAAAGTAAGTTTACTCATTAGGTGAGTATTTAAAGTAAGTATACTCACTAGGTGAGTATTTAAAGTAGTATACTCACTAGGTGTGTATTTAAAGTAAGTTTACTCACTAGGTGAGTATTTAAAGTAAGTATACACTCACTAGGTGTGTATGTTAAAGTAAAGTATATTCACAAGCGGTTTATGTTAAGTTACGCAGGTTGTTGTGAATGTCCCATACGTCATCGCCAAAGTTGCTTATTACGCAGATGAAAAGCCCGTCATCGTAAGAGGTCATAAAGGTAACGCCCGGGTCCTCGCCTTGGAAATACGGAATGCTGTTGTCATCGCCGCCTAACCAGAACCCATAACCATAGGGTTCTTCGGCGTTTCCTGTTTGCAGGGATGTCATTTCTTTGGCCGCATTTTTGCTAACAATCGCCCCTTTAAAAAAGTGCGACCAGAAACGTTCCACATCATCTGCTGTTGTAAAACAACCGCCTGCACCGCTCCCTTTTGCTTCAATGCTAAAAATATTCATGTAAAATTCGTCGTTTAACTCGTCATAAATATAGGCATTTGCACAATTAGCCGGCAAGCGGTCCAACTCATAATAGCCTGTATTTTCCATGCCGCAGGGAGCAAAAACTGCTTCGGATAAGTATTTGTCAAAGGGAATGCCCGTTACTTTTTCGATTATCAGGGCTAAAACAATGTAACCTGTATTGTTGTACTGGAATTTTTCTCCGGGGGCATACATCATTTTTTCATCTATGAACAAGGGTATCAAGTCGGAAGAGGCGCGAAATTTGTAGCTGGGGTTTTTGGCCCAAAGCTCTGCATAATCGTCCATGACTGATTCATCAAAATAATCAGGGATGCCTGATGTGTGGTTGAGAAGCTGCCTCACCGTTATATCTTTTGCGATTGCCTTTAGGTCAAAGTCAAGCAAGCTGCCAATTTTAGTTTCTAAGGATAACTTGCCGTCCTCGATCAGCTTCATAATTCCGGTTGCCACAAAAGCTTTTCCGGCCGAAGCAGTCCCAAACCTAGTCCCCGTCTGATTAGGCCTTTTATTTGGCAAATCGGCATAACCATAGGCTTTTTTGAAAATGGATTCGCCATTTTTGCTAACGGACACAACGCCGTTAAAATCAATTGCTATTAATTCCTCAATTTTTTTCATGTTGGGTCTCCATGTAAATAAATTTCCAAGAAAGTAAACTTCCAGAAAACAAGTTTCCATGTAAGTAAACTTCCAAGTAAATCTAATGAAAGTAATTTCCAAAAAAATCTCCAAGAAATAAATTTCTTCTAAAAATGAATTTTCTTTATCTTCTAAAATAAATTTTTAAGGGCAGCCTTTATAATCTGCTCCGTATCGGCTTCTTCGTCCGCGTTAACCTTTTTCACCGCTTTCATCGCTTCGGTCGCACCGTAACCTAAAGCAACCAACGCTTCAATTGCTTCATTTTTTTCATTATTTAAAAGAGCCGGGCTTTCAGTTTTCCCGCTTTCGCCCCTAAGAGCCATGGTTTCATCAAGTGAAACCTTGTCTTTTAGCTCAAGAATAATCCGTTCCGCCGTCCTTGCCCCAATCCCCGGAGCTTTGGCAATCGCTTTTGCGTCAGCTGAAATAATCGCAAACCTCAAATCCAAGGCACTCATGACGGATAATACCGAAAGCCCGCCTTTTGGCCCGATTCCGCTAATCGTAATCAGCTGTTTGAAAATATCCAAATCGTCCCGGTTAAGGAAGCCATATAACTGGAAAATATCCTCGCGGACATGGGTGTAGGTATAAAGCCGTATCTCTTGGCCGATTCCGGGCAAAAGATTAAGCGTCCCGGTTGATATTTTCACCTCATAACCGATATTACCAATATCAATCACAACATTATCTTCATAAACGGCAAGAATCTCACCTTTAACAAATGCAATCATATACTACTGATACCCTCATTTTCATACCTTGCTTTTCGAGTTCGTTTACCCAATCAAAATTTTACAGTTTCTTAATATCTTCAAGTGTCAATCCAGTATATTCAATAATTTTCTCTATACATTCATTATTACTTAACATGATTTTTGCCATAGCAATTTTAGTGTCTTTGATTGCTTTTCTTTCTCGCCCCTTAATATCCCACTCCATCTTGTGACGGCTTTCATATAATCGGCGCGTTTGTTCATCGCTTGAAATTTCCGCTAAACGGTCAACAGCATTTTTTATTTGTGGATTCTTTTCAGCTACCATCTCAAAATCCCTTTCAGCAATAGTATAGCATATGCAAGCGAAAAATTCTACATTAAATTTCATACCCTATCGCCGTCCATTGTGAAAAAAACACCACTTCCATCAGCATAGTTTGGATTTCCCAAGTATGAGTATAAAAACTTATTAATTTTGCAAAAAAACGTTAATTATGTAATTGCTATTGAAATTTCATATAAACCTATGTCAATATATGTTTGTCGGCAAAACTTTAGTTTAGAAAAGAGTGTTTCCGTTTGGTAAGAGTTATTGTGATAGCTTGATGTGAAAATAAGGAGGAAAGAATGAAAATTAAGTCGAAAAAACTATATGCTGTGATTTTATCTTTGATTTTAATATTTACGCTTTCAATGCCAGTCTTGGCAAACTCAAACTCAACCTTTTATGTCACTACTATAAAAGGTAACGGTGTAAGATTACGCGCATCAGGAGATGCTAATGGTGCTATACTTGGATTAATGTATAATGGTGACACAATAGACCATTACATAAACAGAGTAGGGACCGATTTGAGTTATTGCTATGTGAGACGGCATACACCCAGCACATATGGTTGGGTACACAAAGATTACATTAACTAATTAATTGTATTAACTAAAGCTATATACTAATTAATTCTTACCAACGGCACACTCAACTATAATCAGCTTTAATAATTACAGCTGACAAGGAATTATGCTTATTACAAAAAAAATAATTTTTACCCTACTTATTACTTTCATCGGGTTCTTTACTGCGTGTGGTGTTTCTGATTCTAATCAAGCAGGAAAGACTATCTTAGAGTTGGCTATTTTTGAAGATAATCCAAAAGTTAATGAGCAAGTTGCTATTTTTAATAAAAATAATGACACATATGAAATTACTATCAAAAAATATGAGCGGTCACCGTTTGAGCCTGAAAATGATGGCATTTTAAGACTCCAAAGAGAGATAATGGCAGGAAAAGGGCCAGATATAATTGACTATGGAAGAATGTATAATACAGGCGATATACTTGGGCGATATACAGAGAACCTCAGCATATGGATTGATAACTCTGACGCAATCCAACATGGTGATTTTTTCACTAATATTTTGGATTCTTTTGCTTATCGAGGGGGATTGTATGCTATGCCGGTAAGTTTTCGGCTAAAGACCTTTGCCGGAGTGAAGGAAATTATTGGGGAAAGGAGTTTTTGGACAGCGGAGGAAATGATTGCCTGTTATGAAAAATATCCCGATAAGATATTATATCCGGGCCAAACCAAGACCGCCGTCTTAGGAAGAATACTTGCCGGAAGCATGGGCTATTACATTGACTGGGAAAACGGGACTTGTTACTTTAATGACGATGAGTTTAAGAAAATAATGACATTCTCTGATACTTTCCCGGCTAATCTTTCACTTGATGATGATTTTTCAATAAAGCAAACTTTCATTGATGGCGGTGCATTATTATATCCATTAACGGTGATGAATATTTTTGACATTAGCCGTACTGAACTGATATTTGGTGACTCTGATATTTCATATATTGGCTTTCCGGTCACCGGAACGAATGGGACGATGATAGAATCAAGCGGCCCAATGCTCGCAATTAGCATTGCAAGTAACCACAAAGAGATGGCTTGGAAATTTATTCTCCAATTTTTAAGTGATGACTTTCAGCACTCTTTAGATGAAGACTTGCCTATCAGCAGAAATGTACTGGAAATGAAGATTGCAAATAACAAAAATCCGGAATATAATGGATTAGGTAAACCGATTGCCAAGTCAGAATTAATTTTTGAAGGCGAAGACCCGGTCAATATTTATTACATTACTGAAACCCAAGGAAGCACGTTACTATATATTATTGAAAATGCAAGGCTTAACGTTTCACTTGATTATATGCTTTATCTTTTACTGCTTGAGGAAGCTGAAAGCTATCTTCTTGGAAATAAACCACTAGCAGAAGCCGTTGAGATTATGCAAAGCAGGGCGACGATTTATGTTAATGAAAAGCTTCCTTAATTTAATTTCGATGCAGAACGGAGCAGCATGAAAAATTTAATAACAACTGTTATTTTATTATCCTTATCTTTTTTGACTGCTTGCACTTTTAAGCCAGCAGTTAAGAGCGAAGCTTTTCTTGCCACTAATGAAATAAATAAAATTACTTTTATGCCTACGCCTGATACTTTTATCGGCTATCAGAAATTAAGTCAGCTGCTTGGCCCGGATGATTGGGGCGGAAGCGGTTTAGAAGACTTTAGCGCCGATTTGATTGTCATCGGTGAGTTTTGCGAAGAAACAGATATCATCGTGCGGTATGAGTATAATAATATTTTGGGGAAAGATGTTTGGACAGACGGGACGGCCGTCGGTAAGCTCCGTATTACTAGGGTGCTGAAAGGGGATAAGAAAAAAGGCGACATAATTACAATCGGCCAGCATTATTTTTTTGATGAGGAAAATAATGATCTGATAACTTATAGCGAACTAACGCCAATGCACAAAGGCGACCGCTGGATTTATTTTCTAAGGGGCTGGGGTGACCATTATTCTGCGGCCGGAGATTATGACAGCAGATATCCGCTCCCAAACAAGGATATCATGAAAATAATAGAGGCCCCCCAAGAGCATGAAGATTTTGACCCCTTGCTATTCGGAGTATACAACCGCAGTAAAATCAATTTTTCTCTTTATGCGGAAATACTTGAGTACTTCAAAATCAAACCAAGCAACTGGGTAAATCCAAACTAGCGTACCCAATCCGACTGGTTGTACTTGAATCACTTTTTTGGTTGTGATATAATGTGTCTTAATAGTTTGTTTGCGATAGATACAGAAAGAGGGTGATGTTCCAATGTTATCAATGGAGGAAATTAAATCTTATGTTGTACCTGTTATTGAAAAGTACCCCATAGAAAAAGTTATACTTTTTGGCTCTTATGCACGCGGGGATGCTTCTGATACAAGCGATGTTGATTTGGTAGTCGAAAGCGGGGGGCGGTTGCATAACAGCAAAATATTTACATTAGGCGGAGACTTACTTGTTGCTTTGCCTGTAAGAGTTGACGTATATGACATTCTTGAAATAGTAAATCAATCGGCTATGTATGAGAAAATCCTAAGAGAAGGGGTGGTCATTTATGAGAGTTCAAGATAAAAAATTAAACACAGCCATTTGCCTGCCACGCTTTTTCAACCATCTTTTGTCGGTATATTGACATAGGTTTATATGAAATTTCAATAGCAATTACATAATTAACAGTTTTTTGCAAAATTAATAGGTTTATTTAAAACTTAACTGCGAAAAAGCACTTGACTTTTTCTCATTTCAGGCTTAAAATTATCATTAAAGATATTTACACCATCGATAAATGACAGAAGAAGCGGGGAAATATGAAAATTATTATCTGTGATGACCACCATCAATTTATTTCTATCCTGGACGGGTACATAAGAGATTATATTGAAAAACTTGATATTTCTTATGAAATTATTTCTTATAGTTCGGGCGAATCATTAATTGCGTCAAACATTGATGATGTTGATGTTATTTTTCTTGATATCGCAATGCCGGGTTTAGACGGGATTGAAACAGCTAGGATATTACGCCGAAGAAATTCTCAATTTATTTTGGTATTTGTAACTGCCTATCTTGAATATGTAGTAAAAGGGTACGGCGTTAATGCTTTTAGTTACGTCTTAAAACAAGATATTGGAAAAGTATTTAATTCGTTGATGGATGATGTTCTGGATAAAGTAGGCCTATTTAAACCAAAAATAAGTTTTGATTTTATTAATGGAAGAGATAGTTTTTTGACTGAAGAGCTTATTTATTTGGAAAGCAGAAAGCATAAAGTCCTTTTTCATTTTTCTGATAAAAATAAAATAACTAGGCATTTATATGGAAAACTGGATTTAATCCAGAAAGAATTGCCGAACAAAGAGTTTGTCCGGATTCATAAAAGTTTTATGGTTAATTTAATATATCTGCTTGATATAAAACACAAAACTGCCTTTCTTATTAATGGCACAGTATTACCAGTAAGCCAGCGATATTTAAAAGAAGCCAAAAATGAAATGGTAGTTTATAAAGCTAGCACTAAGGAGCTACCCGCACCCCCTCAGCCCCTCAACAAATACAACTCATGCAAAGCCCTAGTCACGGCAACATAGAGCAGTTTTGCTTCCTTGGGGCTTTTAATTTTATCGATTCGCTCCGGATTCCAAAGGATAACCGCGTCAAACTCAAGCCCCTTGGTTAAGCGGACTGGCAAAACCATCAGTCCCTGTGCGAATTTTTCTTCCCTCTCTTCTCTTTCCCCAATGTTATCTTTTAGCATTCGGCTGACTTTTCCCGCCTCGTTTTCATCACGGCAAATCACGGCAATTGTCTGGTAACCGCGGCCTAAAATCTCATCGATTAATTCCCCGGCCCTTTCTGCCATTTCCAAAAGCCCCCAATGCTCTTCTTCACAAACGGCAACTCCATGGCGAATAACAGGTGTTATTTTATATAAGCCCGCAGAAGCCTTCTCCATAATTTTGCCTGCGTATTCGGAAATTTCAATTGTATTGCGATAGCTTTTTGAAAGGACGCGGAACTTATCTTTCGGCCCATTAAGGAAAAAGGAAGTGATTTCCGCCCAGTCATTCATTCCGGTTTCATAATTGATATTTTGGCTGACATCGCCGATAATCGTAAAATAACATTGGGGCAGCACTTGCTTTAGCACATAATAAAGGCTTGCGCCAAAATCCTGGGCTTCGTCAATGAATAATAAGCCAAATTCCTCATCGGGCGATTTTTGAAAAATCCGGTAATATATCAAAACCATTGCCGCAACATCATAAATATCAAACTGTCCTTTTTTAAGACTTGCTTCTGACATCGGAAATTCCCTTGCCAGAAATTCCTGATAAAGCCCTAAAACTGTCACCTTAGGGAATTTATCAACCAGAAAACGGCGGAATTTTTTTATTTTGCGGTCAATTTCCTCTTTTTCATAAATGCCATAAAGCGATTTTATCCGCGCTAAAATCCTTTCGTCCATTGCCATCAGCAAACGCAAAGCCGAAAAATGCGTGTTTTCAAAAAAGAGGGTCTGATTCCCACTTTCAGTAATTAATACGCCCAGCCCATCATCTTTTACCGCCTTAAGGTCAACAAATAAAGCTTTTTTCTCGCTTAGAAAAAGTTCAAGCCTTTTTACGAACTCATAACCAGACCGCTCCTTTGCCTCTTCTTTATCGGGAATCAGCTTGTAACTTTTTTTCCATTCTTTTTTTAACAGCCTGATAAAAAGCTCGTCCATCCGCATTTTTTTATTTTTGCTGACATCAAGCTCCGGCAAGCCGCCAGTAATATAGTCAAGCAAAATATCACTTGAGCCAATCACACAAAATTCATTTGGTTCAAACCGTTCCTTATAATTATACAAAAGATATGACATCCGGTGGATTGCCACCGTTGTCTTGCCGCTTCCTGCCACCCCTTGGACGATTAGGTTGGCAAAAGGGGACTCCCGGATAATAGCATTTTGCTCTTTTTGGATTGTTGCGATGATTTCCCCAAGCACTGCTTCTTTATTTTTGGCTAAATATTTGACAAGCAAATCATCAGTTGCAGTGACATTACTGTCATAATAGCCGTTAAATTTTCCCTCTTCAATATCATAGCTTCTTTTTAAATGCAAATCGATGGGGATTTCTGTTTCGTCCGGCAAAAAGTAGTTTCCCTCGCCGATTTCATTTTCATAATAAACCGAAGAAACCGGGGCCCGCCAATCGGCGATTACCATTTCCGTCCGGTTTTTAAAAACGCCATTTTTTCCAATATAAATGCTCTCGCTGGCATTGGGCTGTGAAGCTTTTTCCATCTCGATATCGGTATAATCAATCCTGCCAAAATACGGGCGTTTCCAAGCGTTTTGATTTTTTGCAAGCTGCCTTTCCGCATTTTCCAAAAGGCTGCGGGAAGTTACCATCCGGTCATAAAGCTCAACATCGCCGCCATGCAATGCTTTTAAAAGCTCCCGTGTTTCCTCATTCCGCTGTATGTATTCTGCTTCATAGGCGGTGATGTTTTTTTGGATTATGTGGCAGGCTTCGCTGAAAAATTCTAGTTCTTTATTGTAGTCTTGGTCTTTCATGTCTGCTCCTATCGAGATTGCGGCTCGGAGGCCGCAATGACATTCATATATCCTGCCGGGGTTGCGGCTTGGTGGCCGCAATGACATTCATATATCCTGCCGGGATTGCGGCGCGGAGGCCGCAATGGCATATGGCGTTCTTATATAAAGTATAACAATTAAAAAAATATTACTAGACTTTTATTTTTATTTATGTTATAGTGTCATTGAAATAGTGCCTATTTGTTGATAGGCTTTTTTGTTGGAATCAAACCAAACATAGGATGGCTAATATGAAAATAATTTTTATCCGCCACGGCGACCCGGATTATGAAAATGACAGCTTAACCGCAAAGGGACGGCGCGAAGCCGAACTTTTAGCCAAGCGCGTCGCAAAATGGAACGTCACCGCTTTTTACTCTTCACCCCTTGGGCGGGCGGCCGAAACAGCTGCTTATAGCCTTAATTTGATGAAGCGGGAAATGACGACTTGTGACTGGCTCAAAGAATTTTATTTTCCGGTTACTGACCCAGTTTCCGGGCGGTACGGCGTGCCATGGGATTTTGTGCCCTCTTTCCGGACCAGCCAGCCTTTGTTTTATGACCGGACAGCCTGGCTTGATACCCCGGTCATGCAGTCTGCCCCGGACATAAAAGAAAAATATTTTTCCGTCTGCGCCGAACTTGATAAATTACTTGCCAAATACGGCTATGTCCGCGACGGCGGCTTTTACCGTGTTCCGGGCAAAAAAGAAGTTTTCATCAAGGACACCGCCGCTCCCGGAAGCACCGCCGCCCCATTTTATTCTGATGAAAACGAAGATGTCATTGTGATGTTTTGCCATCTTGGCATTATTTCGGTCCTTCTTTCACATTTATTGGGAATCCCTTTCCCGCTTGTCCCGCATAGCTTCTACCTCGCCCCAACCTCCGTCACCATCTTAGGGAGCGAAGAACGCTGGAGCAATGAGGCGGCATTCCGCATCCAAGCCGCCGGGGACACCAGCCACCTCACCTCCGGCGGTGAGCCAATTTCTTGCGCCGGGGCATATTTTAGCGCCTTTCAGGAAATATGACTTCGTTTTAATGCCCTCTCATCACATGGTCAAAGGCATTTTGATACCAGATTATTTCATAATCGGTTATTCCATAACCTGCTGTTCCGCCAGCTATGCCTTTATTATCCAGAATGCCAATTACATCATAACGAATGGGCTGGTGTTCAGGGATTTTCTTTTGGCTGCGGTAAATATCAGCTACCATGCAGATGTTTTTTTGCTTGCTAAAAGTAACTGCTTCAATCGGATAACCGGATTTTAAAGAACGGCGGTATTTAACCTCAATAAAAACTAGATAATTTTGATGTCTTGCTATTAAATCAATTTCCCCAATCCGGCAGCGGAAATTTCGCCCGACAATTTTCACCCCTTGCTTTTCAAGCCAAACGGCAGCTTCATTTTCGTAAAAGCTTCCTGTTTTTCTGTTATTCATTATTAATTTTCCATTTTTCAATTATCTTTGTCGTAATAACTTCCTGTTTTTCTGTTGTTCATTATTAATTTTCCATCTTGCAATTATTTTTGTCGTAAAAGCTTCCTGTTTTTCTGTTATTCATTATTAATTTTCTTTTTGAAATTATTTTCGTGCGGATTTCGCCTGAATCTTATCCATTGCATCGACAAAAACAAGTATTTCCGCAACTACCTCATATAGTTCCGGCGGAATCATCTCACCGATATCAAGGCGCGACAAAGTATCGGCGAGTTTTTCATCACGATGGACCGGAACTTGTGCTTCCTGTGCCTTTTCAATGATTTTTTCCGCCAATTTCCCCCGGCCGGAAGCAATTACCTTTGGCGCGGCTTCGTCAGGGTCATATGAAAGCGCGACGGCTTGTTTTAGTTTTTTGTTTTCACTCATAAAAATCCTTGTGTCCACCTTTTAAGGAGAATGCGGCGAAATAAGCAGTATTCACTTATTGCAGTATTCACTTATTGCAGTATTCCCTTATTGCAGTATTCACTTATTGCAGTATTCACTTATTGCGGTATTCACTTATTGCAACATTCCCTTAATGCACCACTGTAGCCTACGCCCTGGCATCAAAAGAATAACTGGCCAAAATAGAAACATTTTTCGCTGTTGCCAAAATCTCATCAATTGGCTTTTTATCCGGCTCGCGGGCAATAAATTCACTGCTGGCCGAGTAACCGCGTAAAGCCAAACGCTCATCCAAAATATGGATATGCTTTTCAATTAAATCAATTACCTTGTCATTTGCCAGATAAAATTTCGTCGAAATCTGATTATTTTGCATGGCGATATAAATATCCAGCGGCCCTAAGTTTGCCATGTCAAGATGTAATAAGGCACTTACGTTGCCATCTTTTTTTGCCAGATTCTTCTTGTTGGTATAAACAAAAAGTTCGGAATGGGTATTCTCACCATTCATTTTGAGGGGAATCTGCATATAAGTAAACATCTGATTCAGCTGGTTAACAAAGTTAATGTTATTGCTTAGATTGGCAGCGGCCTGGCTAACCGCCGTCTCCCCGCGGCCAGCTGAATTTAAAGCTTCCAGCAATTTGTTGGTCTGGTCAAAGATTTTGTTGAAATGGTCGATTGCATTTCGTTCTACGGAAACATCTTCCGGCTTAAGAAGCCATTGATTATTGATATCATTTTTTATGACTGCCTGAAAATCGCGGTTTACTAAAAGTGAAGCCAATTTTGCGTTATCAAATAGCTCCGGATTTTGGTTTAACTCGCGGCCTATTAAGCTAAGTAACGATGCTTGGTTAAGATTTCCTTCGCTTACTGCATTGGCCAACTCTTGCGAAAAACCAGCCTCCCGCATTAATAAAGCTAATTGCTCGCGGCTTTCCGGATTTAGCTCCGCTAATGAAAGAAACAGCGGCTCGGTTAAAGGGGCTGGGGAAGCGGCTGCGCTATTTGGATTGACCGAGCCAGTCAATGAATCCGCTAGGTTTACGGAAACCGCTGGGTTTGTTGAAACCGCATTTGCGGTAACCGCTGGGTTTGCTAAAGCCGGATTTACTGAATCTGCCATGACCGCCGAGGTATCGTGCTTGGTTGCCAAAGCCTGCGCTTCCATTTGGTTTTGGGCTACGCTATCCTGATTTATGGATTTTCCCTGCCCGCCAATTATCCTTAGAATATCATCAGCGGTAATCATTTGCTCATTATTGCTGTGCTGATTAAGCACCGCCGCATTATTATTTAGTTGGCTGCCCATCTGGGAACTAGTATCATTTCCCGGCATGGGGGCGTTTGCATTTTGCGCATTATCGGAATTAAAAATATTTAGCACCTGCTTAAATAAAGCCACGGCGTTATCCGTTTCGCCCCTTGCCGCCATCTGGCCGATGTCCTTAATCAAACCGTCCGTTATTTCCCGGACTGAAGAGCTGATTTGATGTTCATAATTTTTGTATGCTTCAAACTGCCGGATATTTTCCGGGGTCACCGGAAGATCAAGGCGGTTCATTTGCGCTAATGTGATCGGATTTGCGGTTGGATTTGCCATCATCTGGCGGTTAAAATCAAGCAATGAGTTTTTGTCAACCGCAAGGCCTTGGCGCATAAGCAGCGAAACCATCTCAATATTTTGGGCACTATCCTTAAGGCCGGCCGCGTTTAGGGCCTTTAAGGCATTAGGGTCATGCCCCATGTTTTCAAATAAGGGGCTTAAAGAAAGGCGTGAACCGCTATTTGATTTGACTTCAAAGGTCATCATCTGCCCGGTTTGAATCGGGATATCTTTTGTCAGTTTCGCGCTTAACTGCCCGCCATCGGGAAGCTCAAGGATTACTTCGTTATTTCTGACTAAAACTACCTCGCCCTTAATCGTCTGGCCAGCTTTAAATGACGACATATCAGCCGGAGGGCCGGTTGCGATTAAGGCATTCGCCGCTGAATTTGCATTGGGTGCAGAAGCATTATTCTGGAAACCAAATAAAAAATTTAAGTTCATTTAACTTACTCCCAATCAAACTGCCTTTTGAGGCCAATTTTATCCCCGATATTGTGCCTAGCGATCCAAAGTATGCGAAGCCAAAAAACTACGGCGGTGAATCGAGACCGGGCCAAGCTTCTTTATTGCCTCAAAATGGCTTAATGCCCCATAACCTTTATGCGAAGCAAAACCATAACCGGGAAAAACTTGGTCGTACTTTGTCATTAAGCGGTCTCTTTCAACCTTGGCGATAATGCTGGCCGCCGCTATTGAAATGCTCTTTGAATCCCCTTTAATAATCGGGACTTGCAAAATATCAATGCCCGGAATCGTTACCGCGTCATTTAATAAGACCTGCGGTTTTTTATTAAGGGCTCCAATTGCTTCGCGCATTGCTTCATATGTAGCGTTTAGGATATTTATCTCATCAATCCGCTCCGGCGGGCAATAGCCAATCCCATAGGCAATGGCTTCCCGGATAATAATGTCGTAAAGCTCTTCTCTTCTTTTTTCGGATAGTTTCTTCGAATCATTTAGATATAAAATATGGCAATTTTCTGGCAAAATAACCGCTCCGGCAACCACC
>WRLH01000053.1 GCA_009777715.1 Lachnospiraceae bacterium
TCAAGGGCCCGCTTTGGAGTTTGCATCTGCCTTGCGCGTAGCTACGATTACGAGAAACGAGAATATGACTCCATTATAGCGCAATACGAGAGTGTAATTCAATTATTCCAAACAACTTAATCGCGCAATACGAGAGTGTGATTCAAATGCACGACCCTTGAGAAGCGTCGTTACTTAATTCGTGTATTTTACGAATTTATGTAACGCAACGCTTCTCATGGAGCGAAAGCGGGTCGGGCATTGAATCAGCAGCTCTCGAATGCGCGGAATCAAATTTGCGTACTTTACGAATTTATGTAACGCAACTATTCCCTCGGAGCGAAAGCGGGTCGGGCATTGAATCAGCAGCTCTCGAATGCGCGGAATCAAATTTGCGTACTTTACGAATTTACGTAACGCAACGATTCTTTCGGAGCGAAAGCGGATCGGGCATTGAATCAGCAGCTCTCGAATGCGCGGAATCAAATTTGCGTACTTTACGAATTTACGTAACGCAATTATTCTTTCGGAGCGAAAGCGAGTCCGAGCATTGAATCAGCAGCTCTCGAATACGCGGCGGAGCGGCTTGACAATACCTCCAACTTGATTTATAATCAAGTTAGCACAATATCCTGTAGTAAACTCTTCTATCTTACCTATATATTGTGGCAATAATGAAACAGACTTTGAAAGGAGCATGAACATAAATATGGACTTGGCAGAAAAACTTAAGCCACAAATCGAAGTGAAAGTCATCAAAAAAGATGGAAGCTACGAAGCTTTTAATATCCAAAAAGTCATTGACGCGGTCGGCAAAAGCGCATACCGGGCGTTAACGCAGTTTACCGAGGCCGAGCAAGCCAAAATCTGCGGCTATGTTGTTGATAAAATCAACGAAATGGGAAAAGAAGATATCCCAATCCCTATCATGCACAATATCGTAGAAAGCGCATTAGAAAATGTCAAGCCGATTGTTGCGAAAAGCTACCGCGACTATCGGAATTACAAGCAAGATTTTGTCCGGATGATGGATGATGTTTACAAAAAAAGCCAATCGATTATGTATATTGGCGACAAAGAAAACGCCAATACTGACAGCGCATTAGTCTCAACCAAACGAAGCTTGATTTTTAACCAATTTAATAAAGAACTATACCAGAAATTTTTCATGACAACTGAAGAAATCCAGGCTTGCCGTGACGGATATATTTATGTCCATGATATGTCAGCCCGCCGCGATACGATGAACTGTTGCCTCTTTGATGTCGCGAATGTTTTATCCGGCGGCTTTGAAATGGGCAATATTTGGTATAATGAGCCCAAAAGCCTTGATGTGGCCTTTGATGTCATCGGCGATATCGTGTTAAGTGCCGCCAGCCAGCAATACGGCGGTTTTACCGTCCCGGAGGTAGACAAAATCCTTGAGCCTTATGCAGAAAAAACCTATGAAAAACGCCTTAAAAAATATCAGCGGCTTGGTGTTGCAGACGATATCGCGGAAATAGAAGCATATGCTGATGTGAAACGCGAATTTGAGCAAGGTTACCAAGGCTGGGAGTATAAATTTAACACAGTTGCCTCAAGCCGCGGCGATTACCCTTTTATCGCCGTTACGGCCGGGCTGGCAACCAGCCGCTTTGGCCGCCTTGCAACTTTATCCCTCTTACAAGTAAGAAAAAAAGGCCAAGGTAAAAAAGACCTGAAAAAGCCAGTCTTATTTCCCAAAATCGTCTTTCTTTATGATGAAAGCCTGCATGGCCAAGGAAAAGAAATGGAAGATGTTTTTGAAGCGGGTGCGGATTGCTCGGCCAAAACAATGTACCCTGATTGGCTTAGCTTGACTGGACGCGGTTATATTGCCGATATTTATAAGCGTTACAACAAAGTCATTTCCCCGATGGGCTGCCGGGCTTTTCTTTCGCCTTGGTATGAAAAAGGCGGCATGAATCCGGCTGGTGAAGATGATGTTCCGGTTTATGTCGGCCGCTTTAATGTTGGGGCAGTTTCTTTACATCTTCCGATGATTCTTGCCCGCGCCAAACAAGAAAGCCGTGATTTTTATGATGTTCTTGACTATTACCTTAATTTGATCCGCCAGCTTCATAAGCGTACTTATGCTTATCTTGGCGAAATGCGGGCTTCAACGAATCCGCTGGCTTACTGTGAGGGCGGCTTCTTAGGCGGCAATCTAGATCTAAATGATAAAATAAAACCGCTCCTAAAATCCGCAACCTCAAGCTTTGGCATTACTGCCCTCAATGAATTGCAACAGCTCCACAACAACAAATCATTAGTTGAAGACGGTGCTTTTGCCCTTCAGGTTCTTGAGCATATCAATGAGAAAATAGGAGAGTTTAAAGCCGAAGACGGGCATCTTTACGCGATTTACGGCACTCCGGCCGAAAGCCTTTGCGGCTTGCAGGTAAAGCAGTTCCGCGCCCTTTACGGAATTGTGGAGGGTGTCAGCGACCGGGAGTATGTCTCTAACAGCTTTCATTGCCACGTCACCGAAAACATTTCGCCAATTGAAAAGCAGGATTTAGAGTTTCGCTTTTGGGAGCTTTGTAACGGCGGGAAAATCCAATATGTAAAATATCCAATTGCTTATAATGGCGAGGCAATCAAAACCTTAATCCGCCGGGCCATGGAATTTGGCTTTTATGAGGGCGTGAATTTGTCGCTTGCTTATTGCGAAGATTGCGGCCATCAAGAGCTGGAAATGGATTCCTGTCCGAAGTGCTTAAGCGGCAATTTGACAAAAATTGACCGCATGAACGGTTATCTTTCTTATTCGCGTGTCCATGGCGACACGCGCCTTAATGAAGCGAAAATGGTAGAAATCGCGGAGAGGAAATCGATGTAGATTGCGGAACGGGCCCGCAATGACAAGAAAGTCGAGCCAGCAGGTATATATATATGAATTATCACAACATAACAAAAGACGATATGCAAAACGGCGACGGCTTGCGGGTGGTATTATGGGTTTCCGGCTGTTCACATTGCTGTCCCGGCTGCCATAATCCAGAGACTTGGGACGCCAATAGCGGCATTTTATTTGATGAAGCGGCAAAAGCGGAGATTATTGACCAGCTCAGTCAATCATACATTTCCGGCCTGACGATTACCGGGGGCGACCCATTATATGAAGCTAACCGTTATGCCATCAATGAATTGATAACTGATATCAAGATAAAATTCCCTGACAAAACGATCTGGCTTTACACAGGTTTTTTGTATGAGCAAATTTTTGCTGACCCGATTATGAAAAAGATTGACATTCTGGTCGATGGCTTATTTGAAGAAAGCAAAAAAGACAACCAGCTTCATTGGCGCGGAAGCTTAAATCAGCGCGTTATTGATGTGAAAAAATCATTGGGACAAGCCAGTAAGGAAGTCCCGGTTTTATATAAGGGGGCAAAATCGAATCCATGATTCGAACCGAATCATAGGCTCGAACCAAATCATAGGCTCGAACCGAATCATAGGCTCGAACCGAATCATAGACTCGAACCGAATCATAGAGTCAAACCGAATCATGGATTCAAACCGAATCTTCAATTCGGGTAAAGATTATGAGCGTAGCTCAAAACCTCCAGGCTTTGAAAGGAATATTGATAATGAATATCAAAATTAAATACTTCACCAACCAAATTGACAAACTCGAATACATCGACGGCAAATCTGACTGGATTGATTTACGCGCCGCCGAAGATATCGAGTTAAAAGCAAATCAGTTTAAGCTGATCCCCTTAGGTATCGCGATTAAGCTTCCGCCTGGCTACGAGGCCCATGTTGTACCGCGCAGCTCAACCTTCAAAAACTATGGCATAATCCAAACCAACCATATGGGTGTGATCGATTCTGCCTATTGCGGCGACAATGACCAATGGTTTATGCCTGTTTTTGCTTTGCGTGATACGAAAATTTCCCTAAACGACCGCATTTGCCAATTCCGCATTATGGAAAACCAGCCCTCGCTTCATTTTGAAGAGGTAAAAATGCTAAGCCCCGAAAACCGCGGCGGCTTTGGCAGCACAGGCAAAAGCTAGTATTGACTCACTCAGTCAATCGTTAAAAAATTCTTCCTTCTTCGCCCTCGGTCTTATTGACAAAGTCCATGTGGAAAAATTCCGCGCCATGATTGTGATTTATTGTCGCTCTGGTAATATGGATGGCCAGAATGCAACAGTTTTCATCACTTTCATTGTTTGCATATTCATACCATGCAGCAAAAGCGGTGCGGAGCTTTTCTCTTAATACGGCGTTTTCCGGTTTCATTACCCAGCCAAGGTTTTTCCCAATTCCATTGCCCGAAAACCATTGGTTAAAAACCGAAAACGAAACTTCGGGGTTTTGGGCAATCTGTTGCATTTTGCTTGACAACCCCCATGTTGTCACATAAAAAACACCGTCTTCGTAAAAAGCGTCAACCTCACGGCTAAACGGCCGGGGATTACCCTCTGGGCTTACGCTTTTGGCAATCGTTGCCAGCGAGATAACATTGTCTTTGCCTCCTCCGACCTTTTCTTCAATTAGTTCCAAACCTCGTTCATACTTCGTCATTTTACAATCCTCCTTGTTTTTACGCCCTTAGCGTTTGTTTACGTCATTGCGAGCTTGACTCGCAATCCCTTTGCACCTTGCGTCAGCACCTTGCGCCAGCACCTTGCGTCATTGCGGGCCAGACCCGCAATCCCTATATATAAATGGAAGCCACATCTCCATATAGGTTATTTTTGAATCCGGGTAATAAATCTCCGGGAAAAATTCCACCGCCCGCAAACCATGCTTTTTTAGCCACAGCCTTGTATACTTCATCATTTTACCCAAAGAAGCCCGGAGCATGGCGGGATTTTCCGCCTCAAAACCGCAGACCAAATACTCCCTTGCCGGAAGACACCAGCTGGCAAAGCGAAGATCGGCCGTCCCAGGCTCTGCTTCCGCGCCGACAAAATAAGAGGAATATCCCGCTGGGGCCCCGCCGTGGTAAGAGACTCCCATGATCCGCCCGCCGGGCAGACGGGGAATATTTTTGCGAATGGAAAAAAATTTATTCCAAATTTCGCCCGGTTCATCGATTCCCGGCCTTTCCCCTAGCATTTTACCCGGCTTAAACCGCCAAATATCTTTTACGCCAAGAAATGTTACCGGGTCGTTAAGGGTGCGGAAATTATACTCAAGGACTAAGCCCTCACTTATTAACGGCACTCCTTCATCAATCATCGTATAATTAAGCAGCAAATTGGGCTTATCGAAATCATTAAGGCTTAAAGGCTTGTCCCGGTACTGGGCCGGGGTGAGGCCATATGTTTGCTTAAATGCTCTGGTAAAGGTTTCGCGGCCGCCAAAGCCATATTTAATTGCAATGTCAAGAATGCGGTTTTCTTTGTCGCGAAGCATTTCCCGTGACCTTGCCAAGCGGCGGAGCTTGATATATTCGCGGACTGGTTTTTTGACCAGCCGGGAAAACAGGCGCTGATAATAAAATAGCGAAAGCGCCGCGATGTCAGCAAGATCCTCGATTTGATGTTCTTCTTCAATCCGCTCTTCAAGATAATCTAGTGTTTTTTGGATTGCTTCCCAAGCTTGCATATTGATACCTCTAACTAAGTATACCATGATTTCTACGAAATCATGACCCCGCCGGGGGATGCGCACTAAAACTGCGCTGGTATAATGTCTTAGTGACATTATACCATACATAAATCGCAAATGCGTGACCATATCTGCTCTTTTTTACGGCTCACAGAACGGCTCTTGCCTAAAGCGCATAATTCCCCTTATTCGGGGCAAAATACCCATAGCAGTAAGACCAAGGAGCAAAGGCTGAAAGAATTTCATTCTTTCAACAACCCGAATCATGGATTCGGATTGAAGTTTGAGCCACGCTCAAAGGAGCTACGCTCAAAGTTTCCAGACTCTAAAAAGAGCATAAGCATAATCTAAAAGGAGCATGAACATAACGATGAAGCCAACCGAAATCACAAAGTCCCCCCCGGCACACGAAGGCGAAATGACCTCCTCTTTACCGGAAACGATCAATTTTTTGAATGAACATCTCGGCGTTGAGCGAAGCTTCGACATCATTTACCGCACTATCCATACTGGCGGGCGTGAAGCCTGTGTTTATTTTATTGACGGATTTTGCAAAGATGACATTATGAACCGCCTCATTTTTGACCTAATGCAGATCAATCCGGAAAATATGCCTGACAACCCTCACGAAATGACCAAACGAGTGATTTCTTATGTTGAAGTGGACCTAAAAAATAAATGGGCTGATATCATTACTCAATTTATGTCCGGCGTTTCGGCCCTTTTTATTGACGGTTATGACCAATGTATCATGATTGACTCACGGACCTATCCGGCCAGGAACGTCACCGAGCCGGATAAAGATAAAGCAATGCGCGGCTCACGTGATGGTTTTGTGGAGACGTTGATTTTTAACACAGCCCTAATCCGGCGGCGGATCAGGAATACCGACCTCACAATGGAATTATTCCAGGCAGGCGAAAGCTCAAAAACCGACATTGTTGTTTGTTATATGAAAGGCAGGGTTAATGAAAAATTCCTTGCGCAGCTTAAAGACCGGATAAGTAACATCAAGGTTGACGCTTTGACGATGGGGCAAGAAAGCTTGGCCGAATGCTTATTCCGCAAAAAATGGCTTAACCCCTACCCCAAATTCCGTTTTACCGAACGTCCTGATACAGCTGCAGCGCAGATTTTGGAGGGCCATATCATCTTACTGGTGGATAATTCGCCCAATATTTTAATTACGCCGATTTCGGTTTTTGATGTGCTTGAAGAAGCGGATGATTTTTATTTTCCTCCCATTACCGGGACTTATTTACGCTTCGCCCGCCTAATTATTGCCGTCCTTACTTATATTGTGACCCCGCTATATCTGCTTCTGACACAAAACATCGGTTGGATTCCGGACAATTTTCAATTCATTATGTTAAAAGATGAATCAAACATTCCTTTGATTTGGCAATTTTTGATTTTGGAATTGGCTCTTGACGGCTTACGACTTGCAGCGGTTAACACTCCAACAATGCTAGGCACGCCGTTAAGCATTATGGCAGCGTTGGTGCTGGGTGAGTTTTCCGTTAAAAGCGGCTGGTTCAATTCAGAGGTAATGTTATATATGGCCTTTGTTGCGATTGCAAGCTATACGCAAGCAAGCTATGAATTTGGTTATGCAATTAAGTTTATGCGGATAATAACTTTGGTCTTAACGGCAATTTTCGGAATTTTTGGTTTTATCGCCGGAATCTTAATCTTAATTGCCTCAATCGCCTTTAACCGCACTCTTGACGGCTCAAGTTATCTTTATCCTTTGATTCCGTTTAACGGGAAAAAATTAAGTTACCGGATTTTCCGCCGCCGTTTGCCCGGCTCGCTTGATTAAATTGCTACTGACTCGCCTTTTATCGTTACGAGCAATAAATGTTAATCGCGTCACGCAAGAACTCGGTACAACCGGGAGCGAGTTTATCGTAATTTGCGCGGAACCGTTCATCGGCGACGTACATTTCACCTAAACCCCGATGATATTCTTTGCTGTACTTCGGGTAAAAAACGCATAACCATTGGCGGTGCAAATCACAGGCTTTCTGTGCCAATTCTCCGGCAGGGTCGCCGTCGTCAAATGCGGCTTTGAGTGCTTCTTCAATTTCAATACGAAGCCGCTCGCCTTCGTCGTACTGCTCCTGCGTTAAGCCTTTGAGTTTGGCATTGGATTCATCAACGGCAGTATCACCGTATTTCTTTCGGATTTCCGCGCCGTACTTGCGCTCGTTCTCGTTAATGAGAGTTTGCTTCAAGCCCTCGAATTTTTCTTGGTCTGACATGATTGTTTCTCCTTTCATGGCGGCTATTGACTTCGCGACATTGTTAATCAGCGTGTCAATCCGCTCTCGTTTAATATGAAGTTCCGCTAAATGGCTCAAAAATGCTTGCTCCCTGTCATAGTCGGGAGCCGACATGAACTTCTTAATTTCTTCCAACGGGAAGCCCAATTCTCTGTAAAAGAGAATCTGCTGTAATGTGTCGAGTTCGTTTTGCCCGTATATGCGATAGCCCGATTGAGCAACCCGAACAGGCTTTAATAAGCCTATTTCATCGTACCACCGCAATGTACGGGTACTTACGCCCGACATTTTCGCGAGTTTGTTTGCGGAATATTCCATCGTTTCTTCACCTCATAGTACCAGTATAAACTATTACGTTACGTCAAAGTCAATAGTTTCATAAAATATTTACAAACAGGAGGATTTTTTATGCGCTTAGTCATTAGTGAAAAACCGAGTGTCGCGGCGGATTTAGCCGCATGAGCCATAATCTTGACAAAAACCACTCGTTGCCTATGATTAATAAATTGCTATTGAAAATACGAACCGTAAATGCTAAAATGAAAGGACGAAAGGATTTCATTCTTTTATCCGGATATTCGAGCTACGCCCAAAGTTATTTAACGCATCACCAAAACCAGAGAGGAGAGCTATGCCGCCCCCAACCACAAATCCGGGCCAATTAAGCGCCATCGCGCATATTGACGGCCCAATCCAAGTCCTGGCCGGACCAGGCTCAGGCAAAACTTTTACGATTGTAAAAAGAATCTTAAATCTTACCACACTAAATAAAATCCCGCCCGAAAAAATTCTTGTCATCACTTTCACCAAAGCCGCCGCCCTTGAAATGCAATCCCGCTTTTTAAAAGAAATCCGCCGTTCTTATTCCGCCGTCAATTTTGGCACTTTCCATAGCATTTATTATCAGATTATTTTTCGTTCGGGTTACTTAACCGACTTTTCCTTAATTAATGAATTTGAAAAAATTAAGACCCTCAAAAAAATTCTCAACCATCTTTTTCCGGCGCAAAACTTTGGAAAGACTGAATACAGCGAAATCCTTAATGAAATCAGCCTGATGAAAAACCTTGAGCTTCATAATGAACCAAGGGAAAGATTCATGGACATCTACGATGGATATTGTGAAATGCTAAAGGAAGCTCGCAAAATGGACTTTGACGATATGATTTTATTTTGCCATGAGCTGTTTAACCAAGATGAAAGGAAACTTAAAAAATGGCAAGATTTCTTTTCGTATCTTCTTGTTGATGAGTTTCAAGATATTAATCGCTTGCAATACTTAGTTTTAAAGCAAATTGCCGCCCCGCGGAATAATCTTTTCATTGTTGGTGATGACGACCAGTCGATTTACGGTTTTCGCGGCGCAAATCCAATCGTCATGCAGGATTTTCTTTTGGATTTTCCAGATTGCAAAAAAGTAGTCCTTAATACGAATTATCGCAGTACAAAAGAGGTCGTTTCTGCGGCCGCAAAAGTTATCATAATGAACAAAAATCGCTTGCCGAAGGATTACCAAGCAATAAAAAGTGGCGGCGAACCAACATTATTATCGTTTGCAAACCGGGCTGATGAGGATAAATGGCTGATAAAGAAAATTAGTGAATATCCGCCCGGCTCGCTAAATGATATTGCGATTATCCTTAGGACGAATTTTGAGGCAGCGGTAATAGCGGGCCAATGCGCTAAAAGCGGGATCAGAGTGCGGACGAAAGAAAAGGCAAAAGATGTTTTTTCGCATTTTACAACCCAGGACATTTTGGACTACCTTTATTTTTCCCATGGGCAAATGGAGCGGAGCAGATTTCTTAACATCATCAATAAGCCAATGCGCTATTTAAGCCGTAAGGCGGTGGCGGATATGCCTGATGGAGTTGAGGAAAAAGCAGTTAAGGCTTATTATCAAGGTAATAATGAAGCTCAAGCTGAAATCAGCCGCTTTTTTGCGGCCTGCCGCCGGATTAAGACCCTTCCGCCTTATCTGGCGATAAATTTTATCCGCAATGGGATTGGTTATGACCGTTACTTAAAGGAGCTGGCAAAACCGGATGAGTTCACGGAATGGATGGCTATTTGCGATGAGTTGCAGGAAACAGCCCATGGTTATGTTGAAATTGAGGAGTGGCTTGAGGTGGCTGGTGGCTTAAAAGCTTTGGCTTCAGAACAAAAAGATAAACAAATCACGGCCGGAGAGGGCGGCCTTAACATCATTACGATGCACAGTTCTAAGGGGCTAGAGTTCCAAACCGTCTTTCTTCCGCATTTAAATGAAGGCATATTACCCGAAAAGAGGGCAATCAGCGAAAGCCAAATCGAAGAAGAGCGGCGGCTTTTTTATGTCGGGATGACGCGGGCAAAAAATGAGCTTTATCTGACTTACGCCGAATCGGCCAAATTCATGCCGTCACGGTTTTTGGAGCCGCTGTATTAACTGTTTTCGTGCTGGCATGAGAATGCTGTTCATGAGTCTTTTGTGGTTGTGCAACAATTTTCTTTTCTGCATTTTCGCTACATAAATTTAAGTGATTTGGAGTTTGACAGTATTGTTGATGTATCATATAATGATTTAAAATTGCCGGGCATATTGAATTGAAAGGAGAATCGAATGAATAAAGGAAAATTTTCATGAAAAAACTAATATATTTGATTCTTGTTACCTTAATCCTAACGGCCTGTTCTGGAAATAATAATGACATTCTGTCAGAAGAAAACTCATTGACGCCAGACAAAAGGGAAGTATTGACACTAGGCTTTCTTTCAGCCAATAGTTCTGTTTTACGTGAACTTTCATTAAGCATTAAGACATCTAATTTTAATGAGTTTAATCACCGTTATCGGGTTGAGCTAAAGGAATATGAAGATGCTGACAAATTAAACATGGATATTGCTACCGGCAAGTCTCCGGATATCATCTTGCTGCCTTCCGGCTTCATGCTTGATGTCCATGCCGAAAAAGGAGCAATCATCGACCTTTACCCCCTGCTTGACAATGACCGACACCTTAAACGAGCGGATTTGCAAGAACACATCCTTAAGACTTATGAAATAAACGGACAGCTTTTTACGATGCCCCTATATTATACGATATTGACAATGGCAGCTGCGCGTTCCGAGTTGGGTGAGACCGATTCATGGACGCTTGATGAAATGATAGCTTATGCCAATCAAAAACTTCCGGAGAGCCATGTATTTTATAACCATAGCAAAACAGTGGTCTTGGAAGTCTGCCTTTATGCCAATCTCGAAAGCCTTATCGGCTGGGATAGTGGCGGTTTGTTTGACCGTGCGATGTTTTTAAAGATTCTTAATTTTGCCAATCAGTTTACTGCGGACGATTTATTTAACTTAGCTGATCCCTTTAACCAAATCAAGGACGGAGTGGTTCAATTGCAATCATGGCCTATCAGTTCGACGATGGTTCTTCAATGGATTCAATTCAATTTTGATGCCCCAGTAACTCTTATAGGTTTGCCAACGCAACAAGGAAGCGGAAACATCGCCCAATCGGATGCCCTGCTTGCAATAAGCCAAAGCTCTAAAAATAAAGAGGAAGCCTGGTCTTTTATCAGTTATTTATTAACTGAAGAAAATCAAATTTTTGACTTTATCCCAATTAGGAAAAGCGCATTTGAGATACATATTAGCAAATTTAGAGGAGGCACAGTAACAAATAGATGGAGTGATATCGTTTTTGAAAGTTATCCAGCAACGGAAGAAGAAATGCTCCAATTTAGGAATCTAGTCTTAAGCGTTACAAAGAGCCAAAGCCGGCATGAAAAGGCTAGCGATATTCTGCGTGAAGAAGCGCAGTCGTTTTTCAGCGGGGCAAAATCCGCCGAAGAAGCAGCCGATGTTGCTGCTGACCGGATTGCGGTTTATTTAAGTGAGTTATGGTAAAAAGCTAATTTGCTTTCACATTTTTTTCATGTTATAATTATCCCATGAGAAAATTGGCATTAAGTGATGAGATTCTTTTAAAACTGGACAAACCAGCGCGGTATATTGGCAATGAAGTTAATTCAGTCTTAAAGAATAAGAATGAAGTTAAGATCCGGGTCGCAATGTGTTTTCCCGATGTTTACGAAATCGGGATGTCCCATTTGGGCATCCAAATCCTCTACGGAATGTTAAATAGCTATGATGATGTCTGGTGCGAGCGGGTGTATTCGCCGTGGGTTGACCTTGATAAGGTGCTGCGGCAAGAAAAGATTCCCCTGTTTGCCTTAGAATCACAAGAGCCGATTCGTGATTTTGATTTTCTTGGTTTTACGCTGCAATATGAAATGTGTTACCCAAATATTTTGCAGGTTCTCGATCTTTCCGGGATTACATACAAAGCTAGTGAAAGAAAAGAAGATGAACCGCTTGTGATTGGCGGCGGCCCTTGTGTTTATAATCCTGAGCCGATTGCGGATTTTTTTGACCTCTTTTATCTTGGCGAGGGCGAAAAAAGATACCGTGATTTGCTTGATTGTTATCTTGCCAACAAAGAAAGCGGCGGGACGCGGATTGACTTCTTGATTAAAGCCGCGCAAATTCCGGGCATCTATGTTCCGCGTTTTTATCAAACCGAGTATCATCCTGACGGCACGATTAAATCTATGCTTCCAACGCTTCTTAATATTCCGGAGCAAGTAAAAAAAGAAATCGTTACCGATTTTAAAGCGGCTTATTATCCGTTAAAACCGATTGTCCCTTTTATCAAAATTACCCAAGACCGTGTTGTTTTGGAAATTCAAAGGGGCTGTATCAGGGGTTGCCGCTTTTGCCAGGCGGGGCAAGTTTACCGCCCGGTGCGTGAACGGGAGCTTAATGATTTAAAACATTACGCAATGGAAATGCTCAAAAATACAGGCCATGAGGAAATTAGCTTAAGCTCGCTTAGTTCAAGTGATTATTCACATCTAGGCAAGTTAATTGATTTCCTTTCTGATGAGTTAAAGGAGCAAAAGATTAATATTTCTTTGCCCTCACTTAGAATTGATGCCTCTTCCCTTAGGATTATGGAAAAAGTGCAGGATTTAAGGAAAAGCAGCCTTACGTTTGCCCCGGAAGCCGGAAGCCAGCGGCTTCGCGATGTGATAAATAAGGGGCTTGATGAAGAAGCTATTTTAGAAGGTTCGCGCCTTGCTTTTATGGGCGGCCATAATAAAGTAAAGCTTTATTTTATGCTGGGCCTGCCCTCTGAAACTGATGAGGATATTCTTGCCATCGGCGAGCTTGCCAACAAAATCGCCGCCGAGTACTACGAAACCGTGCCGAAATCCAACCGGAACGGGCGGGTACAGATAAATGTCAGCACTTCTTTTTTTATCCCCAAAGCTTTTACGCCTTTCCAATGGGCGGCGCAAGCGGGGCGGGATGAATTTCTCGACAAGGCCTATCTTACGCGGAAAGGCATTTCGGCCCAGCTAAACCAAAAAAGCATAAAATATAGCTGGCATGAAGCTGATACCAGTATTTTGGAGTGCGTGATGGCGCGAGGGGACAGGCGCCTTTCGGCCAGTATTTTGGCGGCGTATGAAAATGGCGCGTTATTTGATGCGTGGAGTGATTTTTACAATCACGACACTTGGCTTTCCGCTTTTGCAGAAACGGATATCGACATTGATTTTTATACCACAAGGAAGCGGGAAGATGATGAAATTTTCCCATGGGATTTCATTGATTGCGGGATTTCGAAGGAGTATTTGCTTCGCGAGTGGAAAAAGGCGCAGGCCGAAGAGGTTTCGCCGCATTGCCGGACTGCTTGCCAAGGCTGCGGAATGAATCAGTTTATAACGAATCTCTGATTAGATTTGCAAATATTGTGACTAGCGATCCAAAGTTTGCAAGTATTGGAAAGGCATGATAATTAATATGAAAGTTAGGATTAAATTTTCAAAATATGGCGTGATGAAATTTATTGGGCATTTGGACCTAATGCGTTTTTTCCAAAAAGCAGTCCGCCGGGCCGGAATTGACATTGCCTATTCGGGCGGATTTAACCCCCATCAAATCATGTCCTTTGCTTCACCGCTGGGGGTGGGGATAATCAGCAATGCCGAGTATTTAGATATTGGGTTAAATGAAGATGTGGCGGATATCAATGAAATAAAATATAGGCTTTCGGCACAGATGGTGGAGGGAATCAGGATAATTGCGGTCGCGAAGTTAGAGGAAAATGCGGCTAATGCAATGGCTAGCGTGGCAGTTGCTGGATATACCGTTATTTTTAGTGATAAGGTTGTTTTGCCCATTGACTGGACTGGTCAATTTGAAGCTTTTTTACAGAAAGAAACGATTATTTATACCAAGCGGACAAAAAAAGTGGTCCGGGAGATTGATTTACGGCCTTTGATATATGAAGCGGAAATATACGCGAAAGCGGAAATGTGTGCGGAAAACAGGGGGATTTATCTGCTGATAAATGCGGGCAGTGCCGAAAGCATCAAGCCGCAGTTTGTAATTGAAGCATTTTTTGACTACATCGGTCAACAGCTTCCGGAGTTTGCGCTTTCAATTTGCCGGGAGGAAATTTACACGAATGCCGGGACGGCGGAAGAGCCGCGTTTTGTAGCGTTGATAGGGTAGGGGGGCGTCTCATTTCCTCGTATGCGTAAGCTTAAGTCATTGCAAGCCTCCGAGCCGCAATCCCTTATAGTGTTCAGGTACTATGCAGTACACGAGCAAATAAATTTCCACTTCTGCCCGTGAGACTGCGAAATCAAAACCAAAATGCCCAATTTTCGGTCATAAAAATAAATCGCGGCAAATTCCTATTTCATAAGCAGGAATCTTGCTCGCGATTTCTTTTATTTGCTCCTCAATTAGGCATTTTTTGATTTCTTGTATCAAAGGGGCAGGACGTGAAAAATTTTTGCTCATGTACATACAAGTTACGACTTGAGAGATTGCGTAGCAAGTCGCAATGACACGGCCAAATCCTTCATCATGCGATAGAGAGTGCGATTCGGTTTTGCCATAATGAAACGAGCGGAGATAGGGAATAAAAATTGATGTGGAATTTTTCGCTCGCATATGCTATACTATTGGTGAAAGGCAGGCATTTAATGAGCAAAGACAAAAAATATTTATTACCTAAAGTAGATTTAATTTTCAAGTTATTATTTGGTGACGAAAGAAATCGCGAAATCCTAAAAGAGTTTTTACTATCCGTGCTAAGGCTTCCCGAAGAAGAATATGAGGAAATTATTTTTGTTGACCCTCATTTACTGCCCGAATATGATGGCGATAAACTTGGCATACTTGATGTAAAAGTAAAATTAAAAAAAGGGAAAATTTTGGACATTGAAATCCAAGTTAATCCGTCAGATGTCATGAGGGAAAGGGTTGTTTTTTATGTTTCTAAAATGGTGACTGAACAGATTAGCTCTGGCGGTGATTATGAAGAGATCAAAAAGGTAATCAGCATTTTGATAGCTGATTAT
>WRLH01000054.1 GCA_009777715.1 Lachnospiraceae bacterium
ATATTTATTGTTATTATAATCACATACGACCGCATTCATACAATGGATACCTGACACCATTTGAGAAGAGGAATTCTTACAGGTAAATATTTCAGCGTAAGTGTTACAAAAAAGCTTGACCAGATCAGAATGCCATCCTTGGCATTGCCGAAATGAAGTTGCAAGACCCAACTCTTTCACAGGGCATTCAAGAAGGCCTGGTTAAAATCCATGATGCCGGATATACACTTTTGCATATCATGAACGATATGCTTGATTTGTCCAAAATCGAAACAGGCAAAATGGACGTGAAGTCGGTGAAATATGACGTTCCCAGCTTGATTAATGATACTGTCCATCTCAATATCATGCATCTTGGCAGCAAAGAGCTTGATTTTGCGCTTGATATTGATGAAGAGACTCCTTATGAGCTAATTGGCGATGAACTTCGGATCAAGCAAATCCTCAACAATCTTTTGTCAAACTCTTTCAAATATACTGACAAAGGAACGGTCACCCTAAAGATTAAAACCAAACTTTACCCGGAAGAGAAATATGCCGATTTGATTTTCCAGATTATTGATACCGGCCGGGGCATGACCGAAGAGCAGACGGCCATGCTGTTTGATGAATATACGCGCTTTAACAGCGAGTCAGGGCCTGATTCGATCAAATTGGTTGAGGGTGTCGGCCTTGGCATGAGCATTGTTAAGCGTTTAGTTGACTTGATGGACGGTGAAATTAGGGTTGACAGCAAGGCAGGTGTCGGCACGACATTTACGGTTTGGATTAGGCAAGGTTTTGACGGTTCAGGGTCAATCGGAAAAGAGTTGGTCGATCAGCTTAAGAAGTTTGGCTTCCATGGGAAATATGTTAAAGGTGCGGAAATGGTCCGCGAGTATATGCCGTATGGGAGCGTGTTGATTGTTGATGACGTTGACACGAATCTTTATGTCGCCAAAGGTTTTCTTTCCCCATATGGGCTAGATGTTGACACGGCAGCAAGTGGCTTTGAAGCAATCAACAAATTACGTGAGGGTGCAGTTTATGATGTTATCTTTATGGATCATATGATGCCGCAGATGGACGGAATGGAGACCACCAAGCTAATCCGCTTAATGGGCTACAAAAATCCCATTGTTGCCTTGACGGCAAATGCTTTGGTCGGCCGCGCTGAAATGTTTTTATCAAATGGCTTTGATGATTTTATCTCCAAGCCAATCGACATCAGGCAGCTTAATACTTGCCTAAACAGGCTGGTCCGTGACCGGAAACCGCCGGAAGAAGTGGCCGAGGCAAGGAAGCAGAAAAGGAAAAATATTAAGATAACCGCCCCGGCTTCCCCGGAGAGTCTTGATACAGAGCTTAAGGATATTTTTATCCGCGATGCAAAAAGGGCATATGACACAATGGATATGGTCAGGGAAAACGGCTTTCTTCCTGATGAAATGCAATCATTTATTGTTAGCGTCCACGGCATTAAAAACGCCCTGCGCAGTATTTTGGAAGAAGAGCTGTCGCAGTTTGCTTTTAAACTCGAAAAAGCCGGAAAGGCTAACGATATCGAACTGCTTAAGGCGGAAGTACCCGCATTTTTGGAACAGTTAAAGAGTTTAATCGAATCAGATTGAGTAAAATCCGGTTGCGCAGGGATTTAAACCCTTCCGCACTTGGTTGAAATGAGGATAATATGGCAGGGAAAACAGATACAGAAGTAATTATCGGCGGCAAGGTGCTTACCCTTAGCGGTTATGAAAGTGAAGAATATCTCCAAAGAGTGGCATCTTATATCAACAACAAGATAGCAGAATTTGGCAAGGTTGAATCTTTCCGGCGGCAGCCGATTGAGCGGCAGAGCATTCTGCTTCAGCTTAATATTGCTGATGATTATTTCAAAGCAAAAAAGCAAATCGATGAACAAGACGAAGAAAGCAAAGTTAAGGAAAAAGAGCTTTATGACCTAAAGCATGAACTGATTGCTTCGCAGATAAAGCTTGAAAACATGGAACAAAACGTCCGCAATATGCAAAACGAAATTAATGAAGGCGCCAAAAAAATCATCCGCTTAGAAGCCGAGCTTAAGAAATAGCATGGAAAAGGACGCTATAAACGTTAAAGAAGTAGCTATGAGCGGAACTGGTGTAAGCAAAAAAGTTGAACTGCTTTCCCCGGCGGGTGATTTTTCTGGCCTTGTCGGGGCGATAAATGCCGGGGCGGACGCCATTTATCTGGGCGGCACACGCTTTTCAGCCCGCGCAAATGCTGCCAATTTTGACGATGAATCTCTAATTAAAGCCCTCCGCTTGGCCCATCTATTCAAACGGCGTATTTATCTTACCCTCAATACCCTGCTCAAAGAAAAAGAGTTTTCTGATTTATATGAATTTTTATGCCCGCTTTACGAAGCCGGGCTTGACGGCATTATTATCCAGGATTTTGGGGTGCTTAAATTCGTTAGAGAAAATTTTCCCGCTTTGCCGATCCATGCAAGCACGCAAATGAATGCTACCCATGCCTATGGCGCGGAATTTCTTAAGCAAAACGGGGTCTCACGGATAATCCCGGCCCGTGAGCTTAGTTTTGAGGAAATAAAGGCTATTATCAAAGAAGTTGACATTGAGCTGGAAACCTTTGTCCACGGAGCGATGTGTTATTCTTATTCCGGCCGCTGCCTTAAAAGCAGCATTCTCGGCGGACGGAGCGGCAACCGGGGACATTGCGCCCAGCCGTGCCGCTTGCCTTACCAAACTGGTTCTGGAACTACGCGGAATTATGTAAACCAAGCCAATTACCCCTTAAGCCTAAAAGATATGTGTGCAATCGATTTTCTTCCGGAGCTTATTAACGCCGGAATCAGCGCGTTCAAAATCGAAGGGCGCATGAAAAAACCGGAATATACTGCCGGAGTGACGGCAATTTACCGCAAGTATATTGATTTATATTATGAGAAAGGCTATGAGAAAGGCGCGGAATTTTATCAAGTTTTAGAAGAAGACAGCCGCTTTCTTTATTCCTTGTATATCAGAAGCGAGGTCAGTACAGGTTACTATTTCCAGAAAAACGGCCCGGCTATGGTTACTTTGGAAAAACCCTCTTATAATGAAAGCCCTGAAGAATTACTAAAAAATATTAGGGATAAATATCTTGACGGTAAATTGACCAAGCCAGTCAATGGAGCAATCAGCATCAATCAAGATGAAGCAAGCAAGCTGTTACTTTCATGTGATGGAGTTTCGGTAACAGTAACAGGTGCAATCGGTAAGGAAGCAAAAAGCCAGCCTTTATTGACCGAATCAGTCAATAAGCAGCTAAGGAAAACCGGGGAGACGAATTTTCATTTTGATGAATTAGATATAAAAATGCCGGAAAATATTTTTCTCCCGCTCAAAGAACTAAATGAGCTTAGGAGAAGCGGCTTAGCTTTACTCTTAGAAGAATTGCTTAAGCCATATCAAAGGGAAGCGGGCGGCAAGCAGATTTTGGCAACAAGCCATCCGGAAGATACTGCTGATTTATCTCGTGGCTTTAAAAAATCAGCTGTGGGCAGAAAAGATTTGCCTGCTGGCTTTAGGGAAGACTCTATTGGCTTTAACAAGACGAAAAGCCTTCATGCCAAGGTAACTTGCATTAACCAGCTCGAAAGCATTTTAGGGCAAAATGCCGTTTCCCGCCTTTATTTTGAGATTGATTTACTGACCGGGTTAGGCAAGGATAAGGCCAAGCAGCTTAGGGAAAAGAAGCATAAGGAAAAAGGGGAGCTTTATGCCGTCCTGCCCCCGGTTCTTAGGACTGCTGTTCCGGATTACTTTGGTGATTATGGGAAAATTATGGCTTGCCCTTTATTTGACGGTGTCATGATTGCTAATATTGAAAGTTACCAGTGGCTAAAAAGCATTAATTACCGGAAACCGATTGTTTTTGATAATTCACTTTATATTTGGAATAAGGAAGCGCGTTTATTTTGGCGCGAAAAAAGGATAAATGAATTTTGCCTGCCCCTTGAATTAAATTATCATGAGTTAAAAGAGATTCCATTTTCTGCTCCGGCTTCACTTTGTGTTTTCGGGCGGATTCCGATGATGGTTTCAGCCAATTGCATTAGGAAAACGGCGGGAGAGTGTAAAGGCAAGCAGGATTTTTGCGAAAAAGACCAGTTTTCTTATCTTACCGACCGCTATCACAAGCAATTCCCTGTTTACCACGGCCGAAAGCAATGTTATAATATTATCTATAATTCCGTCCCTTTGTCACTACATGACGTAATCTTAGGCAAAACTTTAACGCACATAAATACTTACCGCCTTGATTTTACGACCGAAACAAAGGACGAAACAAGCAGGATACTTAATTATTTTACCGGGATTATTAATGGAAAAATAAGCGAGCTTCCATACAAGGATTATACAACCGGGCATATTAAGCGCGGGGTCCTATAGCGGGATTGCGGGTCAAGCCCGCAATGACGGTAGTGGCAGTAATGACGCAGTAGCTTAACTTAAAAATATATAGAAATTTCTTTATTGCTGTGCTATACTATTGTTGAGAGGCAGTTATTTGATGAAAGAAAATAAATATTTATTACCAAAAGTTGATTTAATTTTTCGCTTATTATTCGGTGATGAGAGAAATTGCGACATATTAAAAGCTTTTTTATTGTCAGTACTTAGGCTTCCTGAAAAGGAATATGAGGAGATTAAGATTGTTGACCCTCATTTACTGCCGGAATATGATGGTGATAAGCTTGGAATACTTGATGTGAAGGTAAAAACCAAAACAGGCAAAGTTATTGATATAGAAATTCAAGTCAATCCGTCAGATGTTATGCGAGAAAGAGTAGTTTTTTATATCTCAAAAATGGTGACCGAACAAATAAGCTCTGGAGATGGTTACGAGGAAATAAAAAAAGCAGTCAGCATTCTAATTGCAGATTATGACTTAATAGAGAATAGTCCAAGATACCATCACCGCTTCACTTTATATGATATTGATAGCAAGGTAGAATTTACTGATTTAATTGAAATTAATAGTTTAGAGTTAGGAAAATTACCACCAGCTCCAGATGGTACAATGTTATGGAATTGGCTGAAATTTTTATCATCAGAAAAAGAGGAGGATTTTGAGATGGTAGCTGATAAAAATCCACAAATAAAGAATGCCGTTGCCCGCTTGGCAGAAATTTCAAGCGATGAACAAACACGCAGATTATATGAAAGCCGCCACAAGATGGAATGGGATATAAGAGGGCGTGAAAAAAAAGCGATTAAGGACGCCAAAATTGAGATTGCAAAAAAAATGTTAAAGCGTGATAGGCCGATAGAAGAAATAATTGAAGATACTGGATTAGCCCTTGAGGAAATTGAGAAATTGCAAAAAGCTGGCCTAATTGCGAACGTAAATTAGTTTTTGAAAAATTGAGGATTTGCAACGCCGACTAAATAAAGTCGGTTTTGTATTTATTTTTTTTATTATTTTATTATTATACAGATGTAGTCATGTTTTGGGAGACAAAACCTTTGTTCCAAGTATATTATACTGAACTGTCAAAGTACATCATCGCGCTTTTGATTGCGCTTTATACCTATGAGGGCTTTGCCGTTTTCCGCTTCGAAAATGAAGATAAGCGGGCTAATATTTACATACGCCAAAATATCTTGATGTTCCTCATTCATCTTGCTTGTTTTATCAGCATTTATTTTGAAAAAAACGAGATTGAGTATTTATTCTTTTATATTTTCCAATTAATCCTTTTGTACGCAACGGTAATTATTTTCCGGACCGTTTATCCGCGCCTTAACCGTTTGCTGCTTAACAATATCTGTATGCTTTTAAGCATTGGGTTTGTCATTTTAACCCGGATTTCATTCATTAGGGCCCAGCGGCAGTTTGCCATTGCGGCAGCTTCCCTCATCATTGCCCTTTTAGTCCCCTTTATCATCAGGAAAGTCAGCTTCCTTAAAAAGCTGACTTGGGTTTATGCCACGGCCGGAATGGCGATTCTTTCGGCGGTGCTTATCCTTGGGCAGTCCAATCTTGGCAGCCGCCGGATTTTTACGGTTGCCGGCCTGGCTTTCCAGCCCTCGGAGATTGTTAAGGTTTTGTTTGTCTTTTTTGTGGCCGGGGCTTTATACAAATCTGCCAATTTTTTCCAAATTTTTACAACAATGGTTGCGGCGGCGTTCCATGTCGTAATCCTGGTTGTGTCAAGGGACCTTGGCAGCGCGTTAATGCTTTTTGTCGTTTACATTTTGATGGTTTACCTTGCAACCGGGAAATGGTGGTACTTGCTGGCTGGCATTGTTGGTGGGGCTTTTGCCTCGGTTTTGGCCCATGGGGTCTTTAGCCATGTCAAAGTCCGGGTCCAGGCATTTGTTGACCCTTGGAGCGTAATTGACAATCAGGGCTATCAAATTACCCAGTCGCTGTTTTCGATTTCACGCGGCGGTTTATTTGGGCTGGGTCTTTTTAACGGCAACCCGACCGCAATTCCGGTTGTTGACCAGGATTTTGTTTTTTCGGCAATTGCCGAAGAGCTGGGTTTAATTTTTGCTATTTGCGTCATTTTAATCTGCTTAAGCTGCTTTATCATGTGCATGAATATTGCGATAAAGCTTAATGACAAATTTTACCAGCTTGTGGCTTTTGGCCTTGGCATTATTTATATTACCCAAGTTTTTTTAACGATTGGCGGCGGCGTAAAATTCATCCCGATGACCGGGGTAACTTTGCCTTTAGTCAGTTATGGCGGCAGTTCAGTAGTGACAACGATTATGATGTTTTCAATTATTTCCGGCCTTTATATGCTAAAATATGACGAGGATAAAGTCAAAAAGCCAATTGATGCGGAGTCAGAATCAGATGGAAAAAAGAAGCGAAAAAAACAAGAACGACCCTAAAAAGGGGGCAAGAAAGTTCCGCGCCAAAGTCATGGCGGTGACGTGGTTTTTTGTCTTGCTTTTTATTTCCATGTCTGGATATATTTGCTATTTTGCCTTAACTAATGAACAGGAATTGGCGGAAAACCCTTACAATGGCATTCAGCAGATTTTGATGGAGCAAAACACCCGTGGGCGGATTTATGCCAGCGGCGGTGAAGTCCTTGCCGAGACGGGGACAGACAGTCAGGGCAGGGAAACACGGATTTACCCTTATGAAAATCTTTTTTCCCATGTTGTTGGTTATGCTACCCATGGCCGGGCCGGGATTGAGGCGGAAATGAATTATTTTTTGATCCAGTCCAATATTTCTTTGCCCCAGAAAGCAATGAATGGGGAATTGGGGCAAAAAAATGCCGGTGACAGCATTAGGACGACCCTTAGGGTTGATTTACAGGACGTTGCTTCAAAAGCCCTTGGCATTTATAAAGGGGCGGTTATTGTCACCGAGCCCGATACGGGCAAGATTCTGGCAATGGTTTCAAAACCGGATTTTGTCCCGGCTGAAATCCCGGAATTGTGGGATTACCTTATTAACAGCACCGAAAGCTCGATTTTGCTTAACCGCGTTACCCAAGGGCTTTATCCGCCCGGCTCGACTTTTAAAATCATGACGGCCTTAGAATACATCCGCGCCAATAACTTAGGCATAAGCTCATACAGCTATAATTGCACCGGGCATTTTTCCGCCAATGGCCTTAGGATAAACTGCTTCCGCGGCAATGCCCATGGCAGGGTTGATTTTACGGATTCATTCGCCAAGTCCTGTAACTCTTCTTTTGCCAATATCGGCAATCTGCTTGACGAAGAAAATTTTCGGCACACGCTTGATGAATTATTGTTTGACACGGCTTTGCCTTTTTCCTTGCCCTACAGTTTAAGCCGCATTGATTTAAATAATGAGACGACTCCGGCGGAAATGATGCAAATCACAATCGGGCAGGGCAAAACGCAGATTACGCCTTTCCATCTTAATCTGATCACCGGGGCGATTGCCAACAACGGCATTTTGATGTCGCCTTATTTATATGAGGCGATTGTGAATGAAAATGGGAATATTTTAAGGCAGTATTCCAGCAATGAGGCAAAAAGACTAATGGGAGAGGGGGAGGCCCTTGTCTTAAGGGAGCTGATGGAAAGTGTTGTGCTGGGCGGAACGGCAACCAGGCTTAGGGATTTAAGCTATACCGCGGCCGGAAAAACCGGGTCGGCCGAATTTGGGGCGATTAAGGGTGAAAGCCATGCTTGGTTCACTGGTTATGCCCCGGCGGAAAATCCGCAAATCTGCGTGACGGTCATCATAGAGGGCGCAGGTTCAGGCGGCGACTACGCCGTCCCCATCGCAAAGCGGATTTTTGACGCTTATTTTGACTGACGCTATTATTGACAAACTAGCCAAATAAGAAGATAATAAATAATAATAAAAGAACCCAAGAACAAAGCAACCCCTAAGGAGGATAAAAAGTGCAATACACAGGAGCAGAAATCGTCATAAAATGCCTATTGGAGCAAGGCGTAGACACCGTTTTTGGTTATCCCGGCGGCACAATCTTAAATGTCTACGACGCTTTATATAAATATGAACAGGAAATCAAACATATCCTGACTTCCCATGAGCAGGGGGCGGCCCACGCTGCGGACGGATATGCACGGGCAACCGGAAAAGTCGGCGTCTGCCTTGCCACAAGCGGCCCGGGCGCAACCAACCTCGTCACCGGAATTGCAACCGCTTATATGGATTCAGTCCCTTTAGTTGCGATTACGTGTAACGTTATTTTGCCCCTGCTTGGCAAAGACTCTTTCCAAGAGATTGACATCGCCGGGGTGACAATGCCGATTACCAAACATAGCTTCATTGTCAAAGACGTAAACAGCCTTGCCGCCACAATGCGCAAAGCCTTTCAAATCGCCAAGTCCGGCCGCCCAGGCCCTGTGCTTGTTGACATCACCAAGGATGTCACCGCCAACCTGTGCGATTACGATAAAATAACACCTGTTATTATAGAACCTGAACCCAGCTACACCCAAGCAGATATTGATACCGCAATCACCTTGATTAACGAAGCAAAAAAGCCGTTCATCTTTCTTGGCGGCGGGGCAATTATCTCCGGGGCTTCCCTTGAAGTCCGCGAATTTGCCGCGAAAATAAATGCCCCTGTTTGTGATACCTTGATGGGAAAAGGCGCTTTTGACGGAAGTCATGAGCTTTATACCGGAATGATTGGAATGCACGGAACAAAAGCTTCCAACCTTGGCGTTAGTGATTGCGACCTGTTAATCGCGCTGGGGGCCCGCTTTTCCGACCGCGTTGTCGGCAACGCAAGCAAATTTGCCGTCAAGGCGAAAGTTCTCCATATTGACATCGATGCGGCGGAAATCAACAAAAATATTATGACGACAGCTGCAATCGTCGGCGATTTAAAAGAAATCTTGGGGGAAATTAATGCAAAAATTACGCCCAAAAGCCATCCGGAATGGATCGAAAAAGTAAAAGGGCTAAAAGCAAAATATCCGCTTAACTATAACCAGGACGGCTTGTCATGCCCCTTTGTCATGGAAGAAATTTATCGGCTGACGGACGGGGACGCGATTATAACAACCGATGTCGGCCAGCACCAGATGTGGGCCTCACAATATTACAAGTATTCAAAGCCGCGGACCTTTATCTCATCAGGCGGCCTGGGGACAATGGGGTATGGCCTTGGGGCTTGCCTGGGGGCAAAAAGCGGCCGCCCCGAAAAAACCTGTATCAATATTGCAGGTGACGGCTGTTTTCGCATGAATATGAACGAGCTGGCAACGGCAAGCCGTTATAATATCCCGATTATCCAGATTATTATCAACAACCACGTCCTTGGGATGGTGCGTCAATGGCAGACCCTCTTTTATGAGAAGCGGTATTCGCAGACCGTCCTAGAGGATAAAGTTGATTTTGTGCTGGTGGCTAAAGGCTTAGGCTGCGAAGCATTTAAGGTCGAGGCAAAAGAAGAATTTGCCCCGGCATTTTTAAAAGCCCTCACCCTAAACGGGCCGGCCGTCATCGAATGCGTCATTCCCGAAGACGACAAGGTTTTCCCCATGGTCCCGGCCGGAGCCCCAATCAGTGATGTATTTGATGAGAAAGACCTATGAGCAATGGATTAAAAGGAACAATCCTTGGTTTATTCATTATTTCGATGATGACCACGGCAATATATTTTGGCCTTGCTTTTTATTATAGCGACGAATTTAGCTATAATACTTGGATTAATGGTGTCTACTGCACCGGGAAAAGCATTAACCAAGTTAGCGAAGAGCTTAGCGATGGTTTTTCTTATGACGGCCTGACTATTTTTGATTTTGAGGGAAATCCTCACAATATCACGGCTGAAGAGATAGATTTTGGCTTTGATTACCTCGCCCCCCTGTTAGAATACAAAAGCTCACAAAACCCTTATTTATGGATTGATAATCTTTTTAAAGGGGCATCAGGCAGTAAAATAACACCTGTTATTTATTATTGTGAAACGGCCCTTGAAAATGCCGTTAACGATTTAGGTTTTTTCAAACCCCAAAACGAAGAATTAATGATTGAAAAAACGGTTCATGGTTATCAGCTGGTCAATAACCGCGCCAATGTGCTTAATTATGATAAAGCAAAAACCCTAATCCGAAGCGCCATCGACAATCAAGAAACCCATGTTGATTTGTATGTTTGCTTTGAAGATTTGCCGCTTGATAATGCGATGAGGAATAAGCTTGATTTGTGGCCACGAATCGAGGAGTTCCAAAACTGCCTTATTACCTACCAGATGGGCGATGAGCTGATCCCGCTTGACGCTTCCATTGTGAGCGATTGGATAAAGCTAAATGAAAACGGCGATTTTACCCTTGATGAAAACCAAAATCCCATTCTTGACGAGGATAAAGTTAAGGATTTTATCAGCAATCTGGCCGCGGATTATGATACAGTCGGAAGCACAAGGCAGTTTTTGTCATCTCGCGGTGAAATGATTACCGTTGAGGGCGGGATTTATGGCAATATCCTTGACCAGGAGGCAGAATACGAATGGCTGCTGGAAAACTTTTTTACGAAAGAAACGCTTATCCGCGAACCGGAATACATAAAAAAAGGCTTTAAGCAAGGCAGGGATGACATTGGCGATACATATATCGAAATCGACATGACCGCGCAGATAATGTATTTTTACCATGAGGGCAATTTAATTGTTGAAACCCCGGTTGTGACAGGTGATATAAGGCGCAGATGGAGTACGCCAGAGGGGGTAAATTATGTTTACTCCAAGCAAAGAAACCGGATTTTACGCGGGGAAGGGTATGCTTCCCCGGTCAGCTATTGGATGCCGGTGGTTGGCAATATCGGGATTCACGATGCGTCATGGCGGCGGACCTTTGGCGGTGATATTTATCTTACCGATGGCTCGCGCGGCTGCATTAACACTCCATTTGACCAAGTCAAGATTATTTTTGACATGGCCGAACTTGGCACGCCGTGCGTGATGTATTATTAAATTAGGGCCAGCAAATTAAAAAGTTGACAAAATTAAGCCTGACGTGCTATATTAAAAAACGGTTACATAAAGCAGCGTTTTAAGAATTTAAAACACAGCTTGACGTGCCGCATTCTTGTTAGAAATGTTCGCGTATTTGCGCATTTTACTATTAAGTTATCGAAGAAAGGGAAGAAAATGGCCAGAGTTTACAATTTTTCAGCCGGCCCGGCGGTTTTACCGGAAGATGTCCTTACTGCTTGCGCAGAAGAAATGCTTGATTACAATCACAGCGGAATGTCAGTCATGGAGATGTCCCATCGCTCAAAAGTATATGATGATATTATTAAGGAAGCGGAAAGCGATTTACGCCGCTTGATGGATATTCCTGACAATTATAAGGTTTTATTCTTACAAGGCGGCGCAAGCCAGCAGTTTGCCATGATTCCGATGAACTTAATGAAGAACAAAAAGGCGGCTTACATAATTACAGGCGAATGGTCAAAAAAGGCCTGGCAAGAAGCGCAGATTTATGGGGAAGCTGTTGCCGTTGCCTCATCGGCTGATGAAAGCTTTTCTTATATCCCTGATTGCGCGGATTTGGATATCCCGGCTGATGCCGATTATTTATATATTTGCGAAAACAATACGATTTATGGGACAAAATACAAAAAACTGCCGAACACAAAGGGGCATACCCTAGTCTCCGATGTATCATCATGCTTTCTTTCTGAGCCGGTTGATGTTAAGGAATATGGCATTATTTTTGGCGGAGTGCAGAAAAATATCGGCCCGGCTGGTGTTGTCATCGTGATTATCCGTGAAGATTTAGTTCCGCAAGAATGCTTGCCGGGGACTCCGACAATGCTCAAATACAGTACCCATGTTAAGGCTGATTCCCTATATAACACCCCGCCCGCTTATGGGATTTATGTCTGCGGCAAGGTTTTTAAGTGGCTGTTAAAAAACGGCGGCTTAACCGCAATGAAAGAATATAATGAGAAAAAAGCCGCGATTCTTTATGATTTCCTTGACGAAAGCAAATTGTTTAACGGAGTTGTAAGAAAAGAAGACCGTTCCTTGATGAATGTCTGTTTTAATACGGGTTCAAAAGAGCTTGATGACCAGTTCGTTAAGGAAAGCAAAGCGGCCGGGCTTGACAACCTTAAAGGTTATCGTACCGTTGGGGGAATGCGGGCCAGCATTTACAATGCCATGCCGCTCGCCGGGGTGGAAAAATTAGTTGAATTTATGAAAGATTTTGAAGAGAGGAACAAATAAAATGTTTGCTTACCATTGTTTAAACCCGATTGCCGAGGTTGGTTTAACCAACTTTACGGCTAATTATGAGAAAACTGATGACCTGTCTTCGGCGCAAGCTATTTTGGTCAGGAGTGCTTTAATGCACGATATGGACGTACCTAATGACTTGCTTGCGGTTGCCCGCGCCGGGGCAGGGGTCAATAATATTCCCCTTGCGAAATTTGCCGGGCAAGGCATTGTGGTCTTTAATACTCCGGGGGCTAATGCCAATGGCGTAAAAGAATTGGTCATCGCCGGAATGCTATTGGCTTCGCGTGACATCGTTGGCGGGATTAATTGGGCATATGAGAACAAAGATAATGCCGACATCGCCAAATCAGCCGAAAAAGCCAAGGGGAAATTTGCCGGGACGGAACTTTTAAATAAAAAGCTGGGCATTATCGGGCTGGGCGCGATTGGCGGCCCGGTTGCCAACTTAGCCCGCCATATGGGCATGAAAGTTTATGGTTATGACCCTTTCCTTTCGGTTGAAGCAGCTTGGAATCTTAGCCGTGACATTGTCCATGCAACTGACATCAATGTCATTTTTGAAGAATGTGATTTTATTACCATTCATGTGCCTTTAACCGAAGATACGAAAAACACTATTGATAAGGCTGCGCTTGCCAAAATGAAAGACGGCGTGATTATCCTCAATTTTTCCCGCGATTTGCTAGTTGATGAGGAAGCTGTCATCCAAGAAATAAAGGCGGGCAAGGTCCGCAAATATGTGACGGACTTCCCCAATCCAACGATTGCCGGGCAGGAAGGCATAATTATTATCCCGCATTTAGGGGCTTCAACGGAGGAATCAGAAGACAACTGCGCCAAAATGGCGGTTAAGCAGATGATGAATTATCTTGAAAATGGCAATATCGTTAACAGCGTTAATTTTCCTGAGGTTGACATGGGTGTTTGCCGCCAAAAGGGGCGCGTGGCCATTATCCATGCCAACAAAGCGAATATGATTTCGAAATTTACCGCTTTCTTTGGTGACCAGGGCATTAATATTTCTGACATGGTCAACAAATCAAAAGGGGAGTTTGGGGTTACGATGCTTGATATCGAGGCCGAGACCAATCCCGAAACAATTAAAAAGCTTGAAGCGATTTCGGGCGTGATCAGGGTCCGGGCGGTAAAGTAGTTCGCGCCTTGCCATTGCGGACTCCGCAGCCTAAGTCATTGCGGCCTCCGCAGCCTACGTCATTGCGGCCTTGAGCCGCAATCCCTTATGGAGTTCAGGTACTACGCAGTCCATGAGCTTGTCGTCATTGCGGCCTTGAGCCGCAATCCCTCCGGGCCTACGTCATTGCGACCTTGAGCCGCAATCTTGTAGCTAGATATGCTACATAGTCCATGAGCAAATAAATTTCCCCGCCTGCCCGTGGGACTGCGAAATCAAGACCAAAATGCCCAATTTTCGGTCATAAAAATAAATCGCGGCAAATTCCTATTTTATATACAGGAATCTTGCTCGCGATTTTTTTTATTTGCTCCTCAATTGTGCATTTTACACCTCTTGCATTTCACAAGCGCAGCTTGTGAAACTGCTTAAATAAAAGTGGAAATTTTAGTTTCCACACTATGATTTTCTTGCCTCAAAGGGCAGGACGTGAAAAATTTTTGCTCATGCACATTTAAGTTACGGCTTAAGAGATTGCGGAGCAAGTCCGCAATGACATAGAGACAGACTATTACTAACCCTTCATCGTGCGATAGAGAGTGCGATTCATAAGACCGACCCTTGAGAATCGTCGTTACTTAATTCGCGTCCTTTGCGAATTTACGTAACGCAACGATTCTCTCG
>WRLH01000055.1 GCA_009777715.1 Lachnospiraceae bacterium
CTGACAGGATTGGCGAAGCCCAAAGCAAAGTAGCCGCGGCAAGGCAAATAAAAAGAAGAATCACAAAGCTTATTAATGTTTCAAGCAAGGTAATCCCGGTATGGGTAAAAAAGCTTAAATCATAAAGCATTTCTAAAAAACATTTTAAGACCAGTGATGGGCTTGAAAAAAAGAAAGAGTCAATCCAGTTCATTTGTGCCGAAAGCTCCCAGATGAACAGGAAACTAAAAAGGATTAAAATCCGGCTGATTCTGATATTAACGTTTCGTATTTTATGCCGTCGTAAAAACAATTCCTGTGATGTTTTAAGGGGTTTTTGTGCATTCATGGTTATCACCTCGTAATTTGTCCTTAATATAAACAGTTGGTATGTAAAGCGGAAGATGGCATACTTAAGTAAACTCTTCCCATAGTTTCTTAAAATAGCCTTGAAATTCCGGGGCATTTCTGGAAGCTAACGGCCCGTCTTCATGTTTGGTTAATTTTATCTCATAAATGCTCTTAATCGTGGCTGGGCGTTTGGATAAAACAATAATGCGGTCAGCAAGGCTGATCGCCTCGGATAAATCATGGGTGACCAAAATGGCCGTTTTTTTTGATTCCTTAATAATTGACCCAATGTCGGCGGAGACTAAAAGGCGGGTCTGGTAGTCCAAAGCGCTAAACGGTTCATCAAGCAAAAGCAGCTCGGGGTCCATCATCATGGTCCTGATTAAGGCTGCCCGCTGCTTCATGCCGCCGGAAAGCTCACCCGGCCTTTTATTGCGAAAACGGTATAGGCCGTAATCATTTAAAAGCTTTAAAGCATATTCTTCTTTTTCGGGGGTCAAAGTGCGGTTAATTTCCGGCCCAAGCAAAATATTTTTGTAAATCGTCCGCCACGGAAGCAGGTGGTCATGCTGGAGCATATAACCAATTCGTAAATTGCCATTAAAAACAATTTCGCCTAATTCAAGCTCGATTAATCCGGCAATCAGCGAAAGCAGGGTTGACTTGCCGCAGCCTGACGGCCCGATGATGGCAAGGAATTCCCCTTTTTTAACTTGAAAGCTAATATGCGAAAGGGCTATCGTTTCCCCGCTAAGGCTATGGTATGAAAAACTTAAGTCTTTTAAATCCAATATATTATCCATAATATACATTATGTAAAGCGGGTTTTTATGTGTTTGCAAAATTTAGTGATTTTATGGGGATTGCGGCTCGTGGGCCGCAATGGGATAGAGGGATGCCATGTATGCAATAAGCGCCAAGGTAAAAAAGTTTGAATAAAAATATAGAAAAGGCTTGACCTGGCATTTTGTGATGTGGTAAAATGTGGTATACAAGTTTTAAGTTGCGATTGGTTTATCTTTTTAAAGAGAGGAGTTTATATGCGCAGGAAAAGTATGTTTTCTAGCATCTTGGCATGGGTATTAGTTTTGGCATTATTAATGCCCCCTATGCCTGTTTTGGCAGAAGAAACTGACAACGATGGAAATAATGAAACCATTTTACTTTTTGAAGAAAGCAAAGATGGCGGAGAGATTTTCGATGATACAGGCGAAAAGACAGAAGATGAAACAAGCACTAAGACAGGCGAAGAGACAGATGATGAAAAAGACGAAGAGACAGATGATGAAAAAGACGACGAAACAGATGGTGAGACAGACGACGAAACAGACGATGAGTTAGACAATGAAACAGACGATGGGACAGACGGCGATCCAATTACTATTTCCACAGTTGCGTCTGACGGCGCAGAAATCCAAATCACCGGAAATATACCAGAGGAAGCATATGTTATTGCTGTTCCGGTTGATGTAGAAATTGATGGAGCGTCAGTACTTATAGCTTATGACATCACGATCTGGTTACCGGGTGATGATGGCGAAGACGTAGAATGGCAGCCGGACGAAACGGTAACGGTGACCATCAACTCACCGGAACTTGCTTCGGTTGATGTGGTTTCATTATATCATATGGAAACAGAAGAAAGTGAAGCGGAGCTAATCGAAGAAGATTTATATATTGACGGCTTAAGCGTGACTTTTGAAGCCGATGAATTTTCTATCTATATTTTAGCGAGGGCATTTGACATCATTTTATTTTCGGCTCCGGACGAATGCCGGCTGGTTTGGAACCCGGACTTTACTATTCATAACGCCGCCGACTTGGGGCTTAGCTCCAACTCCGGCAATGCCACAATCGGGTTTTCCGGCGGAAACCTGACCTACGGTATTCAAGGCACTGGTGGCTGGAGACAGCTTCTGGCCTCGACAACCGGAGCGGCAGCGCATTCTTTGGAAACCGATGACGGGGTTACATACCGGGCTATTTTCCAGGCCAGCGTTTCAAATGGGGGTGGCCAGAACGGCGGGGCAACGCTCAGAATGCAAGGGAATGCATCGGATAGCGCCGGCAATCAAGATTTTCTTTTGACTAATAGCTTTACGACCGTGGACTATGAATGGACGCAGGACGGAACGGGCAGTTTGCGGTTTGCAACAGATACATCGCTTGGATGGATAAACGGCGGGAATGGAGCTACGCCGGACTTTTCTGTCCTGACGATAAAGAATCTAAAGGTTTATGAAAAATGTGTAGATGTCTGTCCGCATTGTGATCCCGAGCAGCAAAAATGGGCATGGGATTCTTCCGGAGCAGGAACTGATGTTGCAACCCAAAATGCCGGAAACGACATGATTGGCATTCTGCAAAAAATCAATATTGACCCAAGCTTGCTAGCCAAAAGCGGCGGAGCTTATTTGACTTTTGAAAATATTGTCTCTGGAAACAGGGGCATTGCCGTTTGGACAGATATCGCCAAGGGAACGAACGGCGAAGATGTCAGTACGATTGGGTTTGCAACTGATGCAAACCGGGCAGCAGAACAAGTGTTTGTGGGAGGTGCCAATGGGCCAGGTACCCCGAAGACCATGGAACTCCCAAGGAGCTTTCTATATGATAGCACGACTGGCGAGACGGCAACGACGATATATGTCCGTGTTGTCTTGGCATCAAGCACGACTGCAAATCACATGGTAGCTGATGGAAGGGGATCGGCTTTTATTAGTCTTGGTTCGGCAGTACTTGAGCTTGTCCCATCAGGAAGCAAGGTCGAATGGAAAGTTTTTCCAGCCGAGCCGGCGGTGAAGTTCATTGGGACTCAGGGCAATTCCGGGCAAGGCCATCTTATGTCACTCGAAAACCTAATTTTTGACGACCAGAATCTTCCGACCCAAGGCGCATCGCTTGATTTTCGTTTCCATGCTCCCTTTTTCTCTGGCAGAAGATTGGCGGTCTGGACTGATTTGTCCGGCCAGCCTGGCACTAGTCCGGGAGTTGGCGTTGAGGATATTTCATTTGGCGTAAACGAAAACATTCTGGAAGGGAAAATTATTGTTTCCGATCTTATAAATACAGGTGATACCGTCTTTTCGGTTAATCTGCCGCAAAGCTTGCTATATAATGCTAGTACTAATACCTTTGCAACGAAGATATATGTTGCGATGACCCATAATATTGGCAGCGATGCAGCTAGCCAGGGTAACCGGATTGCGAATGCTGCGGACAATGGCGGCGGGACAACGCGGTCACAGTCAGGACTCGCAAAAGAGTTTGATATTATTGATACAGCCAAATTGGTGATTCCGGAACCGGTGATGTTCGCCGAATACATCTCATTGAATCCCGGGGCGGATTCAACCAGCATTGGAATATCATGGTTTACCAAAGCCGAGGAAGCTAATGGGGCGTTTGTAGAGGTGATTGAAGCAGCTGATTTGGTTGGCGGGCTTTTCTGGCCAAGCGCCAATCCGGCATCTTACAAATTATTTACCGGAGTAAATGCAAGTATTGACGGCCTTACAGAAGCCGGGCTTTATGGTTATGATACGAATAAGGCTTTTATGACTGGCCTAGATCCCGATCAGGAATACGCTTACCGCGTTGGTGACGGAACTCCCGATCGGTGGAGCCGTATTCACACTTTCCGTACCTTTGACCCAAGCGCGCAATACCATGTCATTATCACCTCTGACCAGCAGCCAGACAAAAACCTGGCGACACGTGATGCATGGAAAGAAACAATGAAAGCAGCAATGGATATGGCTGATTTATCAGGCGGCGCAAGCTTTATGATTAGCGCAGGTGACCAGCTAAATTATGCGAATGACATTGAAGAGCTTGACATTTATCTTGAACCGGCTCAATTGCGGAGCCTTCCGGTTGCAACTACAGTTGGTAATCATGATACAGTAGACTGGCGAGCCGGGATAAATGACGGGCCGGATGCAACTTTTGATGAATATGGCTTATTACAGATGATTTATAACTGGCCGAACCATAACAGCTTAAAGGGTGTTTCGGTGAATGGCGCACCCCTTGATCCGCTCCGGCTTCGCGGCGGGGGGAACTATTATTTCAGCTATGGTGATACCCTTTATATATCACTTAATTCCAATGTCGGAATGAACATTAATAATGTCAGGCTGGTTCATGGTGATTTCATGGATGAGGCGATCGCTTCGCATCCGACCGCGACATGGAAAGTTGCATTTTTCCACCATAATATATATGGAGCCGGGTCACATGCAAGCCCGCGGGGATATGCTGACTCATACAATATGCAACCGGCATGGGGGCCGTTTATGGATGATTATGAAATAGACATCGTTTTTAACGGCCATGACCATGTTTATTCCCGTTCCGAGTTCATGCAAGGGACTAATAGGCTCCCGGACGGAACCCGCGGTACTGACAGGGAAGGCGCGGTCGCATACCAGAGGCCTTCGGTCCTTGATTTAGATGAATCTAATTTCCATCAGGCAAACCCGCCCGGCGCGTATATTGCCCATGAAGGGACTTTATATATCAGTGCCCATGGTTCAGTCAGGAAATTCTACGCTTTGGAAATGCAGCCATGGGTTGCTTATGGTTTCCCACAGGATAGTGAACCGCAGTATTCGATTATGTCGATTGACCAAGGCACGCTGAAGCTTAATGTTTACCGCGTTTATGACGACTTCCTAGTTGACAGCTTCACCTTGAAAAAGACTGCCGATTATGACGATTTGCAATCACTTATCCCCGGAATGGAGGCGATAACCCAAAGCGGAAAGTCACAACTCACTTGGGACGAATTCACAGCAAAGCGTGACGCGGCAAAGGCTATACTGCCATCGGCTTCAGCAGCGGCAGTTAATACTGCATATATGGAGCTTTATGATGCTTATTATGCCCTTGACCCCGAGACTGACAAATCTTTCTTGGATACTTTAATCAGCCAAACGGAGACAACTCTTTCCACCGCTACTGAGGGAAAATGGACCGGCCAATATCCGCCAGGCTCAATCGCGGTTATCCAAATGGTGCTTAATGAAGCAAAGACTGTTTTTGATCTCCGGCTTTCAACCCAGACTGAGATAGATGAAGCATATGATGATTTGAATACGGCATACACCCATTTCCTCACGCTGGCAAGCATTATTGCCAATCCGTTTACCTTAGTCCATAATATTCCGGCCAGCGGAACATACATGATGTCCTTAGTTGACTGGATGGAAGAAGACCCAGCGGATACCTTTACCTACGGCGCTGATTCAAAAGAACATTATTCTGCCCATTTCACCAAAATAAGATATGCAAACATCGGTGTAAATGAGCTTGCGATTCCTGCGGTTACGGACAAATACCGGACTTTGATTCCCAGCAATAATGGGACATTAAGGTCGCATTATACATGGGATTATGGGTTTGATATTTTACGGAATGAAGCAAGCTACGGCCCGGTTAATGCGGTGGTTGATACCGCAAATGGCGAGGTTGGCCGGAAAGAAATCGGCACGACCCAGACCTACAGCGCATATATAACCGACACATACCAAGGCGAATGGATTCGTTATGAGCTGAATGTGGCTACGGCAGGAATGTATGAGGTAAAACTCGGCGCAGTAAATAAAAGAGATATTGTGCAGTGCATTCTGCTTAGAGATACGGAGCAAAACACTCTTTCAACATTTACAATCCCGGCAAATGCCGGATTCGTAACAGATGGTGACTGGACGACAGCTCCGCTCATTACCGGCGATAATGAAATTTACTTAGCAGCCGGAACCAATATTGTCGAACTATTCTTTGTTAATGGTTCGGAAAGTTTTACGACTTCTTCAACAGATGCGATCGGCAATTATTTTGGCAAAGAAGGTCCCGATGTTGATATCCTTACCTTTGAGCGGACAGGGTCGGGAACGGCTCCGGATTTCAGCAATGATGAGATCTATCGGCTTCCATTCCCAGAATTTACGACAACCGCCGGAGCAACGGCAAGACAGCGCGGCTGGGCAACAAATGGCCGTGAATGTGAAGATAGTGGAAGAGTCGGGTATGGTCTTCCGGCAGCAGTTTTTAAAGAGGCAAAAGGAATTGTTCTTGAAGTAGCAGGACGGCCAGCCGGAACTTCAATGCAGGTTAACCTGATTGCCGATACGACCCAAGGCTGGACACAGGCCGAGTTAAGCGGATCTAGCACTCCGACTTTTGCCAGCTTATACAAAGCGAATGATAATGGGATCGGCGGCAAAATCACGATTATGTTTGAAGACCTAAACTTTACCCAAGGCGGAGCAACGGTCTTTGAAGATTTCCAGAAAATGACAACTGACGGGCGAATCATCTTAGGTTATTTTAGTTACGGAATCGAAGAACTCTTCTTGATGGGAGCGTACTTGGTCTTTGATGATAATGGCGGAGCAGGGCCTGGGCCTGACCCAAATGAGCCAAAGCTTCATGCTATCACCTCAATTGATTTCACATATGAATTTGATGTGGCAAGTTTTAACTCCGGTGATTTAGTCTGCATTAGGCACACGATCGGGTCGTGGGCAAATACATTCCGGCACGTAGAAATTGACGCTCTTACTGGGCCGGATTACGAATTTACCTACAAGTGGTCATTTCCGGCCAGTTCGAATTTTTACCATCTTGGCAGGCTGGGCGGCTGTGCCGAGGGTGTTTCGGATGATCCGTCCCTAATGCCCGGGACGGCGACACTCAAAAAGATGGTCGTAAGTGACGGAACGGATGAATATACTTTCGAAACCAACCGGGTACTAGACTTGTCATTAGATGGAGAATGTTCAATCGGCAACGCTTGGATGGGCGGAGTCGCAAATGGGGCAAAATTATATGAAAGCGTTGACGGCTTGGCATTTTTCGAATTTAACAACCAAGAAGGCGGCGGAATCAAGTTCTATGTAGTTGCGCCCCCGGAAGAGCCGGTCATGAAAACGGACCGCTCACTTAAATATGCCGAAGCAATGGGCAACGGCTGGAATCTTGGCAATTCCTTTGACGCAGTTAATCAAGCAATCCCTGGCCTTGGCGGCGGCGAGACAGCCTGGAATAATCCGGCGGTCACAAAAGAATTGATTGATTATATCGCCACCAAGTTTGACCATATCCGGATTCCGATGACCGCTTTTACCCGCTTTACGGATAAAGGGCCTTCGACTCCGACTAATGAAATCCGCTATGAACTAGACAGTGCGTGGCTGGCACGTTACAAAGAAGTAGTCCAGTGGGCGGTTGATGCCGGGCTTTATGTCATGATAAACCTGCATCACGATTCAAACCGCTGGTTTGAGAAATTCCGTGATGACGGAAGTGTCCAGTCCAATGAAGTAAAGAGGACATTTGAAGACCTCTGGAAGCAGCTGGCGGCAGAATTTGCGGGAATGCCTGATGAGGTAATGTTTGAGACAATCAACGAACCGGAGCCCGACATTATCTCTGGCGGGAAGACCCAGCAGGAGCGGCTTGACATCCTTAATAAAGCGGCTTATGACATTATCCGCCAAACTCCCGGCAATGAAAACAGGATGATCGTTTTTTCAACGATATATGCCCGCTTCGGCGACACGGAAATCATTGGGACACGCGAATTTATGCGGATCTTAAACGACGAAAATATTCTTGCAACAGTGCATTTTTACCACCCGACTTATGGATTCAGCGTCAACCTCGGCGAAACAATGTACGGTTCATCACAACGGGCCGGAGCCGAGAACTTCTTTAAGACGCTGAAAGACCAGTTAACAGATTTTGGTGTTGGCGTCAGCGTCGGTGAATGGGGACTCTTAGCTTATGACGAGGGGCATCCCGATTTTGACGGGCATTTACAGCACGGTGAAGAGCTGAAATTTTATGAACACATGAAACATCTTAAAAGTGAAGCAGATGGAGTAAGCCTTACTTTCTGGGATAACGGTTCGGGCATTGGGCGCTGGGACGGAAGCGGGCCAAGGACGAGTGATTTTTCATGGCAGTTCCCACGCATGGGCGAAATGGTAACAGGAAGCGGACGATCGTCATACACGACCGGCCTTGATACAGCTTTCTACCGTGATGAGGCAGCAGCTGACCTGGACATTCCCCTTACGCTTAACGGCAATGCCTTTAGCGGAATTATTGGCTTAACAAATGGTGTTGATTACACCTATAGCGGCAGTACGCTCACCCTAAAGAAAGAATTTATCAATGACAGTTTCAATCTGGCTGATAACGGCATTTTTGAAACCTTGGTCCTTACATTTAACAATGGCGCGGATTGGGAGTATTATCTTATCAAACATGGAACGCCGGAATATGGCTTTGCGACTGGTTCAAGAAGCTCCGGCATCACAATCCCGCTTACCTTTAACGGCACAAGGGTTGAAACTGTCCGTGCTTTTATCAATGGAACAGCAACCAGAATCGGCTCACAGCAAAGCTGGGCCCCTGGCCTCCAATACGCAGACAATGGATACAAGCTTGATTATATTAATGGAAGCATTATCTTTGGCCAGCAGTTCTTTGGGACGAATGTTGTTTCGGGAACACCAGTTCCCGTCGGTCCGGTTGAGCTGGAAATAAGAGTTAATTATTTTGACGGTCAGTCAGGAAGCTTTGTCTTAGAAATCGAAGCTGGCGGAACGGTAAGGGTTAAGGGTGCGCCAAAGAGTGATTCAGGTGATACAAGTGGCACAACGGCATCTTCTAGCGGAACAGACAGTCAGCCCCAGGCATCACCGGCAATCAATTATGGCCGCGAGCCAGATGCAGTTAATGCATGGAACAATGTCAACAATACCTTGGAAAGCTTAATTGCGACAATCAATAATAATGGCTTAACCAATGGGCAGATTAATAGCCTGAGCCCTAGTGTAAGAAGCAATGCTTCGGGTGACGGTTTCGACTTTGTTTTAAGAACCGGAACAGAGATTGTTGTCCCGGCTAAGATTCTTGAGACATTAAAGAATTCAGGAAGCACAATCATGATGAATACCGGAGCTGGCGTTACTTTTAGCATTAGCGGAGGAAATATCCCGCAAAGTTTGGCTAGTGAGATTGACCTTACGATTCGGAAAACTGGAATCAAAGCCCCTCCGGAAAAACTAAGTGAAGTGCTTTCCGGAAGTGTGGCAAATGTCCAAATCCCGATGCTAAGCCGTGAAAGCTTTGGAATGCTTGTTGGAACGCATTTTAACGTGGGAGCAGAAAATGCCGGAAATTATGCGAACCTTTTCCGCTTTAATGAGATTTCAGGTGAATTTGAGTATCTTGGCAGTGCCTTAATTAATGAAAAGGGCCAGGTGATGTTTGCTGTTTCTGGCGGTGCGGATTATCTTCTGACGGTCACGGAAATAGTACCGTCCCTTAGGATGATTGCGGCAATGGAAATTGGTTATTACATCGTAAGACCAGACGACAATCTTTACCGGATTGCGCGGGCAAATTCCATTACTTTGCGGCAGATGATTGCACTTAATCCGCAGATCCGGAGGCCAGATTTTATCCGGCCGGGCGAACGGATCCGATTGAGATAGTTGCTGGTGTTGGTTATGTTGGGCTAAAGAGCAGGGTACGACCCTGCTCTTTGCTTGCGTTTCGAGAGTAGGGCAATGAAAATTTATATAAAGCTTGCCTAGATTTTTGTGGTATGTTAAGATGTATAAAAGCATTAAGTCGCAATTGGTTATTTTTTGACAGGGAGGAGAGTTATATGCGCAATAAAAGAATGTTCTCTACTATTATGGCATGGGTATTGGCTTTGGCATTATTAATGCCCTCAATGCCTGTTTTGGCAAACCCCATTGCCCCAAAGCTTCAAGCAGTCACCTCAATTGATTTCACTTTTGAATTTAATGGGGAAAGTTTTAAGCCCGGTGATGTCGTTTGCATTAGGCACACGATTGGGTCGTGGGCAAATACATTCCAGCACGTAGAAATTGATGAACTTAATGGGCCGGATTATGAGTTTACCTACAGGTGGTCATTCCCGGCCAGTTCGAATTTTTACCATCTTGGCAGGCTGGGCGGCTGTGCCGAGGGCGTTTCAGATGATCCGTCCCTCATGTTTGGCTCGGCGAAACTAAAAAAGATGGTCGTAAGTGACGGAACAGATGAATATATTTTTGAGCTGGACCGCGCCATCAGCTTGACAAACGATGGGGAATGCTCAATCGGCAACGCTTGGATGGGCGGAATGAGCAATGGGGCAAAATTATATGAAAGCATTGACGGCTTGGCATTTTTTGAATTCAACAACCAAGACGGCGGCGGATTAAAATTCTATGTCATTGCACCTCCGGAAGAGCCAGTCATGGAAACGGACCGCTCACTTCGATATGCCGAAGCAATGGGTAACGGCTGGAATCTTGGCAATTCCTTTGACGCAGTTAATCAAGCAATTCCTGAACTGGGCGGCGGCGAGACAGCTTGGAACAATCCGGCGGTCACAAAAGAATTGATTGATTATATTGCCACCAAATTTGACCATATCCGGATTCCGATGACCGCTTTTACCCGCTTTACGGACAAAGGGGATAATACCCCGGCTGATGAAATCCGCTATGAGCTGGATAGCGCCTGGCTTTCGCGTTACAAAGAAGTGGTCCAGTGGGCGGTTGATGCCGGGCTTTATGTCATGATAAACCTGCACCACGATTCAAACCGCTGGTTTGAAAAATTTTCCGATGATGAAAGTGTCCAGTCCGAAGAGGTTAAGAGGACATTTTTAGACCTTTGGAAGCAGCTGGCGGCAGAATTTGCGGCAATGCCTGATGAGGTAATGTTTGAGACCATCAACGAACCGGAGCCTGACATTATCGCAGGCGGGAAAACCCAGCAAGAGCGGCTTGATATCCTCAATAAAGCGGCTTATGACATTATCCGCCAAACGCCCGGCAATGAAACGAGGATGATTGTTTTTTCAACGATATATGCCCGCTTCGGCGACTCGGAAATGATTGGAGTCCGTGATTTTATCCGGACTTTAAACGATGAAAATATTCTTGCGACGGTGCATTTTTACCATCCGACTTACGGCTTTAGCGTCAATCTCGGCGAAACAATGTATGCTTCATCACAAAGTGCCGGGGTCGAGAATTTCTATGAGACGCTGAAACTCCAGTTAACCGATTTTGGCATTGGGGTCAGCGTCGGTGAATGGGGACTCTTAGCTTATGACGAGGGGCATCCTAATTTTGACGGGCATTTACAGCACGGTGAAGAGCTGAAATTTTATGAACACATGAAACACCTTAAAACGGAAGCAGATGGCGTAAGCCTTACGTTTTGGGATAACGGTTCGGGCATTAGGCGCTGGGACGGAAGCGGCCCAAGGACGGGTGATTTTTCATGGCAATTCCCACGAATGGGCGAAATGGTCACCGGAAGCGGACGCTCATCATACCCGACCGGGCTTGATACAGCTTTTTACCGCGCGGAAGCAGCGGCTGACCTAGACATTCCCCTTACGCTTAACGGCAATGCCTTTAGCGGAATTATTGGCTTAACAGATGGTGTTGATTACACCTATAGCGGCAGTACTTTAACCCTAAAGAAAGAATTTATCAATGACAGTTTCAATCGGGCAGATAACGGCATTTTTGAAACCTTAACCTTTACATTTAATAACGGCGCGGATTGGGAATATTATCTGATTAAACATGGAACGCCAAAATATGGCTCTGCGGAGGGTTCAAGAAGTGCCGGAATTACCGTTCCCCTTACTTTTAACGGGGCAAGGGTTGAAACTGTCCGTGCCTTTATCAATGGAACAGCAACGAGAATCGGTTCACAGCAAAGCTGGGCCCCTGGCCTCCAATACGCAGATAACGGTTATAAGCTTGATTATATTAACGGGAGCATTATCTTTGGGCAGCAGTTCTTTGGGCCGGATGTCATTTCGGGAACACCAGTTCCCGTCGGCCCGGTTGAGCTGGAAATAAGCGTAGCCTATTTTGACGGCCAGTCGGGAAGCTTCGTCTTAGAAATAGAAGCTGACGGAGCAGTAACAGTAAAGGTACGCCAAAGCGTGGCGCGAACGGCAAAATGGATTCTTTTGCCGGAATGAAGCTCCCGCGTAGTGCTTAGTGAGAGCGTGATTAAAGTGAACGACAGAATCCAATCAATTGCAGAATGCAATCAATTGCAGAATACACCGCGTAGTGAGAGCTGCTGATTCAACGTCCGACACGCTTTCGCTCCGAGAGATACGTTGCGTTACATAATGCGGTATAGTACACCGCATAAGTAACGACGTATCTCAAGGGTCGGGTCTTTTGAATCACACTCTCACTTTCGCGGAAAACGCATACACAGTTCAGCTAAGCTCGATTTTGTTTCGCAAAACCTGCTTTTGAATCAGCAGCTCTCACTACGCGGAAACCGCATACACAGTTCAGCCAAGCTCGATTTTGCTTCGCAAAACCTCGCTTTGGCAGAGTGCCAAATGGATTGAATTGGATATATGTTTCCGGAAGCAAGCTTCCATCTCCATATATCCAATTCAATCCGCTTGGCTGAACTGAAAAATATTTACCCCTTGAAAATAAAAGCCATATATGATAATATTAAATTCTGATTTAATACTTCGAGAAGGAGCAACGGGATAAAATGAATAACCAAGGACAACATAATGAAAAACTGGAAAAAAATGAAAAACTGCGGGTCGGAATCTTAGGCGGGACCGGAATGGTCGGCCAACGCTTTATCACCCTTTTGGAAAACCACCCTTGGTTCGAGGTGACAACAATTGCAGCTTCCCCCCGCTCCGCCGGGAAAACCTACGAAGAAGCAACGGCGGGACGCTGGAAAATGCCGAGCCCGATGCCGGAAGCGGTCAAAAAAATCAACGTCCTAAACGTCAATGAAATTGAAAAAGTCGCCAGCGAAGTTGACTTTGTTTTCAGTGCCGTTGAAATGAGCAAGGACGAAATCAAAAAAATCGAAGAAGATTATGCCCGTGCGGATATCCCGGTCGTTTCCAATAACTCCGCCCATCGCTGGACGCCTGACGTGCCAATGATGATGCCGGAGTGCAATGGAGACCATGCCGAGGTCATCAAATACCAGCGCGAACGCCTTGGCTGCCAGCATGGTTTTATTACGGTTAAGCCGAATTGCTCGATCCAAAGCTTTACTCCGGTCATTTTAGCTTGGCAGGAGTTCGAGCCGACCGAAATCGTAGCTTGCACATACCAAGCAATTTCCGGGGCGGGGAAGAATTTTAGCGACTGGCCGGAAATGGTTGAAAATATCATTCC
>WRLH01000056.1 GCA_009777715.1 Lachnospiraceae bacterium
CCCGGCCCTTCAAAGAGCATGGCCCCGTTCGACTTGCATGTGTTAGGCACGCCGCCAGCGTTCATCCTGAGCCAGGATCAAACTCTCATATAAAAGTTCATTCCGGCCAGGTCTTCCTGGCTTAATTTCTTGTTTTTGGGCATAAAATGCCCATAGTAACGGACTATGTCCGTTTTCATTCTTTTAGAATCTTTCAGGGTTGCATTACTGTTCATTTGTCAAGGTACGGTTTTCGCCTTTCACTCACGAAAAACGAACAACGCGAGCGACCCTTTTTAGGGGAGCGACTTTTATATGATATCAGAAAGAAAAGGGCGTGTCAACTACTTTTTTTTCTTTTTTTTATTCTTGCAAATCGTGTAAATAATTTGCAATTGAGCATATATAAAGCTTTTTCAAAAGCCTATTGACAGGAGCATGAACTTGCTTCATAATGGTCGCATATTACGACTGTCCAGTAATGGACTATCAGCAGGAGAGCATTATGACAAAAAATCAAATGAAAACGACCAAGCACGAAAGCATTAAAGAAGCCGCCGAGTTAAAGGCTAACAAGGCGGCTGAGAGCATCACCAAGATCCCCACATGGAAACATCTTTTAAAATTCTCATTCCCGACGATTATATCTATGTTGATAATGAGTACATTCGGAATAGTTGACGGTATTTTTGTTTCAAGGCTTATTGACCCTATGGCGTTAGCTGCCGTAAGTGTTGTTTTTCCATTCCTTGCGTTTGCGCTTGCGATCGGCTTTATGTTGGGCGTGGGCGGCAATGCCATGATTGCAAAGAAAATCGGCGAAGGTAAAGAACAAGAAGGCAGGCAAAACTTTAGCCTAATTACGCTTGTAGCAGTAATAGTGGCGAGTGTTGCCATGCTTGTTGGGCTACTATTCCCCGACTTGATCCTTAATATTTTAGGTGTTGATGATTTCGTCCGTGACATGGCACTAGACTATTTAAGACCGCTTTTGTGGTTCATGCCAACCACAATACTTGGCGTTGTTTTTCAACAATTTTTGATAACGGCTGGCAAGGCACATTATGGAGCGATAACAGCCTTGTTAGGCGGCATTATAAGTGCGTTGTTAAACTTTGTCTTCATTTACTTGCTGGATATGGGTATGCAAGGCGCGGCTCTTGCATCAAGTATTGGTTACACGCTCCCTGCGATTGTGGGCTTAGGGTTCTTTACTTTCATTAGAAGCGGCAAGTTATATTTTGTCATGCCAAAACTTGATTTTAGGGCATTGGGAAAATCGTGCGTAAACGGTGCTTCTGAAATGGTGACAATGCTTGCAACAAGCATTACAGCCGTGCTGATGAATAATATTCTGCTAGACTTAGGCGGTGCAGAAGCACAGGCGGCGGCGGGAATAATGTTTGCAGGTTTGGGCATATTCTCGGCCTTGTTCGTAGGGTATTCTTCGGGGGTTGCGCCAATAATCAGCTACAACTTTGGCAAAGGCGATACAGATAATCTAAAGAAAGCATTCTCTAACAGCTTGCGCTTGGTAGGCATTTTATCTACGCTTGCAATGGGCTTGGCTTTCATTTTTACGGACTTGCTTATTAGCATTTATGATGTGCCTGTAGGTATGCCCATGTATGACATGGCAAGAACAGGCTTTAGAATTTTAGCCGCAGGATTTATATTGAATGGCTTTAATTCCTTTGCTTCCATGTTCTTTACTGCACTTAATAACGGCGTGGTGTCTGCGATACTCTCCCTGTTCAGAAAATCTTCGTTTTCATTACATTCTTGACCCTGCCAGTATTATTTGGCTTAAACGGTGCATGGGCGGCAATACCGGCGGCAGAAGTTTTAGCAATTATTATGACCGTGCTTTTTTTAAAACATATGAGAGGAAAGTACAGCTATGCGTGAGAAAGGAAAAAATATGGACAACGATACTAAAAAAACGTTTTTTTTCGCATTAAAAGAAATATGGCACATGATGAATAGCCAATTTTACTTTTATGCAAAAGAAGTGGGTGTGAAATTTACGACTGTTATTGTTTTGCAATTTTTGTACGAAGCTACGGAAGTATACACGCAAAAAGACCTATGCGAAAAACTTGGGCTGCCAAAACAGCTTGTAAACGCTATAATAAAATCTTTTTGGGAGCAAGATTTTGTAATATTAAAGGAAACCAAAGACCGCAGAAGCAAGAATATTATTGTGACTGACAAAGGGAAAGAATATGCCTTATCGGTACTAAAGCCTTTAAACGATGCCGAAGCTTTTGCATGGGAAAGTTTTACGGATGAAGAATTGACAGCTTTTGTCCAAACATTAGAAAAATATGCAGCCTCATTCGAGGCGGCATTTGAGAGGGTTACTGAAAAGACCTAATTCACTTAAGGCTTTATCAAAAAGCATGGCGTGTAAAAAGTTAAGCGATGTGCAATGGTTTCCACGTACACCTAAGAGACGGCGAAATCAAACCAAAACGCTCAATTTTCAGCCATAAAAATAAATCGCGGCAAATTCCTATTTTATATGCAGGAATATTGCTCGCGATTTTTTTTATTTGCTCCTCAATTGCGCGTTTATGATTTCTTGTCTCTAAAGGTGGTACTTAGGAAACCATTGCTCATCGCTTAACCCACCACCACCTTACTCCGCTGGCCGGAAATCAAACGTCACCGAAATCGTCCGGACTTGCCCTAACGCTTCCGGGTCAATCGGCATTGGCGTAGCACCATCAGCCAAACCGTCAGCTGTGCGGATATCATCAGGAATCGCGGTGACCCAATGATTATAAAGATTTACCCTGGTTGTTTTCCCATCATCGGAAGCAGTATAAGGTTTAGCGTTCAACTCATATTGCTCCCCATTAATTTCAATATCGATAATATCGATTACATAATCCGGAAATAACGCTTCCCCGTTGGCAATTGCCACGGCCGAGAAAACAACGCCATTTGCAAAACCGTCAAACGATCCGGTGAAATCAAGAGAGACTGTATAAATGCCTGGGCCGGTGATTTCGACATCGTTGGCAATGACCCCCTCAGATTTTGATTCGGGGCTGTAATCATCCCCAACGCTATAAATCACCATCCAATCGCCGCTATTATACATCAGCCATGCCATTGCCACATCGTCAGGAAGCCGTCCGGCATCACGGGCCAAGCTAAGGGAAGCCCTGATGGCCAGATAAGCTTCATCTTCAATTTCTTCATGAGTCATCAAAGCACGGGCAGACAGGCTGCGGTTTTTGTAAAATTCGGCAAAATCATCAGATAAATAAGTCAAATCATGGCGGACATAAAACTGCGATGTGTCCCAAAGCATGGGGTGATAACCATAATAATCCATATTATTAAGGAAATTCTTGTGCCAATCCAAGGTATTCTTTTTTGGCTGCCCGTCGCGGTCTACCATGACGGCATACTCGCCAAAAATAACGCCATAACCCATTCGCGTGAACTGCTGCATTTTTTTCAAGGTATCATTCATATAAGCATAATCTTTTTCCGTCCCCCAGCTTGAAAGACTGACATTAATGCAATAGCCGTCCGGATCATAATAATGGACCTTGATAAACAGCTTGCCGTCAACAGTATCACTTGGCATTTTGAAACGCTCGTCACAGGTCAAATTGATATTGGTATTAAACCCGGCAATTGAAAGCATCCGGTAAGCATTATTTCCCCCCGTTCCCCTGACCGTATCTACAAAAGCCTGATTGATCTGATTTGTCATTTCAAAACAAGCATCATCATCAAGATAACCGGAATCTTTGGCGATATCAGTATCATTTAAGCGGAAACCAAGTTCCTCATTCGCGGATTCAAAAATGACATAATCGGAAAAATGCTTAAACCGTTCAGCGATTTGCGTCCACATTGCAATATAAAGCTCCATCGCTTCTTTTCTGGTATCAGGATTGGCCGAGCCAAACATTCCCCACCAGCCGCCGTCCCAATGGTCATTGATATGGACATACATTCCGGCATTTCTGGCGTAATGGGTGATTTCTTCGACCCGGTCTAGATAATCTTCCCGGATCGTATAATCGCCTGTTTCAAAATCCATGACATTCGTCCACGCCACGGGAATCCGCAAGGAATCAAAACCGGAATCCTTTAAGAAATTGATAATTTCCTGCGTTGTTTCCGGCTGTCCCCAATGCGTTTCATAAAAATTGACTGGCCGCTGGGTCCCCATGCTGGCGCGGCCATAAGCTTCCATTGTATTGCTCAAATTGATCCCATTGCCCATCAGTCTTGCGGCTTCAAGGGTCGTAAGCTCCATGCGGATGGAGCCGTCGTCGAGATTGACGGCCCCATTTTCATTTATAGTTGTAACTTCTTCCGCTGAACCCGCTTCATTTATCCCGCTGTTTGTGCAGGAAGACAGGGACAAAACAGCAAACAAGGATATTAAACTGAATAAAAACTTATTTTTTTTCATTAATTATGCTCTCTTAATTTCTTAATTTCTTAATTTGAATCGGCGCGAACTTGTGCTTCAAGAGCGCGGCGGATTTCTACCTCACCTAATGACCAATCAACACATTCTTCATAACCATAAGCTTTGGCATTGTCAACCATCTCATCAATAATGCGCCAAAAATCACCAGGCGTGTCGGAGATAATTGCCCGCCAAGAAGAATCGCGGATTTCTTTTGTCACTTGTTCCCACGTGCTTCTAAACTCAACGCTTTTTACGCCGTCACTATATGTCGTCCCAAGGGATACGGCATAGGGGCGGCTTGTCATATATTCATGGATGCTTGAAGCCCCGGTAAATTCGCGCCAGTCAGCCTCGGCGTCATTACGCGGTTCAGGCTGGTATGAACTCCAGAATTTTTTGTCATAAGGTTCACCGGATTCCGGATTGATGACCATCGTGTCCCAAGTAGTATTGTTTACTTGGAAAGATCCATCGCCGAATTTGCCGGAATAAGGTTCTTCCATTTCGGTATTGCGGTCAGCATCAGTACGCTTGCCCAGCTCGGTGAAATAAGCTTTGCCGTCTTCATCATAATCCCATGTAACCCCTTTCGGGCCGTAATCAATCGTCATCCGTCCCTCCGGAGTACAAAGCCAATTGATTATTTCCATGCACAGCTCCGGGTACTGAGTTTTTGCGCCAATTGACCAGATCCGGTTCATTCCATAAATATTTAAGCCATAGTTAATCGGTTTTGCTTCTTCGGGAGCAAACGAAAGCATGATTTTACCTTCGTCAAGATGATCCAAGGTGTTGTATCTGTCTTCGCCGGCCCAGCTAAAGATGGAGAATAAAGTTCCGCCATTTTCTAGCTTTGGCGCCATCGTATCAAAAGTATGGGTGATTGAGTCAGGATCAAGCAGCCCGCGCCGATGTAGGTCATTAAAAAACTCAAGCATTTCGATATAAGGGCCGCCTTCCATCAAAGCCGGGAAATATTCGCCGGTTTCAGGGCAATAAAGACCCATGTGGAACTCATCATAACCATAATAAGCCGTTGCCATTGATTTTGGGTACATTGCCATCGTCCCATCCCAATTGCTCCAAAGTGAAACCGCATAAATCGGGTTGCCGATATCATCAACCTCTTCATAGTCGCGCATTTTTTCTAAAACATCAGCAAATTCCTTTAGGTTCTTCATGCTCGGATAGCCGATTGCGCTATAAATATCCCACCGGAAACACCAAGTATAAAAGAATGAGCCAATATCACGGGCATTCGAAGCGACATTGTGGCCAAATCCATACAAGGTCGGGACTCCCGTTTCCCGCTCTGAAATGCCGCGGTTTTTACTTAATGCCGGTTGCATATGTTCATTAATATAAGGACCAAACTCAACAAGCAAATCCTCATCATCCCAATCCCATAACAAACCTTGCTTAAAAGCGTCAATATACTTTTCGCCATCAGCTCCCCAAACAACGATGTCGCCCAAATCCCCGGCCGCCATCCGTGTTTCATAAACGCCGTCTTCGTCGGAAATAAGAATAATCTCGACATTGAATTTTTCCAGCATTAACTGGGCAAACCAGCCGACCATTTCACCATTGTAATTTGCCAAATGGCTGTAAACCGTCAAGGTGACCTTTTCGCCCCTTCTTCCGCCGGAATTGCCGCAAGCAGTAAGCAATGACAGCGACAATGACATGACTAGCACTAAGCAAATCAATTTCTTAAATTTTTTCATAATAACCTCCTATCGTTTTTAATTTAGCCCTTAACTGCGCCTAACATAATGCCTTTGACAAAATGCCTTTGCATATAAGGATAGACTACCAAAATCGGCAATACTGTCACCATCGAAATGGTGTAGTTGATGACCCTTACGTTCGTGACCCCGGCTAGGGCAGCCGAAGCCTGTGTATTCCCGCCGCCGGATTGCATCATCGCCGCTAGATTGCTTGAGCGGTTAAGGTAGACATATAACCGATGCTGCAAAGTATGAAGCTCCGGCGCATTATTCATCAGAATCAGCGAATCAATAAATGAATTCCAATGGCTTACCGCGCCGAAGATGGCAATTGTCGCAAGAATCGGCTTGCTAAGCGGCCAGATCAGCTTCCAGAAAATAGTCATCATGCCAGCCCCGTCAATATGGGCGCTTTCTTCAAGCTCGGCAGGAATTGACTCAATATAGGTTTTGACCAAAATAATATTAAACGGCGCAACCAGCCCGGGAATAATATAAGCCGTAAAAGTATTAGTCAGCCCAAGCATCATCATGGTCAGAAACCACGGAATCAATCCAGCGTTAAAATACATCGTGATAATCGTAAAGCGATACCAGAATTTCTTGCCCCACATAACATCTTTTGTCATCAGGTAAGCAATAAAACTGGACGCAACGACCATTACCGCCGTCCCAAGCACTGCCCGGCCGAACGTTACGAGCAAGGCGTTTCCGATTTCGCGAAGCTGCAAAATGGCAATGTAATTATTAATATGAATGCCCTCGGGATAAAAATTAATCAAGCCGCGGCTGACCATCATATTATCGGAAATCGTATTGATAAAGATATAATAAAAAGGGAAGATACACAACAAGGTAAATAATCCAAACACCGTGTAGTTAATCGTATTAAAGATAATGTCACCAGCGGTTAATTTGAATTTTCGCCTGTTAGCGTTTAGCATTTCGGCTTTTTCATCGCGCCGTTCCTGTTTTGTTTTTCCAAACATTCAAAGTACCCCCTTTCTATATAATGCTTTCGCCGCGAATCCATTTAGAAGCTTTGTTCGCAGCAAATAGCAAGGTAACGCTGATAAGTGATTTCAGCATTCCGACCATGGTTGATATTGAAATTAGGCCATTTTCAATCCCGCGCTGGTAGATATATAAATCCAGAACGGTAATCCTTTGGGTATTGGTCGCATTTTCAAAGACAAAATACTGATCCATCCCATTGTTCAAAATCCCGGCAATGCTAAGCAGCAAGAGGACAAAGAAAGTGGACATCAGCCCCGGCAGGGTAATATGCCACATTTTTTGGAAACGCCCCGCTCCGTCAACGGTTGCGGCTTCATAAAGCTGCTGGTCAATCCCGGCAATCGCGGCGATATAGATAATCGCACTCCAGCCTAGGCCTTTCCACATTCCCCAGCCCAGCATTTTTATCCAAATAGCATTGTCACCCATCAAGTAATTCCGCCCTGGGCCATCAAGTGAACCCATCGCGGCAAGCAAGCTGTTGACAAAACCATCCGTTGAAAAAATGGCAAACGCAATGGCATAAACCATAACCCAGCTGATGAAATTGGGGATTGTCGTCAGAGTCTGGACAAAGCGGCGGAACGGGCCATTACGGATTTCGACCAGAAAAATAGCGAACGCCATTGCAACCCAGCTCGTGCTTAACCCAAGGGCGCTCATGGCCAAGGTATTTTGCAGGACCCTGACAATATCCCTTTGCGTGCCGGGGTCATTAACCAAGAAAACAAACCATCTGAAACCAACGAAGTCATCCATCGTGATTGGTTTTCCGGCTTGGTACTCAACAAAAGCAGCTCGCCAGCCCCATAGCGGGAGATAAGAAAAGATGAACAGCAAAGCGGCAAAAGGCAAAAACATCAGGAAAACCCGGTATTTTGCTTCTATTTCAAAAACTGCTTCCTTTTCTTCGTTTCTTAAGAGCAGCATTTGGATAAGTGACCCAACAATTAAAGTTGCGGAAATGGCGCAGTATAAAAAGAATCCGTTCGTAAGTGCCGGGGAAAGCCTATCAAAATCACTTTCGCTGGCGTTCATTTGCAAATAGGCAAATAAAATGCCCGCTAAGCCAACCGCTTGGGTTGCTCCGCCAATTAAACCGAAAAGATTTCCTCTTTTTTTACACTTCATATTGCCGACTGAAAGGCAGCCGCAAACGCAGGCCAAGCAAATCCCAAGGCAAATAATCATGCTCGAAATAAATAAAATTACAAAGTTTGTTTCATTAACCCAGCCGCGGTTTAGTTCCCTGCCCAGTTCAGCGATCAAGCTGTTATAAGCTATCGCTGATGTGAATAGCGACATATTCCGGTTGATTCGCTCCGTCAGCCGCGCTGGATTTATCGCCGGGAAAAACATCATCGCAACTGATAAGACAATTAAAAGCCGCAAGACTATGTATATGCTCCGTGAAGCTAATGATTGTTTCATATTTAAACCATTTCCCTCCCAAAGAGTTTGCATAAAAGGGTACCCCAAAATTGCTTTTGAGGTACCCTAAATTAGAATCGGTTAGCCATTCTTTTTCTTTTTGGAGATAACTATATACGCAACGCAAGCAATAGCAAGGACGGCGATAACAATAATGATAATGAGGGTCGTATTGTTATTGCTTTCGGCTGCCACAGGTTCCGGGGCAGGAGCTTCTGCCGGAGGAGCCGCTGGGGCTTCTTCTTGTGCCGGAGCTTCTTCGGCGACGCTATTCCAGTCAAAATCAGAGTTGTAGCCAGTGCCTTTAAGGGTAAAGACAACTTTGATTTCATCGTTAGGAACAAGCCTTGATGGCATTACAACAGGATTCTCAAGCGTTCCTGTTCCCCAAGTATTAACTAATTCGAGACGCAGCCTGCCGTTTCCTTCGATGTCACCGTATTTGATGTTATCGTTATTGATTCCGGAGACTAATGAACCGTCAACATAAACTTCAACAGATACTTCGGCATCAGTCCCGGTTAATCCGTCTTCTTCCCAAAGTGTTCCGGCAAAAACCATCGCTTTGCCTAATTCTTCGATATCAACAAGGAAGACAAGGCCTGATTCATCGGGGATTGCTTGGCCGATACCTCCGGCTTGTTCGCGGGTAATTGATACTTCCCAGACACCGTCACCAAGGATCATCGTGTCATTGCCAACGCCAGGGGAAAAGTTTGACCATTCGCCGCCGCCATTATCTTGGAACATGATGAAAGCATTAAAAGCTGTCGGGGGTTCATAATCTTCTTCAACTTCACCGCCGCCAAAAGGAACACCTTTTACGATTGTGAAAGTTACTTCAAACGAATTGATTTCGGGGAAATCATTTGCAATCGGGGTCGGGGTAACATCGCCAAAGCTTCCGTCTTCGGTAATGCCCTCAGTTACTTCTTCAACCCATTCATTATAAAGGTTGGTGCGGATATTGCCTTCTTCCATATTGGAATAGGTAGTGCCGACTTCCACATCATCACCGTTTACTTTGACAGAGTCAATTTTCATAAAAGCGCTTGGGAATGCGACTTCACCGCCAGCTATTTCAACGCTGGTAAAAGCGATTCCGGCGGCTGGCTCGTCAAATTCGAGGCCAACAGTATAAGTGCCATAGCCAGAAACATCAACGTTCGTGCGGGTAAAGCCGTCACCGGGGTCAAAACCCCAGGCACCGACCGCCCAGTCGCCGCTGGCGAATTGGATATAAGCAGTTCCTTTGGGAAGTTCCAAAGTAAAAGTTACTTCAATTGAGCTGATTCCGGCAATGTCATTTGCCAGCGGAGTCCAAGTCACATCATCTGCTCCGTTGGTACGGGCATCAGCCGGGAGTTCGCCAACCCATTCATTATAAAGGTTGGTGCGGATATTTCCCTCTTCATCGTTGGTATAGGTCGAAGCAAAGTCAACTTCTTCGCCGTTTACCTTGACTGAATCAATGTTCATGTAAGCTCCGGGGTATAATGCTTCACCGTCAGCTATTTCAACGCTTGAGAATGCAATGCCGTCAACCGGATCTTCAAATTCAATCCCGACGGTATATGTTCCCTCACCGTTGACAGCGGCATTAGACAGTAATGCACCTTCGCCGTCATCACCGCCCCAAGTCTGCACCGACCAGTCCGCGCTGGCAAACTGCATGAATGCTGTTGTTTCGTTTGCGTTAGCATCAATGCTAGGTATTAATGCTAATGGCGAAAGCAATGCCGCCGCGCTAACGAAAGCGATTAGTTTCTTAAAAATCTTTTTCATTTTATTTCCTCCTATTGATTTATGGGACTTTAATCCCTACACATCATTATAATTATAGTTCTTTTGCGTTGCCAAAAACACCAGTAAAATTTGACATTTTTTACATCAATAATTAGATATATTTGCGCGGCAAAATAAAAAACACAAACATTTCCCAAAAAGCTCTAAAGTCTTTGGGAAATCGTCCGATATTAATAACAGAGAATAAAGTTTAGCACCGCACCTAAAGGAGACATATATGCGTATAGAAGCTTATACACAGGTACAACAGGCATATAAAGCCACCTACACGAACAAAGCTGAAGCAAAGCCTGGCGTAACGAAAACTGACAAGGTTCAGATTTCCAGTATCGGAAAAGATATCACAACGGCGAAGCAAGCGGTTAAAGAAGCCGCTGATATTCGTGAAGACGTTGTTGCGCCGATCAAAGAAAAGGTAAATAATGGCACTTATGATGTCAGCGCCGCCAGTTTTGCCGACAAGTTATTAGAAAAATTTGCCGGATTTTAGACAGAGCTTTCAGTAATTTCAGGTATTGACCTGTTGATTCTATTATGAAAGGTTGGGATTTTTCGTGGCAAGTTTGATAGATAGCCTTATTGAAGTGCTGGAAAATATTGGAAATGAATATGAAAACTTGCTTGGTCTGTCCATGAAGAAAACGCCGGTGATTATCGCCGGCGATTTAAATCAACTGGCTGTTATCACGGACGAGGAACAGCTAATCGTCAGCAAAATCAATAAATTCGATCTGCAAATGCAAAAGACTTTAAAAGAAATTGCCGGCGTAATCAACACGGATGTTAGCGAGCTTGATCTTATGGTTATCATTGGTTTTATGGGACCAAAACCAGAAGAGCGGCAAAAGCTGGCCGTCATTCATGACAAATTGAAAAGCTTAGTAATGCAGGTTTCCCGGATCAACGACCAAAACGGTGAGTTGATTAAAGATGCCCTCGAAATGGTTCAATTTGAAATGAATATCCTGCAATCAACAAAATCTGCCCCCGAAACCGCCAATTATGACCGCAGCGCGTATAATGCCGGAAGTGTCATCGGGGTAGCGGCAAAAGGATTTGACGCCAGACAGTAGCAACAGTTATCAAACCGATTTTGATTGCGAGGTTATTTATGTCATTAATGGGAAGCTTATATATTGGTTCATCGGGTCTTAGGACCAGCCAAAACGCGCTTAATACCACCGCGCATAATATGGCCAACGTTGGAACTCCGGGTTATGTCAGGCAGATTGTCCAACAAGGCACACGTTCTTTTAATACCATTTCAGTCAATGGTTCAGCCATTGCCCCCCAGCAGTTAGGAATCGGTGTTGCTTATTCAGAAACAAAAACCCAGCGCGATTTATTTTTGGATAAATCTTTCCGGAAAGAGTCAGGCCGGAGTGCTTTTTATGAAGTATCAACCACGACCTTAGAAGAAATTGAAAATCTTTTCCAAGAATTAGATGGTGAAGCTTTTGCGAAAGCACTTGATAATCTTTGGCGTTCAGTCCAGGACTTGGCTAATGAGCCGGACCAGGCTTCACGCCAGAGCATTTTTGTCCAGCGAAGCTATGAGTTTTTATTACGTGCAAGCTCTGTTTACCAAGGCCTGGCTGATTATCAGGATAATGTCAACCAAAGTATCAAGGATGACATTGACCGGATTAATGAAATTGGCCACTCCATCAACCAGCTAAATGACCAGATCAGACGGATTGAAGCAGCAAATGTCGAAAAGGCCAACGACCTCCACAATATCCGCGACCGCTTAGTTGATGAGCTTTCAGTTCTTGCTGACATTTCATATTCTTATGACGTTTTCGGCAACATCAACATCAAAATCGAAGGGAACGATTTTGTCAAATCGGATTCGATGAATGAAATTTCATTACATACTGATTCGGTGACGGGATTTTTTACGCCTTACTGGCGGACTCTTGCCACTACTTATTATGATGTCTTTGGTGAAGAGCAGATTGATATTGAAAGCGCAAAAGTTTTTAATGTAACCCAGACGATTTCATCAGAAATGAATACCGATATCGGGCAGGTCAAAGCAAGGCTTCTTGGCCGCGGCACCCATCGGGCGGATTATCAGGATATTGCGGTTTCTGACCCAAACCATCCGGAATATGACCCCGAAAGAGCGGACCATTACGACCGGAACATCTCACAGTCCATCATCATGAATATGCAGGCCCAATTTGACCAGCTGGTTAATAAAGTAGTTGAGGGGATTAATGCTATCCTTAGGGAAGCGGCGGTAGAAGCGGAAACCAAAGACCCCGGCTCAACTTACATGAAAGACGCTTACGGAAATTATTTGCAGGTCTTTACCAAGATTGCCGAGACTGAGCCGTTTTCAGTCAAAAATACCCTTATCAACAATGATTTGCGCCAAGCTCCGACCTTGCTTGGCTTCCAGTTAGATGACGGCCAGACCGATTACGAGACAGCGAAGAAAATCAAAGAGCTTTTTGACAGCAAAGAGCATACTTTAAACCCCAATGTCCAGACGAAAATCAATATTGCCGGATATTATAACGCCATGATTTCACAGGTCGCCAATTCCGCGTCAGTATACCGTGAAATAACCAAAAATCAACAGCTTACCGTTGACCAAGTTGATGCCGCAAGGGAGATGGTCATTGGTGTTTCAACTGACGAAGAGCTTAGTTATATGATTCAGTTCCAAAACGCTTTTAATGCCTCAAGCCGTTATATCAATGTCATTAGCGAAATGCTCGAACACCTTGTTTCAACGCTGGGGCGTTAGTAAAAGCCTTGCCCAACTGTTTTTGAAAGACTAACTATTAAATGTCAATACCTAAAATGAAATATTTTCAAATAAACTGCTTAGCAGCATAGATAAAACGTACCTTGATAATTGCATGACAAACAAAGCACCTCTATGAGCCGCATGGAAAAGATTTTATTGAAATTGTTCCTTTAGCCCCTCTTGATGAACGGCTGATCAGTTTTCACAAGATGA
>WRLH01000057.1 GCA_009777715.1 Lachnospiraceae bacterium
GAGATTTTTGGCGCGGTCAAAGATGGGGTGATTGTACCGACCGTTGGCCCTCATATTACCTGCCAATGTTTGCGTGTCCCGGTTCTTGACGGACATATGGCGGCCGTGTTTGTGAGATTCAAAAACAAGCCAACAAAGGAAGAACTAATTGAGAAAATTATGGCCTACAAAGGTTTGCCCCAAGAGCTTAATTTGCCGAGCGCGCCGAGCCAGTTCATGGTTTATCGTGAGGAAGATGATCGCCCGCAGGTAAAGCTTGATGTGGATTATGAAAATGGAATGGGGATTACGGTGGGGCGGCTGCGCGAGGACCATTATTTTGACTTTAAGTTTGTTGCGCTTTCGCATAATACGATTAGGGGGGCGGCCGGAGGGGCGGTGCTTTCGGCGGAGCTGCTTAAAGCGAAAGGGTATATTACTAAGAGATAAGGCTGCTTGCCCCTTGTGCAAGTATGACGGATAAAAAAGCACCTGCGATTGGAAATTATATCTAGGTGCAAACATAATGGACAAAATACATAATAAAGTAGGAGCAGCTATATGGATGATTCATGCCAAATTAAGGCCGAGTACGCCCAGCTAAAGAGCAATGAAAAGATGTACCGTCTTATTTGTGATACATCTGACCGGGCTTATGTCTACCAAAACCTGCTTGAAAATACCATCAGTACAGTTAGCAATTGGCAGTACTTTTTTGATTTTGAAGTAAGAAAAGAAAAAGACCTGGCGGGAATTTTTAATGCAGTTGAACCTGATTCGAAAAATGTTTTGCGTGAGATACTTAGCCTTGAAAAGAAAGGGATGGAAAATGACAGCGCGATTATAAAGCTTCGTGACGGCAAAACATGGATTGAGTTAAGCGCAACCGTCATTTATGACAAGAAGAGGAGGCCCACCGACAAAATACTTTGTTTTAACGATATTACCAAGGTCAAAAACGCCCATGACGAACTTACCTACATGGCTTATTATGATATTTTAACCGGGCTTTATAACCGCAATTATTTTGTCCGCCTGCTGGCCGGATTTATCCGTGATGCGGAAAAAGAAAACAATATCGTGACGGTCATGTTCATTAATATTGACGACTTCCGTAAAATTAATGATGCCTTTGGCATGGTCATTGGTGATGAGGTGGTTCAGCAACTTGGCCAGTTCCTTGCCGATTTCAAAAGTGACAATGTTGTCGTTTCTCATTTTAATGCTGATTCTTATTGCATTGCCGTAAATAATCCGATTGGCCACCGGAGCATTGATATTATCACGGAGACAATCTATGACCGCTTGAAATGGCCATTTTATATGAGCAACCAGCAGGAAATCGTCCTTTCGGTCAGCATTGGGATTGCCGAGTACCCCGAAGCCTCAACCTCACCGCTTGAACTGATTAACTGCGCTGAAATTGTCATGTTTAAAGCCAAAACCTTGGGGACAAATAAAGTCCAGTTTTTTGATGCGCCAATCCTTAGTGATTATCTGCAAAATATTTCGATTGAAAACAAATTAAAAGCGGCTGTTTTCAGCCAGAATTTTACCCTTGATTTCCAGCCCCAATACAGCATCCAAGGGAAAAAATTGCGCGGGGTTGAAACCTTAATCCGCTGGCGCGATTATGACGGCAAAATGATTAGCCCGATCAAATTCATCCCCATTGCCGAGAAAAACGGGACCATCGTCCCCATCGGGGCATGGGTAATGGAAGAAAGCCTAAGGACCTATGCCGAGTGGCGCAAAATATACAATTATCCGATGATTCTTTCACTTAATATTTCGGCGATCCAATATGCCCAGGATGATTTTATCAAACAGGTTATTGAGGCAATCGACCGCTATGGGATAAATTATGAAGAAATCGAATTAGAAATAACGGAAAGCGTTTTAATTAACGACTTTAAAGATATAACTGACAAGCTCCATATCCTAAGGCAATATGGAATCCGCATTTCCCTTGATGATTTTGGGACTGGTTATTCTTCTTTATCCTATTTAAAGGGCCTTCCGATTACGACCTTGAAAATCGACAAAAGCTTTATTGACACAGTTTTATCTGACGAAAATACAAAGGTCATTACCGAATCGATTATTTATATGGTCAAAAAACTTGGCTTTGAAACAATTGCCGAGGGTGTTGAGACCGAAGAGCAGTATACATACCTAGAGTCAATTGGCTGTGATGGGATTCAAGGCTATTACCTTAACCAGCCCATGCCGGCCCAGGATATTGAGAAGAAAGTATTATGCCATCTGTAACCAGGATTAAGGAACTAAAATACCTTAATACATATTATGAACGTAAAGGCAGCCAGATCATTGTCATGTACGGCGCAAAGGGCGTAGGGAAACAGGCAATTCTTGCGGACTTTCTTTTGGGCAAGCCATCATATTACTTTAAGGCCCGCCCGGCTTCGGAAAGGGAGCAGCTTTATCAATGGGGCAAAGAATTAGCTGATCGGGCGAAAATGCCAAAATATCCGGGCTTTGATGACATTTTTACCGCCCTTGCCAATCAGGAAAAGTCAAAAAAAGTCTTGATTATTGACGACTTTCAATTTATTATCAAAAATAGCGCGGCTTTTATCCCCGGACTGGTTGAGCTTATCCATGGCCAATGGAACAAAGCGCAGGTGCTTGTCATTTTGCTTAGCTCACAGGCTGGCTGGGTTGAAAACTGCCTTGTTAAAAGAATCGGCGAACAAGCCTATGAGCTGTCCGGCTTTTTGAAAATTAAGGAACTGGATTTTTATGACATCGCCAGTTTTTATCCCAAATTCAAACTAAAAGCGGCTGTTGAAGCTTATGCAATCCTTGGCGGAAATCCGGGAATGTGGCAGTATTTTGATGAGGGGCTTACCATCGAAAAAAATATCTGCCAGCATATCCTAAATCCGCAAGCATTCCTTCATTTAAATGCCGAGCGGATTGTGGCGGACGAACTAAGGGAAACAGGCATTTACAATACCATCCTCGCCGCCATTGCCGAGGGCAACCACAAGCTAAATGACTTATATCTCCATACTGGTTTTTCGCGGGCCAAAATTAGCGTCTATTTAAAGAACCTGATGGAACTGGGGCTGGTTGAGAAAGTTTTTTCCTTTAGCTATGAGACCGGAAAAGACCATGCCGGAAAGGGTTATTACCGGATCAGTAACCATTTTGTCCATTTCCACTTTACTTATCTTTATCCTCATCAAAGTGACGTTAAGCGTTTAACGGCGAAAGAGTTTTACTCAAAGCATATCAGCCCGACCTTTAAAAGCTATGTTGCGAACTATTACAAATTAGCCTGTATTTCCAAGCTGGAGCGGTGGAATAATAATGGAAAGCTTCCTTTTAAGTTCACTAGCTGCGGGGAATGGGCGGGGAAAGCCGGGACGATTGACATTGTTGCCAGTGATGGCGGGAAAACCTTGGTTGGCTTATGTAACTGGGAAAAACCGCTGATGACCCATGATGATTATGAATTTTTGCTTTTTTGTGCTGGCAAGGCCGGCATAGTCGTGGATTATGTTTATTTGTTTTCGATCGGGCATTTTGACGAAAAACTGAACCTCGAAGCAAAAGTAAAACAAAATATTTACCTGATCGGAGCAGATGATTTAACGTGTTAAAGAAACTATATATTGCAGAAAAACCTAGCGTTGCGCGGGAATTTGCCCGCGTCATGAACTTTAGGACAAAAAATAATGACGGTTACATCGAGTCAGAAGAAGCAATTTTTACATGGTGTGTCGGGCATTTAGTCACAATGAGTTATCCTGACGCATATGACGCAATTTACAAACGCTGGTCGCTTGAGACGATTCCTTTCCTGCCAGCCGAGTTTAAATACGAAGTAATTGAAAATGTCAAAAAGCAATTTAATATTGTTAAGCTGCTTCTAAACCGCGATGACGTTGGCACGATCTATGTTTGCACTGACTCCGGGCGTGAGGGCGAATATATCTACCGCCTGGTTGAAAGCCAGTCCGGCATTGACAAAAACAACAATTACCGGGATAAAAAACGCCGCCGAGTCTGGATTGATTCCCAGACCGAGGACGAAATAAAGCGGGGCATCAGCGAAGCAAAAGACCTAAAGGATTACGACAATTTGAGCGCGGCGGCTTATCTTCGCGCCAAGGAAGATTATTTGATGGGCATCAATTTTTCCCGCGCTTTGACCCTCAAATACAGCAGTACGATTAAGTCATACCTAAAAGCTGACAAGGCTGTCATATCCGTGGGGCGGGTCATGACCTGCGTCCTGGGCATGGTCGTAAGGCGCGAGCGGGAGATTAGGGCTTTTGTGAAAACGCCGTTTTACCGGGTGCTTGCCCAGACCGAAATCGGGGGCAAAAATATCGAAGCGGAATGGAAAGCAGCCGAGGGAAGCCGTTATTTTGGCTCGCCGCTTTTATATAAAGAAAATGGCTTCAAAACCGAAGAGGCGGCCACAGAGCTGATTGATTTTTTAAAGGAGGATCCAAACGAAGTCATTCTAACGGCGGTTGAAAAGAAAAAAGAGCAAAAGAATGCTCCCCTGTTATACAATTTGGCTGAACTGCAAAATGACTGCGCCAAATTTTTCAAAATCAGCCCTGATGAAACCCTAAGGATTGCCCAGGAATTATATGAGAAAAAATTGGTCACTTACCCAAGGACCGATGCCCGCGTCCTGTCATCGGCGGTTGGAAAAGAAATTGAGAAAAATCTAAACGGCTTAACCGGGTATCAGCTTTTTTCCGATTTTGCCAAGGAAATTTTAGCCGGTGGCTCATACAAAAAAATAAATAACACTCGTTATGTTAATGACAAGCAGATTACGGACCACTATGCCATTATCCCAACCGGGCAGGGGCTTAGGGCCCTAGAGAGCTTAAATCCGGTCGCGCTTAAAATATATGAAATAATTACCCGCCGCTTTCTTAGCATTTTTTATCCGGCCGCGGTTTACCAAAAGATCAGCTTGGTCTTTACGCAAAAAACAGAAAGCTTTTTTGCCAATTTTAAGATATTGGTTACCGAAGGATATCTAAAGGTTTTTGCTCATTCATATAGTGGAAAAGGCAAAAATAAAAGCCGGGGCGAAAGCGAAGATGAAAGCGAAAACGAAGGCGAAAGCAAAGAGCAGGAAAGTTATGATTTGGCTTTTTTTGAAACCTTAACAGCCCTAAAGCCGGGGCAAGCGGTTTGCGTTAACGGCTTCGAAATAAAAGAAGGTGAAACAACCCCGCCGAAGCGTTATAATTCCGGGACTTTGATTTTGGCGATGGAAAATGCCGGGCAGTTCATCGAAGACGAGGAACTAAGGGCGCAGATTAAGGGAAGCGGAATCGGCACTTCGGCCACGCGGGCGGAGATTTTAAAAAAGCTTGTCACAATTAAATATCTTAACTTGAACAAAAAAACACAAATCATCACCCCGGCTTTGTTGGGTGAGATGATATACGATGTTGTTAATAATTCGATTCGCGCTTTGCTAGACCCAGCCCTGACTGCCAGCTGGGAAAAAGGGCTTGAAATGGTCGCCAGGGGGACGATCACCGAAGCGGAATATATGATAAAACTAAATGACTTTATCAGCCGCCGGACCAACCAAGTAAAAGAAGCGCAGAACATGAAGACAATGTACCGCTTTTATGAGGAGGCTGCGGCTAATTACGGGGCTAAAGGCAAAGGCTAAAAAAAATACTATTTCTTAAATAAATAGTATTTAAATAAAATAGTGTTTAATAATAGGAGAGAAACAATGAAACAATTAAAAATTCCCCAGCTTTACAATTTGAACGAAACCATTCTTAGCGAGTATATCAAAACATATGAATACCCTTGGCAAGTGCTTCCGCATATTGGGGAATATATTATTAAAGTGGGCGCGACTTTGTCACCGGATGTTTTTGACCATGTCGGTCAATTTATCTGGATTGCCAAATCGGCAAACGTTGCACCCTCGGCGCTGATTGATGGCCCTTGCATTATTGATGAAAGCGCGGAAATCCGCCACTCGGCTTTTATCCGCGGCAATGCAATGATTGGCAAGTTCGCCGTTGTCGGCAACTCAACCGAAATCAAAAACGCCATTCTCTTTAATTGGGTGCAAGTGCCGCATTACAATTATGTCGGCGACAGCATTTTGGGCCATAAAGCCCATTTAGGCGCAGGGGCAATTACCTCAAATGTCAAAGCGGACGGCACGCTCGTAAATATCAAGGCTGAAAAGGTAATTGAATCGGGCCTTAAAAAAGTCGGCGCGATGGTGGGCGACAATGTTGAGGTTGGCTGCAATTCGGTCCTTAATCCCGGGACAGTTATTGGCCGCAACAGCGTTGTTTACCCGATGTCAATGGTCCGCGGTTTTGTCCCGGCCGACAGCATTTACAAAAAGCAGGGTGAAATAGCCGGCCGGATTATGGCGCACTAAAAATAAGGCGTTGAAAATAAGTCGGTTTTATTGTATCATAAATAATAGCAACAAACGAAAGGAGCATTAAATGATTTATTCACATGAAATTGAGCAGATGTGCAAAGTGGCACAAGGCGTATGCCACGGATGCGCCCCAGTCCCGGCCGAGGGGAAATGGGTAAATGCCAAAGAAGTAAAAGACATTTCCGGCCTTACCCACGGTGTTGGCTGGTGTGCCCCCCAGCAGGGAGCGTGTAAGCTGACCCTCAATATCAAAGAGGGGATCGTGCAGGAAGCCCTGATCGAAACAATCGGCTGTTCCGGAATGACCCATTCAGCAGCGATGGCCGCGGAAATAATGCCAGGCCTTACGGTCCTTGAAGCAATGAACACCGACCTTGTCTGTGACGCAATCAATGTCGCAATGCGCGAGCTGTTTTTGCAAATCGTTTACGGGCGGACGCAAAGCGCTTTTTCCGAAGGCGGCCTTCCGATTGGCGCAGGCCTTGAAGATCTAGGCAAAGGGCTTAGAAGCCAAGTCGGCACGATGTATGGCACTTTAGCCAAGGGGCCCCGCTATCTTGAAATGGCAGAGGGTTATGTGACCGGGATTGCCCTTTCGGCCGACGATGAAATCATTGGTTATCAGTTTGTCAGCTTAGGCCGGATGACTGATTTTATTGCCAAAGGCGATGATCCAAATACTGCTTGGGAAAAAGCAAAAGGCCAGTATGGGCGAGTTGCCGACGCAGCAAAGATTATCGATCCCAGACATGAATAAGGAGGAAAAAATGGCACCGAAATTTGAATCATATGAAAGACGTATCAAACAAATAAATGCGGTTTTAAATAGCTACGGCATTTCTTCCCTCGAAGAAGCCGAACAAATCACAAAGGATGCCGGGCTTTCAGTTTATCAGCAGGTCGAGGCAATCCAGCCGATCTGCTTTGAAAATGCAAAATGGGCGTATGTTGTCGGCGCGGCCATTGCCATCAAAAAAGACTGCCGGAAAGCGGCTTTGGCAGCTGCGGCGATCGGCGAGGGGATCCAAGCCTTTTGCATTCCCGGCTCGGTTGCTGACCAGCGGAAAGTCGGGCTTGGCCACGGAAACCTTGGCAAAATGCTGCTCGAAGAAGAAACCGAATGTTTTGCTTTCCTTGCCGGGCATGAATCATTTGCCGCCGCCGAGGGAGCGATTGGAATCGCCGAAAAAGCCAACAAAGTCCGCAAAAAACCGCTCCGCGTCATCTTAAACGGCCTTGGCAAAGATGCCGCCCAGATTATTTCCCGCATCAATGGTTTTACTTATGTTGAAACCGAAATGGACTATGCGACTGGTGATGTCAAAGAAGTTTTCCGCAAATCCTATTCGGACGGTTTACGCTCAAAAGTTAATTGCTACGGCGTAAATGACGTTGTTGAGGGCGTTGCGGTCATGCACCTCGAAAAAGTTGACGTTTCAATCACTGGAAACTCAACCAACCCGACCCGCTTCCAGCACCCGGTGGCAGGGACTTACAAAAAAGAATGCACCGAACAGAATAAAAAATATTTCTCCGTTGCTTCCGGCGGCGGCACTGGGCGGACACTTCACCCTGACAACATGGCAGCCGGCCCGGCTTCTTACGGCATGACTGATACGATGGGGCGGATGCACTCCGATGCCCAGTTTGCCGGGTCATCTAGCGTCCCGGCCCATGTAGAAATGATGGGGTTAATTGGAGCTGGCAACAATCCAATGGTTGGCATGACAGTTGCCGTTGCGGTCAGCTTGGAAGAAGCGGCTAATGCAGGTAACTTTTAATGGCAAAATACAATCATCGGGAAATCGAAAATAAATGGCGCAAAATATGGAAAGAAAACCCCGTTAACGTTGACGATGGCCAAAAACCCAAATACTATTGCCTTGATATGTTTCCATATCCGTCCGGCTCTGGGCTTCACGTTGGCCATTGGCGCGGTTATGTCATCTCGGATGTCTTTAGCCGTTACAAGCTGCTAAACGGTTATTATCTGATCCACCCGATGGGCTGGGATTCCTTTGGTTTGCCAGCCGAAAACTATGCCATCAAAATGGGGACCCACCCCGCCAAGACAACGGCGGAAAACATCGCCAGCATCAAAACCCAGATTCACCAAATCAACGCCCTTTATGATTGGGAGATGGAATTTTCGACGACTGACCCCGATTTTTACAAATGGACGCAATGGATATTCATCAAGATGTTCAAAGAAGGCTTGGCCTACGAAAAGGAAATGCCAATCAACTGGTGTCCTTCCTGCAAAACCGGGCTGGCCAATGAAGAAGTGGTGAACGGCGCGTGTGAACGCTGCGGCGACCCCGTGACGAAGAAAAACCTTAAGCAATGGATGCTCAAAATCACCAAGTACGCCGACCGCTTGTTAAATGACCTTGACAAGCTCGACTGGCCGGAAAAAGTCAAAAAAATGCAAGCCGACTGGATTGGCAAATCATATGGCGCGGAAGTAGATTTCTTAGTTTGTGAACGAGAAGAGAAGATTAAGGTTTTTACCACCCGGCCCGATACCCTTTATGGCGCGACCTTCATGGTCCTTGCCCCTGAGCATGAGCTGGCGGCTTTGCTTGCAACAAGTGAAACAAAAGAAGCGGTTGACAAATATATTTATGAATCATCGCTTAAGTCAAGCGTTGACCGTTTGCAGGACAAAGAAAAAACAGGCATTTTTACCGGGTCATATGCGATAAACCCTTTAAGCGGCGAGAAACTGCCGATCTGGCTTGCTGATTATGTCCTTGCTGATTACGGCACGGGGGCGATTATGTGTGTCCCCGCCCATGATGAACGCGACTTTGAATTTGCCAAGAAATTCGATCTGCCGATTGTCCAAGTCATTGCCAAAGACGGCATCGAAACCCCTGATATGACAGAGCCTTATTGCGAACCCCATGGCTTAGTCATCAATTCGTCAGATTGGAATGGAATGGAATCCGCGCTGCTTAAGGCGGAAGCCCCTTTAATCATCGAAAAGCGCGGACTAGGCAAGAAAACGACCAACTTTAAACTCCGCGACTGGGTTTTTTCGCGCCAGCGTTATTGGGGCGAACCAATCCCGATTGTCCATTGCCCGGCTTGCGGCTGTGTCCCTGTTCCCGAAGAGGAGCTTCCGTTATTGTTGCCGAATGTAGAATCTTATCAGCCGACCGGGACAGGCGAGTCGCCGCTGGCAGCGATTACCGCTTGGGTTAATACGGTTTGCCCAAGCTGCGGGCTAGAAGCGAAACGGGAGACAAATACAATGCCCCAATGGGCAGGGTCTTCTTGGTATTTTCTTCGTTATATTGATAACAAAAATGATGAAGCCTTGGTAGACAAAGAAAAAGCTTCAAAATATCTCCCGGTTGATATGTACATCGGCGGCGTTGAACACGCGGTTCTGCACTTACTGTATTCGCGTTTTTATACCAAATTTCTGTTTGATTTAGGTTATGTTGATTTTGAAGAGCCATTCATCAGGCTTTTTAACCAAGGCATGATAACCGGAAAAAATGGCGTCAAAATGAGCAAATCAAAAGGAAACACTGTTTCGCCGGACGACTTAGTCCGCGACTACGGCTGTGATTCCTTGCGTTTATATGAGCTTTTTGTCGGCCCGCCCGAACTTGATTCAGAATGGGACGACCGGGGGATTGAGGGCGTTTACCGTTTTATTGCCAAGTTTTACAATCTGGTCATGGAAAACAAAGACAAAAATACGAAACCAACCAAAGAAATGCTTAGAATCCGCCATAAAATGATTTACGACATCACCCAGCGGCTCAATAATTTTAGCCTTAATACCGTTGTGTCCGGCTTTATGGAATACAACAACAAGATGATCGCGCTTGCCCGCGATGGCGGAATCGACAAAGAGACTTTAATAACAGGTGTTATTTTATTAGCCCCATTTGCCCCCCATCTTGCCGAAGAGCTTTTTAGGGAGCTTGGGGGCAAAGAATCAGTTTTTTCCTGCCGCTGGCCGGATGCCTGTGAAAATCTGATGGCGGACGATGAAAAAGAAGTTGCCATCCAGTTAAACGGAAAAACCAAAAAGGTCGTCCGCATGGCCGCCGACTTGAGCCAAGCTGATGCAATAAAGCTCGCCAAAGAAGAGCTGGGCGAGCGTCTTATTGGCACGATAATTAAAGAAATATACGTCCCCGGCCGGATCGTGAACCTGGTGGTAAGGGATTGAGGTTCAAGCCGCCTCGGTCGATGAATCGGCAGCTTTCTCCTCACGCGAATTGAGGCCTCCGCGCCGCAATCCCCTACTTCCCAAAACTTTTCATCATTGGGTGGTTCTTAATCATTTCAGGCACATTACCTGTTTTGCGGATATTCATCACCATATTTATTTTTTCCAGTTCGTCCGCGGTTGAATGCTTTTTAAGGACCGTGATAATGGTTTCCATTTCCTCATCGCTAAAAGTCAGCTTCTTTTTTTGCCCGCGCTTCATCACCGCCAGCAAAAAAGGAAGCATTGCGTTTTGGGAAAGATTGCTGCTTTCAAAAACCATCGTTTGCAAAAATTCCAGTTTGTATTTATCAATATCTTTTAAAAGCGGGTCATTCATCCACTCAATTTTATTATTTTCGTTCATGTGTTAGCCCTTTCTTGGTTATGTTTGTGCTGACATCTAAGTGACGATTTTCCTACGGCGGATCATCACTAAACATCTCATACATCTTAATCTGCTCCGGGGTCATCATTCCCATCAGCATATTCATCATCATGTCATCAGGGCCGCTATCGCCGCCCATATGCGAAAGGCCGCCCAAAAGGCTGCTAATATTCCCAAACATTCCCTCGCCGTCAGCCATGTCTGGCATGATATTTTTCATCATTTCCATCATGGGGGCAAGCTGCTTAAACATTTCCATCGTCTTTAGCATCCCGGAAAACTGCTCAAACATCTTGCGGTCTTTTTCCTGTGAATACGGCATGATTGCCTTGATAAGCGACTGGAAATCGCCGTTATTTTCTTTTTCACAGCCATCATGAAAGCAAAATGAACCGCGCCGGGAAAAAGCAATCGTATATTGCAGCTCCAAATACTTGATGTAAACAGCAAGATGTTTCTGCCATTTTTCATCAAGAAAAGACATAAATACTTTTAGCCTTTGGATTTGATTGGTGGTAAATAACGTATCAAAAGCGGCGACACGATTTTGGTCAGAAAAATCCATAAAATACCTTTATTTGCACTTTAGGCTTCCGGCAGATTCTATTATCATATTTATGTGAAAATTAATTAATTATGCCATCATGGGCGACCGATGGCCGCCCACAAATGATTGCATTTTGTTTTAGCAGCAATTATTTCCAAGACTGTTAAAGCCAAAACCGTTACCGCCACCACAGCAGCAAAGAAGAATGATAATCCAGAGAATACCGTCACCGCCGAAACCGTTTCCGCAGCCGTCACGTCCAAAGCCGCCGCAGCAGCTAAGCAGGATAAGAATCCAAATAATTCCACTGCCGTTATTGCCACATCCACAGCCACAGTTTGTTGCTGATAAATCGCTCATTTTAAGCCTCCAAAGGTTTATTCATGGTTTATACTATGTCAAAACGCCGTCATTGTTACCCTAAATTTAAACAAAATTCGCAAAATTCGCGACATTAAAGACTTATGGCTAATTGGCCGATATAAATAATATGGAAACTAAAGCGGCAATAAATGGACACGGAAAATCCGGATTGGCACAATATGAGCCGGAAATGCAGGAACAGATTATTGCTTTCATCAAGAAAAAAGAAAAGCAGCGTAAAATTTTTATCATCATCTGTGCAATTATTGCGCTGGCGAGTTTTACGACCCTTGGAATATATAGCTATTTTGGCGAGCGGACGCAGAAAGAAACGAATGCCCTTGCCCAGCTTGTTGGTGATACCAGATTCTTAAGCCTTGGTGACAGCCAGCAAGTGATGGTCCACCGGACTGCTGACGCGGAGCTTCCTGATATTCTTGAAAAATACCAAACGCTTTACAACCGGAATAAAAGGCTGATTGGCTGGCTTAAAATAGATGGGACCAATATTGATTTCCCGGTCATGCAGACGGTTAATAATGAATATTATCTTGACCGCAATTTTAGCCAGGAATATGATAAAAATGGCAGTATTTTCATGGATTTCCAGTGCCTAGTTTTCCCGCGTTCTGACAATCTGATTATTTACGGCCACAACATGAAATCGGGGCAGATGTTCGGGCAGCTTTCCAAATATGAAAAGAAGTCCCATTTTGAGAAGCACCCGATTATCAAATTTGATACGATTTATGAAGAAGGCACTTACGAAATAATGTTTGTTTTCCGCTCGAAAGTATATAATGAAGATGAAATCGTCTTTAAATATTATCAGTTCATAGACGCTTGGTCCGCGGACGAGTTTTATTCAAATATGCGCGAAATGGCGGCCTTATCCTATTATGACACTGGTGTCACTGCCACGTATGGCGACCAGCTTTTGACCCTGTCAACCTGCGACCAATCCCAAAATGATATGCGCTTTGTCGTTGTGGCGCGGCGGGTGTATTAAGCAGGGCTTGCCCCACCGTCATTGCGGGCTTGACCCGCAATCTGCCGATTCTTGCCCCACTGTCATTGCGGGCTTGACCCGCAATCTGATGTGGTAAACTAAAATTGTAACACCAATGCTGGAAAATATGATAAAATCATAAATGAAAGTGAGGGTTACAAATGCCAAGCAAATCCAAAAATTACAGCAAGGAGTTCA
>WRLH01000058.1 GCA_009777715.1 Lachnospiraceae bacterium
ATGTATTAAGTCCCACTAGACTCACATACATCATACTGGGAGATTTTATTTATTTTGTCAAAGTTCAAATTTCATTCTCTATAGGAATGCTTTATTTTATCAATGGCCTTGGCTTACTTGCCTAAGCCACATGGCTACCCCATCTTCCTCATTCGCCCCGATAATAGCAGTGGCTTTTGCTTTTAGTTCTGGTTTTGCGTTGCTGACTGCATAGGCTTCATCACAGGCTTCAAAAAGAGGAATGTCATTTAGATTGTCGCCAAAACCAATGATCCGGTCGTAACCGTACCGTTTTCGAAGATACATAACGCCATTATATTTTGAAGCGTTTAAGCTAAAAAGCTCCAAATACCATAAATCATCAGAATAAAAATCTTTATACATTTCAAATCTGATTTCTTTTAAGTTTTTGATTTCGTTATGGATGAGCTTAATGTTTTCATAGGTATTCAAAAAGCAAAAATAAATAATTTCAGCGTCAACCGCAACAAAATCTTCTGTTTTGATAAATTTTTTATTGAACTTTTGCTTCCGTTCTTCAACAAACTCCCGTAAGGGCTTGATGTCAAGATGACGATAATAGGTCGTCATTTCGTCATTGCTAAACCCATACATTAGGCCTGTCTGGCCTGTGTCCAAGATGGCTTTATTAATGCTTTGGCGGGCGGCATTGCTTAGGGTTTCTTTTTTTACAAAACGCTCTTCTTCCATATCATAAACTAGCACGCCGTTCATCAGAACAAGGGGCTGGTTTAAGTTCACCTCTTTCATCAATTTAAGCGCCGTTGCGCCTGTTCTTGCGGTTGCAATCGAGAATTTCATTCCGCCCGCAATCAATTGATTAAGCGTTTTTGTTGTGCATTCAGATAATTCTGCCTTATTATTAAGCAATGTGCCGTCAAGGTCAGAGATATAAAGAGTTTTCATAGTTTTAAATCCGGGAAGCGGACGCGGATATTTGCCTTAATTGCTTCCATGCACCGTTCAAAGCCTAGTTTACTTGCGTTTAACGCTAAATCATAGTTCCTTGCGTCCGTCCAATCCCGCCCGGTATAATATTTATAGTATTCCGCTTTCCGCTTATCGGTTTTATTAATGAATTTATCAATTTCCTTAAGCGGTAAGCTAAGTTTCTTCATTGCTTCAGTTATGCAAAAATCCTCCGGGGCATGGACGAAAACACTTAAAACATAGTCGTAATCGCGCAAAATATAGTCGGCACAGCGGCCAATTATGACACAAGATTCCTCTTCTGCCAATTTCCTGATGATTCTTGCTTGATAATTAAACAGGTTGTCATTAGATGTAAAGTCATCACTTTCCGGCGAAATCAGTTCGCCGTCATATACTTTTTTGGCGATTTTGAATAAGCGGGTGCTTTTAAGCTTCTCGTCAGCCTTTTCAAAAAGGCTTTCATTGATTCCGCTTTCATCAGATGCAAGCTTTAGGATTTCCTTGTCATAATATTTGATGCCCAAATCTTTTGCCAGCATTTCCCCCACGGTCCGCCCGCCGCTCCCATACTGCCTTGCAATCGTAATCACCACTTTTTCCATCGGCTACACCTTCTTTCTTTAAAAACCTTAAAACTATACACAACCTGCAAACTTTGACCGCAGGTCAAATTTGTTACACGTAGCATAGATGTTCTTAATCATGGTTTTTACATGACTTAGAACATCTCTTCGTGTTTTACTCGCCGAGGTACGCTTTCCTAATCTCATCATTATCTAAAAGCTCACTTGCCATGCCCTCAAGGATAATATTGCCCGTTTCTAATACATATGCCCGGTCAGCAATGGCCAATGCTTTTTTCGCATTCTGCTCGACAAGCAAAACTGTTGTCCCCATCTGGCTGACTTCTTCGATAATGCCAAAAATTTCATTGACAAAAATCGGCGAAAGGCCCATTGACGGCTCGTCCATCAGGATAATCCTTGGCTTAGACATAAGGGCCCTGCCCATCGCCAGCATTTGCTGTTCGCCGCCGCTTAAAGTCCCGGCAATTTGGTTTTTCCGCTCCTCAAGCCGGGGGAAGCGTTTATAGATGCTCTTTAAACTATTTTCTATTTCTGCTTTGTCTTTGCGGGTAAATGCGCCCAGCATTAAATTTTGAAAAACACTTAGCTGGGCAAAAACGCGGCGGCCTTCCGGCACATGAGCCATGCCCATTGAGACAATTTTATGGCTTTTTATCTTGGAGATTTCAATGCCGTCAAAAATAACCCGGCCCTTCTTTGGCATAATAAGCCCCGTAATCGTATGGAGGATTGTTGTTTTGCCCGCCCCATTAGCACCAATCAAAGCGATGACTTCGCCTTCATTTACTTTAAATGAAATTCCTTTGATCGCCTTAATAACGCCATAAAACACTTCAAGGTCGTGTATTTCCAGCATTGCCATAAAAATCTCCTTGCTTTTAATCCTCGCCAAGATAAGCCGTAATGACACGGCTGTCATTTAAAACCGCATTAGTTTCCCCGCTCATTAATACTTTGCCGAAATTTAAGACGGTCAGCTCTTCGCAGATCCCCGCCACCAATTTCATGTCATGCTCAATTAATAAAATTGTCATGTCAAATTCATCACGGACGAAACGGATTGTCTTCATTAAATCCTTGGTTTCATTAGGATTCATTCCGGCGGCTGGCTCGTCTAGCAAAAGCAGCTTTGGATTCGTGGCAAGAGTCCGCGCAATCTCAAGCTTTCTTTGCTTGCCATAAGGAAGATTGCCAGCTAGATAATCCGCTTCATTTTCGAGGTCAAAGACTTTTAACAGCTTATAAGCCTCTTCGTTCATTATTTTTTCAATGCTCCGGTATCTAGGCAAGCGGAAAATTCCCTCCAAAGTACTATAATGAAAACGGTTATGCAATCCAACTTTGACATTATCCAGGACCGTAAGCTTTTTAAATAACCGGATGTTTTGGAAAGTCCGCCCGACCCCGGCTTTATTGATGTCCATCGTTTTCATATTGGTAATGTTTTCGTCTTCAAGGAAAATTTTGCCCACGTCAGGGCGGTAAACCCCGGTCAGTAAATTAAAAACCGTTGTTTTTCCTGCGCCGTTAGGGCCAATTAGGCCATAAAGCTGGCCTTTTTTTACCGTAATATCAAAATCATCAACCGCCCTAAGGCCGCCAAAGGATATGCTTAAATTAGTTACATTTAATAATGGCGTCATATCTTGTGTCATACCTTGCTCCTTCCCCTTAACCTGCCAGCCAGTTCCCTTAACGAATGCCGCTCGCGCCACTCCAAAATCTTAGGACTCCAGTTAAACAGCATCATCACAATCAAAACAATTGCATAAATCAGCATCCGGTAGCGGTCAAGCCCTCTTAGCATTTCCGGAAGCAGGGTCAGAACAATTGCGGCAATCATTGAGCCGCGGATATTTCCAATCCCGCCAAGGACAACAAAAACCAAAATCATAATCGACATATTGTAACCAAAAGCCCGCGGTGAAGCCGCCACGCTGTTTAGATTGTGGGAATAAAGCACGCCAGCGACTCCGGCTAAAGCCGCCGAAATCGAAAAAGCCATCAGCTTGTATTTCGTCACATGAATGCCGATTGATTCCGAAGCAATCAAGTTGTCGCGGATTGACATGATCGCCCGCCCATCACGCGAGCGGATCAAATTCATGACAATAAAAAGGGTCAACAGGACTAACAGGACCCCAACGGTAAAATTTGAATCTTGGGGTGTTCCGATAATCCCTTGCGCCCCATTAATTATGACATCGCCGTCATCTAAAAGCCCAAGGGCCGCCCGGTCACTTAATGAAAAATGAACCCCGTTGCTGTCCAAACCAACAAACAACGCGTTAATGACATTTTTGATGATTTCACCGAAAGCGAGCGTGACAATGGCCAAATAATCACCCCGGAAACGAAGCACAGGCATTCCAATCAAAAAGCCAAACAACCCGGCGACAGCTGCGCCAATCAAGATCGCCAGAAAAAATCTGACCGGGGAAAAAGTAATTGCATCAACCGTAACTTTTGAGAAAAAAGCACCCGCAAAAGCGCCAAGGCACATAAACCCGGCATGGCCAAGGCTAAGCTCGCCAAGGATTCCGACCGTCAGATTAAGTGAGACCGCCAAAATGACATATATACATAAAGGCACTAACAGGCCTTGCACCAAACGCGATACCAAACCAAAGGAAATCAAAATCTGCATTACTGCATATGCAATAATTACCATGCCATAAGTAATCAAGTTTTCACGCCAAATTTTGGGAATTTTTTCCATTATTTACCAGTTCCTTATAATTATAACTTTCATACTACAAGAATTGCCCCACCAAAGGGGTGTAATTCTTGTAAAAGTCGCTTGCCGACCTTTTTCTTCACACTTTCTCTTGCAATTTCCGCCCCAATAATCCGGTCGGCTTAACTAAGAGGACAATAATCAGCACCATAAACACAATCACATCAGCTAACTGTGATGAAATATAGGCTCGTCCCAAAATCTCAATCACGCCCAGCAAAATTCCGCCGATTAACGCCCCGGGAATTGACCCAATCCCGCCAAAAACAGCGGCAATAAAAGCTTTAATGCCCGGCATTGAGCCTGTGTAAGGCGAAAGCGAGGGATAAGCGGAGCATAATAAAATCCCGGCAATCGCAGCCAGCCCAGAGCCAATCGCAAAAGTCAGGCTGATTGTGCCATTAACATTGATTCCCATCAGCTGGGCTGCCCCTTTATCTTCTGAAACGGCAAGCATTGCTTGTCCCGGTTTTGTTTTCTTAATAAATGCTGTCAAGCTAATCATAATTATTATACATGACAAAATCGTCATTATCGTTTCACCCGAAATGACTATTTCGCCTCCGGCTAACCTGACCGGATTAATTGGCACCATTGAGGTAAATGATTTTGTGTTTGCGCCAAAAATTAAAAGTGCCAAATTTTGTAAAAAATAACTGACTCCAATCGCCGTTATCAAAACTACCAGCGAAGAAGCCGCGCCGCGCAAAGGCCGATAGGCAATAAATTCAATTGTCACGCCCAGCGTAATGCAGATGGCAATCGAAACAAACACCGCGGCGATAGGATTAAGGCCTTGCATACTGACGCCAAAAAAGACCGTGAACGCGCCGACCATGATTACATCGCCATGGGCGAAGTTAAGCATTCTGGCAATCCCATAAACCATTGTGTAGCCTAGGGCAATGATGGCATAAATACTGCCTAGGCTTAATCCATTAATTACATAATTAATAAAACTCATTTCATACCCTTACTTTTAAATGGATAAAAGGGCGCAGCTAGCCACGCCCATTTTATTATAAATGGTCTCCGCAGGACGACCATTTTTTATAGCTCAACATAAATTCCATTTACGATGACCATTGCCTTGGGGGCTTTATTAACTTCACCGCTGGGAAGCCAGGTCATGTTTTCGCCAGTCAGGCCGCTGTAAGTAATCTGGGTGACAGCTAATTTAAGTGCGTCGCCAAGGTCAGAAACACTCATTCCCGGAACGGCATTACTTTGCTCAAGCGCTGCTTTGATGACATAAATGGAATCATATGCGCCAGCGGCGAACTGGTTGGGAACTTCATCATGTAATCTCTGATATTCAGAAACAAAAGCTTGCGTTTTTGCGTCAGGTGAAGAAGCAACAAACGGAGTAAGTAAAATTACGCCCTCGGCAAGGTCAGTATTAAAGTTTTCGACCGTCAAAATGCCGTCAAGGCCATCACAGCCAAAGAAAACCGGGAAATAATCAATTGCGGCGGCTTGGGCAAGAATTAAGGAAGCTTCCGTATAATAAATCGGCAGGAAAATTAACTGCGCATCGGCATCCTTTGCTTTTTGGAGCTGGACGGAAAAGTCAGTATTGCTGTCTTCGGTAAAAGCTTCGGTTGCAACAACTGAAAAAGGCTGGTTAGCTGCTTCGGTAACAAATCTTTCATAAATGCCAGATGAATATACGTCAGAGCTGTCATAAATAACCGCCACGTTTGAGACTAAATTGCCGTCATTTCCGGTTACGCCGACTTGGCCGATGTACTGCGCCGAGCCAATGCCTTGGTTGGGGTCATTAAAGCAGACTTGGAAAATATTGTCATTGTCTTTAACAACGTCTGCTGATGAAGCAGATGGGGTAATTTGGAATAAATTGTCAGTTTTGGAATGGACGCCAACCGCGATACAGGGACGGCTTGTCACAGTTCCCATCAAAATCTTCATGCCCCAGTCCTTAAGGGAATTATAAGCATTAACCGCTTTTTCCGCGTCATGCTCATCATCTTGCATATTGAACTCAATTAAAACTCCGCCAATGCCGCCAGCAGCATTGATTTCATCAACCGCAATCTGCGCTCCGTTTTGAACCGCAATGCCATAAATAGCCGCGCCTCCGGTTAAAGGGCCGATACCGCCTATCTTGAAAACGGTATCATTTGCGCCGTCATTTCCACAAGCGGTTAAAACACCCATCGAAAGAACGGCAATTAAAGCTAGACTTACAACTTTCTTAAACATTTTCATATCCTCCTCAATATAATAAATCTATTTAAGAACTAATTTTACACAGATTGCTATGGTTTGTCAATGTTCGCTTTGCTAATTTTTGCACTTTTTTTTCGAAATTTCTATAAAACTTCAACAAGCAAAACATGGAAAAGCATTCTCGGATAAAAAAAATGTCCTCGGTAATAATAGATAAAGCATATCAGGAACTAAACAAAGAAACCTGGTATTTAGCTATAGACGATCCTTTTAAAGTGAATTGGAGGTATATCGGAATGAACAACAGAGTATTGGATTGCATCGCACTGACTATTGCCATCATCGGTTGTTTAAGCTGGGGGCTTATTGGTATCTTTGGCTTTGACCTTGTCTCATTCGTATTTGGCAATATGTCATGGGTTACTCGTATAATATATGCTTTGGTAGGTATCAGCGGTATTTATTTATTTACCTTCTATATGTATGCGGGTGGTCATGACCGAATAGATCATCATGTCAGAGACTAAAAAAAATTTTTAGACAAAAATGTGACAAAAATTTGTTTAAGTCAGTGATTTAATCCGAAAAAGCGTGGGTTAGCCCGCGCTTTTTTGTTTCTAAAGCGAGATTGCGGATCAGGTCCGCAATGACAATGATTCGCGGGTCAAGCCCGCAATGACGATGATTCGCGGGTCAAGCCCGCAATGACGATGATTCGCGGGTCAAGCCCGCAATGACGATGATTCTAATTCAAAGAAGTGGAAAGCACTTCTTTGAAGTTCACTTCAAAGAGGTGCTTTCTACCTCTTTTCCGTCCCGCCATATTCTTTCAAGATTGTAAAACAAGCGGTTTTCTTTGTCAAAAATATGGACAATGACATCGCCAAAATCAAGCAAAATCCAGTTTGCGGTATCATAACCTTCAATCTGCTTGGCCGGGTAACCATTTTTGCCCATTAAGCGTTCAACCTCATTACTCATCGCCTGAATCTGGCTTCTGTTATTGCCCGAGGCAAAAATAAAATAATCACCGAGAATCGAAATCTCGCTAATGTCAATGATCCGGATTTCTTCGCCCTTTTTTTCCTCTAAAGCTTCAATGGTAATTTTTGCCATTTTTTCTGATATTTCGTATTTACTCATTTAATTTCATAATTCCTTTCACATAATACTCATATGTCTTTTTTGTTTTCGGGTCAACATCACTTTTTAATGACTCAAGATAGGCTAAGTCATCTTTAAGAATCAGCATTAAGGCTTTATCAATGTCCTTAAATGCTTCCTTGCGGATTAATGACAAGTTAGGAGCTTTAAGGCGCAAGGGTTCAATATAATCCGCGACATAAATTATTTTTTCCAGAAGTGACATCGCTGGCCGCCCGGTCGTATGATTAAGAATCGCCTGGATAATATCCTCATCAACAATATTATACTTGTTCATCGCGATATAGCCGCCAACCTTTGCATGGAGCAGATAAGGATTCTTGCGTTCGATATTCGTGATCTCAATATTGTGCTTTTCGCAGATAGCAATTTTTTTCTTATTCTCAACGCATTTTGCGCAATCGTGCAAAAGGCCGGCCAGTTGCGCTTTGCGGATATCTGCGCCATGACTCATGGCTAAAGCGGCGGCCGTAAAAGACACGCCAAGCGTATGCTCATAACGCTTTGCGTCCAGCTTTTTTTCAATCGAACGGCGGATTTTATTGATATCGGATCGTTTCATTTAACCTCGTATAAATTATTATTTGCGATATAAATAGCGACATTTTCCGGGACTAAACCTTTAATTGATTCGTTGGCCCTGATTTTTTCGCGGATTAAGCGCGATGAAACATCTGTTCTTTGGGCAGGAAGCACGCATATTTCTGCTTCATATTTGGCTTTTAGGTAAAGGGCCTTATCTTCTATTTCGGCATAATGCTTATTATCCCTTACCTTTACCGCGATGGCCGTGTGCTTAAAAATATATTCCGGCTTTTTCCAGCTTTCGATACCATATAAGATATCAGCACCGATAATAAAATAAAATTTGCAAAATTTGCACTTGCCATACGTATTGCGTAACTCTTTTATCGTCTCCCATGTATAGGAAGGGCCTTTTCTTTTTAACTCAAGATCAGAGACCGTAATGTGCGGATATTCATGGGAAGCCAGCTCTGCCATTTTCTTCCTGTCCTCGGCTTTGGCAATCTCTGCTGGATCTTTAAGATAAGATAAACCGCTGGGAATTAATAATACCTCGTCAAGCTCTAGGCTTTCATATGCTTCTAGCGAAAGCCCGATATGCCCGTTATGGATCGGATTAAAAGTTCCGCCCAGAATGCCTATTTTTCGCATTATTTTATCCATGCGCAGCCCACGCTCCTTGCAGCTCATAATTCGTTCGAATTGTAAATTCGATTTGAATCGCAGATTCGATTTGAACCCATGATTCGTCACCTCGGCAACATGATCTTAGGATTTTTCTTGTCCATTTTATACAGAATAATCTTCTTGCCGATTACCTTAATTACTTCTGCTTTGGTCCGCTCCGCAGCCATTTCCGCCATTAAGCGCGGCTCGTCACCGCAACTTTTAAGGACAGAAATTTTGATTAACTCGCGGTTATTAAAGGCTTCATTAATCGCCTCGGTCACTTCGGGCGAAAGCCCGGCTTTGCCGATTTGGAAAACCGGCTCAAGGGTATTTGCCATGCTGATTAAATATGCTCTTTGCTTACTTGTCATTTTATACCTCATGTTTTTCACAAAAGGAACTTGTGAAACTGCTTAAATAATAGTGGAATATTTCCATTTATGCCTTTCAAAAATTCACAAACTTTGGGCCGATAGGCACAAATTTGCAATCGAATCTATGATTCGTTATCGGCTCTATGACTTTGAGTCGATTTACTTATAATATTCAAATTTCAGCTCATAAACGCGGACGGTTTTTCCATCAGTAATGCCTAATTCTTCAAGCTCATCCAAAATCCCGGTTTCTTTCATGAAACGCTGGAAGAAAATAAAGCCTTTTTCTGCTTGCAGATTGGTATAACCAAGCATTCTTTCGATTCGCGGGCCTTCCACGACAAACTCATCGGCTTTGTCATCATAACTGACTGTAAAGGGGTCGTTTCCGGAAAGCAGCATTTCTTCGGGGAAAAATTCCGGGGCAAAAACGGTTGGCTCATCTTCCATTCCATCTAAAAGATGGCGGACATAATAAAGCAGTTCGCTGATCCCTTTGCCGCTAAGCGCCGAAATGGCAAAAACCTTTATTCCCTTTGGCTCAAAAGCTTCTTTTATCCTGTCAACCGGATTCTCATCACCGGAATAAATCATGTCAATTTTGTTCGCCGCGATAAGCTGCGGCCTTTTCATAAGCTCCGGATTGTAAGCTGAAAGCTCATTATTGATTTTGATGATGTCATCGAGCGGATCGCGCCCCTCGCTTCCCGAAGCGTCAACCACATGAATCAAAACCTTGGTCCTTTCAATGTGGCGCAGAAATTCAAAGCCTAAGCCAACCCCCGTTGAAGCCCCCTCAATAAGTCCGGGTATATCGGCGACAACAAAACCTTTTGCTTCATTTAAGTCTACCACACCTAGGTAAGGATTTAAAGTCGTAAAATGATAATTGGCAACCTTGGGCCTGGCATTTGAGACTTTGGTTAAAAAAGTGGACTTCCCGACATTGGGAAAACCAATCAGGCCCGCATCAGCAATGACCTTAAGCTCCATCAAAATATTAAGTTCCCTTGACGGCTGGCCTGGCTGGGCATACTTTGGGGCTTGCATGGTGCTGGTTGCGTAGTGCTGGTTGCCTTTGCCGCCGCGGCCGCCAGTAAGCAAAGTAAAACGGCGGTTTTCGCCGGACATATCAATGATGATTTTGTCGCTTTCAGCTTCTTTGATGACAGTGCCTTCTGGGACTTTCAGAATCAAATCCGCGCCGCTCTTTCCGCTTTTGTTTTTTTTGTCGCCGTCAGAACCATCAGCCGCCTTAAATTTTCGTTGATGGCGAAAGTCGGCCAGCGTATTAAGTCCCTCATCAACCTCTAGGATAATGCTGCCGCCAGTTCCGCCGTCACCGCCGTCAGGGCCGCCGTTCGGGACATATTTTTCCCGCCGGAAAGAAACGTGGCCATTGCCGCCACGTCCGCTTTTTACGCTGATTTTCGCTCTGTCTTTAAACATATGGACCTCAATATCCCCAATCGCCAATTCTTTCTGCTATTGCTCCTCTAACTAAATCTTTCGTAATTCTGATTTGTTTAATAAGTAATGTTTAGTCGGGGAGCAATATTTAAAAGGCTTCAAACTTTTGTTTGAAGCCCGTTAATCTTGTTATTGTTCGACCGGATAAACAGAAGCTTGTTTTTTGTCCCGCCCCTTACGCTCAAAGCGTAAAACGCCGTCAACAAGTGAGAACAAAGTATCATCACCGCCCCTGCCAACATTAACGCCGGGGTGAATCTTCGTTCCGCGCTGGCGGTATAAGATGTTGCCAGCCCTGACAAACTGTCCGTCAGCCCTTTTTGCGCCAAGACGCTTGGAAGCCGAATCACGGCCGTTCTTGGTCGAGCCAACGCCCTTTTTATGTGCAAAAAATTGCAAATTCATTTTAATCATAAATTTTCCTATCCTTTCTAAATCACTTCCTCAAATTCGAGCTGGACATATTTTTTCCCATATTTATTAAAGATTTCACTAATTCCAAGAATATATGATTCGATCAGCAGACGGCTTTTTTCACCTGGTGTCTGGCTAAAAATGACTGAAATCAGCCCGCTTTCTTCATCTTGGACAATTTCCATCGGCTCTTTAACCAATAAGGCTAACGAATTTTCCAAATTGATGGTCAAAATCGAAATCGCGGCGCAAATAATATCTTCGCCTTTATCCGCATATCCCGCATGACCCTCACAAGTAAATCCGGCATAGTCTCCGGTTTCCGTTTTCTTTATCGTGATCTTTGTCATATGTCCTCATACCGTACAATTTCCCTAGGCATTAATTTTTTCGATTTTTACCTTGGTATATGCTTGTCTGTGGCCTTGTTTTTTGTGATAACCGGTTTTGGGCTTGTATTTGTAGACGATAATTTTCTTTCCTCGTCCCTGCCCGATTACTGTTGCGGTTACGCTTGCGCTTTTTACTTCGCCAGCAACTTTAAGTTCTTTGTCGCTTAAAGCAACTACGCGGTCAAACGTAACGGTATTGCCTTCTTCCAGCTCAAGCTTTTCGATTCTGATAATGTCGCCCTCGGAAACCTTGTACTGTTTTCCGCCTGTCTCAATAATAGCGTACATGGTGGTACCTCCTCATCTAATCAGCCTGTATTGTTTCCTTAACGGGCTGATTTTACTCGCTAACTATGGCGGCGCAAAAGCAAATTATTAATTTACGCACTTTAAAGGCCTCGTTATGCGGCATACTACAAGAATATAGCATTGGCAAGAGGATATGTCAAGGGAAAATTTTTGCGTTTCTCATTGCGCATACTCTCACTGTCATTGCGCATAGACTCATTGTCATTGCGCATAGACTCATTGTCATTGCGGCCCTGAGCCGCAATCTTGTCCACTTAAAGCAAAAACCGACCTTTCCAGTCGGTAACTGCAATTTTCTATTTTCTATTTTCTGTTTCACTACTTGGTATTTTGCAGTTCTTTTACTTCTTTCAAAGCTAAACCCGTTGCAACAGAAATATTTTCTGCTGACAAATTCATTTGCAATAAATTCTTTGCCGTAGCAATTTGATTGTTTTTAACTGCTTTTCTTTCGCGTCCCCTTATATCCCATTCCATCTTGTGACGGCTTTCATATAAACGGCGCGTTTCTTCATCGCTTGAAATTTCCGCTAAACGTTCAACGGCATTTTTGATTTGTGGATTTTTTTCAGCTACCATCTCAAAATCCTCCTCATTTTCCGATGATAAAAATTTTAACCAATTCCATAACATTGTACCATCTTCGACTTGTGGTAATTTCTCTAATTCGAGGGTGTTTATTTCAATTAAGTCAGTAAATTCAACTTTATTTTCAGTATCGTATAAAGTGAAGCGGTGGTGATATTTAGGGCTGTTATCAATTAACTCATAATCAGCTATCAAAATGCTGATTACCTTTTTGATCTCTTCATAATCACGGCCAGAGCTAATCTGTTCAGT
>WRLH01000059.1 GCA_009777715.1 Lachnospiraceae bacterium
TGGTCTGATTCATAGCCGAATGTTTTCATCGCCGCGCTTAAGAAGTCAAAAGTAACTCCCCAGTCGGTGTTTGTTGCTATTGCCAGATCCGCGCCATGCTGCATCTGCGACATCATCAAGTCAATGTCGCCGCCTTGCTCAACAAGCATTTTTGTATCAACAGCAAGCTCGTTGATTGATTTCCCAGTGCTTACAGCTATGTCACGGATGCCCTCGTCTATTTTGGCCATTTCGTCCGCCGTGTACCCGGTGACCGCTTGGATTTCTTTCATTGCTGACTCATATTTTGCGGCCTGTGCTACTGATACCGCGCCAAGGGCGGTAACGGCGGCTGATACCGGGGCAAACTTCTTTCCGGCACTTTCCATTTTTTTGCCTGTGCTGTCTAAGGTTTCTGTCAGCTTGGCAAGGCTTACATCGCTTGTCGCCAGCCTTTTCTCAAGATACTTTAGTTCCTGCTCGGTGGCGATTATTTCACGCTTTACAGCTTCGTATTGCTCTTGCGATGCTTTTCCGTCTTTAAATTGCTCTTGGACTTGCCTTTCTGCTTCCTTTAATAAATCAAGCTTTTTTTTGCTTTCCTCAATTGAGTTTTTAAGAAGGTTCTGTTTTTGGGTCAGCAGTTCGGTATTTTTTGGGTCAAACCTTAATAACCGCTCGACCTCTTTAAGGCTGGCGCGGTTTTCTTTCAGTTTTTCGTTCATTTTTTCAAGGGCTTCTTTGAATTTTGATGAATCTCCGTCAATTTCAATTTTAATGCCCTTTATCTGCTTCCCATATGACATCTTCTTTGTCCTTTTTACATCTTCGTTGTCCTTTTTAAGTGAATTTTTCCCGGAGTTTTCCCCGGTCTGGCTTTGTCTGCTCCATGAACCAGCAATTTTTTAAATATTCGCGCCCTTCTTGCGTCTGCGAGTTTTCGTAAATCATCGCTTCGCGCAAAAAGAAAAGATATAAGTCTATTGGCATTTCCTGAATGTCGCAAATGTCTAAGCGGCAATAGTCCATCACCAATTTTTCCGGGCGTGTCTTTATCGTGTATGGAATGTCATCCCCTTTTTCCCGCGGGTAAAAGGGGATTTTCAGTTTGGGTCTGTTTTCAGCTCGTCAATGAATTCCATGTATGCCTTGATTATTTCGAGGCACTCCTCGATGTCATATTTCTCAAGTTCTTCCCTGCTTACTGAATACCGGCTTGCATTATTGCTTAAAATTGCTTCAAGGACATCATATATTGCGCCAATGTCATTGACGGTGGCTGTATTCTCTTCAATATTGCTGATGTTAGTCAGTTCCTCGAAGACGCTTTTTTTGGGCATATTGACCATGATGGTGATGCCGCGCTTGATGGTTTTACCAGCGTCATCCGCGTCATCCTTAAAGGTTAAAGGCCAAAAAGTCCGCTTGATTTTGTTGCAGTTAAATGCTTTTACCGCCATATATTTTTTCCTTTCCAAACACATGAACCAGCGGGCGTGTCCGCCCGCTGGTCAGGAGTTTACTGCTTTGGATTTTCGCCGAGGTTTAAATCGGTTTTTTTTCCTTGTGCCGGGGCTGTTTCTTCGAAAATTATTAAAGTTCCGTCCTTGTCAATCGGCTGTGCTTTAAATTCTGCATCAATGACCGTTTCTGAATCCTTGGCAAAGGCAAGCGTGAACCCGGCTTTATTCGTGCCGATGACGGTCACCCGGATATCGCCATCCATGTTGTCCTTGTGCAGGAAGCGGATCAGCCATTTTTTGCTGCTTGCATTGCCGACACCGCCGATTTTTACGACACGGCGGTTATTTTTGCCATTGGTTATTTTTGCGGTCGAACATAACTTTACGAGCGTTTCGCCGTTCCATGTGATGATGCCGGATTTTAAAAGTGCCTCCTCTTCTGTGATGATAAGCTTTGATACTTTGCCCATGTCATCTTTTGCTTCATAAAACGAGGGGGTATACTCAATGCTTGCTCCGCCCTTAATATGCCCTAAGCGGTTATCCTCGGTCTCAATTAGATTGTCTTCCGGGATTTCTGCTCCCGGGTCAAACTCGGCACAAAATAAATCACCGCTTCCCAATACGATTCTTTCTTTATTCATGTGATATTTGCTCCTTTCACTTTCCGTAACATTCCTCTTGCTTCATAGGTGGTTTGGTAACACTCTTCGCTGTCAATGTAAACAACTATTTTCGTATGTTCCGTGTCAAAAAAAACGATGCCTTCAATTTTTTTCCTTATTTCATCAGCTTCCCCATCGTTCCCGGCCGTGTAAAGCTCCAAATCAAAACTTTCCTCAATCAGGTAAATGACGCTGTCAGCCCCGCGGGCCTTGGCCGGGGGGAGTGCGAAAACAAGATACGGCATTTCCGGGACTGGGTCATCTTTAGTCCCGGCAAAGAAATCCCTTGCAATCGGCAATCCAATTTTCTTTGCCCTTCCGGCTAATGTTTCAGCTGTCATTTATCCCTCCAGCTTTTCCTTTACTTTCGCTTCAATCCATTCCGGGACTTTGTCGTTTACCGGCTCAATATGGGGGAATGCCCTTACTCTGCCGCCACGGCGGTGCTGGAAGCCTTTTTCAAGAAGATGCGTCAGCCGCCAATGCGGTTTTTTTGCATAGACTGTTTGCCCCCATATTCCAGTTATGACGCTCGCCCGGTTCGTTTTATTTTCAGTATTCGTCCAGCTCCGCCGGTATTTCCCGGTGCGGTTTCGGAATGGCCCGCCTTCTTTTAGGATTTTAACGGCTTTTTCTGCTGTTTCCCGATTAGCCTCGGTCGTTGCTTTGACGACTTTTCCGTTAAGGTCGTTAAGAATCTCGCCCATGGCATCCGGAAACTCATCAGCTGATACTTTTATTATCATGGCAGCCCTGCCCTTTCTGCGGCATAAAGCTCTATTTTTCCGTTTTGCTTAGGCCCATACGTGCGGTAGATTGCGTATTCCTTGCCGCCATAGATTAACCCGGTCTGCCCGCTGTACTCAAATTCCCATATTTCGGCCTTAAATGATGATTTTATGCCCCTCTTTCCGGCCGCGAAATGTTCATCGCGGCCGGTGGGGGTAATGGCGGCCAGCACCTTTTTCTTAATTTTTTCCCGCTGGTTCTTTTTGGCCGTCAAGGTTATCTTTGCTTCGATGATATCCACCACCTTTAATTTTAATGAGCATTGCTTGGTACGATTCTGAAAGCTGTGCCGAGTTGTCAGGATTTCCAAAATTGGCGGCAACATTAAGCAAAATAGCCTCGATGATGATGGGGTCGGTGACATTGCCATTTCCGATATATGATTCATGTACGCCAATCCTTTTTAAATCAGCAATAGCGACATCAATATGGTGCTTGATATCCCTGTCAAAAGACCTTGCCGATACCCTGACCCTGAGTTTTGCTAATGCCCTTATTTCCTTTATGGTCATTAAAGCCCCTTTCCTTTAAACTGGCGGCCCTGCTGCCCCTTAGCCTTTTTTCACCCTCAAAAAGCCGTTCCAAGCAACAACATTTCCGCCCATGAAGACAGACGCTTTAAATGCTGTAATGCCCTGCCTAAATTTATAATGGTCGGATTTCTGCGCATCCAGATCCGAAAATACAGCCACTTCATAAAGGCTTAACGGCCCATATGCCATTAGATAATCATCTTTTTTGGCAGTAGCCAAGCTCTTGCACGCGCTGCTTATTACAAATTTCACGGAATTGATGCGCCCGGTATTTCCATTAATCTGGATATCGTAGGCGGCGTTTCCGTCTTTTTTCTTGGCCAGCGCAAATTTTTCAAGGTCGGCTTTGCTTAAAATTAAGATGGCCTCGTCCTCGACCTCTTCATCGCCGCCATACGCGAAGATTATTTTAATCAAGGTGTCCTCATCAATGGCGGTAATGGCTTTATCGGTGGCCGGGTCGATGACCCTTTCCTTTTCGCTGGCAGGGTTAAAGAAAATTCCCCTGAATTTGCTCAACGTGCCGTCACCGATGAGGATTTGGCGGCTTGAATAACGCCTAATGCTCTTCGTGACGCTGTCCTCGACAACGCTGTCATAATCGGCATTAGGAAGCTTCTTTAATTCCTCGGTGATTTCGCTGTAAGCGGTGATTTTCTCGCGGATAATTTTAGAATACCCAAATACTGGCTCGGTTTCTGAATATTCCGCGCCCTCTGCAGTTGCCGCCGCGCCGGGCAATGGATTCCCTTCTTTGTCTGTTCCCGCTCCATATGACTTGACGAACGGCTTTTCATAACTTTCACCGCCAGCAAGGGGGACGATTGTCACACGGTCAATTAAGCTCGGCACATCATTGAAGGTCGGGGAAATCTGGGGGGATTCATGTCTTGGCATTACCGCATCATCTGACTTTACCATGTTGTTTGCCAAAATGGCTTTGGCCGGATAGGTCACGCCTTTGCCCGCTTTCGCTTTTGCTCCGGACAGGTCACGTTTTTTGTCCTTGGCTTCACTAAATTCTTCTCCTGCTGCCATGCCGTCATCCCCAGCGGCGGCAAGGGCGGCTTTTGCCAGTTCTTCACGTGCGAGGATGTCACCTAAAATTTCATCAATCAGCTTAGCCTCGTCCACGCAAGCGGCTAACTCCTCGCCGCTTTTCGCCTGTGCATCTTTGCTTAGGGCGGAAAGCCTTGCCTTAAGCTCCTTTTTGCTTAGTTTTAAAAGTTCTTCTCTGTTCATTCTTTCTTTCCTCCATTATTGGCCCATGCGCTGCATGGCCATATTTATGATTTCCTGCTTTAAGACCGTATCTTTTTCCTCCGTTGTGTCAGTTTCTGACACATTTAGGAGTGTTTTGGGAATATTGTTTTTAAAATTATTTTCGTAATCACCGACATGGGCGGCTATTTTGCTTTCTTCTGTGACTGTGACATTAAAATATCTGGCGGCTTCATCGCCATTTAACCATGTTTCAGAATCCATGAGGGTCTTTATTTCCTCGATGGAAACGCCTTCAGCCAGATTATCCTCATAAACAGTCAAAATTGCGGTTTCTATGCGGTCAAGGATATCAGCGGCTTCCCTCATTTCATCGGCATTACCGTTAAACAGCAACCACGGCTTATGGATCATGAGGAAAGCGTTCCTTGGTACTTTCGGCGGGACGTTTCCGGCAAAAGCTATGACCGAGGCGATGGATGCGGCCAGGGCTTCCACGGTCACGGTGACTTTGCCCGAATAGCGTTTGAGCAGGTTATAAATTGCGATACCTGCGAACACATTTCCGCCGCCTGAATTAATAAAAACATTTATGTCGCGTCCTGCTGCCCCGTCCAGAATATTCTTGATTGAGTCCGGGTATTGGTCTTCATCTTCCCATGCCATGAATTTGCGGGAAACAATGTCGCCATAAAAATATAAATCGACTTTTTCATCAGTCTGGTTTTTAAATTCATAAAATGGTTTTTTGGAGATTGCTGGCATTGTTAGTCTCCTTCGCTTTCCTCGGCATCGCCGCTATTGTTATTTTCTTGTCCGGTCTGATAAAGGGTCTGGTCAGTTGCTTTCACGTAATTAAGGCTCACGAGCCTTTCATCGCCGCCCTCCACCGGGGGATAAAACATGAGGGCCCTGTATTCGTTTATCGTCAATGCCCCACGGTCGAGCATATTGCCGCCGATTGTGTTTCTCTTCTCCAATGTTGCGTACTGCAATAAATTAGCGGTAAACTCAATTTTATTTCCATGCCCAATTTCGCTGGCCGTCAAGAGCTTATAGGTAAATTCATATGACAGCTGTATTGCAATCGGCTCAATGACGTTTTCGTGGAAACTTATCCATTCTTGATGGTTTAGCGTAGATGTAAGTATTTTCTCATTTACGCCGTAGTATCTGTAAACATTATCCCTAAGGAATGAAATTAGCGTGACCGGGACCATCGGGGGTCGTTGCGCAAGCTCCTTAAACTCGTATGTATTATCAAGGGAGGCAATGCCCCCGGCATTATCGGCATTATAGTAGCTATCCCTAAAATTTTTAGCTATTTTCGTGAGTTCCTCGTCATCGGCAATGTTGTTGTATTTAATGTACCCAGCCAGCATATTAGAGCGTTTTGCGACATTCTTTATCATTTCGCCCGTGGTCTCCACAAGCTCAAGGTTTCGCTTTAATTCTATGTCTGGCGATGTCCCCATGAAGCGATGTTTATTAAAACGCGCCTTGATGTGGATGACGCATTGGTAAGGCACGGTATGCCATCCCCCATCATAGTTCCACCGGAAGCTAAATAAAATATTATTCCGTTCGTCCAAAAAAATCCTGTAAGCGTTAGTGACAATTGGCTGTATGCTTATTATCTTCGTAAAATCATCGTTCCAAAAAATGACTGAAAAAGAATTTGATGTATAAACCAAATCCGTTGCTATGCGATATAAAAAGTCATAGGTAGATAATTCAGGGCAAGGCCTGATTGATAAAAGCCGGAACAGGTAATGGTTTTCCCTTGTCATCTGTGGCCGCAGCCTTCCGACATTCTTCCCAATTGCATCGGCAACCGCTCCGACAATCTCATTATCGCGAAGCGTCCCGGTCGGGACATATTCGCCATTGCTCATTAAAAACGGCCTGTATTTGTTTATGAATTTATTAAATACATTGGCAATGATACCCATCAAGACCCCGCCTGTCTTAAAAAAATTAAACCACGCATATACATGGTTTAATTGTATCTCAATAGTTGTGTAAATTCTGACCCTCTTTTTTAAGCTGGCTCTTTTTTTATGTTCAGCAGTTTTTTGCCGATTTCTTCATGGTATTTAGATTTTACGGCCAGCGCATCAAAAATTGATACCGCGCCGTCTATAAAGCTCCTCTGGTCTATTTTGACAGGCTTTAAACGGCTGTCGTTCAAATTGACATCAACGGCGACATTCAGGAGATGCGCGGCCAAGAGATGATTGTCGCCAAAATCATAAAGCCCGCTTTGCAAGTTGCCGTTAAATTCATGGAGCATTGGGGTTAAATTCGTCCCTTGGTAAACATCATCACAATGGAAACCTGCTGCCTCCAAGTCGCTGACGAGGTAATTGGAATTATAACGGTCATATCCAATCTTCAATGGGATTATTTTATGTATCTTTATCAGACTGATAAAAAAATTGTATATGTCGCCCAAATCTATCTGTTTTTCGCCGGACATTATTAGATGCCCTTGCTCGCGGAAAATATCATAGGGGACTTTTTCGTCTTCTATTGCTTTTTCCAGACGGTCAGACGGCATGAAGAATCTTGTGATTATATTATCTATTCCGTCCCGGTGGATTATCAACGATACCGCACCCAGATTGACGGTTTTGGCAAGATCCATGCCAGCGACACAACAGCAGCCGCGAAAATCCTCTAAGTTCAATCTTTTACCGCTAAGGCACTTCGCCACATCTTGGTGCTTTAGCCAGGCCGTTACAGCATTTTCTTTTATATTGCAATGTTTAGTCATGAACTCCGGTTTGGCCAATGGTGACTCTTTTGCTATCGTAATTTGATTCATCAGATAATCGGGCGAGACCGAGACGCCCAAATTAGGATTTGCTTTTTTTAATTCTTCTAAGTCGTCCCATTCATCGGTGCTGTCAATGATGTATAGAAGCGGCAATATGCTTTCTTCGGTTGATTCACCTTTTAAAAATTTTTCCGACCTTCTTATGAGTTCGTCATATATTCCATTTTTCTCATAGCCTGATGTCGTTATGGATAGCGTGATGGGCTGCCGCCGGGCGGCAGTAGCGGTCACCATTACGCCGTACTGCTTAATCCCCTGTAATCCCTGCCATGCTGCCAATTCGTCATTGACGACTAGGCTGGGGTTAAACCCATCGGATTTTTTGGAATTGAAAGCAATGCGCCTAATCACCGTGTTGTGTTTTTTTATATATATCTGCCGGGTGTTAAGCCTTGATATATTTGACAAGGCCTTATCTTTTTCAATCATTTTATAAGCAGAATCATATACTATATCCGACTGGTCAAGTTTAGGCGCGATAAAATATATTTCGCTGCCAAATTCGCCATCAACATATCCTACGTAAGTGCTGATGGCTGCGGCCAATAGTGATTTGCCGTTTTTCTTCCCAACAACGATTAAAATTTCAGTAAATTGCCGGATATCCTTTTGAGGGTTAATTATCCCGAAAATTGCGGCTATGGCCGCTTTCTGCCATAATTCAAGCTTTATGAGGTCATTCCGCCCTTTGGAATGCCGGCAATATTTTTCGATGAAATTAACCGCCCGGTCTGCTTTTGAGTTGCTGTAGGCATATTTTTTTGACTCCATGCCGTCAACTAGGTTTTTATATATCAGCCTAATCCATTGCCCGGCGGTCACCTCGCCTTTTAATATTTTTTCATAATATTCTGTGATTGGATTATCCATTGTCGTCCCTCAATAGCGCAATTTCGTCAATTTCAATTTTTGCGGCTTCCGGCAAAAAGCCGATCAGCTGATTATGGTTTTCTTTCCATAATCGGTGGAAATCCTTGAACAGTACCGAGGCCGGGTGTGCCTTCTCAAAAATCTGGGTGGCGTTTACTGTTTTTGTAACGTAATTTGCTTCGTTTGCCAAGGCTTTACAGTCGTTTGCGGATATCTTTAAAAATGCGGTCTCGCAAATGATGTCATTTATGAGTGTTTTTTTTCCTTTGTCCTCTATTTTTTCAAATAGTTTGCCCAGCCGCTTGATTTCGTTGGAAATACGCGCATTCCTTGTCATTTTAAGGCGCGTTTCTAATGGCGGTTTATCCCTCTTTTTTTTGTTTTTGGCTGGCATTTTTACCCCCCCCCCTCGCGTGCGCGGGCGCGTAGCGTTTTTCGATTCTGACTCCCTCGGTTCTCTATAAGGGTTGTTATTGGGAAAACCGGGGGGGAGTCTCATGGCAGTACCCAGCGGCTTATCCTGCTGCCGAGTGTGGCTTTTTACTGACATATTTTTTCTTTTTCTTTTTTTTATTTATCTTTTGCTTTAAAGCTACGCAAGCAATACTTAGATTAATATTAAGGCTGAACGATTTCGCCTTTCGAGTTGAATCTGTAATTCTTTTTGCTTTTTTCTTTGTGTTCTTTATTGTGGCAATCCTCGCAGATAAATTCAATCTGCGAAAAATCTAAAGCTATTTTCGGATTGCTTATATTTTCAGTAGTCAAATATACTTTGTGATGTGCTATTTTCCCCGGCTTGAAAACCCCTTGCCGGGTGCATCTTTCGCATAGCCCGAAAGCGCGTATCTTGACTGCTTCGCGAGTTGCTTTCCATGCCTTGGAGCTGTAAAATGTGCGAGCGTATTCTTTCATGCGTATATTATACCTCATGCCGCCGCGCTATTCTGACCCTCTTAGCTCCGGCGGTGTCATGCCCATCCCTGCTGCCACTAGGCATATAAGGGCATTGCGTTCTTCGTAGAATTGGCGGCGGCCGGATATTATGCCCATATGTTCCCACGGCGTATTATTTACAATGCTTTGGTAAACGGCTTCCTGCATTGCTTTTCTGGCTGTGTCACAATATACATTGGGCCATAGGACGCGAATTGAGCGGTCTATTATTTCTACCGCCATCAAATCATATGCCGAGTATTTTTTATTTTTTATTCTTTGTTTCCGGGCTTCGTTGCCTTTGATAATGTGCTTCGCTATTTTTTTGACATCATCATCTATTTTTGCCATTCAGCACCTCCTGAACATATTCGCGTAAACATAAACACCAGCAACGAAATCACTACGCTTGATTTCGATGTCCCGGAAAGCGTAGCCCTTGCATTTGCTTTCTAAGAGTTCCGGGATTCTGCTTTCGTCAGCAATCATTTTTTCGATATGCGATTTCTTGAATTTGTGGTTTGCAATGGTGACGGACGGCTTTTTTAACCCCTTTGAGTAATTCCATTTTTTTTCATGCGTTTTTCCTTTTGCAAGGTATGAAGCCAGCCCGGTCAGCCCGCAATCCTCTTTCGCCCTCAAACGGCGCGTCTGCGGATAAGCCCCGCCTTTCCATGATTTTTCTATCTCGTCACGATCCAAGCCCCCGGACATGATGACATGGTGATGACACCTTACTTTTCCATTCTCGCTCTGAAACTCAATGACATATATGTATTTAAGATTTGGCAGGCCGCTTTTTTTCCTTTTTCTGGCAAGCCGCCGGAAATAGTTTGCTATGTCATTCTGGGCCTTTTCGAGCGTTCCCGGTTTATTGGCATCGTCATATCCGAAAGTTGCCCATATGTCGCCATTAGTGAAATTTGCGTTTGTTAAGCGTATTATTTTTTTCTTGGCATTTTTGTGATTAAGGTTCATCTGGGCTTGGCTGCTTGGGGAAATGCTTTTTGCCCTCTTTTTTTCGGCCGTTTGCCAGATGGGGAATATCTCACACTCCAGCATATTGCCGGACTTGATTGTCAGGGTGCGGTAACCCCGGAGGTCTTTGTGCCTTATGGCTTCTAATTCGTCATCGATGCTCCGGCATTCGGTTGGCAACATTTCCAAATCGAATAATGTAATTTGCCCCGGAAGCTGATTATTATTTTTTCTGTTTCCCATCCATTAACCTTTTTCCTCTGGTGGCTGACATCTTAATACCCATTACAAGCCCATAAAAGGCTTTTTACGGAACACCATTATATATAGAAGGAACTCGTTCATCCGATCAGCGTGGCAGTATAATTTTCTTTGCGGGTGACCTTTATTTTCCCTTTGGCGGTTTTGCTTAAAACTGCCTTTATTTCATCGTTTATGTCCATGCTTATTTTGCCAATATTGCCGTCAGCAATCTCATCAATTGAATTTTTCATAAGATCCAAGGTGATTTCGGTCACCGGGTTTTTGGCTTCACTGCCAAAGAGCTTAATTATGTTATCCTTGGCGCGTTCTTTCTGCTTTCCTATGTCCTGAAAATTCTTGGCTTCCGGGCAGCTGCATTTAAGAGTTGCGTGTTCGTTTAGTTTGGCTTCGGGCCATCCGTCTGGAGTAGTGGCAATAGCAACCTGCCCGCAATAGAAGCAATAGCCGGGTTCGGTGGTTAATCCTTCGGGTTTTTCCCTTTTTTCTTCATTAACTATTTTTTTTTGTATTGGCATGGTTTTTCCTTTCTTTTAGGCGCGTTTTTTCGCTCCGCATTTATATGATTTCATGGCGATTGACAATACGTCCGCCGATTGTTCCAGCGTAATTTTACCTTTTTTATGGAGAATCGCTAAATTAACGCTTACGGTGCGTAACATTTCCTCACTAGTAAATTCTTTTATTGCCGTTCCGTCCTGCATTTTAGTAATTGTTTTAATGATTGCCGTTTTGAAGCTTGGCGGAACGCTGGCTAAGCTTTCCAATAAAATACACTCTGCCTTGCTTTTTTCGTGGCGCGGGCATTGCTGGCATTCCTTAAATGGGATAAGGCCGCCGTTCGGGGTCAGCCCATGGCAGTTCTTAATGTCCATTATGTTTTATCCTCGCTTTCTTCCTTATTTTCCAGCAGCTTATCACGGCGGCGGCAGCTTTTCAAAATGATTTCCTCTAATAAAGCTATATCGCCCCTGCTTAAAAATTCGTAAATTTCCGTAAGCCGAGCGATGATGGGAAGACGCTCACTTAGCAATTTTTGGTTATTGCAAATTATGGAGTCTTCGGGCGGTATGTCCATTTCCGGCACATACGGCAGCCCGCCCCCAGCTTGTCCTTTTTTGCCTTTTTCTTCATTTGCCTTATCATTGTTTTTTTTCTTTGCAGAATTGTAAGCGGCAGTAATCCCGATTTTTCCGCCTTTTAAGTTTTCCTTAACATCTTCCGGGGCATTTTTATTGATTATTTCAAGCTGGGCAACCTTAGTTGCACTTATGCCTAAGATTTCTGCGACATAATCGCGTATGCGTTCGCCATTTTCAAGAACCAATAATTTTTCTTCCTTGGCTTTTGTTAAGGCTTCTTTCCATTCGGCGGCCTGTATCATTAAGTCATGGCTGGTCATTTTGCGATTAAAGAGATTTCCGCATAATAGGGTGATTTTAAACTCGGTTTCGCCCATTTTCCGGTAACGGCATGGTATGGCCCTGAACTTTTCGTGCCCCTCCCTTATTAAGTGTGCCAATGCCCCTATCCGGCGGTGGCCGCTCACAAGGCGATATTCTTCCCCAACAAGAGCAACAATGAGGGGCTGCTGCAATCCTGTCAGCAAAATGCCGGATGCGAGTTCCTCAATGCCGCCCATGCTGTACTTGTTATGGCCAGTTTCGGCAATCTGGGATATATCAAGGATTATGTCAGTATAATACTGGCATTCGTCCACGTTCCTAAACTCCCTTAGTGCATCGTTAAAAAATCCCATTGCTTTCCTCGTATTATATAGTAGTAGTGTTTATTGTCCCTCTCCAAGGACAGTATGTTATACTCTTACAGACGCTGTGGATCAGTATAGTTCTCCTAACGCTTTGACGTTTTCAGAAAGGCTATGACCGCA
>WRLH01000060.1 GCA_009777715.1 Lachnospiraceae bacterium
AGTTTACATTTCCAGAAATATGCTCTTTATTTTAATTATACGAATTCAAACAAGCTTTGGCAAGGGTTAAAAAATGCTTGTTTGGTTTATTTGAGCAATTTCTGAAAAAGAGGTATTTAAAAAAAAATTAATTTTGCTATCAAACAGTCCAGCTGGTGGGCTGTTTGGGTGTTATGCTAAAAGAAAACCTGTCAGGCAGGGAATTTTACGATGAACGCTAATGAACGAAGGAAAGAAATAATCCGCATACTCCGCGGCACAATTAAGATAATAACCACCCCTCAGCTGGCGATGTGGCTAAAAGCATCCAAAAGCACAATCAAGCGTGATATCTTGATTCTTACGGTTGATGAGGGATATCCCATCGACACCGTCCAAGGGAATGGCGGCGGGATAATCTTAAGGGACACAAAGCATCCCCATAAAAACATTTTGAGCCAAGAGCAGAGCAGGATCTTGGAAGAGTTTGCCCAAAACTGCAAAGACCCGTATAAAGCCAGTATTCTTATCGGCATTAGGGATGCTTATGGCAGGAAATAGGATAGTGCTATGAAAAAAATTGATTTGTATGTCGGGTATCGTATCCGCGGCCTTAGGGAAAACCAGAATTACAGCCGGGAAAAACTTGCCGAGCTTGCTGGTATTTCTTCAGATTTCTTATCTGACATTGAAAATGGCAAGAAAAGCTTTACCGTCAGCGTTTTACAGGCGATATGCAAAGCTTTGGACATTAATCCTGACTTCATTTTATTTGGGAATGAAAGCGGAATTGATAAAAGCAGTTTCCTGTTAAGCCAGATGGACGAAGGGCAGCTTAGGCTGGCTATTGAAATAATGAAAGCAATACTCCAGGGCAAGCCCTGAAATTTACTGGCCTATCGTCCCTGTTATGGCAAATATATAGCTGGCATAATAGGGGCAGAAGCTAAGCAATGTTAATGCTTAAGCCTGGCACTTTATGGAGGAAGAAATGGAACAGCTTAATCCGGAATTACTTATCCTCGTCCCTGTTCTTAACGGAATTGGATATGCGGCGAAAAAAATGGGGCTGAATCCGAAATTTATCCCGGCCCTGCTGATTTTCATTGGCGCAGCAATAGCATCGCTTTACATGGAAAATCATTATTTTGGGATTACCCAAGGCATCCTGGCCGCCTTAGCCGCAACCGGCTTTCACCAGAACTGCAAGCAAATTAAAACTAATAAACACGATTCAGGAGAATAGGAGAAAATTATGAACTTACTGACAATCAACCCAATATCATCATGTAATATCAGCTGTGAGCATTGCCCGAACAAGGAATGGACATATCCCATTGGTGATGAACGTAACCGCTTAACTAATAAAATTATTTTTAAGTGGCTGGAAAAATACTTTAACCCCCGCGAATGGCTTCTTGAAGTAAGCGGCGGCGAACCCGGACTTTACCCGGAAATACAAGGGCTTATCACCGGGTTATGCGCGATTGGGTATCGTGGGATAATTAGGACCAATGGGACGCTGCCGATCCCCAAAACGGATAATTTTAAGCGCATTGCGGCATGGCATAAGCCAATAAGCATAGCCTGTCCGCCCAAGTACTGTGATGTCATGCTAATCACCAAAAACCCTGATGATTGCTGGGAAGAAAAATCAAGGCATTGCCTTGTGAACAATATTCCGCATAAGTGCGTTCCGTATGTCCGGTTCGGCGACCCGGCCTTGATTAATGAGCCGCCGCAAGGGGACATAAAAACTAATACATATTTTAAATACTGGACAATCGTCAATTCTTACGGTGAGCAAGCCTTTTGTTATGCAAACTGGGGCGGAGACGGTGATAACATCTTAAACATGGCCCCGCCGCTGTTATGGGATTTAAACACTTGCCCTAGCTGCCATGGCATTATTGGGACGATTGAATTTTGCCTTGAATGTGATTTGCTTACTTAATATGGAACGTAAAATAAAAAACCGCCGAATCACAACAAACCAACCCTAGCTGATACTAGGTGCTTATGGTTTTGTTGCAAATTCCGCGGACAATGGAAAACCGACTAAATTTGAACAGTCATTCAAGTCGGTTTTTGTGATCCTGCGAATTTAGTGCGGCTGGGTGTTGTAACCAAAGTCAGAGAAGTTAATCATCATACACATTTCTTCGATGCCCAACCGCCAGCATTAGGATTACCAAGCACTCATCCTCAATTACAGCTATCAATCTGTAATCGCCTATGCGATAACGCCATTGCCCCACTCGGTTTTCTATAAGTCCCTTTCCGTGTTGACGTGGATTGTCACAATCAACTAAATTCTTATCAATCCACGCTTTTATCATTTTTTGGGTGTAATTATCGAGCTTTTTGAATTTTTTATCAAATGTAGCAGTAGTTTCAATGCTGTACTTCATAGTTCAAGTTCCTTCCAAAGCTCGTCAATAGGTCTGCTCCTTTTTCCGTCCTTTACATATTCGTTATAAGCATGATTTGCAACTGCTATATCATATTCATCTTCAACTTTTTCAAAAAAAGCTCTCTTAAACGCTTCACCTACGGAAATAGCGTGGATTTTTGCGTAACTATCAGCTAATCGCCTTTCTTCTTCTGTTAATCGAATTGAAAATGCCATAATATCAACTCCTTTCCTTGTAGCACATTGTACTATGATGCTCGCTTTTTGTCAACATTATTCATTAGCTTTTTTCCAAATCTCCGCCCTTTTCTTTTATCCTCTAAAGCAAGTAATCTTTTTTCAGATAACGCTTTTAAAGTCTGTTGGTTTTCAAGTGCTTTATGGCTTTCCGCAAGTCGCTCATTCAAATCTTTTATTTGCTCGTTTTTATTGGCTAGTTCATGATATAGTTGGCATGAGGAAATATTCTTGGTATAATGAAGATAGAAAACAAGCAAAGGAATATTCTATGCCAAAAAATAATGAAAAATATATCGCTTATGTATCAACCTATACATCAGGCTCAAAAGAAAAATGCGGAATCAAAATTTATGATGTTGACATGGAAAAAGGCCGCTTTAGTGAAAAAGGGGAGGTTGAAATAACCAACTCTTCTTATTTGACGATTTCGCATAACCGCCGTTACTTATACTCAATTACTGATTATGGCGTTCAGGCGGACCAGATTTTGCCGGACGGCAATTTGCGTTTGATTAATTACGCCTCGATAAATGGAATGCGCGGCTGTTATTTATCAACGGATTACAATGACAAATATCTATTTGTGGCCGGATATCATGATGGCAAGCTGACCATCCTTAAGCTTGACGAAAATGGGGCGGTTGGCGAAATTGTTGAGGAAATTTACCATAAGGGGCTTGGCAGCATCGCGGAGCGGAGTTACCGCCCCCATATTAATTGCGCGAGGGTCTCAAAAGATAACAAGTACCTTTTGGAAGCTGACTTGGGAATGGACCGGGTAAATATTTATACATTTAACCATGAGACAGGCAAAATACGGCTTGTTGATGTCATCAGGAGTGAACAGGATTCGTCACCGCGCCACCTTAATTTTTCCCGTGACGGGCAGTTTTTATTTATTGTCCATGAGCTTAAGAATTATCTTGATGTCTACAGGTATTCGGAAAAAGCCCCCGGCGTTCCGGAGTTTGAAAAATTGCAGAGGATTTCGACTTTAAGCAAATACCATGATACAAAATCTGCCGCCAGCGCCTTAAAGATTTCATATGACAATAAATATATTTTAAGCTCTAATGCTGGCGATAATAGCGTTATTCTTTATGCCCTTGATAATGAGACGGGAATGCTTAGCAAAGTTTTCTGTTTGCCAGTCAGCGGCGATTATCCGAAAGACGCTTCCTTGTTCCCCGATAACCGCCATTTGGTTTCCCTCAATCACGAATCAAATACTTTGACTTTTTTTAAGATTGATTTGGAAAAAGGGACAATGGTAATGAATGGGCCGGAAATGAAGATTGATCGGCCGAATTGCATTATTTTTCATCGCTTATAAAAATCAACAAAATTATCCAGCTTGCTTCGCATATTCATCATCATTGCATCAAGTATCACAATAGCCGCCATACATTCAGTTACGACGGCTGCCCGTGGGGCAATGACCGGATCGTGTCGGCCTTTTATTTTGATTGTGGCTGGTTGACCGTGCTGGTCAATGGTTTGCTGGGGAACACCTATTGAGGGAGTCGGCTTTAGGTGAATGCGGAGGACAATTTCTGAGCCATCACTGATTCCGCCAAGGATTCCGCCGCTGTGGTTTGATTTTTTGCCAATTTTAACATCATATTCATCATTGTTTTCAGAACCTAATGCTTTGGAGCTAGCGAAGCCATCGCCGATTTCGACCGCCTTAACCGCCCCGATTGACATCATTGCCCCAGCCAGCCTGGCATCCAGTTTTTCAAAAACTGGCTCGCCGATCCCAGCCGGAACGCCATTTATCCGGCATTCAATGACGCTGCCTGCGGAATCAGATTTTTCTTTACAGCTGCGTAAAAATTCTGCCGCCTTTTCTGCCGCTTCTTTATCCGGCATCATGGTTTGCTGGTCAAAACCAACATCTGTCATTGAAGAAATATCGCCCGAAATTTCAACCGGGCCGACCCCGCGGGTAAAAGCAAGGATCTTGATGCCAATAGCTGCCAAGATTTTCGCCGCAATAGCCCCGGCCGCGACCCTGCCAATCGTTTCCCGGCCGGAAGAACGCCCGCCGCCGCGATAATCGCGGAAACCATATTTGGCATCGTATGTAATATCGGCATGGCCCGGACGGTAAATAGCGGAAATTTCCTCATAATCCCGTGAAAGCTGATTGGTATTTTTTACCATTAATGAAATTGGCGTTCCGGTCGTCCGCCCCTCGAAAACGCCAGAAAGAATCTTTATTTCATCGTCTTCTTTTCTAGGCGTTGCAAATTCACTTTTCCCCGGTTTGCGCCGATTTAGATAAGCTTGGATATCATCGGGGCTTAGTAAAAGCCCGGCCGGGCAGCCATCAATGACGACTCCAATCGCTTCGCCATGGGATTCACCCCATGTCGTTATCTTGAAAATATCCCCAAATGTAGAACCAGCCATTTTTTGCCTCCGCATACTATTATTATTCATTATATCCCAAAAAAAATCACTATACAACCACCATGTCATGTGTTATGCTATATATATAAGTAAGCTTATTAATCGTGAAATTGAGAGCTGTCGATTCAACGTCCGACGCGCTTTCGCTCCGAGAGAAGCGTTGCGTTATATAAATTCGCAAAATACGCGAATTAAATAACGACGCTTCTCAAGGGTCGGTCTTTTGAATCGCACTCTCAATTGCACGGAATTAATTTCGCGGAAGTAAATAGTGAATTGACAGCTCTCAATTCACGGATTCATATTACACGGAATTAAATTAGCGGAAGTAGATAGTGAATCGGCAGCTCTCGTATTTTTAAGAAGCAAAGGAAACCATGAAGCATATTAAAAAAACCTGGCACACCATTATTGGCGGCTGGAAAAAATACGCCTGTACCTCTTTCTTATTAATCAATATCCTCATTGGTTCAAGTTTTGCATATCCAGTTTTTGGCAATTCCGGCAGTTTTATCAGTCCTGCCTCGTCCGATGAGATTATGTTAGCTGAAATATCAGCGGACGTGCCAGTTGATATGCTAGCTGAAACAGACGGTAAAGCAAATGCGCAAGCAACCGCGCCAGCAAACGCGCAAGCAAATGAATCAACAATTGAGCTGATGAGTGATGAAGAATATCCGGGGATAAGTTTTGAAAATGAAGCAGAAACCGATGATTTGGACGAATACGACAGCTACACATTGGAGGATATCTTGGCGGAACGTGAAATCAATACAGACATGATTACTGATGAAAATCCGGAAACCACCCAATTTTTTGCTGACGATTGGCGGCTGGTCTTAATCAACAAACAACGCCCGATTCCCGATGATTACGAATATGTGCTGGGGACAATCAAGGGATATATGCAATGCGATGAGCGGATTATTGATGAGCTGCTCCTAATGATGCAAAGGGCAAAAGATGAGGGAATTGAACTGGTCATTATCTCGCCTTACCGCGATTTGGCCCATCAGGAGCAACTTTTTACCAACAAAATCAATTCCTATATGCGCAGCGGCCTGTCATATCTTGAAGCATACCGAAACGCGGCTCATACGATTACCGTGCCGGGGACGAGCGAACATCAAGTTGGGCTTGCCCTTGATATTACTTCGCGCGAATACCGCAGCTTGAACGCCGGGTTTGCCGAGACCGAAGCCGGACGCTGGCTGGCGGAAAATTCCCATGAATTTGGTTTTATTGTCCGTTACCCCAAAGGCAAGGAATATATAACCGGAATCCAGTTTGAGCCTTGGCATTTCCGTTATGTTGGCAAAGAAGCAGCCCGGATTATCAAAGAAGAAGAGCTTACTTTGGAAGAATTTATCGATAAATATGTTTCATAAGGATTAGTGGGGAAATGGGGTTTATGTGTTTACTATTAAGGCAAAAGACGAAAGAGCAAAAAAAGGCGAGTTTGAGACACCGCACGGGGTGATTCAAACTCCTGTTTTTATGAACGTTGGCACGGCGGCCGCGATTAAAGGGGGAGTGTCGAGTGCCGACCTAGAGATTATCGGGACAAAAGTTTTGCTTTCCAATACTTACCATCTTCATTTACGCCCCGGCGATGAAATTATCGCAAATTTAGGCGGCCTTCAACGCTTTATGTCGTGGAGCAAACCGACCTTAACCGATTCCGGCGGCTTCCAAGTTTTTTCATTGGCTTCCCTTAGGAAAATTAAAGAAGAAGGTGTTTATTTTAGTTCGCATATTGACGGCCGTAAGATTTTCATGGGCCCGGAAGAGAGCATTAGAATCCAATCGCATCTTGCCTCAACGATTGCAATGGCTTTTGATGAATGCCCCCCGGCGACAGCGGAAAAAGCTTATATCGAAGCTTCAGTTAATCGGACAACAAGATGGTTGATTCGTTGCAATGATGAGCTAAAGCGGTTAAATGAATTATCAGAAACTATTAACAAAAAACAGATGTTATTCGGCATAAACCAAGGGGCGATCTTTGCCGATGTCCGGATTGAACACGCCAAGCGGATTTCCGAGCTAAATCTTTCGGGATATGCGATTGGCGGGCTTGCCGTCGGCGAAAGCCATGCGGAAATGTATTATATCTTAGATGAGGTTGTCCCCCATCTGCCGGGGGATAGGCCTGTTTATTTGATGGGAGTCGGGACTCCGGCCAATATCCTTAATGCAATTGAGCGCGGCGTTGATTTTTTTGACTGTGTTTATCCCAGCCGGAACGGCCGCCATGGGCATCTTTATACCAATTACGGAAAGTTGAATTTGCTTAACAAAAAATATGAACAAGACGATAATCCCATTGACAAAAGCTGTGCCTGTCCTGCTTGTGGGCGTTATTCGCGGGCATATATCCGCCATTTATTAAAGGCCGGGGAAATGCTGGGAATGAGGCTTTGCGTCCTGCATAATCTTTATTTTTATAATAAAATGATGGAAGAGGCCGGGGAAGCGATTGCTAAGGGGGCTTTTAAAGCGTACAAAGAGAATAAGCTTAAATTTTATGCTTAGGAAGCCAGCGGCTTTAATGTAAGATGAAGATTGCCCTTGTTTTTCTTGGGCAAGTTGTGTATCATTAAAAAGGGATAAAAAGCGGGCCGATATGGCGTGCCAAGAAAGGTTGATTAAAATGAATATTGTATTAGCAGCGGGCGAAGAAATGGCCGGATTAGGCATGATGGGAATGGTAGGCTATTTAGTCCTTATCTTTGGTTTCCTTTATTTCTTTATGATGCGTCCCCAGAAAAAAGAACGCAAAAGGCATGAGGCAATGTTATCACAGGTTGAGATTGGCGATTCGGTTCTGACGAGCAGCGGTTTTTACGGAACGGTAATTGATATTGCTGACGATACCGTGATTGTAGAATTTGGCAACAACAAAAATTGCCGGATTCCAATGCAAAAAAAATGTATTACCCAAATCGAAAAACCGGAAGCTGAAAGCTAATATGAATCTTAATATTACGTGTATTCCGGGCGATGGAATCGGGCCGGAAATTTTAAGCGAAGCAAAAAAAGTCCTGTTAAAAATGGCAGAGGTTTACAGCCATGAAATATTGTTTACTGATATTTTGATGGGCGGGGCTTCGATTGATGCCCACGGCGTACCCTTAACAGAGGACGCGGTTTTAAAGGCAAAAAAGGCTGACGCGGTTTTGATGGGTTCGATTGGCGGTGACCCTGTGGTTTCACCGTGGTACAAGTTAGAGCCAAAGCTGCGGCCGGAAGCGGGCCTGCTTAAGCTTCGCAAGGAGCTTAATTTATTCGCGAATTTACGCCCTGCCGTTTTATATGATGAGTTAAAGGAGGCTTGCCCGCTAAGAGAGGAGATAGCAAGCTGCGGTTTTGATATGCTTATTATCCGCGAGCTGACAGGCGGCCTTTATTTTGGCGAACGCAAAACTGTTATCGAAAACGGCTTAAGAAAAGCGTATGATACGCTGGTTTATGATGAAAATGAAGTGAGAAGAATCGCGGTTAAAGCATTTGAAATCGCCAGCAAGCGTAAAAATCAAGTCATCAGCGTTGATAAAGCCAACGTGCTTGATTCTTCAAGATTATGGCGCAGTGTTGTTGACGAAGTAAAAAAAGATTATCCTGATGTTACGCTTTCGCATATGCTGGTTGATAATTGCGCAATGCAACTGGTCAAAAATCCCGCTCAGTTCGATGTTATTTTAACAGAAAATATGTTTGGTGACATATTGTCCGATGAGGCAAGCATGATTGCCGGGTCAATTGGAATGTTGCCCTCGGCTTCTCTTAATGAGACAAAGTTTGGGCTTTATGAGCCAAGCCACGGTTCTGCGCCGGATATTGCCGGGCTTGACCTTGCCAATCCGCTGGCGACGATCCTTTCCGCAGCAATGATGCTTACATATTCATTTTCTCTTGATAAAGAAGCAGCTGCAATTGAAAAAGCCGTTAAGCAGGTTTTACGCGAGGGTTACCGGACCGGTGACATTTATTCGGACAAAGCCGCAAGCGGCCTTACAAAGGTTGGCTGCCGGAAGATGGGGGAGCTGGTGGCGGAGAGAATTTAGCTCGCTGTCATTGCGGCCCCCGAGCCGCAATCTTGTAACGACGCGTGTTAAATCCGCGCGTTCGAGAGTATCAATTCATCGCCCGACCCGCTTTCGCTCCGAGAGAGGGCGTAGCGGCCACTAAGGCGTCATAATACGCCGCCTAAGTGCCGACGCCTCTCAAGGGTCGGTCTTATGAATCGCACTCTCTATCGCACGATGAAGGGCTTGGCTGTGTCATTGCGGAAAAAATCAACCACTGTTATTTTTGACGATTGAGGTTTTCGGGGGAATTTGCTTTAATCAAGATAATAAATTTATACAATGGTGCGGATAGTGGAAAATGAAAAGACTTGAAAATAGCACAAAACTTAATTTAGTAAGGCTTGTTCATACCATTATATGGTGTGTTTTGGTGACAGCGATTTTATATATCCTTTATGCAGGGATATTAGATAGAGTTAATATGCTAGTTTTGTTTTGCATAGGATTGGTTTTTATTGAATGTAGCATTTTGTTGATTTGCAGATTGAAATGTCCATTAACTTTATTAGGTTATAGATATACAGATAATCACGCTATTGGATTTGATATATTCCTCCCTGCATGGTTGGC
>WRLH01000061.1 GCA_009777715.1 Lachnospiraceae bacterium
AAAAAAATCAGCCACAGCCCCCCTCCCGCTGGCCTCCGCACGCTCATGGCGGGGAATTCCCGGCCTTGTGATGGTGCTGTTTGCTTCCGACCGGCTTCGCTGCCCGCCATTATTATCAGTCCCGCCGCCGCTTTCATTCGTCTGGGCCGAACCGCCTCCGGTGCTTGAAGACAAAGCATTGCGGTATGTTGCGGTGACGGTGACATTGTTGCCGGGCATTGTAAATGAAGTGACCGGGCTGGTCGCATTCTGGAAGCCGACCCCGGTTGAAGCCGTTGTCCAGCGGTCAAACACCCTTGACTCAACCCCGGCATAAGCCGCGATTGTCACAACTGCCCCCGGCGCGTATAGGCCGCTGCCGCTGCCGCCGGAAACCGAAACCGTAAACCTGCCCTGTGGATCATCACCCGGGGCAGGGCTTCCGGAAGGATTGGGCGAGCCGGAAGAACCTGGAGCGTCACTTCTTTCATAAACGGCAAGCACCGTCAGATCCCTTGTCACATTCTGCCACTCTGTGGCCGGGGCCCAGCCAGTAAAAGTAAAACCATTCCGTCCGGGCGGCCTTGGTTCAACCGCACTTTCGCTTAGAGGTATCCTCTGCTCACTGATGATATTCGCACCGTCATAAGTATAGAAAGTAACCGTAAACCGATTTTCGTTATCTTCCATGTTTTTGGTCAGGGCAATGATGGTTGTGTGTTCACGGATCGCATTAAACGCCCTTGACCAGCCCGTAAAGACGCGGTTATTTAAAAACAGCTCTTCGATATAAGCTTCCATGATTTCATCACTGGGCGGAATCGCTTCCTCACTCCAAGAAACACGCTGGGTCGGAATCAGGTTGTTTCCCTCATGGTCAAGGAAATCAACCAGATAAGTATCATTCATGACCTCAACCGTAATGCCCATTCCCCTCGTCTCGCCGTGATATTTTGCATATTCATAAGCCGATGTGCCTTCATATGTCCAGATGACATGGGAAGTAGTCGGGATATCCGGGTTGGTTGATTTCGGCAGGAGCATAAACGCATCTGTTGAAATATGGACTTCATAACCGGGGATAAAAACATTTAAGTTGTGGTTATTTCCGAACGCGCCGGATTCAATCCGGTTAACGGAATCGGGCAAACGAACTGTCCGTAACTGGCGGTCAGAATCATTAAAGCAATCGGTGGGGATAATCCTAAGCATTGATGCGTCCGACAAATCAACCCGGTTAATCGCATAACATGACTCAAATGCCCCCGGGACAATCTCGGAAACATTCGCAATATACATCGCGTCTTTTTCCGAGGGGATAAATGGCTCGCCAACCAAAGCACCGCGTGCCGGAAGCGACTGCTCAATCCGGAAGCTGTCATCAGCTTTTTTTGAATAAATAATGCCTTCCTCAACGATGTATTTTTCATTTCCAATTACCGTCCGGAGCAAAGCACAGCCACGGAAAGGCGCAATCCCAATCTCATTTAGGGCGTTACCCAAACCGACCGTCTGCAAATTAAGGCAATTGTCAAAAGCATGGGGCGGCAATGATTCCACCGTGCTCATAGAAACGAAAAGGGCTTGGTCATTGCCCCTCTTTCCATTATAAAAGCCGCTGAATAAACCGGGGACAGAACTTTTGTAAATTTCGGTCAAGCGTTCTATTTCGTCAGGTGTTCCCGTAAAGGTTGGGGCTGGCAACCCGGTAATCATCGTCATCTCTTCTTGGCTTATCACCGAACCGGAGCTGGGGACAGAATAATTAAAATAAACGCTAAAATTCGGGCGGTTGCGGTTCATCGGATTGGTGTCAAAATAACTCTTTGCATCAATCGAAGTCACCCCGGCCGGAATGACGATATTCTGGGTTGCCTGTGCCATGCGGATTTCGGTATCATTGGGAATCTGCCAGGCTTCATGCCCCGGATTGTTAAAGTTTTCAATGATACTATAAGGATTTACCTCAAAATATGGCTTTAAATCCTTGATATTGTCCACAATGGCCGCGATTCTGGCAGGGGCATTAACATCATCAACTAAATCATTAAGCAAATCTTGGCTATAGAAAAGCCATGGGGAATTATCCTCAAACAAGCGGTTAACAACAGCTGATTTGTCGGCTTTTTCACCCGGATCTACTTCATCGCGCCAATCAATATAAGCCGCCAAATAGGCCGGGGCAAATTGCTCAAAGCCCAACAGCTCCCGGATATAGGCGGGGTTAATCCACGGCCCATAATTCACGCTATTGTACATTTCCGCCGGGTTTAACGCTTCTATATAAGAACGCATAAAGGCATTACGCCTGTCGTCTTTATCATTTATCCGGTAAAAATAGTTTTGCCGGTCCCTAATATAATTCTGGTTTTGGCTGTCTAAGGTGTCCATTTTGGGATAGTTTAATAAAACCACCTCTTCCGTATTCATGTCATACATGACCGTCAGAAGATCCGGCGCAAGGCTTCGATAAAGAATCCTAAGCCCGGTCGGGTTGCCCCGGTCGTCATAACCAATATTTCCCTCAACCGGGTCTGTTGCATAAAGGAAAGGGGCGTATTCGGGATGAATGTCACCATTAAGCGTAAGGCGCGGGCTGTTGGTAACAAAAGCCCCGCTTCCCATGACAAAATCCTCATGGGCAAAACCACGCGGAGAATTAAAGGTAATCTCGGTCAGCTTCCGGCAATCGTAAAAGGCATTTGCGCCGACTTCTTCAACTGAATTGCCGATGATGACCCATTCAAGGTTTTCAAGCCCGGAAAAAGCATTTGCCGGGACAGATGTTAAAGTATTGTCAGAAATGGTAATCGAACGAAGCCTTGCGCGTAAATTGCGGTTCGCTAACGCATCGGGAGCCATGCCAATTATCTTTATGTCGCCAACCATCGGCGGGATGACAAGGTCAACCGGATCACCAGTCATACTGTCATCTACCAGTTGGCAGCCCGTCAGTTCACCCCTTTCATTCGCCTGAAGAATATAAACTCCGTCACTAATCTCATACCGCTGGACTCCGGCGGAATCAATGTAACGATAAGGGATATTGTCAAGTGCTTCACTAAAAGCTTGCCATGTCGAACGTCGCGGCAAGGCATGAAGCCCTTGCTGGTTAAATTCCGGCCCACGGACATAAAACTCTGGATTGGTGACATCGAGGAATAAGTATTGGCCCATGTAAGGCACAATGTCATCGGGGTAATTGGCGTTGGTAGTAGGCGAGTGCATAAAAGTGGCATAACCGCCATTCCTGCCCCCGGCGACATTGGGGAACTCAACAAACTCAAGGCCAGTACACATTAGGAACATCCCTGACGGAACTTGGATATCACCATTCATCCGGTCAGTTCCATAACTTTCCGGCATAATGACATTATTAAGCCCCATTCGCCCGGCGAAAAGATAATTGCCAAGGGCGTTTCCGGAAACACCGGTAATGCTTTTGGGCAGGGTAATCGAAGATAAAGAGCCTTGCCCGGCTGTCCTTAACGCAAAAGCACCAGTCCCGATATCAAAGCTGTTATTAAGATTGGTAAAAAGAACTTCATTAAGCTGGCCCAAATCATAAAACGCAAACGCGCCGATTACGGTTGGATTTTGGTTCATCGCACTCATGTCAATCTTTTCAAGCGAGTGGCAATATGCAAACGCCCCCAAGCCGATCGTATTAATTGAATAAGGTAAAACCAGTTCCCTTAAGCCGCTGCCGTAAAAGGCTTCCGCCCCAATAATCCTTGCCCCCTCATTAATCGTGATTTTCGTTAGCTGGGTGCAGTCCCGAAAGGCGCGGTTGCCAATTTGGGTAATGTTCGCAAATGTAATTTCCTTTATAAATGAACTTGAAAAAGCATTGTCGCCAATAAATTTGATTTCGTTTGGAATCAAAAGCTCATCAACATTTCCGACATCCCTAAAGGCTTCGTCACCAATGCCGATGACCATTTCTGACAAACTCGTAATCAAAAACCCGTTATTGTCAAGATTCGTTCCCGGCACTCCGGTCAGGGTCCCGCCCTTAGCAATATAAGCATGGCCGCCAACCGTCTGATCGGTCACGACTTGGAGGGTAAAATTCATGCCCGGAAGACGGTCAGGATGGGTTGCTGGCAAGCCTTCCGCCCATGAACAATAAAAGCGCAGTTTTTTGTCTGCGGACAGGTCGGCCGGGGTTCTGATAAATGGCTGCCCAACCCCTGTTTCATAACCTGCCGGAGGGGCAAAAGGCGGAGTCGGCTCGTATGGCGTCATATCCGGGGGGTTCTGCGGCGTAAAAGTACCCGGCCCGCCGGGCTGGTTTACCACCGGAAGAATCGGCGGCTGTGCCGGCCGTGGCCCAACGCTTCCCCCAGCAAGCCAATCCGCATCATCTAAGCGGAATTGCGCCCACAAAGCATCATTAGCCGGTTTATCAACCTCTATGTATTGATAAAATAAAGAACATTGGTTTTTGTAAGCTTCGTAAGCGTCGCTCCATTCTTCCTGCGCTTCGATATAAATCATGTCCGGAGTCGCTGGCTGCGGGGCTCCGACTCGCCCGCCAACCCGGTTAAACCAATCATCATAACTATAAGTATATTCTTCGAAGCCAGGGCCGCCGCCGGGGAAATTGAAATTGGGGCGATTCGGTTCTGCGTCAGACACAAAATAGGTCGCATCGGCAAAAAATTCATCGAATTTTCGCTCGTCAACCCGGTAATACTCCCGTGCCAAAAAATTGTCCAGTTTGATTTGGTCAGCCGGGAGAAGGTCGCTATAGCCGTTAATAATCGCCAGATTCCCTGGCGTACCCGGAATATTGTTGTGGACAGTATAATAAAACTGGTCAACATAGACCCAAGGATTGGCAGCTGCTGACATTTCATAGATCGTGTATGATGTGCGGATTTCGGGATTATTAAATGTGCCTGTGGTGGGATTCCGGTCAAGGCTAGGTTTCGCCAAGAACGTTTGCGAATCTATCCAGCCGGGTGTTCCGGCTCCAATTGCCGCCGGATAAGCATTTGCTCCCCAATTGTCCGCCCGGTTATCATCGCCCCTAACCTGCGCTTCTTCCCATTTGTCGCCCGCCTCAATATCACCCGGCGGAATCAATGCAATGACAATCGCCGAGATCAGAAAAACCGCGCCAAGAGTCAGGCGGATCTGCTTGGCAAGCTTCGGGCTTATCTTTTTTTCTTTTTTTATTTCCATCTTTTTCTTTGATTTCGCTTTAGCCATTTTATACCCCTGCATTTCACAAGCGAAGCTTGAGAAATTGCAAAAAATTATAGTTTTTTAATTAAAGTGAAAATTTTAATTTCCACATTTTACCACTATGGAAAGTGGAAAATTTAATCTCCACATTGTCATCTTGCCTGTTGTAAAGAGCAGTAGCACTAACTGGCGCTAAGTGCCGCTTGTTACTTATTATACACTAATATCCAGCCGGAGTAAATTAAATTTACATAAAAATTGCTGGCAGATATCGGCAAACCGCTATCTTGCTTTATATCGGCTGATATCTAATTAATTATAATATCTTTTTGAAAATTTATCAAGATATTGTGAGAAAAAAATTTTATTTACCATATTTTGTATAGAAATGTAAATCTAAAGGGAATTTCGCCGACTATTTATTATTATGTCCTTCATAGCAAATCAAAGAAGAAATTGCTTCCTTAGTCCAAATTTTAGTTGGCCAAAATGAAAAATATCCGCGTTTTTTTTTGAATATGCGCCTTGGTTCTTTGCCTGTGTTATCATAAATATGGCAAACATCGCAAAGCGATATGAACTTTGCAATATTAATCAATGATTTAGTATACCTGCTACGTATTTTATCAATAGGCACATCATGCCCGCCACTTTGTTGTCTCATACGAACACGCAAAACATTTAATTCATATTGGCGATAGTACTTTTGCCAGAACCATTCGGACCGGCAAATACTGTTATTTCCGGCTTAGATTTCATCATTTACATATTCCTTTGTGCCATCAGGATGCTCAATATAAGGTCTTTTAGTTTTCATGTCATAGCGTGCTATTGGAAATCCTTTTAATTTATTGAGGCTGACCAATAAACGCACCCCTTTTTGGATAACCTTCATTTCCTCATTATCTTCTTCGTCAAAAGCGGGGTTAAGCTTGTACATACTCAATATTTCCTCAATTCTTCTCAAATTATATATTTATTATATGTTATTGGCACGGAAAAACCAAGTGCCTATTCTTTTCATTTAAATTTGAGCCAACGCACAATAAATGCCTCTAAGTCAGGCATTCTGGCCAGCAATTAACGCGGCTATAAGTGCATCCTTGTCGGCAAGCTGATGTGGTAAACTAAAATTGTAACACCAATGCTGGAAAATATGATAAAATCATAAATGAAAGTGAGGGTTACAAATGCCAAGCAAATCCAAAAATTACAGCAAGG
>WRLH01000062.1 GCA_009777715.1 Lachnospiraceae bacterium
ATAAATTTCACGACCTCTTATTTTTAATCTTCATAATAATTAAGTAAAGGAGCAGTCAGAGCCTAGGTAAAGCTAATGTCTATTTTTATTTAGAGTATTTTTGAATTTTATCATCACAGCAAATCCATGTCAATATCCTGGGGATAAGTGTCGGCTTTTTGGGTACAAGTGTAATTATTTTTGATTTATCATCGCAATTCTTACTATAAAATCTTTTGTTTTTCATTATAAAATCATACGCACGAGCCAAGTAAATCCTTCCAAGGGAAAATGCGAAGCATTTTTATTGACCATCTAACCAAAATACTGTATGCTTAGGTTCTTAGGTTACAATCCACCATAGGACAAGTTTAATGAGCAAAAAACCGAAAAAAACTGAAAACGCCTTGGAAATTTTCAGCGAACCAACAAAGCAATGGTTTAATGAAACTTTTGACGAGCCTACACAAGTACAAAAGGAAGCCTGGCCGGCGATTATGGAAGGGCATTCTGTCCTTTTAAGCGCCCCGACCGGGACAGGCAAGACGTTGTCGGCGTTTTTAGTTTTTATTGACAAATTAAAAGCAATGGCAAGGGCTGGCGAATTAGAAGACAAGTTATATCTTATTTATATTTCGCCGCTAAAGTCTTTAGCCGCTGATATCAGGGAAAATTTGAAGCGTCCGCTTGAGGGAATCGGCAAAAAAGAAAGCCAGCTATTTGGCAAGCAAACAGAAATAAATATTGCCATCCGGACTGGTGATACCCCCCAAAACGAGAGGGCAAAAATGATTCGCCGCCCGCCCCATATTTTGATTATTACCCCGGAATCACTTTATTTAATGCTGACCGGAAAACTAAGCCAAGGAATTTTACATTCGGTCACAGCGGTTATAATTGACGAGCTTCACGCATTGATTGACACGAAAAGAGGCGCCCACCTTATGTTTTCGGTTGCCCGCCTTGAGATGATGAAAAAAGAAAGCCCGCTTCAGCGGATTGGCCTTTCGGCGACAATCCGGCCGCTTGATCTGGCCGCGGAATATCTTGCGCCAAAGATGGATAGCCGGAAGCTTTCAGCCGTCATCGTCTCCCCGGCAATGGAAAAAAACATCAAAATCGAAATCAAAGGCACGATTCCTTTAAAAGGCCGCCGCAAAGATCCGGTCTGGGAAGAAATGGCAAAATTAGTTCTTAAGCAATGCCAAGGAAGCCGCAGCGTCATTGCTTTTACCGAGGCCCGCCGCTATGCGGAGAAATTGGCATACCATGTTAATGAGCTGGGGGGTGATGGCTTTGCCCGCGTCCATCATGGAAGCTTGTCAAAAGAACAGCGTTTGCAAACAGAAGTGAATCTCCGGAACGGCAGCTTAAGGCTGTTATGCGCGACATCATCAATGGAATTGGGGATTGACGTTGGCGAGATTGACCAAGTTTTGCAGATTGGCTGTCCGCGGACAGTTTCCGGGACAATGCAGCGGCTCGGACGCGCCGGACACAATCCCGGCCGGACCAGCTATATGTATATGTACCCAAGGACCGCGCCGGAGGGGCTTTATTGTGGGATGACCGCGGAAATCGCCCGCCGGGGCGGGGTCGAGCTTGCCAACCCGCCGCTTAAATGTTTTGATATTCTCGCCCAGCACTTGGTTTCAATGTCCACGTTTGGTTATCATGTCGATGAAATAATGGAACTGCTAAAATATACTTATTCTTTCCGTGATGTCACAAAACAAGACGTAAAGGATATCCTTTGTATGCTTCACGGTGACCATGAGCATCGCCGTGAAATCCCCGTGCGTCCGCGCCTTTTATATGACCGGATTAATGAGCAGGTGAGCGGTGACAATTATAGCCGGATGCTGGCTGTTGCCGCCGGGGGGACGATTCCGGACAAGGGCTTATTTGCGCTTAGGAATACCGAGGGAGTCCATCTTGGTGAGCTTGATGAGGAGTTTGTTTACGAAGTGCGGATCGGCGAAAAATTTATTTTTGGCTCATTTGCTTGGCGGGTTAATCAAGTAAAAAATGACGCAGTCATTGTCGAACCTGCTTCTATTGAGGGGGCAAAGCTTCCGTTTTGGAAAGGTGAAATAAAAGGCCGCTCATTTTTAACCAGCCTTGAGTTCGGAAAAATGTTCACGGATTTTGCCCGGGGAATTTCCGAAAAGACGATTCTAGGAGATTTAGCGAACTTAGGCTTAAATGAAGCTGCGGCCGAATCGGCGGCTGATTTTCTTAAGCGGCAAATCAGTGCGACTGGCATTCTGCCCGACGACAAAACAATCATCGTTGAGCATTTTACAGACCATACCGGCTCTCATCAGCTGATGGTCCATGCGATGTTTGGCAGGCAGATTAACACGCCTTTAGCATTGCTTATGCAATACGCGGCTGAAAAAGCCGTTCATGCCAGTATCGGCTGTGTTGATGAAGAAGATGGTTTTTTGCTTTACCCTTTGGGCGAGGAAGTATTGCCGGAGGGATTGCTTTATGCAATTCCCTTTAAAGAAGCGCGGAAAATACTTGAGGCGATGCTCCCGGTGACCCCGGCTTTTAATATGACTTTCCGCTATAATGCCGGACGGTCGCTGATGATGGGAATGAAAAGTGCGGGGAGACAGCCGCTTTGGCTTCAGCGGATAAAAAGTGCTGATTTGCTGGATTCACTCCGGATTGAGAGTGCTGATGGCAGGGGAACTTTTACCGATCCCAATCATCCCTTGATTCGCGAAACGAGACGAGAATGTTTGGAGGATTTATGGAATATAGACGCAGTCCTCCGCATTTTGGGCGATATCAAAAGCGGCGAGATTGCTGTCCATGAGGTCTATACGGACATTCCTTCGCCAATGTCCCTGCCTTTGCAATGGGCGGTTGAGGGGGCGGAAATGTATTCTTATTTCCCGACAACTAACGGGGTAAGGCAAGCGGTGGAGACGGAGCTTAATATAATTGACGCGATGAAGCCGGCCCCGGAAGAGTTAGAAAGGCAGATGACCCGGAAAAAATACCCTGAAAATGCCGAGCAGCTTCATACGTTATTGATGATTGAGGGTGATTTATTATCGGAAGAGCTTAGGGATATCTGCCGCCGTGAAAGAAACATGGACATGAATATGACACAAGTGTCATATCCTGATGAGGAACTATCAGCAAATTTATGGGTAAATCAACTGGCTGAAAGAGGGCTTATCACTTATATTGAGCCGGGGCTTTGGATTGCCGCCGAGCATATTAACGAATATGCAGAGGCGCTTGATATTAACGATGAAGAAGAAAACCAATTAACAGCTTTAGGAAATATTATCCGCCGGATGCTTTATTACCGCGGGGCAATGAATGCCGGGCAAATCAGCGAGCGGTACTTTTTGGCACTTTATTTGGTTGAAAAAGCCTTAGCAGATTTAAATGAAGCTGGCAAAGTGGTCTCAGACGGCGATATTTTTTACCACAGCAAGCGTTATAAAGTAGCGCAGAAAGCAACAATCTTTGGCCTTAGGGCTGCGGCCGTCACCCGCCCGGCTGAAGCTTATCAAGCAATGATGGCGGCAAGGGTTGAAAAAAATGCTCCTCCGGCCGAGCAGTTAAAGCTTACGCTTAGCCAGTACGCCGGAACTAGTTTTCCGGCAGCTTGGTGGGAGGCGGTAATCCTGCCCCGCCGTGTCAAGGGTTACCGTGAAAATATGCTTGACCAGCTGTTAGCCGAGGGCGAATATTTTTGGCGTTTTGAGCCCGGCGGTTTAATCTGTTTTGAAAGATATGAGCAAGTCAATTGGGAAAAAATGGAAATAAATAATATTCCCAGCCTTAGCCATGACGAAGCTTTGCTTTATCAGGAGCTAAAAAAGCGCGGAGCAAGCTTCATGCAAGCTTTTAATAGCCTTGCTTTGGAACAGGCGGCACAAGACGGGCTTTTATCTCTCTTGGAAAAGGGCTTGGTCTGTGCCGACAGCTTTCTCCCGGTACGGCAATGGCTTAACCGGGACAAGCTAAAAAAAGCCCCGCCCCGCGCAAGGGCAAAAACGCGCATGATGTCCTTGTCAACCGGACGCTGGGATATCTTAAGGCAGCAAAACGAAAAGAAGCTAGAGGATTGGCTGTTAACTTTATTTGCCCAAAAGGTTATCTTATGCCGGGAAACTTATGCCCCCCTTAATAATCCGGAAGAAGATGAGAGAAAGGATGCTAATCCGCCCCCTGCTTCTAGCTGGGGACAGGCTTTATCAATTCTTCGGATCTGGGAGTATATCGGCACAGTCCGCCGCGGTTATTTTGTCGCCGGAATGAGCGGGGCGCAATTCGTCCTTTCCGAAGAATATGACCGGATTATGGCTTCGCTTAGCCAGTTTGGCCAGACAGAAAAAATCGTCTGGCTTAATGCGGTTGACCCTTTGCAAGTATGGGGGAAAGCCTTAAAGGGAAAGGATTTTATCAATGTCCAAGGTACGGCGGTGGCACTTTTAAACGGTGTCCCGCAGGTGGTTTTGGAGCGGCAGGGCAAAACGCTTAAGCTCCTTAATTCCCAGCCAATTCCCTTAGCCAAAATCATGGCGGAACTTATTTTACTGATGAAGCAAAAAAAGATTTTCCCTGACAAAAAGCGATTGGTAATAAAAGAATACCCGCCTTGGGCAGGCCAGATTTTAAAAGAGGCAGGTTTCCATAAAGAAATGCTTGATTATGTCTGGTATGCATAGTCGATACTGACGGTATCAATTCGATACTAACGTATCGAACTTATAAAAATGCTTCGCATTTTCCCTTGGAATGGTTTAGTTGGCTCGTGCGTGTGAGTTGTGATATAATGAATAATCAGCAGGAAAACAAGCGACCTGCAAAAAACGACTGCAAGCAGTCGAGCGGCATTTGTTTTCACCCACCATGTCCTTTATGGTGTTTTATTCAACGACAGACCGCAGGTCTGGAGTTGTTGTAAATTATGATATAATGAATAATCAGCAGATGTTACTAATTGAAAGGACTAAAAATGCAAAATATTGTTGAATTAGCAGCCACAAAAAAGCTTAGGTTGTCAAGCGAAGAAAAAGAAATTCTAAGTGAAAGAAAACAAGTGCTGGAAAACAGCTTCGCCATTTTGGGTGAAATCAACACGGATAACGTTGAGCCTTTGGTTTCCGTCCTGCAAGAAAAAAATGTTTTGCGGGAAGATGTCACCGCAAAAATGATATCACGCGAAGAGCTTCTAAAAAATGCCCCCGAGCAATACGATGGTTATTTCCAAGTGCCAAAGACCTTGGACTAAATGCTTGCAGCCGATTCCCTGATCACTAATTCAGGTTGCAGGACAACATCCTCTTTACCATTACCCTGCTTGTGCCAGGCCATACCAAAACGCAGCCGATTTTTTCCTTGATTATGAACCTCAATTTGTATGACACGAAACAAGGGCTGATTCTGGTTTACCTTTCGGGCGGCTTGGCGATGAGTATGTTTATTCTCCGTTCAGCATTTTCCAGCATTCCCAAAGAAATGGCAGAAGCGGCCACGATTGACGGGGCTGGATTTTTCCGGATTTTTATGAAAATGTATTTGCCGTTAGCAAAAGGCGGGCTTGCAACAGCGGGCATTTTGAT
>WRLH01000063.1 GCA_009777715.1 Lachnospiraceae bacterium
GCTGTAATTTTTGGATTTGCTTGGCATTTGTAACCCTCACTTTCATTTATGATTTTATCATATTTTCCAGCATTGGTGTTACAATTTTAGTTTACTACATCACAATTCATGTCGGTGAAAATGAAAGTTCAAAATACTGGCTGTCAATCCTTAACGAGCTAAAGAACCGTGGCGTCAATGACATACTGCTCATCTGTGCCGACGGCCTTACCGGCATAAAAGAAGCCATTAACAGTGCCTATCCCCAGACCGAGTACCAGCGCTGCATCGTCCACCAGGTACGCAACACCCTGAAATATGTATCGGAGAAAGAACGGAAGCCTTTCGCAGCTGATCTTAAAACCATATATAATGCGCCGAATGAGCAAAAAGGACTGGAGAACCTTGAAAGCGTGGCCGAAAAATAGTCTGCAAAATACCCGGGTGCGATGAAGCGGTGGGTGACGAACTGGGATTCCATCTCCCCGATTTTCAAGTTTTCCCCGGATGTCCGGAAGGTCATTTACACCACCAATGCCATTGAAAGCCTGAATGCCACTTATCGGAAGCTCAACCGCCAACGGAGCGTATTCCCGAGTGATAAAGCCCTTTTAAAAGCCTTGTACCTGTCAACGTTTGAGGCGACTAAGAAATGGGCTATGCCGATCCGTGACTGGGGCAAAGTTTATGGCGAATTGTCAATAATGTACGAGGGGCGATTGCCGGATTAATAAAAAGAACTTCCAATAACCGGTTAAAAATCGTGCCGGTTATTGACAACCCTAAAAATATGAGGTATAAGTAAACAAGTGCCGGGAGGCTTTGAAACATCAATCCGGCACTAACAATTATCACAGAAAATCTATTTTACAGAAAAACTTTCACAGACTCGGCTTTTTATTTGTCGTATTTTAAATAATTATTAAATCAATGATAGTTAATAAAAATAAAGGAAGAGGTATAATCAAATGAAAAATTCAAGAAAAAAATCAAAGTTTATGGCATTGGTTGCTATAATTATTATCTTGTTCGTGCCTGTTACTTTTATAGGCATTGATAACTTTTTGGTATGGTCACATTCCAGAAATGATGCTCTTACAGGAACATGGAAAAGAGTGCATAACATACCAACATTTGATAGTGGCACTATCGTATTTTCTAAAAATCACAAAATTACATATACTGCTGACAATTTCATATTTAATGGAACATACTACTTGATTAATGATAATCAAATAGAAGTCAAGTGGGATGATGAAACTTATCCTGTGGTTGGTTGGTACTCACTTTCACGAGAATCAGGAGAAAATTGGATAGGAGAGCAAAAACTGTCTATTCTGGATATTGGATTTAGTGGAGATTTTAGAAAGTGGTAAGTAATATTTACTTAATAATTGAATCTCATTGGTTAAACGGATTCAAACATGAAAAAAGCAACTAATATTTAATTTAATTGCTTTTTTGAGTCATACACAACTTACAGATAATACAGTTTCCTCGTATAGAGACTTGTAATTCTTCAACTTAGGTTATTTTTATACATCGTTTTTATTTTAGTGGGTTTCAAAGCTTAAATTTTTGTTTCCATCTATCCGTCTCGCTCCAACAACTCCGTCAGCAGTAATATTAAACAACCGCTGGAAAGCTAGCACGCCTTGTTCTGTCAGCGAATCAAAGCGGCTTGTTTGGGCGACAAACGGTATCTCGCTATGATACATTGCGATAAAATCAAGCAAAAACTGCAATTCGACAACTAAAGCCCCTTGGTCGCCTAAGCGCGTTACTTTTGTCGGCGGAGTCTGCCCGACGCCAATCCGCTGGCCTTCGCTGTACATTTCCCACAACCCGCTTTCGATTGCATAAATCCGCGATATTTCAAACCAGGTCCGGCGGTCAATGTTCCCCGTCTGCGGCAAATTATAAAGCTGCTGGAAAAGCCTGACTGAATTTGCTGTTTGCGGGCCATATATCCCATCAACCGGGTTGATGATTGTGTTTGTATATCTTCCAAGAATGCGGTTCAAAAAAAGCTGCATTGCGCGGACGGCTTCGCCGCGGCTTCCTTGGGTTAAGGTATAACCGGGATATGAGTCAATCACTCCGCCGAAATTATTGCAAATTCTAAGCTCAAGGCTTTGCGAAAAATACTTGTTGATGATTTGCCACGCATTCATCCCGCGGTCCCTAGCGTCATAAAAAGAGCCCCACTGCGAAAAGCGGCCGGGAATATTGACGTTCACGCCGTCATTATATAATGATAAGAATGGTTCTTTATGGCCGACGATTGCCAGATAATAATTAAAAATCCGATCGACTATTGCGCTGATTCTTGCGCCGATAATGCCATTGTGGACATATTTTTGGTCCATATATGTCTCGCTGGTAATATCATAATTGCGTCCTCTTTTCCGGTAAAACTCAGTATAAACCCGGTTAAGCGTAAAAGAAACAATGCAATGGACATTGGCTATTATTGCTTCTTCAGGCCATTCATCAAAAATTTCATGGGAAGTTACATTCTTTATATAAGTGATATAAGGAACGGAAACTGTCGCTGCCTGTGTGTTTTCTTCACGCCCTAAGTGGACGCGGATAAAGTTTGGGATCGTGACTTCGGGCAAAACTCGCGCCATCGGATTTGATTCCGGAATGCCAGCCTGCACCTGCTGCGGTTCTTCTGTTTCATATAATTTATGTCCGCCGATTACGCGCTTTTCAATTACCTGCTCCCCGCCAAGTGCCACTGGATCCATTTCAATATTAAGGATTGAAGTTGTTGTATCAAAAATCATGACATCTTCATATAAAACACTCGTAAATCCCGGAGCGCGTGCAAGCAGCTTGTAGCACGCAAATGGTTTCACCGGGGGATTGGGTTCCTCCATGTATCTTTTATCCGGCGCGTCCAATGCAATTTGTGCTGCTGATCCGGTATCATCTGTTTGTAATTCATAAAGTACTTGATCTTTTTCATTTAAAACCGTAATTGATACTTTAGGTACAATGACCCCACCGTTTGCGGTGACAGTCTGAACTTTTAAATATCCTTTACCCAAGAGCAAATCTCCGTGTACTTATTTATATCAGTATATAGCAGGACAAGCGTTACTGTTCATTAAGCAAAATAAACAGCGTCTATTGACTCAATCAGTCAACAGACGCCTTGCTTTTTCTTTCTCCGGCACTTAATAATTTGCTCCGCCCATCATTTTCATCAGTTCCTCGATCCGCTCAAGCGGAAAAGGCGGTTCGCTTAGCGGCTTCAAAGCGATTGACATCAGTTTCATCGGATTATCATCAGCGGCAATGCGGTTTTGCTTTAAAACGCCGCATTGCTTGCAGCGATGGATTAAGGCCCATTCGCCCCCTTTCCTGACCCAGACGCTTATTGGCTCCATATGGCCGCCGCAATCCGCGTCGCGGTCGCCCGGCTCATCATCGATATGCAGGCTGTATAAGCAATTGGGGCAATGATTGCGGTGGTCGCTGCCCGCTCCGGCCGGGACAACCAAACGGTCACAAATTTTACATTTAAAGCTTTCATCGCAAGCGTTTTTCTTATAATAATCCTTGTCATACATTTTTCTTTTATTTTCCCGGTTCACTTTGAATCCTCCATCTTTAAAGTGCGTTAATGATTTTGCCATTGGGCATTTTGCCCTTACGCATTTTTGCCCTTACGCCATAAAATAAATGATAAGCCCAAAAACATATAGCTAAAATAAAATGATATCGCGGAAACAAAGGTCGATATATAGACATTATTATTAATTACATAAGCATATGAAACGCCGGGAATGCTTAAACGCCCAACCTCAACAAGCACAAAGATCAAGCAGGCTAAGATAAGCCAATAACCCGATTTTAGTTTTTCAAAGACGGTCAGGCTATATATTGTGATAACCGTGGTGGATATCAACAGCTCAAGCCAAGTATATTCAATCGAAAACCGCCCTTCATACAAATAAATATATAATGTTTTTTGCAATGCGCTGACTAAGAGCAGGGACGCTGGGACAATCAAAAGTTTGAGGCATATATTGACGCTGGCAATTGAAGCTTCCTTACGGCATACTGAAATGATAAGAAGCACAAAAAAACCGACCAGCGTCACCGGGATAAGTAATGCAATCACCGATTCGATGACGGTAAGGAGGCTGGCTGATTCACTTGCCATCATTGGCAGCTGGCTTGACAATACCATTTCGCCGCTAATAATGCTAATCCGCACGAACTGGAATACTAATACTGTTAAGGCAAAAATTAAAGCTATTATCGATACTAATATATAAGCGATTGGTCTATTTCTCATCGCAAATCTCCCTAACTCAATATTTGAAATTTGTCAATATATCTCCCGATATATTTTTCATTATTTATATCAATACCTAAAAAGGCATTAACATTGATTTAATAACACCAGTTATTTATCCATACACTTACCCTAAC
>WRLH01000064.1 GCA_009777715.1 Lachnospiraceae bacterium
CCGACACGCTTTCGCTCCGAGAGAAATGTTGCGTTACATAAATTCGCAAAATACGCGAATTAAGTAACGACATTTCTCAAGGGTCGGTCTTATGAATCGCACTCTCTTTCGCACGATTAAAACTTCAAAAATCAAAACTTAATCCTCAACTTCGCGCGGAAAATTAATAAGCATAAAACCCTAACCCTCTCTTCACGCGGAATGAGATAATACCTAACCAGGCCCAGTCACAAATCCATAAAGCTTCCCTCAACTCCGCGCGGAAATATCATAAAATAACATAAGATAAAAGCCCTACCCCTCCACATCGCGCCCAAAATAATTCTCCGTAATAAACATCACCCCGATAATGATAATCATCGCAATCGACATCATGATTGCCCCAGCCGATAAACGCTGGTAATCAAGGCGGCTAAACGCATTATTCATGTAATGCTGCAACATATACACCGAAGAAAAAGGATAATCCCCAGTCAAAAGGTATATCTCCCGGAAAACCTTAAATGAATTAATAAGTGACATTATCGTCACAAACAAAATCGTCGCCGAAAGATAACGGATTTTTATGTACCAAAAAATTTGCCAGGGCTTTGCGCTTTCCATTTCTGCCACCTCAAGAATCTCTCTTGGAATGCTTGAAAGGGCAGCCATAAACAAAATCATATTGTAACCCAAATTCTTCCAGAGGAAAAGGATAACAATTACAATTGGGGCGTACTCTGATTTAAACCAGTCAATCTTGTGAACGCTAAAAATCCCCAGCATATCATTAACAATGCCATTGTAATGAAATAATACCTGCCAAATCAAAACAATTGAAGCAATCGGCACCATCATCGGACTAAGGAAAAAAGTCCTAAACTGGCTGCGGAACGGTATTTTTGAGTTAAGCATCATCGCCAGCAGCAAGGACAGGGAGACCGCCAGCGGGACGGCAATGCCGGAAAACTTAAGCGTATTGGCGGCTGCCTGCTTAAAAGCAGCATTATTAAACACGTCAACAAAGTTACTAAAAAACACAAACTCGTGGTTAATGGGATTATCAATCAATGAATAATAAATAACCACCATAAAGGGGGCAATGAAAAATAGCATGACCCCGGAAAAACTCGGCATAAGACAGAAGATTGAAAATCTCCTGCCTTTCTGCTGATATTTGAGAATATTTCTGTCTTTTTTCTTCCTAGCGATTTTCATTCACATAAACCTGAATCCGATTCTGGATAATCTGTGCTACTTCCATTGCCGTCTTTGCTCCGGCAAAAAAGCTTTCTGTCTCTTCATTAATAATATTGTACATTTGCTCGTCATAAAACCTTAATCCATCAGCCCGCGAGATTAAATCAAGGAACTGGTCTTTAAAATCGATATTGCGCGACTGGAGGATTTCAATCATGAGGTCATCATATCCCCAAGTTGAGACATAATTTTGCGACTCCGAAACCGGGGCTGTTGCAACCCTGATTACTTCGTCCAATGCGCTTTTCTTAATCGGAATCGTATAGCGGCCATTATCCGCATCTATTTGGAAAGCATCCGACATCATATATTTGATAAACTCAAACGCGCCATCGGTATAATTAGATTTTGCGCTGATTCCCACCGCTCCATAAGGCGATAACATAAATCCGCTTCCGGTTTCGGTCGGGTAACCAATGAATTTTGCTTCCCCGTCAAACAGAGCGTCAATCATTTGCAGCGAGGTCAAATTATTAACCCATTGATCCATCAGCAGATATTTCCCTGTTGTTAAGCCCTCATGGGTCCCTATCCGGTTAGGATTACTCCAATCGTCATAATCATTGCCGAAAGTGGCGGCAAATTCCATGATTTTGATAAACTCTTCCCCGGTAAAATCGCAAGTGCCGGTATTCCAATCAACAAATTTATCAAGGACTGAATATACCATTGTATACATAATTTGTGACGAATTTGTGTTCATTAGCTGGGAATCAGGATATTTTTCGGCCCATGCAATCATGTCCTGGACATTCCAGCTGTCAATTCCGGTGAGTCTGCTCTCATGGCCTACCAAGGTATTAACCGCAAACCCAGTCATCATCCCATATTTCTTGCCATCTAATTCATAAGCCTTGATGGCATTTTCCATATAATCATCTAAATTGATTTCACTTTTTTCAAACAATGGATTTAGGTCAAGCAAAGCATTCTTTGCCGCGAGCATGGAAAAATTGGCGGTTGACAAGTCAATGATATCAAGCCCTATTCCGCTTGCCAAATCATTGTTAAACTGAATCATTGCCGCTTGCCAGTCGGTATCTTCGTTTAAATTGATATATTCTTTGGCAACAATCCGGTAATCTTGATTGCTCCGGTTAAAATTAATAATCGCGCTGCGGACATCTTGCCCCAAATAAAGAGTGCCGTAAGTGATATTCTGGCGGGCCGGAAGATTACCCTGCGTTGTCTGTTCCAAAACAATTAGCTCTGTTATGCTTCGATCTTGTCCCCAGATGTGGTTTAAAAGCCAGAACGAGCCATTTTCAAGCTGGCCAAAATAACGGACATCATTAACATCAATATCGCTGTCAATAAAATTAAGCAGCTTTGTTGCCGTCATTGTTTCCATGTCGCCGCGATATAAGCTGGTTCCGTCACTAATAAGCAATCCGGTTTCACTCCCGGCGGCAAAGCTCATATTCCCATACTGGCTTACGCCGCTAAACTGGATATCCGCGCCTAAAGAGCCCGCCGCAAAGTCGGCTTTCTTAAGCACCGTTCCAGTACTTGTCTCACTCCAAGTGCTGGCAAAAACATCATCTTCCGTACAAAGTAAGCCTTGAATGTAGTTAGTGTAATCAACGGCTTTTGTGACAGAGCCGTCATTTAAAATGCCGATTATTCTCGACCCGCCTGTGTCAGTACTGATGGTAAAATATAAATTGCCCTTGCCGTCACTATACATATTATTCAGCCAGTTGTTAACGCCAAGTGAAAGTTTGTCACCGATATCAGTTTCGCTTAATTTTTGGCCATCGGGAGTTACTTCATATAAAATGTATATCGCCCCCTCATCATTCCATTCCGGGGCAAGTAAAATCAGATTCCCTTGCTCATTAATTGCCATCCCGTTTATGTAAGTATTCTCGCCCAGGAAAAGAAGCGGGATTTCGGTAAATGTCCCGTCAGCGATTGAAGCCTTTAAAAGCTTATTAACGCTAGCCATCTCTGCTTCAATCCATTCTTGGGTGTAAGCATAAAGATAATCACCGCTGGCAGCCGCCGACTGGATATAACCGCTCCCAAATTCGATGTCTTGGTAATTGGCAAGAAAAGCAATGGCGTTGGGGTCGATTGTCTCTTCTTTCCTCCCGCAGCCGCTAAGAAGTCCTGCCATTAATGCTGTTATTAGGCTTAAAACTAGTAGTTTTCGGTTAAGTTTACTCATAATATCCTCTCAATTTTCATGTCATTTTATGTGTTCTGGGATTATTCTATCACAAGAAAAACTTTTTGACAAGTTAAGATTTGATTAAATTTTCTTAAGAAAATATTTAGGCGGGATTGCGGCTCGGTGGCTCTGGTGACGTTACTCTTAATTTTTAAAGCTGTTAATCGGGGCGGGGATGCGTCCCCCCCTATTAATGAAAGCGTCACAGCCAAAAGGATTAACCTTAATAATGGGAGCATGGCCTAATAAGCCGCCAAACTGCGCAATGTCACCCACTTTTTTCCCGATTACCGGGATAATCCGGACAGCGGTGGTTTTTTGGTTAATCATGCCGATTGCCATTTCATCAGCAATGATTCCGGATATTGAGGAAGCTTTTGTATCGCCGGGAATGGCAATCATGTCAAGGCCAACCGAGCAGACGCAGGTCATCGCCTCAAGCTTTTCCAGCGTAAGGGCCCCGGCAGTAACTGCGTCAATCATGCCTTGGTCTTCGCTGACCGGGATAAAAGCCCCGCTTAAGCCGCCGACATAAGATGAAGCCATCACGCCGCCTTTTTTGACTTGGTCATTTAAAAGAGCCAGGGCGGCAGTCGTTCCGGGCGCGCCAACATATTCAAGGCCAATCTCACACAAAATATCGGCAACGCTGTCACCTACGGCGGGCGTTGGGGCTAATGACAAATCAACAATGCCGAAAGGCACGTTTAAACGCCGGGACGCTTCTTTGGCAACCAATTGGCCGACCCTTGTCACTTTGAAAGCGGTTTTTTTGATCGTCTCACAAAGCACTTCAAAATTTTCACCCTTTACTTTGCTTAACGCGGTTTTGACCACTCCGGGGCCGCTGACGCCAACATTGATGACGGTATCGGTTTCCGTCACGCCGTGGAACGCGCCAGCCATGAATGGATTGTCATCAGGGGCATTGCAGAAAATCACCAGCTTAGCACAGCCG